>NZ_DDOV01000016.1:0-60949 GCF_002341865.1 Clostridium sp. UBA2485 | reverse complement strand
GTTAAAGAAAATAATAAGGGTAGGGTAATATTTTTAGGACCTAAAGGTGCGACTTTTACACAGTCAAAGGCTAATGATTTATCAAAGGAAGAAAATCTTATCTTTTTATGTGGCCATTATGAAGGTATAGATGAGAGGGTTTATAATTACATAGATGAGGAGATATCCTTAGGGGATTTTATACTTACTGGTGGCGAAATGGCTGCTATACCAGTAATAGATAGCATATGTAGATTAGTACCAGGGGTATTATCTAATAGTAACAGCTATGAAGATGAATCCTTTTATAACGGGCTTCTAGAGTACCCTCAGTATACAAGACCAGAAGTCTTTAATGATGAAAGAGTACCTGAGGTGCTTATCTCAGGGCACCATGAGAACATAAGAAAATGGAGAAAAACTAAGTCACTTTTATTAACTAAAAAAAATCGATTGGACCTTTTTAAAAAGTTTCCGCTTAGCAAAGAAGATATAAAATTACTAAAAGATATTGATAAATTATAAAAAAACATTGAATATACCTACCATATGTGATAAAATATCAAATGTGTTAGTACGAACGGTCCTCTGTCAGAAAATAACTGGCAAGAACGTTAAATTAGTTTAAGGAGGAATACACAATGAATGAATTAATAAGAGCTATTGAAGCAGAACAACTAAGAAGTGATTTACCAAACTTTAATGTAGGTGATACAGTTAAGGTACACGTAAGAATAAAAGAAGGAACTAGAGAAAGAATACAAATTTTCGAAGGAACCGTTCTTAAGAGACAAAATGGTGGAATAAGAGAAACATTCACTGTAAGAAGACTAGCTTCAGGTGTAGGGGTAGAAAGAACATTTCCTTTAAATGCTCCAATAGTTGAAAAAATAGAAGTAGTAAGAAAAGGTAAGATTAGAAGAGCTAAATTATTCTACTTAAGAGATAGAGTAGGAAAAGCTGCTAAAGTTAAAGAATTAATCAAGTAAAAAAATGGGGCTAAAAGGTCCCTTTTTTTATTTTAAAATATAAAAAATAAGTTTTAAAACTCAAAAATATTTTTCAATTATTATAAATTGCTTATTGCCAACTATAAAGAAAAGGAAAGGCGGATATTTATGAGTATAAATTGGTTTCCGGGACATATGGCAAAGACTAGAAGGCAAATTAAAGAAAGTCTTAAACTAGTAGATGCAGTAATAGAAATAAGAGATGCTAGAATTACAAAATCTAGTGCTAATCCTGATATAGAGGAAATTTGTAAGGATAAACATAGAATTATACTATTGAATAAAAGTGATTTAAGTGAAGATAAAGTAACAAAAGAATGGGTAAAGGCTCTTTCAAATGATTATACTAAGGTACTAACAGTTAATTGTTTAACTGGTACGGGACTTAAAAATATTAAGCCTGCATTAGATGAAATTTTGAAAGAAAAACATGATAGACTTAAAAATAAAGGAGTAGTCAATATTGTTACTCGTGTTATGGTAGTAGGAATACCTAATGTGGGGAAATCTACATTTATTAATAAATTGGCTAAAAATAATATAGCAAAAACTGGAGATAAGCCAGGGGTTACTAAGAGTAAACAGTGGATAAAGACTAAAATAGGTATAGAACTTATGGATACTCCAGGTGTATTATGGCCTAAATTTGAGGATGAAGAAGTAGGACTAAATCTTGCCTTTACAGGAGCCATAAAAGATGAAATTATGGATATAGAAGATTTAGCCTTAAAGCTTATAGAAAGATTGCAGGAGTATTATCCAGAGCGATTAAAAGAAAGATATAAGCTTAATGAATTAAGTGAGAGTGCTCTTGAAAATATGGAGAGTATAGGAAGAAAAAGAGGAGCTGTAATTTCAGGGGGAAATATAGATTATAATAGAGTGGCAGTAATGCTTTTAGATGAATTTAGAGGCGGAAAATTAGGACCTATTTCATTAGAAAGACCTTAAGTCAATTGAGAATTGACGATTGACAATTATGGATACTTCTCTCAAGAGAAGTTTTAAACTTATTTCTTTTAAAGAAATTAATTGTCAATTGTCCATTTTAAATTTTATAAAGAATAGTGGTGATAGTTTTGCATGATTTAAATTTATCTTCTATGAAATATGATGAAATAAAAAACTATGTAAATAAATTTCAATCAGATTATACCATTGATGAATATGATGAATTATTTTTGAAATTAGTAAGCTTATTAAATAGTGATAATAGAAAAAATGTGCAAAAGTTAGGTGAGAAATTAAAAAAATATATAAATGCTTACCATGAAGAAATAATTAGGGTAAAGCATATGTATGATTTTGATAAGAGTTTTGGTGACTATAAATATATTGCAGGTGTGGATGAAGTAGGAAGAGGACCCCTAGCAGGACCTATTGTTTCTGCATCGGTAATATTAGATCTAGATTTTGAAAAAAATAGGGATATGATTTTGTACATTAATGATTCTAAAAAGATATCGCAAAAGTTGAGGGAAGAGTTAGCAGAAAAAATAAAAGAAAATGCATTAAGTTATAATATTTCTATTATTAATAATGAAGAAATAGATGAAAAAGGTATAGGGTGGTGTAATAATGAAGTATTTAAAAAAGCTTGCAATGGGCTTTCTATTACACCAGAGGTAGTTTTATCAGATGGATATTTAATTAAAGGTTTTGATATTAAAAATTATCATGTTATAAAAGGGGACACTAAAAGTGCAAGTATAGCTTGTGCTTCTATACTAGCTAAAGTTTTTAGGGATAAACTTATGGAAGACTATAGCAGAGAATTTTTAAACTATGGCTTTGAAAGAAATGTAGGTTATGGTACAGAAAAACATGTAAAAGCTTTAAAGGTATATGGTGCCACAAAAATACATAGAAAAAGTTTTTTAAAGAATATACTATAAAAAACATGATTTAGGTCATGTTTTTTATAGTTGGCTGTAATTTTTATTAAAAAGTGTTATCTTGCTTATATTAATTGAACAAACTATCATATTCTGAAAGCATCTTTAATTAATTTAATATAAGGAGAATTTTTATTGTTTAATGTAATTTCAATGACATCAAATCTAAAATTAGATTTGTAGAGTTTCTTCTTTAGAATATAAGTTTGAGCAGTTTTATATATTTTATGTTGTTTTAAAGTGGTTATAGATTCGCCAGGAGTTCCGTAAAGGTTTCCATAACGTGTTTTTACTTCTATAAAAGAAATATGATTTTTATCTTTTGCTATTAAATCAATTTCGCCAATTTTGCATACGAAGTTTTTTTCTAATATAACATACCCGATGGATTTTAAATAATCTTCTGCTATGCTTTCACCATAAGATCCAATACTTTTATTTAAAGACTTCATTTAAACATCCTTTCTATAGTTTTAAGTATCTTAATAATTAGTATAATTATTTCCCTTTATAGTATTTCAATTCACAATTCACAATGGAAAATTTACAATTATGGTTAAAATTAATTCTTTATAAATAATTTTTTTATTAGTAATGTATTACTAGTTCTTTATAAGAAGTGATTATATTACTTTAAAAATAAATAATTTTAAATTTCTCAGCTTTTACTGAGAAATGCCTATAATTGTAAATTGCGAGCTGTACATGGTGAATTCAATAGTTCTAATTATAATACTAAAAAGCACCAATTATTTTTATGTATATTAATTTTAAAATTGGTATATCTATATAGTTAATATGTGTTAATTTATTGTCGAATTCAGAATATTACTGAATAATATGGTAATTTAATACAATTAGGATTTAAGCAAAATAATGAATTTAATGAAATAAAATTTATTTATAAATAAAATTTCTAAAGATAATGTTTATATGAATTTATATTGTCAATAATTACTATATAAAATTATAATAAAGGGTGATTATATGGCAACGCAAATATTATGTGCAACCTTTTTGGGAGTAGAAGGTGTACTTATATCTGTTGAGATTGATATATGTAATGGATTACCTTGCTTTAATATAGTTGGACTAGCAGACACTTCTGTTAAAGAAGCTAAAGATAGGGTAAGAGCAGCTATTGTAAACTCAGGTTATGAATTTCCTGTTAATAAAATTACTATAAATCTAGCTCCAGCAGATATTAAAAAAGAAGGAGCACTATTTGATTTACCTATAGCTATAGGTATATTAATAGGAAGTAATCAAATAAATATACAGGATATGCATAAGTATATTCTAATGGGTGAATTATCACTATCCGGAAATTTAAAAAGCGTAAAAGGGGCACTTCCTATAGTAATAGAAGGTGTGAATAGTGGTATTAAAAAATTTATTATGCCCTATAAAAATGCAAAGGAATGCAGCATGATAAAAGATGCAGAAGTTTATCCTATGGATAGCTTAAAACAGGTAGTAGATTTTTTAATATACAAAGATATGTGTCCTTATATTTATAAGAAAGAGGAAAAATCTATTAAAAATGATGTTTTAGATTTTGAAGATGTTATGGGGCAAGAAGCTGCTAAAAGAGCTATAGAAGTAGCTTCATCAGGTGGACATAATTTATTGATGCATGGAGCCCCAGGCTCAGGAAAAACTATGCTAGCTCAAAGGATAAGTTCTATCTTGCCTAAGTTAAATTATGAAGAAGCCTTAGAAGTAACGAAAATTTATAGTGTTTATGGAAGTACAGCATATAAAGGAGGATTAATAGAGGATAGACCCTTTAGAAATCCACATCATACTACTACAGAGGTTGCTCTTGTAGGTGGAGGAAAGTATTTAATGCCAGGTGAAATTTCATTAGCTCATAATGGCGTTTTATTTTTAGATGAAATACTAGAATTTAAAAAGAATTTACTACAGGTTTTAAGGCAACCTTTGGAAGATAGAAAAATTAAAATAACAAGGAATGCAGGAACTGTAATATATCCATCTAGTTTTATGCTTATAGCAGCTTTAAATCCATGTCCTTGTGGATTCTTTGGTACTAATATAAAACCCTGTAAATGCAGTGATTACGAGATTAAGAGGTATTTAGGAAAGCTTTCAGCACCATTATTAGATAGGATAGATATATTCACTTCAGTAAACCCTCTATCATATAAACAGATTAGAAGTACAACGAAAAATGAAAGTTCAGAGGAAATTAGAGAAAGAGTAGAAGCTTGTAGAGAAATTCAAAGAAAAAGGTTTAATAAAGATAATATAAATTGTAATTCAGAGATGAAAGAAAAACACATAAAAAAATACTGTAAAATTGATGAAAATTGTAGTGAAGTCTTAGAAATAGCTTTTAATAAATTTCACATAAGTACTAGGGTTTATAGTAGAATTTTAAAAGTTTCTAGAACTATTGCGGATTTAGATAATAGTGAAAATATAGAAGAAAAACATGTTATGGAAGCGCTTCAATACAGAAAATTTATAAATAATGAAATAATTTAAGGTATATATAGGTGTAAAAATGGATAAGTATAAGTTATGGTTTGCCTCAGTAGAATTGAGTGATCATATAAAAATAAAACTTTTAGAAGAATTAGAAAATGAAAAAAATATATATGATTATGCATTTTCTATGAAAGGGAGCAATAATAAAATTATAGATAGATTATTACATGGTTTTGATCAGAATAAAATAAATTCAATTTATAAAACAATGGAAAGAGATAAGATTAATGCTGTCACTTTTAATGAATCTAAATATCCCCAAAAGCTAATAAATATTGATAATCCACCTTATATACTATTTTATAAAGGAGATATTGAAAGGTTAGAAGATAATAGTAAGAAACTTTCTATAGTAGGATCAAGAAAAGCCACTCACTATGGGAAAAACATAGTTGATATTATTTGTAAAGAACTAAAAAAATATGATGTTCAAATAATAAGTGGCATGGCGAAAGGCATAGATGGTATAGCACATAGGTCATCTTTAGATAATGACATTTATACCTGTGCAATATTAGGAAGTGGCGTAAATGTAATATATCCTAAAGAAAATTTAAAACTATACGAGGACATATTAAATAGGGGAGGATGCATTGTATCAGAGTTTTTACCAGGCAAATCACCAGAAAAACATAATTTTCCTCAAAGAAATAGAATAATTAGTGGTATGAGTGATTTAGTTCTAGTAATAGAAGCTGGAGAAAAAAGTGGATCCCTTATTACTGCTTCTACGGCATTAGAACAGGGAAGAGATGTAATGGCAGTACCAGGTTCGATTTTTTCTATGGAAAGCAAAGGATGTAATAAATTAATTAAAGAAGGAGCATTTGTTTTTACATCTGCAGAAGATATAATAAATATACTAAAATTAAATATAATTCGACAAGAAAATGATAAAAAAATTCCTAAGAGTAGTGAAAAAAATGACAAAATATATAATTTATTAGGAGAAAATCCTATACATATTGATGATATTGTAAGAGCTACTAATATTGACATAAAACAATTATATGGGTTATTATTTGAAATGCAACTAAAAGATGAAATATACTGTTTACATGGTAATTATTATGCTAAAGTAAATAAAAGTATATAGATATCTTATATTAACTTGATTTTAAAATTTAATCTGTGTAGTTAACGTAATAATTAATGACAAGATTACTGGAGGGGATAAGATGGGTCAAAAACTAGTTATAGTTGAGTCACCTGCTAAAGCAAAGACAATAAGAAAATATTTAGGAAAAAATTATATAGTGGAAGCTTCAATGGGACATGTGAGAGATTTGCCAAAAAGCCAATTAGGCGTAGATATAGATAATAATTATGAACCGAAGTATATAACTATTAGGGGAAAAGGAGAGCTTTTAGAAAAACTTAAAAAAGAGGCAAAAAAAAGTGAGAAAGTTTATTTAGCAACGGACCCTGATAGAGAAGGCGAAGCTATATCATGGCATTTAGCTAAAGCACTTAAAATTTCTGAAGATGAGAAATGTAGAATTGAGTTTAATGAAGTTACAAAAACTGCAGTAAAAGCAGCAATTAAAAACCCAAGACAAATTAATGAAAATGTATTTGATGCTCAACAAGCAAGAAGAGTATTGGATAGACTAGTAGGATATGAAATAAGTCCTATACTATGGAGAAAAATTAAATGGGGATTAAGTGCTGGTAGAGTGCAATCTGTAGCTTTAAAAATAATATGTGATAGAGAAAAAGAAATATCTGAATTTATACCTAAGGAATATTGGACTGTTGAATGTGATGTCTTTAAAGATAGTCAAAAGGAAAGCTTTGTAATAAAATTGCATAGCAAGGATGGAGAGAAGATTGAAATATCTTCAAAAGAAGAAAGTGACAAAATAATTAGTGATTTGCAAAATGGAACTTTTATTGTTAAAAGCATAAAAAATAGTGAAAAAAATAAAAATCCGCTTCCGCCTTTTACTACAAGTACTCTTCAACAGGATGCTTATAGAAAATTAAATTTTCCGACTAAAAAAACTATGTCAATAGCACAACAGCTTTACGAAGGTATTGAAATTAAAGGACATGGATCTATAGGATTAATCACTTATATGAGAACAGATTCTGTTAGAATTTCAGATGAAGCTCAAGAAAATACAAAAAACTTTATCACAGGTAATTTTGGAGAGAAATATTTACCTCAAAGTAAGAGAGTATATAAAGGAAAGAAAAATACTCAGGATGCTCATGAGGCTATTAGACCTACTAATATTGATATAACTCCTGAAATAGCCAAAGAAAATTTAAAAGAACCTCAATATAAATTATATACATTAATTTGGAATAGATTTATGGCAAGTCAAATGGCTTCCTGTATATTAGATAGTACTTCTATAGAAATTAATAATAGAGACTATTCTTTAAAAGCAACTGGCTCTACTGTTAAATTTGATGGATTTACAAAAATTTATAGTAATGAAAACGAGGAAGAAGAAAAGGCTATAAAAATGCCTAAGCTAAATGAAGGTGATGAAATTACACCTAAGAATATAGAAGGTAAGCAGCACTTTACTCAACCTCATGCTAAATTTTCAGAAGCATCTTTAGTTAAGACTTTAGAAGAAAATGGAATAGGCAGACCAAGTACTTATGCACCTACTATATCTACACTTTTAGAAAGAAAGTATGTAGAGAGAAATAAAAAGGTTCTTGAGCCTACAGAGCTTGGTTATATTGTTAATAATTTAATTTGTGAATATTTTAAAGAAATAGTAGATGTAGAGTTTACAGCTGCCATGGAAAATAAGTTAGATAGCATAGAAGAAGGAAAAGAATCTTGGAAAAAAATAGTGGATGAGTTTTTTATACCAGTTAAAAAATCTATAGATATAGCTGAAAAGGAAATTGCTAAAATTACTATTGAAGATGAAGTTACTGATATTGAGTGTGACAAATGTGGAAGAAAGATGGTCATAAAGCATGGAAGATTTGGAGATTTTCTTGCTTGCCCTGGATATCCTGAGTGTAAAAACACTAAACCTTTAGCAGCAGAATTAGATGTACCTTGTCCGAAGTGTGGAAGTAAAATATTAGAAAAAAGAAGTAGAAAAGGAAATAAATTTTATGGATGTAGTTCTTATCCAGAATGTGATTTTGTAAGTTGGTTTGAACCTACAAGTGAAAAATGTCCACAGTGCAATGAAATAATGGTTAAAAGATATACAAAAACAAAAGGCGATTATTTAGAATGTATAAATAAAGATTGTAAGTATAAAAAAGAGCAAAATATGCAAAATAATAGTACAGAAGATTAAATTATAAACTCTATTATGTTAAAAAATGAAGAAATATCCTATGAGCTTCCAAGAATTTTGTCGAATGTGGTAAAAATTTATTGAAATACTAAAAGTTTTATGATATGATAGTCTAGGGAAGAAACAATTCTAAAAATTTAAAATTTTGATGATAATTTTTAGATAAGTTTTAAAGTGACAACTTTATATCTTTAAATGAGATTTCTTAGGTGTAGTTAGTAACAAGATATATACTCAATTTAATGTAATGAATTTAGTAAGGAGGAGTAGAAGTGTCGCTATTAGATAAAACAAGAAAACTAAATAGAATATTGCAAAAATCAGGTACTGAGCCAGTAGTATTTGATGATATCTGCAATTTATTAAGCGAAGTATTACAGTGTAATGTATATATAATTAGTAGAAAAGGAAAAATACTAGGCTTTAATTTTGCAGCTGGATTTGAGTGTGATACAGTCAAAGACCAAGTTGTTAAAAATATGAGGTTCCCAGAGGATTACAATGAAAGATTACTGAGCGTTGAAGAAACTAGAGCAAATCTTTCAAGCAAAGGGATATGTGTGTTTGAAGATCAGAAAGAATGTGGTATAGAAGGAAAACTTTCCACTATAGTTCCTATAAACGGAAATAGGGAAAGACTAGGAACATTACTTCTTGCAAGATTTAATAAA
This sequence comes from Clostridium sp. UBA2485, assembly GCF_002341865.1. GTDB lineage: Bacteria > Bacillota > Clostridia > Clostridiales > Clostridiaceae > Clostridium_J. The sequence goes on along the minus strand of NZ_DDOV01000016.1, from coordinate 51,599 downwards.
GAATTCACAGAGGAAGATTTAGTATTAGCTGAATATAGTGCAACCATAGTTGGTATGGAAATATTAAGAGCTAAAAATGAACAAATTGAAGAAGAAGCTAGAAAAAAAGCTATAGTTCAATTAGCAATAGGAACTTTATCTTACTCAGAGTTAGAAGCAGTTGAACATATATTCAATGAATTAGATGGTACTGAAGGATTGCTTGTAGCATCTAAAATAGCTGATAAAGTTGGTATTACAAGATCAGTTATAGTAAATGCATTAAGAAAGTTTGAAAGTGCTGGAGTTATTGAATCAAGATCATTAGGTATGAAAGGAACACATATAAAGATACTTAATGATAAGTTAATTGAAGAGTTAAATAAACTTAAATAGAGTAATAAAAATAGAGCATATACTTTTGCTCTATTTTTATGTTTTTAAAGAGATAAATGTTTTATAAGTTGTCAGTTAATAAGTATATAGAGTATATATCTTGAATAATGAATTCTATAATATGAATATTACTTATAAAAAATGGAAAACTTAATATTAAAATATAAATTTCCAATTTTTATATATTTTAATATTAAGTATATTGAAATGAGAAATATATTTTGAAAAGAATTATTAGAATTTTGAATAAAGTTAATATTAATTTATTTACATATAAGATTTATAAGCTGTAAATTTTATATTGAATAGTAATTATAATTATGTTATACTACACAAGTAAGAAAATACACACATTACTGTATTTGTGAAAAGGTGCCTAAATTTAGGTTTTTCATGGACATGAAGGTAATGGAGGTAAAACCAAGGAGGTATATTAAAATGGCAGTTATTTCAATGAAACAATTATTAGAAGCAGGTGTACATTTCGGACACCAAACAAGAAGATGGAACCCTAAAATGGCTCCATATATATTCACAGAAAGAAATGGAATATATATTATCGACTTACAAAAAACAGTTAAGAAAATCGACGAAGCATATGATTTCTTAAAATCTATTGCAGAAGAAGGAAAAGATGTTCTATTTGTAGGAACTAAAAAACAAGCTCAAGAAGCTATACAAGAAGAAGCGGTTAGATCTGGAATGCACTTTGTTAACAATAGATGGTTAGGTGGAATGTTAACTAACTTTACAACTATTAAAAGAAGAATAGGCAGATTAGAAGAATTAGATAAAATGGAAGAGGATGGAATATTTGACGTTCTTCCAAAGAAAGAAGTTATAAAGCTTAAGAATGAAAGAGAAAAACTAGAGAAAAACTTAGGTGGAATCAGAAATATGGATGCAAACAAAATTGGTGCACTATTTGTGGTTGACCCTAGAAAAGAAAGAAATGCTATATCAGAGGCAAAAATATTAGGAATACCAGTTATAGCTATAGTTGACACTAACTGTGACCCAGATGAGGTTGACTATGTAATACCAGGAAATGATGATGCTATAAGAGCTGTAAAATTAATAACTGAAAGATTATCAGATGCTATAATTGAAGCTAGACAAGGTGAGCAATTAGCTGAATAATTTCTATATTTACCTTGACTTTAACATCTGGAATTAAGATGTATGAGCATATAAATTTTTAAGGTAGATGAGAGAAGAAATTCTTTTCATTTACCTTTTAAATTAATTATGAGGAGGAGGAATAACAATGATAACTGCGAGCATGGTTAAAGAGCTTAGAGAAAGAACTGGTGCAGGAATGATGGACTGCAAAAAAGCTCTAAATGAAACAAATGGAGATATGGATAAAGCTATCGAAATATTAAGAGAGAAAGGATTAGCTGCTGCTGCTAAAAAAGCTGGAAGAATAGCTGCAGAAGGACTAGTTGTAACTTATATATCAGAAGATATGAAAAAAGGTGCAGCAGTTGAAGTTAACTGTGAAACAGATTTCGTTGCTGCTAATGAAGAGTTTAAATCATTAGCTAACAATATAGCTAAACAAGTAGTTGAATCAAATGTTAATACAGTAGAAGAACTATTAGAAGAAAAATACATAGCTGATAATGGAAAAACAATTAAAGAAGTATTAACTGCATTAATAGCAAAAATTGGTGAGAATATGTCTGTAAGAAGATTTGAAAAGTTTTCTATAGACAATGGACTAATTCAAAGTTATATCCATGGTGGTGGAAGAATAGGTGTTTTAGTTGAGTTAGCTTGTGAAAAACAAGATGCTGCTTTAGCTCAAATTGCTAAAGATGTTGCAATGCAAGTTGCTGCTGCTAATCCATTATTCTTAGATAAAACATCAGTAGATCAAGACACTTTAGAAAAAGAAAAAGAAATATATAGAGTTCAAGCTTTAAATGAAGGAAAGCCAGAAAATATAGTTGATAAAATGGTTATGGGAAGAGTAAGTAAATACTTAAAAGAAGTTTGTTTAGTAGACCAAATTTGGGTTAAAAACTCTGATTACACTATAACTAAATATCTTCAAGAAGAATCTAAGAAAATTGGAGCAGACATAAAAATTACAAGATTCACTAGATTCGAAAGAGGAGAAGGAATCGAGAAAAAAGAAGATAACTTTGCTGAAGAAGTTCAAAAAATGCAAGGTAAATAATTAAAATTAAAGAGAACCCTGTGTTCTCTTTTTTTCAAATATCTTGTAATTATACAAAATTATGATGTAAATATAATAAATTGGAGGTATAATATATATGGAGGCTGCGAGATACAAAAGAGTTATGCTTAAACTTTCAGGTGAGGCTTTAGCTGCAGATAAAGGATATGGAATAGATTTTGAGGTAGCTAATAAAATAGCATTACAGATTAAGAAATTAGTAGAGATGGGAATAGAAGTTGGTGCAGTTGTTGGTGGCGGAAATATTTGGCGCGGAAGAAGCGGCGAGAGTATGGATAGGACAACAGCGGACTATATGGGAATGCTAGCAACTTGTATAAATGCATTAGCACTTCAAGATTCCTTAGAAAGCGTAGGAGTACATACTAGAGTTCAAACTGCTATTGAGATGAGAGAGATTGCAGAACCTTTTATAAGAAGGAGAGCAATGAGACACCTAGAAAAAGGTAGAGTAGTAATATTTGCAGCAGGCACTGGAAATCCATATTTCTCCACAGATACTACAGCAGCGTTAAGAGCAGCTGAGATCGAAGCAGAGGTAATTTTGTTAGCAAAAAAAGTAGATGGTGTATATGATAAGGATCCACATAAGCATTCAGATGCTGTAAAATTTAATAATCTTAATTATATAGATGTACTAGAGAAGGGATTACAAGTTATGGATTCTACAGCTACATCGCTATGTATGGACAATAATATTCCAATATTAGTATTTGGGTTAGATGAACCAGAAAATATAATTAGAGCGATTAAAGGTGAAAAAATTGGTACTCTAGTATCTTCTGATACATGTAAAGGCCAAGTTTAAATGGAGGGAATTCTATGGTAAAAGAAATTGTTAAGACTATTGACGAAAAAATGAACAAGACTATATCAGTATTAAAGAATGAATTAAGTTCAATGAAAGCTGGTAGAGCAAACCCTAAAATGCTTGATAGAATTGAAATTGAATGCTATGGTAGCATGATGCCATTAAATCAAGTTGCTGGTGTATCTGCTCCAGAACCAAGGGTTCTTTTAATTCAACCATGGGATAAAGGTTCAATAAAGGAAATCGAAAAGGCAATCTTAAAGTCAGACTTAGGGTTAAATCCTTCAAGTGATGGGTCTATTATAAGATTAATAATTCCAGAACTTACTGAAGAAACGAGAAAAAATCTTGTTAAATCTATTAAAAAAGTTGGAGAAGAAGCTAAAGTTGCTGTAAGAGCTATTAGAAGAGATGCAAATGATAAGATAAAGGCTCTTAAAAAGGACAATGAGATTAGCGAAGATGAAGCTAAGAAAGCAGAAGAAAATATACAAAAAGAAACTGATAAGTTTGTTAAAGAAATAGATAAAATTCTTGAAGCTAAAGAAAATGAAGTTATGTCAGTTTAATTATATTATTAATAAAACCTGCATTTTTGCAGGTTTTATTAATAATATTAAAAACTTTAAATATATAACTTATTTTATTGTAATACATATGATTTTTACTAATAATAGAATTAGGCATCTTCAAAAAAATAAGTTAGTGTATTAGCCTATTTTGCATAACTAACTGGCTAGTTTCATATTAGATGCCTTAATTAGCTAAAGCGAATGGAATGGAGAGAGAAGATTGNNTGCTAGGATTTTTTAAGAAGAAAAGAAGTGAAAAAGAAAAAGTTAAATTAGATTTAGAGAGAATGCCTGTACATATTGCAATTATAATGGATGGTAATGGAAGATGGGCGAAGCAAAAAGGGCTTCCGAGAGTTATGGGACATAGAGAAGGAATGAAAAGTATAAGAAGAATTGTAGATGAATGTGATAGTTTAGGAGTGAAATTTTTAACACTTTATGCTTTCTCTACGGAAAATTGGAAAAGACCTGAAGAAGAAGTATCTGCACTTATGAATTTAATTGTAGAATTTTTAAATAAAGAATTAGAGGATTTACTTAAAAACAATGTAATTTTTAGGACTATTGGAGATGTGACAAAGTTACCAAAAGTTTGTCAAGATACTATAGATAATGCAAAGAAAAAAACCAAAAATAATACTGGATTAACTTTGAACATAGCATTGAATTATGGTGGGCGTGATGAAATAATATTGGCGGTTAAAAACATCTGTAGTAAAGTAAAAAATGAAAAATTAAGTATTTCATCTATAGATGAAGAACTATTTTCAAACTATTTATATACAAAAGGTATGCCAGATCCTGATTTAATAATAAGGCCAAGTGGAGAGCAGAGGCTGAGTAATTATCTTTTATGGCAAAGTGCTTATGCAGAATTTTGGTATTCTGATATAAAATGGCCTGATTTTAAAGAAGAAGATTTACATAAGGCTATATGGGATTTCCAAAATAGAAATAGAAGATTTGGTGGGGTAAAGTAACAAAGGAGGATTTAAAATGGATAAGCGATATATTGGTGCTGCAATAATTGCACCCTCATTATTAATATTCTTTATTGGTGGTATTTACCTTAAATACTTTGTAATGCTTTTAGCCTTACTTGGATTATATGAATTTTATAAGGCATCAAAAAATTGTGGTATAAAACCAATAGCTATAGTAGGTTATGCCCTTTGTTTAGTGCATTTTATTACCTTAAAATCTACATTAGATTTAGAATTATTTTTTTATGTATTAATAATTGCAGTATTTTTACTGCTTTGTGTTCCTGTTATCAAAACGGATTATAATTTTATTGATGTAGCAGTGACTGTATTTGGATATTTATATGTAGCTGTATTCTTTAGTTTTATAGTATTAATTGAAAATAAAATACATGGAAGCTACTTAATATGGTTAATATTTATATCATCTTGGGGATGTGATACCTTAGCATATTATAGTGGTAAATATTTAGGGAAACATAAGCTAATTCCTAAAGTTAGTCCTAAAAAGACCATAGAGGGATCTATAGGTGGACTTTTAGGAAGCATAATAGGATGTACCTTATATGGTTATGTGATCAGCAAATATGGGGTTAATATTTCAATATATAATTATGTAATCATAGGAACATTAGGAGGTATATTTGGCCAATTTGGAGATTTAGTGGCATCTTCTATAAAAAGATATGCAAAAGTTAAAGATTATAGTAATCTTATTCCTGGACATGGAGGGATATTAGATAGATTTGATAGCATACTTTTCGTATCAGTTGTAATATACTATTATATAACAATTTTTATGGGGATTTAGGAGTGAAATATAAGGGAATAATTTATTCAGCTATATTACTTATAGTATTTATACTTTTAAGTATACTAATGACTAGTTATATTCAGCCTATAGTAGTAACGGTAGGGCTATTAATACTGTCCTTACCTATACACAAATTAATAACAAAAAATAATATATTTAATTCAAAAACTAGTGCAGTAATTAGCTTGATATTTGTCAATGGATTTTTATTTATAATCATATTGTTTATAGGAAATTTTTTATTTACTCATATAAGAGGTTTTATTAGAAATCAATATGAGGGATTTATCGTGGATTTTGTTAATATGTATAATAGAATTATACCATTTAATAAAATTGATACTTTTACCATAAAAGAGGGATTAAAGGGAGTCTTTCACAATGTATTTAATAGTGGATTTTTAACTAAAGGAGCAGTATATACTACCGAACAGATATTAACATACTTTATAGGTAATATTACTGCTTACTTTATTTTATCTGATACTGTTTCCATTTGTGATTTTATAAAAAAAATAATTACAGAAGAAAATTATTATATACTATCTGAGAAGAGTGTTGAAGTAAAAAAATTATTTAAGATATTATTTTTATCTGTAGGAGTAAATACAATTATAACTATAGCAGGATTCTCAGCATTGTCAGTAGAAAATTCTATAGTTCTTGGAATAGTATGTGGATTATTAGATATAATTCCTTATGTAGGGATATTTATAATTTTTATACCATTGTTTGTATATTATATAACGATAAAGCAATATATTATTGCATTTGGTATAATATTATTATATATTTTGCTTATGGTTAATACTCAAATGATACAAACTAAATTTATGAGTAATAAGCTTCAAATTCATCCTCTTCCTATGGTTCTAGCTCTTTACATAGGAATGAAAAATTTTGGAGTGGTAGGAATGATTATGGGACCATTATATGTTATAACAGTAAATGAATTTATATTAAGGCATCTTCAACAAAATAATAAACCAGTATGTTAGCCTATTTTCTATCATACTGCGTTGTCAGAACCTGACTATAGCCCAACTATGATCAGAACCTGACGCCTTGTCTGATATAAAATATGCTAACATCTTTGGGTTATTATTTTATATCAGATGCCTTGAACCTAAATTTGATAAAATTTATGGTGTTAAATAGATTTATGAAGGAGAGATTATTTTGAAGAACATAAGTATATTAGGGGTTACAGGTTCTATAGGAACACAAACCCTAGAAGTAATTAGAAACAGTAATAATGAGTTTAAAGTAGTAGGCATATCTGCTAATACCAGCTGTGATAAAGTAATAGATATAATTAAAGAATTTAATCCTAAATATGTTGCTATGATGGATCATGATAGCTATATAAAAATAAAAGATTATTGTAAAGAAAATAGCTTAAAAGTTGAAGTTTACGAGGGGTTAGAGGGATTAAATAAAATTTCTACTTTAGATGATGTGGAAATGGTAGTTACTTCTGTAGTAGGAATGATAGGTCTCATACCTACAATAAATGCTATAAGAGCTAAGAAGGATATTGCACTTGCTAATAAAGAAACTCTTGTAGTAGCTGGAGAGATTGTAATGAGAGAAGCAAGAGAGAACGGGGTAAAGATATTACCTGTAGATTCTGAACATTGTGCTGTATTTCAATGTATTCAAGGAAATGACCATAAATCATTAAATAAAGTGATATTAACTGGTTCTGGTGGACCTTTTAGAGGAAAAAAAAGAGAGGAACTTAACAACATAAGTCCAGAACAAGCACTAAAACATCCTAAATGGAATATGGGTAGAAAGATATCTATAGATTCTTCTACATTAGTTAATAAAGGATTAGAAGTAATAGAGGCACATTATCTATTTGATATGCCTTATAAAAATATAGAAGTAGTTATACATCCTGAGACCATAATTCATTCAATGGTAGAATATGTAGATGGTAGTGTTATAGCTCAATTAGGTAATACAGATATGAAATTACCTATACAATATACATTAAATTATCCTGAGAGAAAAACTTCCTTAACAGAAAAGCTAGACTTTTATACTTTAGGAACATTAACTTTTGAAGAACCTGATATGGATACTTTTGGATGCTTGAAACTGGCATATGAAGCAGGAGAAAAAAGTGGTAATATGCCTGCAATCATGAATGCTTCTAATGAAATAGCTGTAGAGCTATTTTTAAAAGGGGATATAGAGTATCTTCAAATAGAAAAAATTATAAGAGAATGTATGAAAACTTTTGAATACATAGAAAAGCCTACTTTGGAAGAAATAATAGACATAGATAGTAAAGTAAGGCATTATGTAATAGAAAAATATAAGTTATAAGGGGTGACTTTTATGGGAGCAATGCTTCAAAATATTTCTTATGTAGTTATGGGGCTTTTAGCCTTTGGACTACTTATAGTAGGCCATGAATTTGGTCATTTTATACTTGCAAAATTAAATGATGTTAGAGTTGATGAATTTTCTATTGGTATGGGACCAAAGCTTTTTGGAATAAAAGGAAAAGAAACTGAGTATATGATAAAAGCTCTTCCGATAGGTGGATATGTAAAAATGTATGGAGAAGATGATGATGTTACCACTTCAGATTCTAGAGCTTATGCAAATAAAAGTTCCTGGCAGAAGCTTTCAATAGTATCTGCAGGGCCAATAATGAATATTATTATTGCCATAATATTATTCTCTTTAGTAGGAAAAGTTCAAGGATTTCAAATTCCTACAGTAGATAGAATAGAACAAAATACTCCAGCATATACTGCCGGAATAAGGTCAGGAGATATTATCAAGGAAGTTAATGGTAATAAAATTGTCACATGGGATGATTTTGTAACTAATATTATTACAGGAAAAGGTGAAGAAGTAACTATAACCATTGAGAGAGATGGTATAGTTGAAAATTATCAGGTTAAGCCAGAGTTTAATAAAGAAAAAAATCAGTATTTGGTGGGTATTGGAGGAGCTTTTAAAAAGCCAACTTTTACTGAATCAGTAAAATATGGTGTGGATCAAACTTTAAGTATGGCAAAACAGACTTTTAAATTCTTTGGTCAACTATTTCAAGGGAAAATATCTAAAGATGATGTAGGTGGTCCTATAACCATAATAAAAGTTACAGGAAAGGTTGCAAAAGCAGGTTTAACTACATTAATGTTCTTTATTGCATATTTAAGTGTGCAATTGGCTATATTTAATATAATTCCTTTCCCGGCATTAGATGGTGGATGGATTATGTTATTATTACTTCAAATAATCACTCGAAAGGAATTTAATAAAGAAAAGGTTGCAACAATAAACTATTATGGTTTTATGATATTAATGGCCCTTATGGTGATAGTACTTATAAAAGATATAGTTAGCCCTGTACAGTTTTAGGAGTGAAAGTTATGGATAGAAAAGTTACAAGAAAGATAAAAATAGGAAATACCTATATTGGTGGAGATGCAAAAATATCTGTACAGTCTATGACTAATACAGACACTAGAGATGTTAATTCCACTGTAGAGCAAATTTTAAGATTAGAAAAGGCTGGTTGTGATATTGTTAGATGTGCAGTACCAGATATGGAGGCAGCAGAAGCTATAAAGGAAATAGTAAAGAAAATTAACATACCATTAGTGGCAGATATACATTTCGATTATAGATTAGCTTTAAAATCCATTGAAAATGGAGTTTCTAAGCTTAGAATTAATCCGGGCAACATTGGTAGTGAAGAAAGAGTTAGAGAAGTAGTAAAGGCTTCTAAGGAAAGAGGTATTCCTATAAGGATTGGAGTGAATTCTGGCTCCCTTGAGAAATCTTTGCTTCAAAAATACGGTAAACCATGTCCAGAAGCATTAGTAGAAAGTGCTTTAGGGCATGTAAGAATCCTTGAAGATATGGACTTTCATGATATAGTAATTTCAATTAAGTCTTCTGATGTATTACAAATGATTGAAAGCTACAAAATGATTTCAAGTAAAGTTAACTACCCTCTTCACTTAGGAGTAACAGAGTCAGGAACTCCTTGGAGAGGAACTATAAAATCTAGTGTAGGTATAGGATCATTATTAACTGAAGGAATTGGAGATACTATAAGAGTATCTATAACTGGAGATGTTGAGGAAGAGGTTAAAGTAGGGAGAGAAATTTTAAAATCTTTAGGTTATATAAATGAAGGTGTAAAATTTGTATCTTGTCCTACTTGTGGGAGAACTGAGATTGATTTAATAGGTATTGCAAATGAGGTAGAAAAAAGATTAGCAAATTTAAATAAAAATATTAAGGTAGCAGTAATGGGCTGTGTAGTAAATGGCCCAGGAGAAGCTAGAGAGGCTGATATAGGCATTGCAGGTGGAAAAGGTCAAGGCCTTATATTTAAAAAAGGTGAAGTTATAAAAAAAGTTAAAGAGAGTGAGTTAGTTGAAGAACTCATGAAGGAAATAGAAAAACTTTAAGACTAGGAGGCGAATGAATATGAATTTAAGCCTAGTTGATATTTTAAAAAATCATTTAGATGAAGATGAAGAGATATGCCAATATGATATTAAGGTACTGAGAGTTCAGTACCTTAAAAAAAGCGGAAAATTGAGAATACACATTAAAGGCAATAGCAGCGTAAAAGAAGAAAATAAACCAAGAGTAGAAAAGCTTCTAAAAAACATTTTACCGTCTTTTAATGACTTAGAATTTATATGGTATATAGATATAAAGTCTGCTAATCTTGAAGAGATTTGTTCTATGTATTGGACTGATGTTGTTGCTACTGTAACCTCAAAAAGCCCCGCTCTAAAAACAGTACTTTTGAATTGTAAAAAAACAGTGGAAAATGATACTTTAAATATATTCATTTCAAATAAATTTATTTGCGATTTACTATGTAATAAAAATATGGAACATAATCTTAGGACTACTCTTAAAGAAGTATACGGAATAAATGCTAGTATTAAAGTTCAATATGATACTGATAAAAAATTTGACTATTTTAAAGAAAAAGAAAAAGAAAATATTAACATAATTCAAGAAGTTATGAAAGACAAACCGATGACAGTATCTAAGGAAATTTCAAAGCCTAAACCCTCATCTAACTCAAATCAAGGAGGATACAAAAAAACTAAATTTGAGAGTAGTAAAACAGATATTAAAGATGAAAATGTCATTGTCGGTAGACATGTAAGTGGAGAGATAACTCCTATCGAAGAACTAGATCAAACTTCAGGATTTGTTTCTGTCTGTGGAGATGTATTTAAGGTAGAAATTATTGAAACCAAAACTGGAAGGATAATTCCTACTTTTTATGTAACAGATTATACAAGTTCTATAACTATAAAATGCTTTTTGAAGAATCAAGAACTTGAAAGATTACAGGAAAATTTAAAGGTAGGACTTTATTGTAAGGTCAGTGGTGAAGTTATATATGATACCTATGCTAGAGAGATAGTGATAATGGGTAAGCATATAGTTAAGATGCATAAAATTGAAAGGAATGACACTAGCGAAGAAAAAAGAATAGAATTGCATGCTCATACTACTATGAGTGCCATGGATGGAATAACTTCTGCTTCAAAATTAATCGAAACTGCAGCTAAATGGGGCCATAGTGCTATCGCTATAACAGATCATGGAGTAGCACAAGCTTTTCCAGAAGCTATGGATGCTGCAAAAAAGAATAATATAAAAGTTATATATGGAATGGAAGGCTATTTAGTAGATGATGGAGTTCCAATTGTTTTGAATGGAGAAGGGAAAACGCTAGATGATAGTTTTGTGGTATTCGATATAGAAACTACAGGATTTTCTAGTGAAAATGATAGTATTATAGAAATTGGGGCCGTAAAGATAGAAAATGGGAAAATTATAGATAGATTTAATGAATTTGTAAATCCTAATAGAGCTATCCCCTATGAAATAACAGAACTCACAGGTATTAATAATGACATGGTCAAAGATGCTGAGGATATAGCCTCTATACTTCCTAAGTTTATGAATTTTATAGGTAATAGTATAGTAGCTGCACATAATGCTTCTTTTGATACATCATTTATAATGAAAAATTGTAAAAGATTGGGATTAGAATTTAAAAATCCAATAATGGACACAATACCATTAGCAAAGTTTTTGTTTCCGGATCTGAAAAGATATAAGCTAAACGTGATATGTAAGCATATAGGTATATCTTTAGAAAATCATCACAGGGCAGTAGACGATGCTAAGGCAACTGCGGAGATAGTTTTACATTGCTTTAATATGCTTAGAGAAAGAAATATATTAGATATTAATTCTTTAAATAGCGAATTTTTAGGAAGTTTTAATATAAAAAAAGCAATGACATACCATATAATTATATTGGCTAAAACTCAAGAAGGGCTTAAAAACTTATATAAGCTTATATCCTATTCTAATTTAGAACATTTTTATAGAAGACCAAGGGTACCTAAAAGCCTTATTGAAAAATATAGAGAAGGGCTTATTATAGGTTCTGCCTGTGAAGCTGGTCAAATATATAGAGAAGTACTTCAAGGAAAATCTATAGAGGAAATGGAGAATATAGTAAAGCTTTATGATTATTTAGAAATACAACCCATAGACAATAATAGATTTTTAATACAAAATGGAAATGTTAAAAATGAAGAAGAACTTAGAAATATAAATAAGAAAATTTGTGATTTAGGAGAAAAATATAATAAACCTGTAGTAGCCACAGGAGATGTTCATTTTTTAAATCCTACAGATGAGGTATTTAGAAGAATATTAATGGCAGGTCAAGGATTTTCCGATGCGGATAATCAAGCTCCACTGTATTTAAAAACTACTAATGAGATGATTAAGGAATTTTCCTATTTAGGAGAAGAAAAAGCACGAGAGGTTGTAATAGTAAATCCTAATAAAATATCCGATGAAGTTCAAGCTGTAAAACCTATACCAGATGAAACCTATCCTCCTAAAATAGAAGGTGCGGAAGATGATATAAGAAATATGACTATGAAAAAGGTTCATTCTATATATGGAGAAAATTTACCAGAAGTTATTCAAAAAAGGTTAGATAAAGAACTTAACTCTATAATAAATAATGGGTATGCAGTGCTTTATTTAATTGCCCATAAACTTGTTGCTAAGTCTATAGCTGATGGATATTTGGTTGGTTCTAGAGGATCTGTTGGTTCTTCATTTGTTGCAACTATGACAGATATAACAGAAGTAAATGGTCTTCCACCACATTATGTGTGTCCTAATTGTAAACATAGTGAATTTTTTATGGATGGATCTGTAGCTTCAGGAGTAGACCTTCCAGATAAAAACTGTGAAAAGTGTGGTACTGTCTATAATAAAGATGGCCATGATATACCATTTGAGACCTTCTTAGGATTTGAAGGTGATAAAGAACCAGATATAGACCTTAACTTTTCAGGGGATAACCAAGGTGATATTCATAGATATACAGAAGTTCTTTTTGGTGAAGGATATACCTTTAAAGCAGGTACTATAGGTACTATTGCAGAAAAAACTGCCTATGGATTTGTTAAGAAGTATTTAGACTCAAAAGGAAAGTATGTAACATCGGCTGAAATTGAAAGGTTGACATTAGGATGTACAGGAGTTAAGAGAACTACAGGACAACATCCAGGTGGTATAATGGTTGTACCTAATGATAATGAAATATTTAATTTCTGTCCAATTCAACGTCCAGCAGATGATTCTACATCAGATATAATAACTACTCACTTTGATTATCATTCTATAAGTGGTAGATTATTAAAATTAGATATACTTGGTCACGACGATCCTACAGTGCTTAGAATGCTACAGGATATAACTGGACTTGATCCTAAGACGATACCACTTTCAGATCCTAAAGTTATAAGTATATTTACTTCTACAGAAGCTTTAGGGTTAACTAAAGAAGAACTAGGGTGTGAGGTAGGTAGCTATGGGATACCGGAATTTGGTACAAAATTTGTTAGACAAATGCTTATAGATACGCAGCCTAAGACATTTTCTGATCTAGTGAGAATTTCAGGACTTTCTCACGGCACAGATGTATGGCTTAATAATGCTCAATACTATATCAAAGAAGGATATACAACACTTAAAGATTGTATATCTACAAGAGATGATATTATGGTGTATCTAATATACAAAGGTCTTCCTCCTAAAACTGCATTTACTATAATGGAAAAGGTTAGAAAGGGTAAGGGTCTTTCAGAGGAAAATGAGCAAATAATGAGAGAACATGATGTACCAGATTGGTATATAGGATCTTGTAAAAAAATTAAGTATATGTTTCCTAAAGGCCATGCTGCTGCTTATGTTATGATGGCAGTTAGAATAGCTTATTATAAAGTTTATTATCCTAGAGCTTACTATGCAACTTATTTCACTGTAAGAGCAGATGACTTTGATGGAGATATAGTAATTAAAGGAGAAGAAGCTATAAAAGCTAAAATGGATGAGATAAACGCTTTAGGAAACAATGTAGGACCTAAGGAAAAAGGGCTACTTACTATATTAGAATTATCTTACGAAATGTATAAAAGAGGTATAAAATTCTTACCAGTGGATATATATAAATCTGATGCTACTAAATTTACTATAGAAGGAGAGTCAATTAGAATTCCTATTAGTGGACTTCAAGGTGCTGGGCAGAATGCAGCTAAGAGTATTATGGAAGCTAGAGTTGATGGAGAGTTTATCTCCAAAGAAGATTTACGAATTAGAAGTAAAGTTTCTAAAACGGTAATTGAAGCTTTAGATAATCATGGTGCTTTGGAAGGCTTACCAGAAACTAATCAATTATGCTTATTTTAAGATGGCAATTTACTTGAAATTAAGCTAGAACTGTGATATAATTTTGGTTAGTTTAGTGAGTTATGACAAATTTAGTTGGAGAGAGTAGGTTTTGCCTACTCTCTATTTATTAAAAACGCAACATCTATTCGTTGCGTTTTATTATATATTTTTAGATTTAAACTAAACAAAAATTAAATAAGGAGGTAGTAGTTATGCAAAATGACCCATTAGTTGAAAGACTTATAGCTCTTGCAAAGCCCATAGTAGAAAAGAATAATTGTGAGCTTTATTATTTAGAGTATATAAGAGAAGCAGGGGAATATATTTTTAGAGTTTATATAGATAACGAAAAAGGAATTTCTCTTTCTGATTGCGAAAAAGTAAGCAGAGAGATTAGTGACATATTAGATATTGAAGATCCAATCTCCGATGAATATAATTTAGAAGTTTCTTCTCCAGGAGTATTTAGAACATTATTTACAGAAGCTCATCTTAAGAAATATTTAAATCAAGATGTAAAAGTTATTTTGAACAGTTTATTAAATGGAAAGAAAAAATATGAAGGAATTTTAAAAGACTTTGATACTTTAAATTTAGTGATTGAAATTGATAATGCTCCAGTAACGATTCCAAGAGACAAAGTATCAGTAGTGAATTTAAATCCGACGTTATAGGAGGATAATGAGATGAATGAAGAATTTATAGACGCACTTAAAGAAATAGTAAGAGAAAAAGGAATAAGTGAAGATGTATTATTTAGCACAATTGAAGATGCATTAGTTGCTGCATATAAAAAAAATTATGCTAATTCTCCGAATAGCGGTCAAAATGTAAAGGTTACAATGAATAGAGAAACTGGTGAAATCCATGTTTACGCACAAAAGGAAGTTGTAGATGAGGTTTATGATGAAAGTTGTGAAATTTTACCAGAAGAGGCTAAAGAAATAAACCCAAGATATACTATAGGAGATATAGCAGAAATAGAAGTTACTCCAAGACAATTTGGTAGAGTGGCAGCACAATCTGCAAAGCAAGTTGTTATACAGAGAATCAAGGAAGCTGAAAGAAATATCATATACAATGAATTTATAGCAAAGGAATATGATATAATTACAGGAACAGTAATAAGAAAAGATAGAGGCAATGTGTTTATCAATTTAGGCAAAATAGAAGCAGTGCTTGGACCTAATGAACAAATGCATGGAGAAGAGTATGTTTTTAATGAAAAGCTTAGCCTATATATAGTTGAAGTTAGGAATACTACAAAGGGCGCTCAGGTAGTAGTTTCAAGAACTCATCCAGGCTTAGTTAAGAGATTATTTGAAAGAGAAGTGCCAGAGATATATAGTGGTATTGTGGAGATTAAAAGTATATCAAGAGAAGCGGGTTCAAGGACAAAGATAGCTGTACATTCAAAAGACGAAAATGTTGATGCAATGGGTGCTTGTGTTGGTCCTAAGGGAATAAGAGTACAAAGTATTGTAAACGAACTTAAAAATGAAAAAATTGATATTATAAAATACAGCAAGATTCCAGAAGAGTATATTGCTAATTCATTAAGCCCAGCTAAAATTTTAGAAGTTAAAGTAGATGAAGAAAATAAAAGCGCTAAAGTTGTAGTTGATGATAACCAGTTATCACTTGCTATAGGTAAAGAAGGTCAAAACGTAAGGTTAGCTGCAAGATTAACTGGATGGAAAATTGATATAAAAAGCAAATCTCAAGCTTACACAGCTTTAGATGTTACTGACGTTAATAAAGAAACTGAGATAAATGAAATTCTAGAGTAGGTGATATCTATGAAGGTGAAAAAAATACCACAAAGAATGTGCACTGGCTGTATGGAGATGAAGCCTAAAAAAGAGCTTATAAGAGTAGTTAGAAATAAAGAAGGAGAAGTCTTTATTGATACTACTGGGAAAAAGCCAGGACGAGGAGCATATATTTGTAAAAGTATAGAATGCTTAGAAAAGTCTATAAAAGCAAAAAGATTAGAGAGAAATCTTGAGGGTAAAATCAGTGATGATATATTTGAAAGATTAAAGGAAGAGATGAGATATGACCAATAAGTTTTATCAATTTTTAGGACTTACTAAAAAGTCAGGAAATTTGATAGAGGGATATAATAAGTGTGAAGAAATAATAAAGAAAGAAAAGGTTTATCTTGCAATATTATCACTGGAGTGTTCGGAAAATACTAAAGATAAATTTAAAAGATACTGTAGTGATAGAGAAATTCCTTTATTAGAGGATGTACCAAAATTTCAATTAGGTATTTCCTTAGGGCGAGAAGAAATAAATGTATTATGTGTAAAAGATAAAAATATGAGTGAAAAGCTCATTGATTTATGGCAAGAGCATAATAACATATAAATTCGGAGGTGAAAGCTTTGGCGAAAGTAAGAATATACGAATTAGCTAAAGAGTTAGAAGTTTTAAGTAAAGATTTAATCACAGTGCTTTTCGAAGAGTTTGGTATAGAAGCTAAAAATCATATGAGTATGATAGATGAGGAAGATGCTGAGCTTATTAAAGAATTATTTGCAGATCAAAAAGCAAATACAAATGAAACAATAGAGCATTATGAGAATGTTGAAAATGAGAATGTAAATAAGTTAAATAAGAAAAAAAATAGAAACAAGATAAGAAATAGGGATTCTGATGAAGAAGATTTAGAACTGACACAAGATGAAGTTATAGAGATGGAGAAAACTATAATTGTTAAAGATTTAGCAGAAAAGCTTAAAAAACCACCTGTAGAAGTTATTAAACAATTAATTTTCTTAGGCGTTATGGCTAATATGAATCAAGAAATAGATTTTAATATCGCTGAACAAGTTGTTGAAAAGTTCGGTTCAATGGCGGTATTAAAAGAAGAAGAAGCTGGAAAACTTGGTGAAGAAGAGGATATAGAAGACAACTTTGAAGAAGAAAACGATACTGAAAAAAGACCACCTGTAGTTACTGTTATGGGACACGTTGACCATGGTAAGACGTCACTATTAGATGCTATTAAGAAATCTAAAGTTACGGCTACAGAAGCAGGTGGAATTACACAACATATAGGAGCTTATACTGTTGATGTAAATGATGAAAAGATTACTTTTCTTGATACACCAGGACACGAAGCTTTTACTGCAATGAGAGCTAGAGGAGCTCAAATTACGGATGTTGTTATATTAGTTGTTGCAGCTGATGATGGAATAATGCCACAAACTGCTGAAGCTATTAACCACTGTAAAGCAGCTAATGTTCCAATGATAGTTGCTATAAATAAAATGGATAAACCATCAGCAAACCCAGATAAAGTTAAACAAGAGTTAACTGAACATGGATTAATTGTTGAAGATTGGGGTGGAGACACAATATGTGTTCCAGTATCAGCCCATACAAGAGAAGGTATTGATACATTACTAGAAATGGTAGTAATAACTTCAGAAATGTTAGAGCTAACTGCCAATAAAGAAAGAAGAGCTAAAGGAACGGTTATAGAAGCTAAACTTGATAAAGGTAGAGGACCAGTAGCTTCACTACTTGTTCAAAACGGAACATTAAATGTTGGAGATTCAATAATCGTAGGAACTACTTATGGAAGAATAAGAGCTATGATAGATGATAAAGGTAATAAAATAAAATCTGCTGGACCATCAATACCAGTAGAAGTTTTAGGATTATCTGAAGTTCCAGCAGCTGGAGATAGATTTAATGTTGTTAAAGATGAGAAAACAGCTAGAAACATGGCAGATAAGAGAAAAGAAAAAATAAGACAAGAAAACTTTACTGCATCTAATAAAGTTTCTATGGAAAACTTATATAGTCAAATTCAAGAAGGAAAAGTTAAAGAACTTAGTGTTATAGTAAAAGCAGACGTACAAGGTTCTGTGGAAGCTATAAGACAATCATTAGAAAAACTTTCAACAGATAATGTTAAAGTTAGAGTAATTCATGGTGGTGTTGGAGCTATAACTGAAACAGATGTTACGCTGGCATCAGCTTCCAATGCAATTATAATAGGATTTAATGTAAGACCAGATGGAAATGCTATAGCTGCTGGAGAAAAAGAAAGCGTTGAGATTAAAACTTATAGAATAATATATGACGCTATTGAGGATATTAAATCTGCAATGGTGGGAATGCTTGATCCAGAGTATAAAGAAGTTATACAAGGAAGAGTAGAAGTAAGAGCGGTTTATAAAATTTCCAATGTAGGTACAATTGCAGGATGTTATGTTCTAAATGGAAAGATTACTAGGCACTCAAGTGTAAGAATTTTAAGAGAAGGTATAGTTATATTTGAATCAACATTAGCATCATTAAAGAGATTTAAAGATGATGTTAAAGAGGCTGCAGCTGGTTTTGAATGTGGTTTAAGTATAGAGAAATTCAATGACATAAAAGAAGGAGATATCCTTGAAGCTTATACTATGGAGGAAATTAAACCTAAACAAATATAAACATAAGGAGTGAGTTACGTGACAAAGTATAGAAGCGGTAGAATTAACGAGGAAATAAAAAGAGACGTAAGTAACACAATACAAAATAAAATAAAAGACCCTAGATTAACTGCAATGATAAGCGTAACTGATGTAGATGTAAGCAAAGATTTAAGCTATGCAAAGATATATGTAAGTATTTTTGGTAGTGAAAAGGAAAAAGAAGATAGTTATTCAGCTCTTAAAAGTTCTGTAGGATTTATAAGAAAAGAAATAGCTAAAAATGTTAAAGTAAGACATATACCTGAAGTTATTATAGAGTTAGATAATACCCTTGATAGAGCACAACACCTAAATTCATTACTTAAACAAATAGAGGAGCAAAATAGTAATGGCAATAAATAATGTTATTGAGAAAATTAAAGAAAGTAAAAAAATTGCTATTACCTTTCACACTTCTCCAGATGGTGATTCTCTAGGAAGTAGTACAGCACTTACTTTAGCACTTAGGAGTATAGGAAAAGACTGTACTATTCTTTGTAAAGAGGCTATTCCTCAAACATTTACTTATTTACCTTGTTCAGAAGAGATAACTGGTGAAAATTATAATGTAGAACAAGATACAGAATTAGTCATTGTATTAGATTGTGGAGATTTTAAAAGAATTAATGCAGAAATTCTATTAAAAGATAGGGATTATACGTTAGTTAATGTGGATCATCATATGTCAAATGAATTATATGGAGATGTAAACTATGTAAATACCAATGCGGCAGCAGTAGGAGAAATTATATACCAAATATTAAAGCTACTAGATATAAGCCTAACTAAGGAAATAGGAGTAGCATTATATACTTCACTATTAACCGATACTGGCTCATTTAGACATTCTAATACTACTAGTGACACTCATAACATTGCAGGGGATATAATAAATACAGGCATTGATTTTAGTGAGATTCATAGAATTATTTTTGATAATAAAAGCTTTAATAAAGTTAAGCTTTATGGAAAAGTTATAGAAACTATGACTTTAGAATGTAATAAAAAAGTTGTATTTATGGAACTTACTAATAAAATATTAGAGGAACTGAATCTAGATGGCTCTGATACATCTGACTTAATAGCCTTTGGAAGTAAAGTTGAAAGTGCAGAAGTAACAGTGCTGATTAAGGAATCAGAAGATGGTGTTAAAGTTAGCTTACGTTCAAAAAATAAGGTTGATGTAAGAAAAGTTGCAGAGGGCTTTAATGGTGGTGGACATATTAGAGCAGCAGGTTTTGTGGCAGAAAGTAATATACAAACTATAAAAGATAAGTTAATAACTATATTAGAAAAAGAGTTGATATAATGAACTTAAATAGAGAAATTAAAGATATTTCTAATAAAAAAAATATTTTTGGTATATTAAATATTTATAAGCCAACAAAAATCACTTCTTTTGATGTAGTTAGAATTATAAGAAAGCTTACCAATGAAAAAAAAGTTGGTCATTGTGGAACTTTAGATCCTGAAGCTTGCGGGGTTTTACCTATTTGTATAGGTAAAGCCACTAAAGCTATTGATTACATTATGGAAAATAATAAGGTTTATGTTGCAGAGTTAAAGCTAGGAGAAGTAACAGATACTTATGATATTGAGGGAAAAGTAATAAGACAGTGTGATGTGAATGTTACAGCAGAAGAAGTAATGGAAGCTGTCTATTCTTTTAAAGGAAACATAAAACAGGTTCCACCAATGTATTCAGCACTTAAAGTAAATGGTAAAAAGCTTTATGAACTTGCAAGAGAAGGTATAGAAATTGAAAGAGAAGCTAGAAGTATAACTATACATGATATAAAAGTTTTAGAAATTAATCTTCCTTATGTAAAGATGGAAGTAAACTGCTCTAAAGGTACTTATATTAGGAGCCTATGCTATGACATAGGAGAGAAATTAGGCTGTGGTGCTATGATGAGCGCGTTAGAGCGAACAGCTACAGGCAAATTTACGAAAGAAAATAGTATAAGTATTGAGTCTTTAAATGAGGAAAATATATATGATTATATTATCCCTATAGAAAATGCTTTTTTAAACTATCCTAAGATAGTAGCTGATATTAAATTTAAAACCCTTCTTCTTAATGGAGTCATATTAAAGGATAAAAGCTTTACATCAAACATATTAAAAGATGAAATTTACAGAGTTTACGATGAAGAAAACAACTTAGTTGGAATAGGCAGAAAAAACGATGTAGGTTTTAAATTGATAAAGATTTTAATCTAGAGGATATAGATATGAAGATAATAAAGGATAATTTTAATGAGAAGTTAAATTTTCCTACCTTTATAGTTTTAGGTAGTTTTGATGGAATTCATCTTGGTCATAAGTCTCTTATAAAAAAATCAATAGAGATGGCCAAGAAGTATAATAAAAATAAAGAAGAAAATTTAAATTTTATTAATGCTAGAACTATGGTATGTACCTTTGAAAATCATCCTTTAACAGTTATAAATGAGGATGTTGCACCAAAACTTATAATGGATAATGCTCATAAAATCGAGATATTAGAAAAATTAGGAGTCGATGTAGTAAATTTTATTACCTTTGATGAAAATTTTATGAGAATAACTCCAGAAGATTTTATCAAAAATTTAGTAAATTCCTACAATGCGGTAGGTGTAATTGTAGGTTTTAACTATAGATTTGGATATAAGAATTTAGGGGACGTTGAACTTTTAAGGAAGTATAGTGAAATTTTAGGGTTTAAGCTTTATGTAGCTAAGCCTATTAAATTAAAAGATGAAATAATAAGCAGTTCTAAAATAAGAAACTACATACAAGAGGGAGAAATTGAAAAGGCAAATGTAATGCTAGGAAGACCTTTTATGTTAAGTGGGCAGATTATTAAGGGTAAGCAGATAGGACGAACTATAGGATTTCCCACTATAAACTTAGATTATGATAAAAAATTTGTACTTCCTCAAGGTGGAGTTTATTATAGTTTGGTAAAATATAAAGATAAGCTTTACAAAGCTATGACTAATGTAGGATATAATCCTACAGTAAAAGGAAAAAAACTTTGTGTTGAAACAAATATATTAGATTTTCATGAAGATATATATGGAGAATGTGTAGAAATATTCTTTTTACATAAAATTAGAGAAGAAAAAAGTTTTGATTCTCTAGAAGAATTAATAGCTCAACTGAATAAAGATAAAAAATTTGTTAAAAATCAAAATATGATAGATGTATAAGCTATTTCATTTCAAAAAAGAAAGTTATAATAAATAATTTACAAAAAGAAAATTATTTGCTATAATTGGTCTGAACCTTATGCTAAGTTTACTGAATTGCCAACGGTATACTTGGGACAAGGGGATATTACAATCGGAGGTGTTTTTAACATGGATAAGGCTAAAAAACAAGAAATAATGGTAAAATTCGCTAGAACTGAAGGAGATACAGGATCACCAGAGGTTCAAGTTGCTTTATTAACAGAAAGAATAAAAGAGTTAACTGAGCACTTAAAAGTTCACAAGAAAGATCACCATTCAAGAAGAGGTCTTTTAATGATGGTTGGACAAAGAAAAGGACTTTTAAATTACTTAAAGAAGCAAGATATCGAAAGATACCGTGCTTTAATAGCTGAGTTAGGAATAAGAAAATAGTTAGAGCGGCTAAGCCGCTCTATTATTTTAACTTATATTTTTTAGGTAAATATAACTAATTATATTTGACAATACTATTAATAATTATCGAAAGGAGGCAAAACTATGATTAATACATTAGAAACTACTGTAGCAGGAAGAACCATGAAAGTTGAATATGGTAAAGTTGGAATGCTTTCAAACTGTGCAATATTTATGAACTATGGAGATACAGTAGTACTTGTTAATGTAAACGCTTCAGAAACACCAAGAGATGGAATTGATTTTTTCCCTCTAAGTGTTGAATATGAAGAAAGATTATATGCAGTAGGAAAGATTCCAGGAGGGTTTATCAAAAGAGAAGGTAAGCCATCTGAGAAAGCAGTATTAAACGGAAGAGCTATAGATAGACCTATAAGACCTCTATTTCCAAAAGGATATAGAAATGATGTTCAAGTAGTTTGTACAGTAGTGTCTGTTGAGCAAGATAACCTTCCAGAAATATTAGCTATGAATGCTGCATCAATGGCATTATGTTTATCTAGCATACCATTTACTGATGCTGTAGGAACAGTATCTGTTGGTCTTGTAGATGGACAATTTATTATAAACCCAACAGTAGCTCAAAGAGAAAAAAGTACATTATCATTAACTATCTGTGCAACTAAAGAAAGAATTATGATGATAGAAGCTGGTGGAGATGAAATTCCAGAAGAAACAATGATAGAAGCTATAAACTTTGGATTTGAAGAGTGTAAAAAAATAGTTGCATTCCAAGAAGAGGCTGTGGCGAAGTTTGGAAAGGAAAAAATAACTCCAGAGATACACAAAGTTGATGAAAATGTAGAAGAAGACATAAGAAATTTTGCATATGATATGTTAAAAGATGCAATGTATACTACTGACAAAGATGAAAGAAATAACAAAGTTTCAGAAATTAAAGAGAAAATCAGTGAAGCCTTTGGCGAAAAATATGAGGATAGGATGTCTGATGTATCAGAAACAATTTATAGTCTTCAAAAAGAAATAGTTAGACATATGCTTCTTCATGACAGGAGAAGACCAGATGGCAGAGGTTTTGATGAAATAAGAAAAATTAGCTGTGAAACAGGATTACTTCCAAGAACACATGGTACAGGATTATTTACAAGAGGACTAACTCAGGTAATGACTGTTGCTACTCTAGGTGCACTTGGAGATGTTCAAATAATTGATGGTCTTGGCGAAGAAGAATTTAAAAGATATATGCATCATTATAATTTCCCAGCTTATAGTGTAGGAGAAGTTAAACCACTTCGTGGACCAGGAAGAAGAGAAATAGGACATGGTGCTTTGGCAGAAAGAGCATTAGAACCATTAATTCCTTCAATTGAAGAGTTCCCATATACTATAAGATTAGTATCTGAAGTATTAAGTTCAAATGGATCTACATCTCAAGCAAGTGTGTGTGGTAGTACATTAGCATTATTAGATGCAGGAGTTCCTATAAAAAGACCAGCAGCAGGTATAGCTATGGGATTAATAACTAGTGAAGATTTATCAGAAGAAGAGGTATTAACAGATATTCAAGGTATTGAAGATTTCTTTGGAGATATGGACTTTAAGGTTGCAGGAACTGAAAAAGGTATAACTTCTATACAAGTAGATACAAAAATAAAAGGATTATCTGGCTATTGTATAAGAACTTCTATAGAAAATGCTAGAAAAGCTAGATTGCACATTTTAGACAAAATAAAAGAATGTATACCAGAAGTAAGACAAGAATTATCACCATATGCACCAAGATTATATGCAATAAACGTTAATCCAGATAAAATTAGAGACATCATAGGACCAGGTGGAAAAACTATAAAGAAAATTATAGCTGAAACTGGTGTTAAGATAGACACTAATGATGATGGTAAGGTTGTTATTATGTCTAACGACAGTGTTGGAGCAAATATGGCTTTAAAAATGATAAAAGAACTTACTAAAGAAGTTGAAGTAGGAGAAATTTATCTTGGTAAAGTAACTAAAATTGCTAATTTTGGAGCCTTTGTAGAGTTATTACCTGGAAAAGAAGGTTTAGTTCATATATCTAAACTAGATACTGCAAGAGTAAATAAGGTGGAAGATATTGTTTCTGTAGGAGATGAGATATTAGTTAAGGTAACAGAGATAGATAATCAAGGAAGAGTTAATCTTTCAAGAAAAGATGCTATTAAAGAAACAGAAGAAGATAAAATTGATAATTAATAACAAATAGAAGGGCATAATGCCTTTTTATTTTTTTAATTTGCATATGTATAAAGTTAAAAATAAATAATTAAGGGTTATGATAAAAGCTCTTTTCTAACAATCTACATTCAAAAGCTTCTATTTCAAGCATTTATATATAAATACTATACTTCTAAAGTACTTTATATATTGGGTATTTTTTACTGTACTTTTTAATAAATAATTGATATCATACTAATATTTATATGAAAAATTGAAAAAGATATATAAATAAGTATTATTATCTTAGAAATTTAACCTAAAAAGTAAAATAAATTTTACTTTTTAGATTTAAATTTAAAACATACTCAATTTGCAATGAATAGTTCATAATACATAATTAAAGAAATAATTAATTCTATAATAGATTTTAAAAAAATATAGCCATTATGGTAGATTATTTTATAATAGGTGATATAATTACTGAAAAATAAATTTTAAATGTTAAATCTATAATCAAGAATATTTTTAATTGTGAATTTTACATTGTGAATTGAAATATTAAAAGAAATATCTTCAATAAGGAGAGAGAAAATGTATAATTTGTTTACTTTAAATAATGGATTAAAAGTAGTAGTAGAAAATATAGAGCATTTTAACTCTGTATCAGTGGGATTATGGGTGGAAAATGGTTCTAGAAACGAAAATAGTATTAATAATGGAGTATCTCATTTTATAGAGCATATGCTTTTTAAAGGTACGGCTAATAGAAACTCCAAACAAATAGCAGAGGATATTGAAAATGTAGGTGGTCAAATCAATGCATTTACAGGTAAAGAGGCTACTTGCTATTATATTAAAACTTTAGATACTCACTTAGAATTAGGACTTGAATTATTGTCTGATATGCTTTTTAATAGTCTATTTAATGAAGAAGATATTGAAAAGGAAAAAGGTGTTATAATTGAAGAAATAAATATGAGTGAGGATAGTGCAGAAGATGTATTGATGGACTTACATGCTGAAGCTGTTTGGGGAAAGGATGGGCTTTCACTTCCTATACTGGGAACTGAGAATACAGTAAAATCCTTTAATAAGGAGATGATAGTTTCATATTTAAAATCTTATTACATACCAGAAAACTGTGTCATATCTATATGTGGAAAAATAGATATGAAGAATATAGAAAAAATTGTAGAGAAATATTTTGGAAATTGGCAATATGATAATAAAAATATAACTATGTATTCTACGCCAGAGATATTAAATAATAATTATTTCAGACGTAAAGACATAGAGCAACTTCACATAAATTTAGGAATGCCGGGACTAAAAATAGGTGATGATGATTTATATACATTAATATTATTATCTAATATGTTAGGTGGAGGAGCTGCCTCTATTCTCTTTCAGAAGATAAGAGAAGAATTAGGAATTTGTTATTCTATATATTTATATATGTCTTCTCATATAAACAATGGACTTGTAAATGTATATGCAGGATTAAATCCTAAGTATATTAAAGAGGCAATTGATGTTATACTTAATGAAGTTAATAAATTTTCAAAAGAGAATATCACCAATGAAAAACTTCAAAAAAGTAAAGAGCAGTTAAAAGGAAATTATATTTTAGGACTTGAAAGTACTAGCAGTAGAATGTTTAGTAATGGAAAATCCGTATTATTTTTAAATAAGATAAATACTCCAAGTGATGTAATTAAGAAAATAGATAAAATTGACATGGAGAGTGTGGAAAGAGTTAAGGAGCTTACTTTTAGAAAAGGCATACAAAGCAGTGCTTTTGTAGGTAAGGATACAAGACTTTTAAAAGAAATTTACAAAGATAATCTAACTGAGATAAAAAAATAATAACTTTAGTTTTATGTAAATGCTTTTTTCTTGCATAACTTCAGCTTAATTCTCATAATTATTTCTATGGGAATTATAATAAGAGGTGATATTATGGAAGATAATATTAAGTATTTAAGCGAAATGGAAAGATACGAGATTATAAATATTAATGACGGCGATAAATACAATTTTTTAGGCAATAATGATATTGTAATAGATGAACGTGGTGTATTAAAATTATTAATATTAAACGATAGTAAAGCTACTTTTAGTTTTTTTAAAAATAGTGAGCTCATCGAAGTGCCTTGGGAGTATGTGAAGAAAATTGGCTCTCGAACTATTATAATAGATGTAGACAATGAGGTACTAAAAAAATCTCGTATTTAAGTGGGGGAGAAGTAATGAAGATACTCATACAAAAATTTGGAGGAACTTCTGTTTCAAGTGAAAGAAATAGAAAGTTAGTAGCAAAGAAAATAATTAGTGCCATAGAACAAGGATATAAGACGGTTGTTGTAGTATCTGCCATGGGAAGAAAAGGAGAACCTTATGCTACAGACACATTATTAGATTTATTGAGTGAGAATTTTAAAAGAAATAACCTATTAGCTACGGATTTAATGGTAGGGTGTGGAGAAATTATAAGCACTGCTGTAATATCTAATGAGTTATACAATAATAATCTTAATGCCATACCACTAACAGGAGGACTTGCAGGAATTAAAACAGATAATAATTATGGAAATGCTACAATAATGGATGTAGATACTGAGAGATTACTAAAACTTCTAAATGAAGATAAGATACCAGTAGTAGCAGGATTTCAAGGGACTTGTGAAGAAGGGTATTTAACTACTCTTGGAAGAGGGGGAAGTGATGTTACTGCTGCTATATTAGGAGCTGCACTAAAGGCGGAAGAAATCCATATTTATACAGATGTAGATGGTATAATGACTGCTGATCCTAGAATAGTATCTCATGCCACTTTGATTAAAGCTATAAGCTATGATGAGGTATGTCAATTTGCATATCAGGGGGCTAAAGTTATTCATCCTAGGGCTGTTGAGATATCTAAAAAGTACAATATACCATTAGTTATTAAAAACACTCTTAGTGACTGTGATGGAACCTTCATTACTAATCATATAGAAGATGATTCACAAAGTATTATTACTGGAATTACTCATGTAAAAGATAGAGTGCAAATTACTGTTGCGGATAATAATAGTGATAGTTATGTTGAATTGTTTGACATAATAGCAGAAAAAGGTATAAGTATTGATCTTATTAATGTCTTTCCTAAACAAAAAATATTTACTATAGCGTTAAGTGATTTAGATAAGTTTAAGGAAATTACAAATGAGATAAATTTACAATGCTCATATATTGAAAATTGTAGTAAGATTGCTATAATAGGTTCTAAGATGAGGGGAATGCCGGGAGTTATGGCTAGAATTTTAAAAACATTAACGAAAGAAAAAATAGAAGTACTACAAACAGCAGACTCTCATATGACCATATGGTGCTTAGTAGAAGCTCCATATACAGAATTGGCTATTAATGTACTTCATAAAGAATTTAATTTATGATAATTAAGTATATGATTTCCTCTAAATGTACAAAATAGAAATGTATATTTAGGAGGAATGATTATGGCAGATAAAAATACTGAAAAGAAAATAAAAAGTGAAGAGATAACTAAAAATGAAGAAGAATCAAAGCCCAATGAAGGAGTTCAAAATATTAAGGAGTTAGGAGTACTTAATGTGGCTAGTGGCGATGACAGTATACAAATACTACCTATAATAGGACAAATAGAAGGTCATAGTATGGGATCACCTCAAACAAAAGTAACTAAATATGAACATGTTATACCTCAATTAGTAGCAATGGAAAGAGATGAAAAAGTTAAGGGTATACTTGTAATATTAAACACTGTTGGGGGAGATGTAGAGGCAGGGCTGGCAATTGCGGAAATGATAAATAGTCTGTCAAAACCAACAGTGTCTTTGGTAATTGGGGGAGGTCATTCCATAGGAGTTCCGCTAGCAACTTCATCGAGCTATTCATTTATTTCGCCTAGTGCTACTATGATCGTTCATCCCATAAGAATGAATGGTTTAGTAATAGGTGTACCTCAAACTTTTGACTATTTTAGAAAAATGCAAGAACGAATTATTGAATTTATAACAAGAACTTCTAAAATAAGCGCAGAGGAATTAAGAGGTATGATGGCTGAAACTGACGAATTATTAAACGATATGGGAACTATATTAATAGGGAAACAAGCAGTTGAATGCGGAATTATTGATGAAGTTGGAGGAATATCTCAAGCGTTGCACAAATTAAATGAACTTATTGATGAGAAATAGGTCGATTTTGACCTATTTTTTATTGAATTTATTTAAAAGGAAATATTATCATATTTGTAGAAATAATTAATTTGGAGGTGATACGGTGGCTAAAAATAACATTGATAAAGAAAAGAGCAAGAAATCTCAAAAAAGAAGTAAATCTAAAGATAATGGAAAGGCTGATAAGAGATACACTAATGAAAAAGGCCACTCAGAGGTTTCGGGAATTATACTTATAACTATAGGTATATTAATGTTACTTAGTTTAGGTTCTACTATATTTTCCAATCAATCATCATTATCTGGTATGATAGGATTATTTATTTATAAACTATTTGTAGGATTAATAGGTTTAGGTGCATATGTAATGCCTGCCTTTTGTATATTTATAGGAGCTAGTTATATAATTAAAAGTGGTAATATTGCTTTTACTAAGAGGTTTTATGGAATAGTTTTATTTATTATTAATAGCTTATTGTTTATACAAATGACTGTTTTATCTAATTATTATGTAAAAGATAATATTATGGTAGGAGTAGAAAAAATTTATAATTCTAGTAGTATATTTCATGGCGGAATTATAGGGTATTTTTTATCAGTTCCATTATATAAGCTTTTTGGAAAATTAGGAAGTTACATAATTTTTATCGCAATATATATAATCTCTATAACTTTAATTAAAGACATAACTATTAAAGATATGATTTCAGAGATTGTGAATAAAAAAGATAGCCCAAGAGAAAATAAATTAAAAGCTGATGGAAAGATACTTGTGAATGAAGAGCTAAAAGAAAACATCATTGAAGAAAATTCTATATCAAAAGTTGATACAAACCATAAAATAAAAATTATAGATTTCTTAAAATCTACAGAGATCGATGATAATAGTAAAAGTGAAAAGGATTCTATACAAAATAACGTTAGAGAAGAAAAAAAAGAAAAGTCTCCTGTTACTGATAAAGCTTTTACTAGTGAATTAGAGGAAGAAATTCATATTAGTAATTTAAATAGTAATAAAAACTTTGAATATAAATCTCCTGATGTGGATTTACTTTATAGAAATGAACATAATCAACTTAAAAAAGGAGATAAAAAGGATTTATTAAATAGCGCAAGTAAGTTACAAGAAACTCTTTTAAGTTTTGGAGTAGAGGCAAAGGTTATACAAGTTACAAAAGGTCCATCTGTAACTAGATTTGAGCTTCAACCTAGTGCTGGAGTGAAAGTAAGTAAAATTGTTAACTTATCTGATGATATAGCTTTAAACTTAGCATCCTCAGGAGTTAGAATAGAAGCACCTATTCCAGGTAAAGCAGCAGTAGGAATAGAGGTACCTAATAGAGAATTAGCACCAGTATATTTAAGAGAAGTTATTGAATCTGAAGAATTTATAAGTTCTAATAAGAATTTAGCCTTTTGTCTAGGTAAGGATATAGGTGGACATTCTATTGTTTCTGACTTAACAAAAATGCCTCATATGCTAGTAGCTGGGGCAACAGGATCAGGTAAAAGTGTGTGTATAAATACCTTACTTATGAGCTTACTATATAAGTATTCTCCGGATGAAGTTAAATTATTACTTATAGATCCTAAAGTTGTTGAACTTAATATTTACAATGGAATACCACATTTATTAATTCCTGTAGTTACAGATCCTAAAAAAGCAGCTAGTGCATTAAGTTGGGCAGTAAATGAAATGACCAGAAGATATAAGGTATTTGCAGATAATAACGTAAGAAACATTGAAGGGTATAATGAAATGGCAAATAAAGGCATTGTTGAAGAAAAGCTACCTTGGATAGTAATTATAATTGATGAGCTTGCAGATCTTATGATGGTTTGCCCAAATGATGTTGAGGACTATATAGGTAGATTAGCACAGATGGCTAGAGCAGCAGGTATGCATTTAGTTATAGCTACCCAAAGACCATCTGTAGACGTAATTACTGGAGTTATTAAAGCAAATATACCTTCGAGAATTTCTTTTGCTGTATCAAGCCAAATAGACTCAAGAACTATACTTGATTCATCAGGAGCAGAAAAACTACTTGGTAAAGGAGACATGCTATTTTATCCTGTAGGAGAAGCAAAGCCTGTTAGAATACAGGGAGCATTTGTATCTGAGGAGGAAGTAGAGAGAGTAGTAACATTTATTAAAAATCAAGTAGAAGAACATCAATATGAAGATCACATTATTGAAGAAATAGAAGAAGGGGCTAGGCCTAAAAGTGATGATTGTGATGAGCTTTTAAATGAGGCTATAAAAATAGTTATAGATACGGAACAGGCATCGACGTCTCTATTGCAGAGAAGATTAAAAATAGGATATAATAGAGCAGCGAGAATAATAGAGCAGATGGAGGAAAGAGGTATTATTTCTGGAAAGAATGGAAGTAAGCCAAGACAGGTTCTTTTAAGTAAAGAGGAATATGAAGAGTGATAACCTTATACTATAAAGAAAAATATAGGAGGAAAACTAGTGGATAAATTGAAAGTTGGAGTAGTAAACTTAGGTTGTGATAAAAATAGAATTGACTCGGAAATTATTATAGGAAATATAAAAGAAAAATTTGAAGTTATAAATGAACCTAATAATGCAGATATTATAATAATAAACACTTGTGGATTCATTGAGAGCTCTAAGCAGGAATCTATAGATACTATACTTGAAATGGCAAAATATAAAGAAAATCATAATTGCAAAGTACTTATAGCTACAGGATGTTTAACTCAGAGATATGGGAGTGAACTTTTAAAGCTTATACCTGAGCTTGATATAATATTAGGGGTAAATGATTATGATAAATTAAATGACAGTATAGAAGATGTATTAAAAAATAATAAAAAAGTAGCCTATACAAGCTATAGTGATTCTAATATTAACATTGGAAAAAGAGTAGTTACAACGGGAGGAACTACAGCTTATATAAGGATATCCGAAGGCTGCAATAACCAATGTGCTTATTGTGCTATACCTAATATAAGAGGTAAGTATAGGAGTAGGACTATAGAAGATATTTTAAAGGAAGCATCAGTACTTGCTATAAATGGTTATAAAGAATTAATTTTAGTTGCACAAGATACTACAAGTTATGGCATAGATATATATGGTGAAAAGAAACTACACACATTATTAAATCAGTTATCTCAGATAAAAAGCATCAAATGGATTCGTATATTATATTGTTATGCTGAAGAGTTAACAGATGAAATAATAGATGAAATAGCAAGCAATGATAAAGTTTGTAAATATATTGATATACCTATACAACATATAAGTGATAAGATACTAAAAAGTATGAGAAGAAAAGGAAGAAATAAAACTATAACTGATAATATAAACAAATTAAGAGCTAAGGTTCCTAACGTAGTTTTAAGAACATCGCTTATAGTAGGATTTCCGGGAGAAAGAGAAGAAGACTTTGAAGAGCTTAAAGGTTTTATTAAAGAAATCAAATTTGATAAGCTAGGCGTATTTACTTATTCACAGGAAGAGGGAACTGCTGCGGCTGATATGGATGAACAAATTGATGATGAAATAAAGGAAATGAGATATCATGAGCTTATGGCTCTTCAACAACTGATTTCTAAGGAGTTAAATAAAAATAGGGTAGGTAAAATATACACTGTATTGATAGAAAATAAAGAAGATAAAATGTATATTGGAAGAAGTTATGAAATGGCTCCTGAAATAGATGGTGAAGTTTTTATTGAAAATGATAATAATATAAAGATAGGTCAATTTATTGACGTGGAGATTATAAGGGCATTAGAATATGATTTAATAGGAGTTGTTCTACAGTAAAGATATTCATATTTATTCTATAAAATTTTGTTTAAATAGGAGTTGTGTCATATGAATCTTGCAAATAAACTTACAGTGATAAGAATATTATTGGTTCCTATATTCTTAGTGTTTATAGCATTAAATACTTCTTTAGGAACAATTTTGGCTACCATAGTCTTTGTAGTAGCATCATTAACAGATAAGCTTGATGGATACATAGCTAGAAGCAGAAATCAAGTAACTACCTTTGGAAAGTTTATGGATCCTTTAGCAGACAAGTTACTAGTAACTTCTGCACTGGTTTCTTTAGTTGAGTTACAAGTAATACCAGGATGGGTAGCTATGATAATAATTGCAAGAGAATTTGCTGTATCTGGCCTTAGAACATTAGCTGCATCAGAAGGTATAGTAATTGCAGCTAGCAACTGGGGAAAGGCTAAAACTGTAATACAAATAGTAGCAATAATAGCAGGATTAGTAACATTAAGCTATAATAGCTGGATTATTAAAATAATAACAGTGATATCAATGGCGTTAGCGGTTATAATAACGATAATATCTGGTTTAGATTATTTCTATAAAAATGTAGATGTGATTAAAATGGATAAGTGATTAAAAATATTTAAAATGGCAATTATAAAAAAGGAGTTCCTGCCTGTAGAGTAGGAACTTCTTACTATATTCTTTTAGTTGACCTATCAAATAATATATTGTATAATATAGATAGAACAAATGTTCGGTAAGTGAAAGGATGGTGGACCCTTAAGGGGAGATGTATGAATAGTGAAAAGTTAAAAGCTTTAGAAGCAGCTATGGGACAGATAGAAAAACAATTTGGTAAAGGTTCAGTAATGAAGCTTGGAGAAAACAGTGTACTTAATTTAGATTCAATATCTACAGGATGTCTAGGATTAGATATAGGATTAGGAATAGGCGGAGTACCTAGAGGAAGAATTGTAGAGATATTCGGACCAGAGTCTTCAGGTAAAACAACAGTAGCGCTACATATTGTTGCAGAGGCTCAAAAAGCTGGAGGTGTGGCAGCTTTTATAGATGCAGAGCACGCATTAGATCCAGTATATGCCAAAGCTTTAGGCGTTGATATAGATAATTTAATAGTTTCTCAACCTGACACTGGAGAACAAGGACTTGAAATAACTGAGGCATTGGTTCGTTCAGGTGCAGTAGATGTTGTAGTTGTAGACTCCGTTGCAGCTCTTGTACCAAAAGCAGAAATTGAAGGAGAAATGGGAGATTCTCATGTTGGACTTCAAGCTAGACTTATGTCACAAGCACTTAGAAAATTAGCAGGATCTATAAATAAATCAAAATGTGTCACTATATTTATAAATCAACTTAGAGAAAAAGTTGGAGTAATGTTTGGAAATCCTGAAACTACTCCAGGTGGAAGAGCACTTAAATTCTATGCATCAGTTAGAATGGATGTAAGAAAAATTGATACTATTAAACAAGGTGATGAATTTTTAGGAAATAGAACTAGGGTTAAAATAACTAAAAATAAAGTTGCGCCTCCATTTAAACAAGCAGAATTCGATATCATGTATGGTGAGGGAATCTCAAGAGAAGGAGACGTTCTAGATATAGCAGTTAAAGAGGAAATAGTTCAGAAAAGTGGTGCATGGTTCTCTTATGGTGATACAAGATTAGGTCAAGGTAGAGAAAATGCTAAGAACTATTTTAAAGAAAATCCTGAATTAAGATTAGAGATAGAAAATAGAATAAGAGAAAAGTATACCTTACCTTTATATAAAGAAGAAATTTTAGTAGAAGAAAAAGATGGTAAAAAGTAGCAAGTGTTTCTTGCTACTTTTGTTTTTTAAAAAAATTTTATAATAATATCAGCTTAAAAATTAATGTATGTCAAAATAATTATAATTATTTAATAGAATATATAATTTTTTAAAAGATAATATTTTCTATGCATTAAAATGTTGTATAATTAGGTTAAAAGATAGCAAAAATAGCTGGTCAATAACAAAGAAGAAATACCCATAAATGTACAGTAAAAAATATGTAATTATTTGGTCGTTTTTCTTTTATCTTTCAATAGTTTTGAATATATATATGAATAATTGGATATAATTTTAATATTATAAAAAAGTATATATTTTACCTGTTTGTAGCATACCAAGCAACTTGACATTATATAGAAAGTAATATAAAATAAATACAAATACTGGTTTAGCATAAATGTAATTGCTACCAATTGAATAAAATATGACACCTTTTCTAGCTTTCATTTTCAATCCAAATAGATATTAAAATGAGCAAAGGAGGTGTTAACATACAATGGATACAAACATAAACATGTTATTAGGGATAGGTATTGTATTAATTGTTATTTTCATTGGAATTTTTGTTGTTGTTTATACTAGAAAAAATATATCACAAGCTAATATTGCAAAGTCAGAAGAAGAAGCTAGAAAAATTATAGAAGAAGCTAAAAAAGATGCCGAATCTAAAAAGAAAGAAGCTATACTTGAGGCTAAAGAGGAAGTTCACAGATTGAGAACTGATCTTGAAAAAGAATCTAGAGAGAGAAGAAATGAAGTTCAGAGACTTGAAAGAAGAACTATTCAAAGAGAAGAATCTTTAGATAAAAAGAATGCAGTATTAGAGAAAAAAGAGGAAAATCTAAATAAAAAACAACAAGAAGTTGAAATATTAGAGTCAAGTATACAAGATTTGTATACTAAGCAGAGAGAGGAATTAGAGAGATTATCAGGTCTTACATCTGATGAGGCAAAGCAGATTTTACTAGACGAAGTAAGAAAAGAAGTTAAGCATGAAGCAGCAGTTATGATTAAAGAAGTTGAACAAAAAGCTAAAGAAGAGGCTGATAAAAAAGCTAGAGAAATCATAACATATGCTATTCAAAGATGTGCTGCAGATCATGTTGCAGAGTCTACTGTGCACGT
Source organism: Clostridium sp. UBA2485 (assembly GCF_002341865.1). Taxonomy (GTDB): domain Bacteria; phylum Bacillota; class Clostridia; order Clostridiales; family Clostridiaceae; genus Clostridium_J. The sequence goes on along the minus strand of NZ_DDOV01000016.1, from coordinate 15,868 downwards.
GGTTTCTCTTCCAAATGATGAGATGAAAGGAAGAATAATAGGTAGAGAGGGTAGAAATATTAGAGCTCTTGAAACCCTTACAGGAGTAGATTTAATTATTGATGATACTCCAGAAGCGGTAATTCTTTCAGGATTTGATCCAATAAGAAGAGAAGTTGCAAGAATAGCTTTAGAGAAGCTTATAGTAGATGGAAGGATACATCCAGCAAGAATTGAAGAAATGGTAGAAAAAGCTAAGAAAGATGTTGATAATGATATTAAGGAAGAAGGAGAACAAGCTACCTTTGAAACAGGTGTACACGGTCTACATATTGAAATATTAAAATTATTAGGAAGACTGAAGTACAGAACAAGTTATGGTCAAAATGTATTAAAGCATTCCGTTGAGGTTGCTTATTTAGCAGGACTTATGGCATCAGAACTTGGCATGGATCCGACATTGGCAAAAAGATGCGGATTGTTACATGACATTGGTAAAGCTGTAGACCATGAAGTTGAAGGACCACATGCATTAATAGGTGCAGAACTTGCTAAGAAATATCATGAATCACCAATAGTTGTAAATGCTATAGCAGCTCATCATGGTGATGTAGAATCTCAATCTTTAGAAGCAGTATTAGTTCAAGCAGCTGATGCTATTTCTGCTGCAAGGCCAGGTGCGAGAAGAGAAACATTGGAAGCTTATATTAAGAGATTAGAAAAACTTGAAGAAATTGCAAATTCTTATGAAGGCGTTGAAAAGTCATATGCCATTCAGGCTGGAAGAGAAATTAGAATTATGATTAAACCAGAAGAAATTGATGATGCAGGAGCTATTGAAGTGGCTAGGGATATTGTTAAGAAAATAGAGAGTGAACTTGAATATCCAGGTCAAATTAAAGTTAATGTAATCAGAGAAACCCGTGCTATTGAGTATGCAAAATAGTAAAAAGTAGAAATTTAAAATAAAAATGAAAAAAATAATCTTCTTAAATTTTGGAAATTTTAATTTTATTCAAAATTTAAGAGGATTTTTTTGATTATTGTAGAATTATATATTATCACAATAGAATGTTTACTTATAGGAGGTTAATCATGGAGGTATTAAAAGTTTCAGCAAAATCAAGTCCAAATTCAGTAGCAGGAGCATTAGCAGGTGTTTTAAGAGAAAAAGGTGTGGCTGAAATTCAAGCTATCGGTGCAGGAGCTCTTAACCAAGCTATAAAATCAGTAGCAATAGCTAGAGGGTTTGTAGCACCAAGTGGAGTAGATTTAGTTTGTATTCCAGCATTTACAGATATAGAGATTGAAGGAGAAGAAAGAACAGCAATAAGATTAATTGTTCAGCCTAGATAAAACTAATTAATTTACATAAAAGAAAGACATGAATTATAAAGCCATGTCTTTTTTGTTTGAACCATATTATATATACTATTTCTAAGATTAACATATATGTGAAAATAATTGGTGATTTTTAGTGTTATAATTAAAACTATTAAATTCACAATTATCGATATTTCTCAGCAGAAGCCGAGAAATTTAGAATTGATTTGTTTTTGAAGTGATGTGGTCACTTCTTATAAAGAACATCAAGTGTATTACTAGTAAAAAATCCATTAAAGAAATTAGTTTGATTAAAACTAATTTCAACGTGAATTGTGAATTGTTTTAAGTTGTGAATTGAAATATTTAAGGGCGTAACTAAATTTGAATATACATTAGCTTTTCAAGTAGTACATCCCTATATAATAACTTTAGATTAAAAACTAATTTACATAATATTTTAAATTTCATGTTAAAATTCTTTTATTATTTTTGTAAAATATATTTATATATAAATTTAATTTTAAAATATAATCTTTATTTTGATAAATAGTCAAAATATGCCTTATAAAATTATTTACACTGAGTATAATAAATGATATATTATAGATGATATGACGTATATCCTTCATTTTATTGAAATATGAAGGGGAGTATGCAAATAATTTATAAAATTATGAAAATTTTGGGGGTAGTAACTATGAAATTATCAAATAAAGCTATGCAAATTTCTCCATCATTAACTTTAGCAATAACAGCTAAAGCTAAAAAAATGAAAGCAGATGGCATAGATGTAATAGGCTTTGGTGCAGGAGAGCCAGATTTTAATACTCCAAAAAACATTCAAGAGGCTGGCATAAAAGCTATGCAAGAGGGATTAACAAGATATACAGCTGCTTCAGGAATAACAGAGCTTAAAGATGCTATAGTAAACAAATTTAAAGTAGATAATAATTTAATTTACAAACCTTCTCAAATAGTAATTTCAACTGGAGCTAAACAATGTTTAGCGAACGCATTACAAGCAATACTAAATCCTGGAGATGAAGTATTAGTAGGAGCACCGTACTGGGTAAGTTATCCCGAACTTATTCAATTAGCTGACGGTAAAGCTGTATTCGTAGACACTAAAGAAGAAAACGCTTTCAAATTAACAGTTGAAGCATTAGAAAAAGCTACAACAAATAGAACAAAAGCGTTTATATTAAATAGTCCTAATAATCCAACAGGAACTGTTTATACTAAAGAAGAATTAGTAAAACTTGCTGAGTTTGCCAAGGAAAAAGATATATTAATAATATCAGATGAAATATATGAAAAATTATTATATGGAGTAGAAGGACATATTTCAATTGCAAGTATCTCAGAAGACGCGTATAATAGAACAATAGTTATTAACGGAGTTTCTAAAGCATATGCTATGACGNNGGTTGGAGAATAGGATACGCTGCAACTAGCGAAGAGATAACTAAGCTTATGTCTAATATTCAAAGTCATACAACTTCAAATCCTTGTTCAATATCTCAATATGCTTCAGTAGAAGCTTTAAATGGAGATCAAAGTGAAGTTGAAAACATGAAAAAACAATTTAAAGCAAGAAGAGATTTTATGGTTGATAGAATTAACTCAATAAACAACTTATCTTGTGTTAAACCAGAAGGAGCTTTCTATGTTATGGTTAACATAAGCAAAATTTTAGGTAAGGAATTTGATGGAAAAATAATTAAAGATTCCTTAACTTTCTCCGATTTATTATTAGAGAAAGAAAAAGTTGCAGTTGTACCAGGAATAGCTTTTGGAGTTGATAACTTTATAAGATTATCTTATGCAACATCTATGGATAACATTAAAAATGGATTAGATAGAATTGAAAAATTTGTAAATAGCATAGGGTAGTTTTAAATAAACTATAGAGGTGATGCTAGTGATATCAAAGGATGTTATTGTAAAAAACCCACAAGGGTTACATGCAAGACCAGCTACACTGTTAGTTAGAGTAGCTTCATCTTTCAAATCAAATATAAATATTGAGCACAATGGAAAAAGCGCTAACGCCAAAAGCTTGATAGGAATACTATCTTTAGGTATAAATAAAGATTATAAGATTACTGTTTCGGCTAAAGGTAGTGATAAAGAAAAGGCGCTAGGAAGCATTTGTGACTTAATAGAAAGCTTCGAATAATTAACATAATAAAAGCTGCTGACGTTTGTTAGCAGTTTTTATTAAGTTATAGACATTAGGTGATAGATATGAATAACGATATTATTATTAAAAATGAGCAGAGAATAACTAATTTATTTAATGATAAAAATTTTATAAGATATTTTTTAGATTTAAAAGCCAATAAAAGCAAATATACTGCTAAAAGTTACGAGAGAGATATTAAAGATTTTTTTAAAGTAGAATATGTTGAAGATATAACAATTAATCACATTAGAGCAGTGACTATATTTGATGCTCAAAATTATATTTTAGAATTAAGTTCTAAGAAATTTTCTTCTGCTACTATAAATAGAAAAATTTCATCATTAAGTGCACTTTATAAATGGTTATTAAAATTTCAAGATAATAGTACAAGAAGTGAACTTATAAAATATAATCCTTTTGGCAATTTAAAAGAAGAAAAGCCAGTCATAAACAATAAGGACACAGAATTTTTAACAAAGGAAGAATGTAAAATTTTGCTTCAAAGTATAGATACTACTAATATAATAGGAATTAGGAATAAAGCTATAATGTCATTAGCATTGACTACAGCCTTAAGAAAATCAGAAATTATAAACATAAAACTAAAAGATGTAACTACCTATGGAGGTTATGATGTTATTAACATAACTAGAAAAGGTAATATTAAAGATATAATAAAAATTCAAAAAGGGGTATTAAATCTAATAAGACAATATGTTGAAGAGAGTAATAGAGATTTTAAAAAAAATTGGAATGAATATCTGTTCTTAGGTCATTCTAAAAATAGTTTAAAAAAGGAAAAATTAGATCCTAGCAGCTTAAATTATATAATTAAGCAAATTTGTAAAAATGCAAATATAAATAAAGATTTAAAAGTTCACTCTACGAGACATACTGCTATAACACTAGCTATAACAGAAGGTGCAACTATAGAAAAAGTAAGGGAATTTGCAGGACATAAAAATTTAGCAACTACAAATAGATATATTCACTCCATAGATAAATTAAAAAATAATGCAGGGGATATTATAGATATTCTTTAAAGCTAATATACAATTAAAGTATATTAGCTTTAATTATATATAAAAATAATATAATAACTTCTTTCTCTTCACTAATAAAAAACTTCAAAATTACAACATAATCCTAATAGAAGTAAATTTCATGTATTTTAAAGGAACAAATTAAATATAATGTATTAAAGCGTCTAAAATAGAGTGATTAGTCATATGCAAAATTAAATAATATTAATTAATGATTGATTGTTTATTTGTTGATGCATAAAGTAATAATTTAGGAGAGTGTATAATGGAGGAGAAATTAAGTCCTAAAACTTTTAATTTTAAAAGTATTAAAGGAATAAGCCTAAATCAATTAGAACAACATTATAAATTGTACGAAGGATATGTAACGAATGTTAACAAAATATGGAGTGGTATAAGAGAGCAAAGGGATTTTGAAGGAACAAATGCTACTTTCAGCCCCTATAGAAGTCTTTTAGTAGCTCAGAGTTTTGCATTAGATGGAGTTAAGCTTCATGAGCTTTATTTTGAAAACATGAATGGAGAAGTAAAGGGTATATCATCATGTGTTTATGAGGCAATAATCGAAAGTTTTGGTAGTTATGATTTTTTTGAAAAATTGTTTAAAAACGCAGGTTTAGCAGTTAGGGGTTGGGTAGTGCTTGCATATGAGCCTATAGATAAAAAACTTCATGTATATGGACTGGACAGTCATGATTGTGGACCTATATGGAATGCTTATCCATTACTTGTTTTAGATGTTTACGAGCATGCATATATGATTGATTTTGGAATTGATAGAAAGAAATATATTGAAGTTTTTATGAATAACATTGATTGGAGAGTTGTGAATAATAGGATGGTTGCATTAAGAAAAATGTTGAATTAATTTATAGGATTGCACATAGATTTTAATGTAAGGAGTCTGAAATGTAATAACTAGTGAAGGAACATAGAATGAATGTTTTATATCAAATATGTGGGGAAGCGTCCTTAATAGTCTTGACATCAGGAAATTTTGTTGAGGTACCATTCACAAAATAGAGTGATCTATTTACTAGTTATTTATTTTTTGATCTCTAATATAAATATGGGGGTATCATAATGTATTCAAATAATGAAAGAAATCTTGATGGGGATGGAGTTCAGGAATATGAGTTTGTTCCTATAGAGCCTATGAATAATACGAGCATGTCTAAAGAGATGGAAGAATTTGCTGCTATGTATTGTATGATGGGAATTATGCCAATGCAAAGAAGTAATCCTATAGGATTTATAACACCTATGCCATGGATTATGGATGAAGAAGATAACGAATTTAAAGTTTTTGATGAAGAAGAAGATTTAAGAGGAAATGTAAATGAAAATTTAGATTTTTTAGATAATAATCTAAAAACAGCACAAGGATATCCTGGATATAATTATTTGAAAATTGATAGAATAGTTAATAGAATAGAAAGAAATAATCCAGGTATATTTAGATTCTTAGAGTCTAAAGGAGTTCCATATATGAGAGCAAGAAATTTTGTGAGAAGAATAGTAAGATTAACTCTCATGTATAGTTAAAATAATGAGTAGCATTATGCTACTCATTATTTTTTTACATATTTAAAAGTGTAACTGCATCCTTGAGTATTTCAATTTACAACTTTAATCAATTGAGAATTGAAAATAGACAATTATGATGGAAATTAATTTTATAAATTAGTTTCTTCAAATAGATTTTTTAATAAAAGTGACCCTGTCACTTTAAAAAGAAATAAACTTAAAACTTCTCTTATAAAAGAGAAGTATCAATAATTCTCCATTGTCAATAGCCAATTCGTGCTATATAAGGTGGAAATTCAAATAATCAATAACATAATTATATAGATATATAGATATATAGATTAAATTTGAAAGGAGTAAATCTATAAATATATGCTTTTATAGATTAAAATATAACAACATTATTTTGAAATATATACTTATTTAGGAATATTTGTCTTAATAAAAAAGTTGACTAGATATAGTTTGATAATTTATAATGTCTTTAAGTTAAAATTTACTAAATATAATATATATTATACAGTAATTAACCTTAGAACATTATATGATAACGTTATATATTGATTTAGAGGCATTTATTTTAAGGTTATTAATGTATATAGCTATTAGTCTTTAGGGGGAAAGTTTATGTTAAATATGAAGAAAGCCTGTGGGTTGTTATTGAATTTAATGTTGTTTATATTTGCAATTACTTTAATAAATTGCAAAAGTGTACAAGCTACTGAAACACCTAAAAAGAAAAATGAAATAATATTACGTTCAGCTAATTTATCAACAGATAAAACAATAAAAGTTCCAAATAGAACATTAGAAAGCAAGAGGCTATCCAGAGGCGGGAGTGAATCTACACCAGAGGTTGCTTATGATATAGTAGATTTAGCTTCTACTAAGCTTGGAAGTCCATATGTTTGGGCAGCAACTGGACCAGAAGTTTTTGATTGTTCAGGATTTACAAAGTATGTTTTTAGTAATTATGGTATAGACTTACCACATTATACTGGTTCACAGATAAGATATGGTAAGGGCGTTTCAAGGTCAGTTTTAGAACCAGGAGATTTAGTATTTTTTAATACTGATGGATACTCTGTATCTCATGTAGGAATATATATGGGTAATGGCCAATTTATACATGCAGCTTCAGGAACTGGAAGAGTAATAATAAGCGATTTAGGAGAAGAGTATTATTCCACTAGATATGTAGGTGCAAGAAGAATCTTTTAGAATTTAAACCGACAGTGATGTCGGTTTTTTATCATAATCCCCATAAACTATGAATATAAATTAAGGACAAGTATTTATAGGTTATAGGAGGGTAATAAAATGAAATACACAAGATATAATATAAAACCTAAGAAAAAAAATAATAATTTACTTTATCTTTTAATTATAATGTTAATCGCATTGTTATTAACTATTATGCTCTTTAATAAGTTCTCTTCTAAGGATGATTTAAAAAAAGGTAATAAAGAGATTACAGAAACAAAAAAAGAAAAGAAAAATGAAGAAACTAAAGGTGCAGAGAAAAATATTAAAAGTAGTGACTTTATACTAGTTCAATGTGGTGTATTTAAAGTAAAAGAAAATGCTGATAAATTAAAAAGTCAGTTAAACTCTTTTGGTAGCCCTTTCGTTGTAGAACAAGATAATACTTATAAAGTGTATCAAGGTATATATACTGGAAATGATTGTGATAAAGTTATAGAAAAATTAAATGGAAATAAGATTCCAAATGCTAAAATAGTAATAACTTTGCCTTATGAGGATTTATCTATAGTTGAACTAAGTAAAATTGTAGAGGCTGAATTAAAGGTAATAAATAAAACATCAGATGCACAAGTTAAATCTATAAAAACTACTGAATTAAAAAAGTGGGTGTCTTCTTTAGAAAATTTAAAGGAGGATACTCGTTCATATAATGATGTTAAAGAAATAAAAAGTTATATAGCTTCTCTTCCAGAGGAAGTGGACAAGAAAAAATCAGAAGAGATGAATATATATATATATAATAAACTAATAAAATTTAAAAATAACTAGTTAAATGGTAGAACAGGTATAGCCTGTTCTATTTTTATATTTGTAAATGTAAAAATAGAAAAACTAATATATAGTTTAATATAGCTATTTTTTTGAGTATTTTAATTTACAACTTAAATAATAGAGAATTGCAATTATGGTTAAAATTAATTTTTTTAATATATTTTTTACTAGGAACTTCATTGTCAGTCTTTTATAAGAAATGACCCTATGGATTCAAAAAACAAATTAATTTTAAACTTCTCTTATATAGGGAGAAGTTTCCATAACTGCGAACTGCCCATTGTGAATTATGAATTGACAAAACATGACTTTTAGTCATTTTTAATCCGTCCTATTTGATACCTTAAAATCCAAATTAAGGAACAGAAAATTTTTCTAAAAACTATATTATAGACTTGTTAATCATTTTATTAAATGATACACTATATAAGATAAAGAAATAAATGGGGGATATAAATTGAAAAATTCAGAAAGGAAAACCAGAGAATACATTTTTGTTATACTACTGGCAGCCATTTCTGGTAGTTTTATTGGGGAAGTGTTATCTAAAAGCGTTAGGTTTTTAGATATATTAGGAAGATCTTATTCCATTGGACTAAGTGATCCTTTTTTGTTAGACTTAAAGGTAATAGGGATAACTTTTGGTATCTATTTTAATATTAATTTAATGTCTATTATTTGTGTAATATTGGCAATAATATTATTTAGAAAATATTAGGAGTGAACAATTATGAAGATTATACTGGCATCAGCTTCAGAAAGAAGAAAAGAACTTTTAACTAGAATTATAGAGAATTTTGAAGTGATTGTTAGTGACTTTGATGAAAGCACTATAAGCTTTGATAATAATTGCGAAGAGTATGTTATTAACTTAGCAAAAGGAAAGGCTTTTAATATACTTAAAAAGCTAAATGAACATTCTCTTGTAATTGCTTGTGACACTATAGTGTATAGTGATGGCAAGGTATTGGGAAAACCAAAAAATGAAGAGGATGCTATTATCATGCTTAAAATGCTTAGTAACAAAACTCATAAAGTATACTCCGGTATAATAGTTTTAGATACAAAAACTAATAATATGAAATTTGATGCTGTTTGTACAGAAGTTAAATTTTCAAAACTAAGTAATGAAGCTATAGAGAAATATGTAAAAACTGGAGACTCTCTAGACAAAGCAGGGGCTTATGGTATACAAGGTAGAGCAGCAACATTTGTAGAAGGCATTAATGGCTGTTATTATAATGTGGTAGGCTTACCTTTAAATAGGTTAAATACTTTACTTATGGAGATGGGGGTAAATCTTTAAAAGGAAGTGTTATATTTGAACAACTTTAAACTTACAGATTTACCTAAAAATGAAAGACCTCGTGAGAGACTTTTTAGATACGGTGCATATGCACTATCTAATGCAGAACTTTTAGCAATTATTTTGCGCACAGGAAGTCAGAAAGAAGATGTTTTAAGTTTATGCAATAGAATAATATCAGACTGTAATGGATTAAATGGACTCCTTAGTTGTGATACTCAAGACTTTTTAAGTTTGTGTGGTATAGGGGAAGCTAAGGCAGCACAACTTATAGCGCTATCAGAAATTTCAAAGCGTTTTAAAACCTTTAAGTCTGGTGATGAATATAGAATAACCAGTGCTAAATCAGCAGCAGAATATGTCATGGAAGATATGAGATATTTAAAAAAAGAATATCTCAAGTTAATAATGCTTAATAGCAAAAATGTAGTTATATCTGTAAAACATATATCTGTTGGTAGCTTAAATAGTTCTATTGTTCATCCTAGGGAAGTATTTTTAGAAGCTATAAAAAATAGTAGCGCTTCAATAATTATTTGTCACAATCATCCATCAGGAGATCCTACTCCAAGTAAAGAAGATATCAGTATTACAAATAGACTTAAAGAATGTGGAAAGATACTAGGCATAGAGGTTTTAGACCATATTATAATTGGGAATGGTATTTATGTTAGCTTAAAAGAAAGAGCATTTTTATAGAAACGAAAGGAGAAAAAAGTATATGGGATTTTTTGCTAAATCAAGAGATATGGGAATAGATTTAGGGACTGCTAATACATTAGTTTATGTAAAAGGAAAAGGAATAGTGTTAAGAGAGCCATCAGTTGTGGCTATAAATAAAAAGACGAACAGGGTTTTAGCTGTAGGAAATGAAGCTAAACAAATGATCGGAAGAACTCCAGGTAACATTGTGGCTATAAGACCAATGCGAGATGGAGTTATTGCTGACTTTGACGTTACTGAAAAAATGCTAAGAAGCTTTATTGAAAAAGCGGGGGCAAAAAATGGATTTAAAAGCCCGAGAATAGTAGTTTCTTTTCCTTCAGGAGTAACTGAAGTAGAAAAAAGAGCTATAGAAGAAGCAACAAAAAGTGCAGGTGCTAGATTTGCTTGTCTTTTAGAAGAACCAATGGCGGCAGCTATAGGTGCTGGACTTCCAGTTGATGAACCAACAGGTAGTATGATTGTAGATATTGGTGGAGGAACTACAGAAGTAGCTATTATTTCTCTTGGCGGAATAGTAACTAGTAAATCTCTAAGAGTTGCTGGTGATGAGTTAGATAAGGCAATAATAGCTTACATAAAAAAACAGTATAGTTTAATGATAGGTGAACGTACAGCTGAAGCAATAAAAATAGAATTAGGTTCTGCCTTCGATTTAGGTGAAGAAGAAAGAACTATGGAGATTAAAGGAAGAGATTTAATTTCTGGATTGCCAAAAGTGACAGAAATCAATGAAAGTGAAGTTAGAGAAGCATTAAAAGAACCTGTATACTCTATAATTGACTCAATAAAAACTACACTTGAAAAAACACCACCGGAGCTTGCAGCAGATATTATGGACAAAGGCATAATGTTAACTGGTGGAGGCGCATTGTTAAGAGGAATAGACGCATTAATTTACCACGAAACTCATATGCCAGTAAATGTAGCTGACATTCCATTAGATTGTGTGGCTATAGGAGCTGGAAAAGCGCTAGATAATATAGATATAATGGAAAAAAGAGGATAATTTTGAAAAAGTTCAAGAATAAACTGGCAGTAATAGTTATACTACTGTCAGTATGCTTTTTGTTTCTTATTGGATATAGTGTTCAAAGAGAAAAAATGTCTTTCGTGGAAAATGGTGTTGGATACACCTTAAATAGTATCCAAAGTGTAGTTTATAATATAGGAAATAAAATAAAAAACTCCTTTAGTTTTATTACTAATATAAATAATATAAAAGAAGAAAATGAGAAGTTAAAAGAGGAAAATATTAAACTATCTCAAATGTCAACGGAAAATGAAATTCTCACTAGTGAAAATGAAAGATTAAGAAATATGTTGAATTTCACTAATTCTAAAAATGAGTATAAATATATAGGTGCTGATATTAAAGGATTAAGTGGAGAAAACTTTTTAGATGGATTTACTATAAATAGAGGTAGCAAAGATGGAATTAAAAAAGGCATGGTAGCAATTACAGCAGAAGGGTTAGTAGGACAAGTCACTTCTGTAGGAAGCAATTGGTCGATAGTACAGTCTTTATGTAATGAAAATATAGCTGTTGCAGCACATGTATTATCAACTAAAGAAAGTGATGGGATTGTAAAAGGATACAGAGGAAATGACGAAAAATTTCTTGCAGAAATTACAGGGCTTTCAATTAGCTCTAAGATAAAAGAAGGAGATACTATTTTAACTTCAGGATTAGGATTAGTTTATCCTAAAGGAATAAAAATAGGCACTGTGTTAGAGGTAAAGGAAGATAAAGCTGCTGTAATGAAAAGTGCAATAATAAAGCCAACTGTAGATTTTAATACTTTGGAACAAGTATTAATAGTAGTACCAGATGATATTATAGAAGTTAAATATAACTATTAGGTGATTAAAATGAAGAAAGTAATAACACTATTTTTTATATGTATTGGACTTACTATGTTGGATAATACATTAAGTACATTTATTGCTATTAAATCTATTTATCCTAGCATTTTATTTGTTTTTATAATTTCCTACTCAATAATAAATGGTCCAGTAGAGGCAATTATTTTAGGTATATTTGCTGGTGCACTACAAGATATTTATTTATTTAATGGATTAGGAATTAATATGCTTACTAATATGCTTACTTGCTATATTGCAGCACAAATTGGTAAAAGCATATTTAAAGAAAAATCCTTTGTTCCAATAATTTCAACTTTTTTTCTTAGTATTTTAAAAGGAGTTATGATGTTTAGCTTGTTTTATTTATTAAAGATAAAAGTTAATATACAAACAGCACTATATGTAAGCATATATAATATGATTTTATCTATAATTTTATATAGATATGTTTACAAACTTTCTGAAACAAAATTTATGAAGAAAGATTGGAGATTTTAGGATAGTGATATTATGGTAAAAAACAATAAAAAAGAAAAAAAATTTTCAAGATATACGGTGTTTTTTATTACTATGGCTGTGATATTTACAATTTTAATAGTAAGACTCCTATTTCTTCAAGTAGTTATGGTAGAAGAATATAGGGAAGAAGCAAGTAAAAAGCACTATAAAAATGTTTCTAAGGTAGCACCAAGAGGTGATATCATTGATAGAAAGGGAGAAGTATTAGCAACAAGCAAACAAAGTTACGCATTGATGTTTACAGAAACTCCTGAGAGTAAAGAAGTTTTTTTTGATACTATGGAAAAGGTGTTTAAAATTTTAGATGAAAATAAGATTTCTATAGTAGATGAATTTCCCATAACTGTTGAGCCGAAATTTGAATTTAAATTTAATGCTGTTGATGAAGCAAGTAAACAATGGATGGAGCTTAGATTTAAAAAAGATAGAGGATTTCAAGAGGATATAATCAATAAACTTTATAAGGGAAAAAGCGAAAGTGATCTTTCTAAGGCGGAATTACAGAAAGTAGATGAAGAATTATTAAAGATTACTGCAGAAGAAGCTTTCAATAAGCTCTTTAATGAATATAAAGAACAATTTAAGAAAAATTATGAGATTGATATTGACAAGAAAAATTATAGCTTAACTGATAAGAGAAGATACATTATTGTGTTAGATAGCATTAAGATACAAAGTTATTCAGGATATAAACCTGTGATTATATCTAACAGTTTAGATAAAGAAGCTGCGTTTATCTTTGAACAACTTCAGCCAGACTTGCCAGGTATAATGGTAGAAACTCAACCTATTAGAAATTATCCTAATGGTGAACTAGGTTCAGCTTTTTTAGGATATACTGCAAAAATAGACTCTTGGGAAAAAGAAAAATTTGAAGAAAAGGGATATGATGTAAGTGCCGATAAAGTAGGAAAAGTAGGTTTAGAGTTTAGCTTTGAAAGTATCCTAAAAGGAACTAAAGGTCAAGAGAGTATAGAAGTAAATAAGCAGGGAAGAAAAGTCAAAACTCTTGGAGAAGTTGAAGCTTATCCAGGAAAGACTTTACAGCTTAATATTGATAAAAATATACAAAAAGTTGCGGAAAGAGCATTGGATGATACTATGGCTGACCTTCAAAAACAAGGTAGGAGAAATGATGTTGATTCTACTAATGCTACAAGAGGAGCAGCCATAGTTATGGAAGCTAAGACTGGTAAAATACTTGCATTAGCAAGTAGGCCAGGATATGACCCTAATATATTTACACTTACGCCAGAACTTTCATCAAAATATTTTAATTCTGATTTAGAAAAGATGGGAAAAGAATATATTGAAAAAAGAGGACTTACCTCTATATCAGGGATATTAGATGAGAATGAATTGTCTAGTCTTTCTTACGAACAAAAGGTAGATAAATTACTTAATAGAATGTTTCCGTTAGATACTACAACAGAAAATAATACAAAGTCTAGACAAGACAGCTATGATATATTTCCTAAACCATTATATAACTATGCTACATTATCTTTAATTCCACCAGGGTCTGTATTTAAACCATTAACAGGATTAGCTGGACTTGAAGAAGGCGTTATAGATTTATCTACTACAATTAATGATGCTGGAGAATACAACAAAAGATACTCAGATTATAAGGGAGCATGTTGGATATCTAACCAAAATGGAGGTTCTCATGGTAGTATAGATATTAGAGAGGCTCTTAAAGTATCTTGTAACTATTTCTTCTATGATGTAGCAGATAGATTGTTTGCAAAAGGCGGAGAGAAATCAAGTGGACTTGATTATATAGCGAAATATGCATGGAAATTTGGACTAGGGGTAGAGCCTAATTCTAATAAAGAGCCTAAAACTGGTATAGAAATACCAGAAAATTTTGGTCAAGTTTATAACTATGAATCAAGCAAAAATAAGTTTGCTAACGAATATGTAGAGCAAATAGCTGATTATTTAAATAAAGGTATAGATTCTATAAACACTACAGCACATTATAAACCTATTGATATAAGAAGAAAAAATGAAGTTGGTAGTGATAAAGAAAAAAGTGAAATAGCTAAAATCAATGAGAAGAAAACTATATTGATTGATGCTATTAAAGAAGAGATGAAAAAAGATGTTAAAGGAAAAGAAGAAGAAATAGTTCCTAAAATGGAAAAACTTCTTAAAGATTTAATTGAGTCTGTTCCAGAATTTAAAGAAAAGAAATATACCGATAAAGATATTAAGAATATGGCAATAGCAATTAATTATGCCATAGCAGATGCTATATCTAATAAAAAATCTGCTGCTAATGCTTATGATGCTTCCATAGGACAGGGAATGAACCAATTTACTCCTCTACAATTAACAAACTATATGGCTACTTTAGTTAATGGTGGATATAGATATGAAATGCAGCTTGTGGATAAAATTATTGATCCAGTAACAGGAGAAGAGACTGTAATTAAACCTCAACTGTTAGATAAATTTGACATTAATCCAGAGTATTTAGAAGCTATAAAGCAAGGGATGGGGGATGTTGTTAGCGCAACAGAAGGTACAGGTGCTACTGCATTTACAAATTATCCATTAAAACACGGTGGTAAAACAGGTTCTTCTACTTTTAATCAAAATCAAGAGGAGGCATTAGGAAGAACTTCTTATGCCGTATTTTTAGGTTTTGCACCTTTCGATGATCCAGAAATAGTAACCTGTGTTATTATATTTGATGGAGGGCATGGAGGATATGCAGGACCAGTAGTAAGAGCCATATATGAAGAGTACTTTAAAGAAGAATTATTGAAAGTAGAACCAGGTTATGGATTTATGTATCCTGAAACACAAAATAATTCAAATCAAGATAATACCACAAATAATGAAGCTACAAATAATAACAATAATGAAAATACAGAGAATAATAATCAAGAAGATACTTTAGATCAAAATAATGATAATCAATAATAATGAAAATAGCCTTTATGCTAAATTAGCATAAAGGCTATTTTAGAAAGTTAAAGTCTTTTATAAAAATATATTTAAGAAATTAATTTCAATTATAATTGTTAATTCTCCATTATTTTAAGCTTTGTTTTCATAAATCAAATAAATCCTATACATTATTTCAAAATTCTAGATTATATGAGGAAAATAGAGTAAAATAAACTTATAACCATTAGGGGTTACTTATGGTATTCAATATAAAAACTTAAAATATACCTGAAAATAAGTTTTCTACAAAATAGTTTAAACTCTTGAAAATTAAGGATTAACTGTTAAGAATGAAGAGTTTACAGAGAAATTCACTTTTAGTGAGTTTCTTAAAATAAAATCTATTCTAAAAAAACTCTAAAGGCGTTGACGTGGAGTTTTAACTATAATTCTTTA
>NZ_DDOV01000106.1:1752-59218 GCF_002341865.1 Clostridium sp. UBA2485 | reverse complement strand
GCGCCCATGCTGGGCACACTAATTAAAAAGCAGTGACATTGAATCACTGCTTTTAGTTATTTTTTGTAGCAATCTACTATTTCTCCATAATATAATACATGAATATCATTATCACCATATATGGTATTTTTTATTTCTTCATCTAAAAGATTTATATCTAATTCTTGTTTATAAACTATTTTACATTCATAGTGCATAATATTTTCTCCACCTATTACTGGAGTTTCTACTATGTTTGATTTTTCTATGGTTAAATCACGTTCTTTAAATTTATCGTAATCCCTTCCAGATTTACTTCCACAAAAGGCTAATTCACTCTTTTTAGAATCATCAAGAGGTACGCTTACCGTAAAATTATCACTATTTTCTATAAATTCATAAGTATATCTTGACTTTCTAACAAGTACAGTAAATATAGGTCTTTTCCACTGATATCCTATATCTCCCCAACTTATTGTCATAGTGTTTATTTTGTCCTTAGATTTTACTGTCAAGAATGCCCCTTTAGTATGTAAATTTTCCATAGCTTCTTCTAAATGGTTAGTAAAATTTGCTTTCATACTATCACTCCTTTATATTACTGCTATAATGATTACTGGTATAGTTATCATAGAAATTAGTGTGCTTATAAAAACTGCTTTAGAAGCATAACTAGCATCTTTTCCGTATCCATTAATAATAATTGGTGCTAAAGTTGCACCAGGCATTGCCTCTATTATAACACAAATTTCCATTAAACTATTATCTATTCTAAAGGTTTTCATTACAAATAAAACTATAAATGGAACTAATATTAAAATATTAAAACTTCCATAATATAAAGATAAATCAGAAAATAAATCTTTTATCTTAACTTTAGATAACATAGAACCTATTATAATCATAGAAATAGGGGTAGTCGTATTACCTAAATGTTTAACTCCATCCTTAATTGGTAATGGTAAATCCAATGGTGTAATAAAAAGAATAACCCCAATTAAAACTGCTATCATTGATGGATTAGTTATAGCTTTCTTGAAACTTCCCTTTTCATTATCATCTAAAAGTCTTACACCTATAGTCCATAGAAATAAGTTAAATCCCATATTAAACATAGCAGCATAAAACACTGCAATTGGTCCTAAAACACTATTTAAAATTGGATATCCCATAAATCCTACATTAGAAAAAGTAGTTACAAACCTCAAAACACCTTGTTTTTCACTTTTATTTTTTATATATAAAAGTTTTGTAACTAATAAAAGACTTCCATGTATTATAATAGAATAGATTAAAATTTTTAACGCATTTCCTAGAAGTTCATCACTATAATCAATATTAAAAGAAGTAACTATAAGAAAGGGCAAGGTAATATTAAGTAATAATTCAGACATCCCTTTCTCTACTGTTTTATTTATAAATCCTTTTTTGGCTCCATAATATCCCATAAGCATCATAAAAAATAAGGTTAAAACTTGATTTATTATTTCAATATTACTCACATAATTCCCACCATTTATTTCATATTAACTTTTATTCAATATAGTATTTACTTACATAAGCTGAAGTCATTGCTTGCAATAAACATCCATATTTTACATCAAACTCTACAATATCTCCAACTCTATAGTCATATTCACACTCTGTTATATCTAAAATTAAATGATCACTACTGGCCCCTAAAATTTTCATTTTTTCATCTCTAGGGCCCATAGCATCCATTTTAATGTCTTGTCTACCTACTGCAACTATAGCTCTTTTCCTAATTCCAAGATCTTCAAACTCAGGTACTTCCCCAAAAGCATTTAATCCTATTGTACCTATAGGTATAGAAGGTTTGCTTTTCACCTCAACAATTTCTGCTTTTAATGTAAAAACATCACTGTAAGTATTAGGTATTCTTTTTGCGAAAGAAGATTCTGTACCTAAAAGTATACCTTCTCCAATTCTAAGCTGAGTAACTCCTTTTGGAATTGTACCATCCATAATCATATAAAGACTGCTAGAGTTCCCGCCTGAAACTATTGGAAGATTTATATCTAATGTTTCTTCTAACATTTCTTTCATTTTAATAAGGTTTCCTAGATTATTTTCATCAGCTAATACTCCACCATAACAAGTTAAATTGGTACCCAATCCAACCAACTCTATATTAGGTAATTTTATTATTTCCTTTACTGTATCTAAAAGATCTTCTTCAAATATCCCTTCTCTTAAGTCACCTAAATCTACCATAAGTATTATTTTATGATTCTTATTTAAACTTTCAGCTGCTTCTGAAAGTTTTTTAATAACTTTAAGCTCAGAGTTTAAACTTATATCAGAATATTTTACAACATCTAAAGCTTCACTTCCCATAGGTATTCTCACAGTATATTTTGTACATTCTAAATGTTCCGAATTTTTTAGATTTAAAAGTCTCGCATCACCAACATTCTTAAGTCCTGCTTCTACAAGAGCTCTTGTTATTGGTTCTTTTGCACAATATCCTTTTGTAATGCCAACAACTTCAATATTATGTTCGCCACAGATATTTATAATAGTCTGAACATTGTGCTTTATTTTTGGTAAATTTACTTCTATACATGGATAATTTTTTTTCATATGCCTAAACTCTCCTTTAATAATAAACTAGCTGCCTCTTTATCTTCTATAGATAAAACGCCTGCACAAGCCATTATATACATATTATCTAAAAGTATCTTAGCTCCAACCTTAGGGTACATAGTTAAATCTTCATTTAAAGCTCTAACTCCACTTAAAAAATCTTCTCCCTTTGGAAGTCTTGTAAGTGCTCCACCTGTTCCTACAATATATTTAATCATAGACAAGTCCTTACCATAGGCTAAAAAGTTTTTTCCTGCACCATATACTCTTTTGATATGGCCAACATGTCTTTTAATGGCGGTATCTACTGCTTTTTTAGTTAAAATTCCACTCCATTTTTTATCTTCATCTTCTGTTGGTATCGGTTTTATGTGGGATTTTATTTCCTCTAAAGATAAACCATTCCTTTCTCTTTCATCTAAAAGTTCAATAACATTATCACTGTTTATATATACACCTAAGTCTCCTTCTACAGTTCTCTTAGCTTTAGGTTCAGGAGTTACCAGTATATCTAAAATCTCAGTTGAACCTTCTGTTACAGAATGCACATCTGTAGTTGCTCCACCTACATCAAAAACTATTACATCTCCCATAATGTCATAAATCAGCTTTGTAGCCTCCATTACAGCACCTGGTGTAGGCATTATAGGGCCATCTACCATTTCTTTTATTTTTTCCATCCCTGGCGCCTTAACAATATTCTTCTCAAAAGCTTTTTGAATCATGGCTCTAGCTGGCTCTACATTTAGTTCATCCACTCTAGGATAAACGTTATCAATTATATAGAGTTCTTGATTTTCAAATATATCTTTAATCTCCTCAACATTTGCTATATTCCCGCAATAAACAATAGGTATATTTAACTGTTCACTACTAAGTAATTCAGAATTATAAAGTGCCGTTTCTCTTTCTCCATAGTCGGTTCCTCCTGCAATCATAATAAGATTAGGTTTAATCTCTTTAATTTTTCTAATATCGCTTTTTCTAAGCTTTCCTGCTGTTACCATTTTTATAATTCCACCAGCACCTAAAGCTGCCTCTCGCGCTGCTTTTACTGTCATATCCTCTACAAGTCCATGAACAGTAATCTTGAGCCCTCCTGCAGCACTGCTAGTTGCCAGCATCTTTTTATATTCGACATTTTCCCCAACTTTTCCTTCTATTTCTTCTAATGCTTTTTTTAAGCCTATTGTTACATCTCCATCTAATACTGTAGTAAAGTATTTACCTTGTCCTATTATTTCTACCCCATTCTTAAAATTAAAAGCAGTAACTAATGTTGTAGTACTTCCTATTTCTGCTACTAAATAATCAACTTTCATAATAATCCCTCCTAATATTTCAATTCATAATTCACGATGCACAATTCACAATTGTGGATATTTCTCAGCTACCACTGAGAAATTTAAAATTGATTCTGTAACGGTGAACAGTGTTCGCCAGTTATCTATTGAAACAATTTATGTACTCTTTAAATTTATTTAATTAAAGGCATACATGGTTTTATGTATGCCTTTTTAATATTATTCTTCTTTTTTCATTAGAGTTTCAATTATAAATGAGGCTACATCATTTCCATGAGTTCCTCTACCAAAACCCGCATCCATACCATTTGCTTTTGCAATTTCATCACTGACCTGAGTTCCTCCAGATACTAATATAAACTTATCTCTTACACCTTTTTCTATACAAAGGTCATTTATTTTTCTCATGTTTTTAATGTGTACATCATTATGAGTTATTATTGTGCTTGCAACTATAGCTTGAGCTTTAGTTTCTATAGCCGCATCTATCAATTTTTCTACTGGACAAGAGGTTCCAAGGTAAATACATTCTATACCGTATCTTTCCATACCGCCATGTTTAATATCTATAATTTCTCTTAGCCCTACAGAGTGTTCATCTTCTCCAACAGTAGCAGCTACTATTTTAACTGGATTATTTTGAACGTATTCCTTCATCACTCCATCACTTAAAAGTTGCTTTTTCTCTGGAACTTTGAGCTTACTCTTATCAATTTTGAAGGATACTCTTCCTTTTATTTCAACTAATGTACCTTCTGCTTCTTGCATTACTTGTTTATGAATAACCTCAACATCAGTTAAATTCATATTTTTCCCTATTTCCAGTGCAGCAGCTTCAGCTATTCTCTCACTTTCAGGTAAGAATAAGGTTACTGATACATATCCATCTTTACTCCACTCAACTTCAGGGGTTATAGTTCCATCTTCTTTAACTTTTTCCATTCTCTTAAAAACATTGTCTTCTTCATCTAATTCATCTATATATTGAATTTTATCATGATTACAAAGAGTACATTCTTTTATAACATCACAAGGTTTATTATATTTTTCTGGAACATTATTATATCCAAAATGAGCACAAACCGGTGCAAAGTAATCTTCATCTCTTTTAACTACTGTGTCTACACCAATACCTCCATCAATCTTTCTTGCTATACCATCGCTATTTCTAGCTGGATACTCTCCTGAATCAACGAAGAATCCTTTCTGAACAGCTTCAAAATAGCCACCATTCTCAATTATTTCCTCTAAGAATAGTATTGCTCTTTCTTTAAGTTCTCTAACCTTCGCTGGCAAGTACCCATCTTTTTTAAGCTCGACCATATCCATTAAACCATCCATACCAATCAGCGCTTGTTTTGCAGTATTGACAGCATGAATATTATTATAATGCCAAGGTACATTTCTTCCTTCATCAGGAGTTATTGTACTTTGAATATCTACTGATGTAAGCTTAGAAATTAGTAGATTTAAACTATGAGTAACAGTAGCTTCTCTTGTACATGAATCCATGTATTTAGTATTCATTTGAGCTCTCATTTTATAGTTTCTAAATAAATCTCTAAGGGCTACAGCATATGGAAGGTCATATGTTAAACAAGGTGCTGGCGGTGCTGTAGGAGGAACTGTTGAAAGTGCAATATTTTCACTCTTCATTCCTACCCTTTCAGAATACTTAGAGTTAATAGCATGCTGAACCATAAGCTCTGGCATTACATTATATCCCTTCATAGCAGTTGCATTAGCATTATGTGCTCCATCTATTTGAACAATATCTCCCCATGCCATAAGCTTTTTAGCTACTGCTGCATCTACAAAGGAACGAACCATATTTATATTTCTATATAACACATTATATTGAGGGTCTTGGTGTGCTCCATTTACTCCTTCCTCTGCAAACATAACCGCAATATCTGGCCCTGCTACACCAGATACATAAGAGTGAAAGTTTATTTCTCTTCCTACTTCTTCCTCAATTAAATCTAACGCTTTTCTTGTAGCTCTAACTTCTTTTCTTGTAATTGGAACTCCGCCTATACCTTCTGGTGATCCTTCAATTAATCCATCGTAATGACTTTGTCCAGCTGTTCTTATAACCATTATATGATCAGCACCGTGCCAAGCAGCCATTCTCATTCTTCTTATATCGTCTTCAAATCTACCAGAGGCAATTTCTGAAGTNNTTGGTTGAGGGTCTATATTTTCAAAGCTTCTTGCTGATGGTAAAGCTCTACTTTTTTTAAGGGGAGCAGAGATTTCTTTATATTTAAATTCCCCAACATTTCTATCATATTTTTCTCTCCAATGCCATCCTCTTCTTTTAGGCTTATATTTATCTAAATCTTTAAGAATTTCTTCAACATTTATTTTTTTATTCTCTTGTAGCACTACTTATCCCCCCTAAAAAGTTCAACTACTTCATTCCATCCTTTTCCTTCCCCCAGTATGCGTCCTGCATTTAAATAATCAATACCTTTAAGTTCACTATATTTTAGAACTACATTTCCCATACCTTTAGAAAGTAGATTTACCTTAGTACCTTCTATAACTATTTTAGAAGCTTCTATACTTGAAAATCCCATTCTAAGTAATACAGAACGCTCTATTGATGGAGAAGTATGGTTATGAGCAAGATCTACTAATGGATTAACTATCTCTTCTGTTAATGACCAAAATCTTTCATATAATTCTTCATCACTTAGATTCTTTAAGTGTTGCCTTCTTAATTGAAAATCATCTTCTCTTTTCACAAAAGTTCCCCCCTAGACTTTTATTTTATATATATTCCCTCGTGAGATAAAATGTCTAACATTTGAATTTTGGATAATTTAGTTTCACTACATAAAAATTCTACATCCACTATATCTAGCATATTTTTTTCTAATTTTTTCAAAGTATTCTTTATCAAAGATTTTCTATAATTATTTAAATCTTTTTCTTTTATTTTTAAATCCTTAGGATGCTGTGGTAAAATTAGATTTTTCCCTGCAATTTCTTCACTTGGATCTCCTATTAAAATTTCTATACCATTATCCTTAGCAAAAGTAAGTTGAGGCAATATATGTTTTCCTGCACCTGTATATTCTGTTTCCTGTACTACAATTATTGCATCATCCTCCATATCTTGAGCTAATACAAAGGCTGCTGCTAAAGATGTATTCCCTGCTGGTCCTCTCTCTAATCCCTCAAGCTGTGCTAAAAGTTCCGTCATATAGAAAATTTGTCCCTGTGATATAGTTACATATCTATCTAAATATCTAAGTGGTCTTGCAGCACTTCTTGGCACATCACTTCTATCAGGCCACACCATAAAAGGTATTCCAAAGCCTGTATGACCTGTAGTGAAAGATTTTTTATTAAAATCATTATCACTTGCCATATGAAGACCTTCCAAATCTGCTGATGCACCTATTATTTTTGTATATAATGCTCCAGCTTTTATAAGTCCTCTAGCTGTACCTGTAACATTTCCTCCTCCAGCATGAGTTGCTACTACCATGTCAGGATCTTTTCCAAACCTTTCTCTACACTCTGTTGCTATTTCATAGCCTAAAGTTTCAATGCCTGCAATACCATAAGAAGAATATAAAGAAGCATTATAGTATCCTGTTTCTTCAAGCATGCTTAGGAAAGTGTAAAATAGTTCAGGACCAACAGTAAGCTGCATAACTTCAGCTCCTAAACAGTCACATTTTCTTCCTTTTTCTATTATTTCAGGCTGTCCTATTTTTTTTGAATCGTAGCACTCCTGTACTATAATTGCCTTTAATCCATGAATTGCAGCTTGAGAAGCTACTGCAGCACCATAATTTCCTGAAGTAGCTGATGCTACCCCCTTATATCCTCTTTTTTTCGCATCATAGACAGATACACTTGCTCTTCTGTCTTTAAAACTGCCAGATGGATTACAACTCTCATCTTTCACAAAAATTCTTGCTGCTTTCCCACTTTTAGAAACTTTCCTTGCTAGATTAGTAATATTTTTTAGTTCTAGTAAAGGAGTATTACCAACCCCTACTTCTCTTTGAATTTTCATAATGTCACTTAGAGAATATCCAATATCTCTCATCATTCCTTCATAATCAAAAGAAATAACTCCAGTCTCATACTTTAAAAAATCTATTCCTACAGATTCAATCATTATTTCATTTTTTCTAGCCATTAAAGCTTCATATTTATTCACAATTATCACCTACTTTAATAAAAAACTTTTCTATACATTATTTACACTCTACTGCTCAAATAATATTTTCTTTGCTTGTTTTCCTATATAAGAAATTTCTTCTACATGTCTTCCAAAATCATGATTATAATAAGGTTCTACTTCTACTACTACTCCACTAACGATTCTCCCTATAACAGTTTCTATTTTAACTTCCTCACCTAGCTCACAATCTTCTAAAACATTTCCCCTTACCCACATCTTAAGAGGAGTACTTTTAGTATCCTCTGGTATGGATTTAGATCTATCTTCTATAGATAAAACTTCACTAATAATCTCAACGTAGGTACCTTTCTTAATCATAAAATCACTACCTTTTAAAAAAATTCTACTTATGAATAAGTATTTACAATAATAAATAATGAGAAATTTCAATTAATTTTACTTATATATTTTCAGTATTCAATTATTTAAATCTATTGTCTATAATAATTAACTTGATCACTAAAGCTATTTTCTATAGCATGTGGAAGTGGTAAATCTATCATCGTTTTAAGTCCTGAAGAAGCTGCTATAACCTGTGGAATCATATTTATGGCCATTGCCATTGTTCCTATTCCACCTGGAGTTTCTGGTTTAATTGAAAGATGTAAATCAGCATCTCCATATACATCAATATAATCCCCTGTATCAATAGCTTCACATTCAGGATGAATTTGTTGAGGATGTTCCAATGTAATAACAGCTTTTCCATCTTTATAAGCTGTAGCTATATGGTTACATCCTGCAACCATACCTGGTTCAACCACTACGCATGATGTTTCCCTATGTGTATTAGATATAATGGGCTCTCTGGTCTCAACAATTTCATCATACTCAAGTCCTAATGCCTTAGCCACCATTGGAATGGATTGAGCAAAGCCTATGTGACCAACTATAGAGCCATTTTCAAGTCCAGTTTCAAACTGTTCTAAAGTTGTACCTACACCTTGAGTTCTCATAACTGTAGCACCAAATGGAGACAAATCATTAATTCTTGCAGCTTTTATTGATTTTACACTTCTACATCCAGCAGATAACATTATTATTAATGAATCTAAAACAAAACCTGGATTTACTCCTGTTCCCAAAATTGTTACATTATTTTCTTTAGCTAAATTATCCATTTCTGAAGATAACTCAGGCTCAATTACGTATGGATATGCCATTTCTTCTGCAATTGTTATGCAATTTTTTCCACTATTTACAATAGTTTTTATTGCTGGAAATACGGATTTCACAAAAGAATCTATAGCTAATATAACTATGTCTGCTTTAACATTATTTATAACTTCCAATTCATTTTCAGATATAGATACAGATTTTTTCTCTAATTCTAAATATTCTCCTAAATCCTTTCCAATTTTATTTGGGTCTTTATCTATTGCACCTACTACTTCTATTCCTTTCTTTCCTAATGCCATCTTAGCCATTCCACTTCCCATAGCACCTAATCCCCAAAATATTACCTTAACATTTTCCATATATAAATCCCCTCCTATAATTAATAAAATTTTTAATTATATAACCAAAATTTAAATATTAGGCTCTAAAATAAAATAACCAATCAAAGATATAGTGATATTCTGTATCAAATAAGGAGGCAAGTTCTTCTCATAATTCAGTTATGAGCAAGCTTTAATTACATAGTATGATGCAAAATAAACTAGCATATTGACTAGTTATTTTTTGAAGATGCCTTACGTTATAAGGTTCCTTAATGAAAATTTAACTCATATATGATTTTAATTTCCATAACAAAATTTTTTACCTTAAATTAAAAATTAAGAATGGAAGATGAAAAATTATGGTTAAAGCTCCACCATCAAAGTCGTTGGAGTTTTTTAAAATAAATTTTGTTTTTAGAAATTCACTAAAGGTGAATTTCATCCTAAATTTGTATTGTTAATTATTAATCCTTAATTTTCATAGAGTTAAACTTTTTTTAGAAAATTTATTTTTAACAGTATATTTTAAATTTTCATGCTAGATCCTTATATTTAAACTATAGCAATTACTGTGCCAACTTATTTAGTAAAAAAAACGTATTTTACTAGTAAAACACTAAAAATTGATCTATTTTCCAATAATAATTTCAATTTTCTGAAAATATTTTGCATTAAATGCAAAATATTTTTACAAGTTATTTCTTGCAAACATTGCCTTAATGGTATCGTTAATAAAAAAACAAGCTGAGTGCAAATATATTTGCACTCAGCTTTACTATTTATCTAATAAATTATACTTTTTTAATTTATATTGCAAACTTTGACGAGAAACTTTTAATTCTTTAGAAGTTTTAGTTACATTATAGGAATGCTTTTTAAGACATTTTTCAATAATTTCCCTTTCTATAGAATCTAAATAATCTGAAAGAGGTATATCTCCATCGTAAGATGTATTATCATAAGCATCACCATATTGAACTATCTTGTTTTCAAAAAACTCTTTGGTAAGTATTTCACTGTCATCTATCATATTTATAGCAGACTCAATAACATTTTTTAACTCTCGAATGTTTCCAGGCCAATTGTACTCTAAAAATTTCTCTATAACTTCCTTATCTATAGATTTTACATTCTTAGATAGAATTTTATTATAGTAACTTAAAAAATAATAGGCTAATGACTCAACATCCTCTTTTCTTTCTCTTAGTGGAGGTATATCGATTCTTAGTACACTAAGTCTATAATAAAAATCTTTTCTTAGCTTTCCTTCACTTATTAACTTTTCAGGTTCTTCATTTAAAGTAGCTATTATCCTAACATCAATGTCAATAATTTTATTACTTCCTAAAGGTCTAATATAGCCATCTTGAAGTACTCTTAAAAGTTTAGATTGTAAATATGGCTCCATAGAGTTGATCTCATCTAAAAGCACTGTACCTTGATGTGCCTCTTCAAAAAGTCCTTTTTTATTTTCTGCACCAGTAAAACTTCCTTTTACTGTACCAAATAACATTCCTTCCAACAGTGCACTTGGTATTGCTGCACAATTTATTGGAATAAAAGGTTTGTCCTTTCTTATTCCACCATAATGTATGCTTTGAGCAAAAACCTCTTTTCCCGTTCCTGTTTCACCATATATAAGTACTGAAGAATTAGAAAGACTAGCTCTAACTGCTTTATTCACTTCATTTCTTATCTTTACACTATCTCCAATAATATTTTTAAATACATGATGTTCTTCATATTTATTACTATTATTTTCAAGCTTACATACCTTTTCATTTAGTTTTCTAATTTGAGTCATATCTCTAGCAATTTCTATTGCTCCTATAACATTATCATTCTGAATCACAGGAATAGTAGTATTTATAGAAGTAATATTTTTTCCTTCTTTGCTAGAATAATGTTGTATAATATCTCTATATTGCTTTTTTTCTTTTAAGGCATTCATAAGAGTTGAAATATCTTCCATACCTTTTAGATATTCATAAACTTTTTTCCCAAGGACATCTTCTTTTTTAAAACCCTCAATTTTTGCCATAGGATTGTTATAATATATAGTTTTTCCTTTGTTATCTACAATATGAATTCCTTCGTTGAGATTTTCTATTAAACACTCTAAAATATACTCACTTTTATTCATATTAATATAACCTTACTTTACTAATATAATGGGCATTTTTTACAAAGTTCATGTACTTTTGCTTTTACTGAACTTAAGTCTCCTTCTCTATTGTCTATAGCCTCATTTATAAGTCTTGCAACTTCTCTCATTTCTTCTTCTTTGAAACCTCTAGTTGTAACTGCTGGAGTACCTATTCTTATTCCACTAGTTATAAATGGACTTTTAGTTTCAAATGGAATAGTGTTTTTATTTACTGTAATTCCAATAGAATCAAGAAGTTTCTCAGCATCTTTACCAGTTAATTCTTTGTTAGTTAAATCTACAAGCATAACATGGTTATCAGTGCCACCAGAAACTATTCTAAATCCATACTTAGTTAATTCATCACTAAGCACTTTAGCATTCTTAACTACCTGCTCCATATAAGTTTTAAAATCTTCTTCCATTGCTTCTTTGAAACATGCTGCTTTAGCTGCTATTATATGCATTAGTGGTCCACCTTGCATTCCTGGGAATACAGATTTATCTAATGCTTTAGCAAATTCTTCTTTACATAAAACCGCTCCACCTCTAGGACCTCTTAATGTTTTATGAGTAGTAGTAGTTACAAAGTCTGCATATGGTACTGGTGATGGATGTAAACCTGTTGCTACAAGACCAGCAATATGTGCCATATCTACCATAAAGTAAGCTCCTACTTCATCAGCAATTTCTCTAATTTTCTTAAAATCTATTATTCTAGAATAAGCACTAGCACCAGCTACTATTAGCTTAGGCTTAGATTCTAATGCTAATTTTCTTAACTCTTCATAATCAATAGTTTCAGTTTCACTATTAACTCCATAAGAAACAAAGTTATATAATAAACCTGAAAAGTTTACTGGACTTCCATGAGTTAAATGTCCTCCATGGCTTAAATTCATTCCTAGAACTGTATCCCCCGGTTTTAATACAGTTAAATAAACTGCCATATTAGCTTGTGAACCTGAATGTGGTTGAACGTTAGCATGATCAGCACCAAATAGTTTTTTCATTCTGTCTCTTGCTAAGTCTTCAACCTTGTCCACTACAAAGCATCCACCATAATATCTCTTATTTGGATATCCTTCTGCATATTTGTTTGTCAATACTGAACCAGCAGCTTCCATTACTGATCTAGAGACAAAATTTTCTGAAGCAATAAGTTCAATATGTTCTTCTTGTCTTTGTTGTTCCTGGTTTATCATTTCAAGTAATTCTCTATCCATTTTTTCTAAATGAGTTAAATTCATTCCTTCCACGCCCCTTTTATTTATAATTAACTTGTAATAATAACTACTACAACTTAATTATAGTTTTTTATTGAATAATAATCAATAATAGTATTTATTTAACAAGGTTTGTTATAATATCAAATATTAAAAATATTTGATATTATATAGCTTTTAAATTAACATCTATTAAATATATAAAATTAAGAAATAATACCTATAGATGTAGTATGACACTTATACAATTGAGAATTGACAATGGAGAATTATTGATACTTATCTTTTATAAGAGAAGTTTTCAGTTGATTTATTATTTGAAAGATGCAGTCACTTCTTATAAAGTACTAGCAATACATTAATAGTAAACAATTAATTAAAGAAATTTCCTTAATTAAAACCGATTTCAACAGAATTATTAAATTTTAATTATTTTAAATTTATAATAACTGTTTAATCCTTATTTAGCCTAAGGTTCTCCTTTATAAGAATTTAGGTTATATTAGTTATAATTAAAATTTTCAAACAATTCTGCTTTGTATTGAATTTTATTTAATTTGATATATAATATGAAAGGCTGAGAAATTTTTGGTTAGAAAGGAGTAGCTATGTATACTGATAATATAGTTCATATTGCTGCAGATGCAGGGAAAATAATACTTGAGAATGGTGGAGAGACTTATAGAGTAGAAGAAACAATCTCTAAAATTTGTGAAGCCTATAATATCAAAACTGTAGAAAATTTTGTTACTCCAACAATTATAGTAATATCTATACTTAATGAAAATTCAGAAACGATCACAGTAGTTAGAAGAATAAAATATAGAACAGTTAATTTAAAAAAGGTCTCCCTAGTAAATGATCTATCTAGAAGTGTTTATACTAAAGCACTTTCCATGGATGATATTAGAAGTGAACTTAAGTATATAGATACAATTCCTAGATATAGTGATGAAATGACCACATTTATGTCAGGACTCAGTGCAGGTTTTTTTACACTATTATTTGGTGGAGCACTTAGAGATTTCGTAGTATCTGTATTTATAGGAATAGTAATTAGTTTAATTATTAGATTATTTAATAAATACCAAGTTAATAGCTTTTTTTCCAATGTTTGTGGAGGACTATTAGCTGCTTCTGTAGCTATAGTAATATCACACTTTTATCCTAGTTTTAATGTAGATACCATAATTATAGGCTCTATAATGCTTTTGGTACCAGGACTTGTAATTACTAATGCAATAAGAGATACCTTAGCTGGAGATTTATTATCTGGTATTTCTCGTTCTGTAGAAGCATTAATGATAGCTGCTGGTATTGCAATAGGTACAACAATAGGCTTTAAAATATGGCTCTATATTTTAGGAGGTGCATTATA
Source organism: Clostridium sp. UBA2485 (assembly GCF_002341865.1). Lineage (GTDB taxonomy): Bacteria > Bacillota > Clostridia > Clostridiales > Clostridiaceae > Clostridium_J. The sequence continues at coordinate 44,929 of NZ_DDOV01000106.1, read as the reverse complement.
ATGTTAGCATATTTCTATGCCTTTATGAGTTCTTTAGGTTTTGGAATACTATTTAATGTTAGAGGTAAAGATCTATTTTTTGCATCTCTTGGCGGTGGAATTGGGTGGTTTTTTTATACTCAAATTCTCTCACTTACTAGTTCTGAAGTCATAGCATTATTTATCGGCACAATATCACTTAGCATACATTCTGAAATTTGTGCTCGTGTATTTAAAAACCCCGTTACCTTATATTTAATATGTGCTTTAATACCTCTTGTACCTGGTAGTGGTATGTATTATACCATATTTGAAGCAGTTAAAGGAGACTATAATGCTTCTTTAACAAAAGGAATTCAAACTCTATTTAATGCAGGATCTATAGCAGTAGCAGTAATGTTTGTATCAACTATAAGTAGAGTTATAATTGCATTGTCTGCAAAGAAGAAAAAAAGAAAAAAATCTTAAAAAAACTATGACTTAGTGCCATAGTTTTTTAATTTAAATTTTTTAGTCAATTTTTAATATAGGTATTTGATTCCTAATATAGAGCTCCACAATGAAAATTCAATTTATACATTATTTTAATTTACATAACACAAATTCTTTTCTATGAATTAAAAATTAAGAATGAAATATACGAATTATGGTTAAAACTCCAACCTCAAAGCTTTTGGAGTTTTTTAAAATAAATTTTGTTTTAGAAATTCACTAAATGTGAATTTCATCTCTAATTCTTCATTCTTAAATATTAATTCTTAATTTTTAAGGTGTTAAACTTTTTTAGAAAATTTATTTTCCAAAGTATATTTAAAATTTTCGCATTGGATTTCTATATATTACATGTCATAAGCTTTAATAATCATATTCTGAAACATTTTGGCAAAGTGATATTTTTAAATTTTTTTCTTTAATGACTTTTTTGTAAGAACATAAAAATTCATTTAACTCATTATCTTTTAAGTTTATATTCTTGGGACTTTTTAATATTACCTTTTCTTCCTGAAGAATGATATCTAATGTGTTTAAGTCATTATGAATTTTATATATAGTTACTTGACTAAGAGCTATCTTGTCTTTATATTTTTCATGAAAGCTTACAGTTTTTCTTATATCTTCATAATCCTTATTTAAGTTTCCTAAGCCTAAACCATTCATATCAACACCAAAGGATTTCATTTGATTTTCTAAATCTGATACATCTAAACCATATCTTTCCATAAGTTTTTTTTGTATATTCATAAGCTTTTCTTCAGATACATTATTCTTTTCCATATATTCTCTAAGACTCTTAGTAAATTCCATTATGTTTAAATCACCTTGAGCCATAGAGTAATATAATCCATAAATATATTGTTCGAACTTATCTAAATCCTTATCACTTGCTCTATTCTTTAATTCATTAAAATCAATTACATCACTCATTTTTACACCTCCAATAATAAGAAATTATAAAAATTTTTATTAAAAAAGGTTGCAATAATTGCAACCTTTTAAATTCTTATTAATTAATCCCCACCATGCCGTTTCCAAGGTATATTTGAACCCGTTCTCCCACGGGCGGAAATCTCCTTCATTGCTTCTGGTACCCGAGTCGTGCTCTAGTCAACACTCCACATGAAGAGTTAAGTTCCTATTGTATCAATGTTGGCTCAACATAGACCTATTCAACGCACACAGCAGGAGAAAAATTAAATATTTTTTACTTTGTATCTATATTATAAAACATATTTTTAAATTTTTCAAATAGTTCTAAGTTAAATTTAATAATATTTTATATTGTTATTTTACCTCTAAGCTTAACTATCATGGAAATAGTTAATAATTACTCTTCTTTTCTTGCATTTGTAGCTAAGGACAACTCATCTAATTGTTTTTTATCAACTACATTTGGTGCTTCGCTCATTGGGCAATAAGCATTTTGATTTTTAGGGAAAGTAATTACGTCTTTAATATTATCAGTTTCTGCTAAGAACATAACTATTCTATCAAGGCCATAAGCGAGTCCACCATGTGGAGGTGGTCCATATTTAAATGCCTCTAATAAAAATCCAAATCTCTCCCAAGCACTTTCCTTAGAAAATCCTAAAAGACTAAACATTTTTTCTTGTAGACTAGAATCATGTATTCTTATGCTTCCTCCGCCTAATTCTTCTCCATTTAGAACTATATCGTAAGCTTTTGCTCTTACCTTTGATGGATTAGTTTCTAAAAGTTCTATATCTTCATCCATAGGTGATGTAAATGGATGATGAAGAGCTACATATCTTCCTTCTTCCTCATCGTACTCAACAAGAGGGAACTCCGTTATCCATACAAAGTTAAATTCCTTATTATCCTTTAGTAATTCAAGTTCTTTTGCAAGTTCAAGTCTTAGTGCTCCTAAAGATTGTAGTACTACACTATCTACATCTGCTACTATCAGTACTAAATCTCCTACTTTAGCTTCTGCTTTATCCAATATAGCTTTCATTTCTTCTTCACTAAAGAATTTAGCTATTGGAGATTTTATTTCTTCTTCTTTATAAGCTATCCATGCAAGTCCTTTAGCTTTATAAGTTTTAACAAATTCACCTAGTTTATCAATTTTTTTTCTTCCCATATCTGCTGAATTTTTAACAGTTATAGCTCTTACCGATCCGCCATTTTCTATAGCATTTTTAAACACAGCAAATTCAGTATTTTTAACAGTTTCTGTAATATTCTTTATTTCCATACCAAATCTTAAATCTGGCTTATCAGAACCATACTTTTCCATAGCTTCACTATATGGCATTCTCTTTATTGGAAGTGAAACATCTACGTTTTTGATTTCTTTAAATACTCTTTGAATTAATCCTTCATTAAGTGCAATGACATCATTCATTTCAACAAAAGACATTTCAAGGTCTATTTGTGTAAATTCTGGTTGTCTATTTGCTCTTAAATCTTCATCTCTAAAGCATTTTACTATTTGGAAGTACTTATCATAGCCTGATACCATTAGTAATTGCTTAAATATTTGAGGTGATTGTGGCAATGCATAGAACATTCCTGGGTAGTTTCTACTTGGAACTAAATAGTCTCTAGCACCTTCTGGTGTACTCTTAGTTAACATTGGAGTTTCCATCTCTAGAAATCCATTTTCATCTAAATAGTCTCTAACAATCTTAGTTGTTTTATGTCTTATCATAAATATTTTTTGCATATCAGGTCTTCTAAGATCTAAATATCTATATTTTAATCTTATATTTTCTGAAGCATCTAAATCTTCTTTTATATATATTGGTGGTGTTTCTGACTCAGATAATATTTTAATACTTTCTCCCTTAAGCTCTATCATCCCTGTTGGCAAATTTGAGTTTGGAGATTCTCTCTTTACTATTTTTCCACTTACAGCAATACAATATTCAGACTTTGCAAGATCTGCCTTCTCAAAAGCTTCTTTATTTATTGCTTCTCCAAATACTACTTGTAAAAGCCCAGTTCTATCTCTTAAATCTATAAAAACTAGACCACCTAAATTTCTTTTTCTTTGAACCCACCCCATTACAGTCACTTCATTAGATATATGTTCTTCTCTAAGCTCACCGCACATAATGGTTCTTTTAAGTCCGTTTAGTGATTCTCCCATGTCCATTCCTCCCATAAATTTTAATTATTATTTACGATATTAATTATCTCTTCTATTTTATCTAAACTAACTTCAAATTGTGCACCATCACTCATGTTTTTTAATCTGAAGCTTCTATTTTTGATTTCATCTTCACCTAATATTGCTGTAAAATTAGCAGTTATTTTATTGGCATATTTCATTTGTGCTTTAACACTTCTTTCAAGATGATCACAGTCACACTTTAATCCCTGTTGTCTTAACTTATGAATTAATCTCACTGCTTCTAATTTTCCTTCATCACCCATAGAACCTATGTAAACATCCATATAATTTGGTTTTGAAATTTCAATTCCCTTTTCTTCAAGAGTTAAAAGTAATCTTTCAATTCCCATACCAAATCCTACTGCAGGCATCTCAGGCCCACCAACTTCACTTATTAAATAGTCGTATCTTCCTCCACCACAAAGGGTAAATCCATTGTCCATAACTTCAAATATTGTCTTACTATAGTAATCGAGGCCCCTAACTACTTGAGGATTAACTTTATATTCTATACCCATGGCAGTTAAATAATCTTTTAATCTTTTAAAATGCTCACTACACTCTTCACAGATAAAATCTAATATAATAGGTGCATCTGATACTACTTCTTTACATTTATCAACTTTGCAATCTAATATTCTAAGTGGATTTTTTTCTAGTCTTGTATTACAAGTTGTACAAAGCTCTTCTTTCTTTTCTTCTAGGAACATCTTTAAAGCTTCATTATACTTTTTCCTACATTCCGGGCATCCTAAACTATTTATGTTAAGTTCTAACCCAGTTATTCCAAAATGCTTATAGACATCCATTATTATACTTATTATTTCAGCATCTACAGAAGCTTCTTTTGCTCCAAAAACTTCTACTCCAAATTGATGATGTTCTCTAAGTCTTCCCTTTTGCATTTTTTCATATCTAAAAGCTGGAGTAAAATAAAACATCTTTGTAGGTTGTGTATCACTGTATAATGAATTTTCTACAAAAGCTCTAACTGTTGGTGCTGTACCTTCTGGTTTTAAAGTAATACTTCTACCACCTTTATCTTCAAAAGTATACATCTCCTTTTGAACTATGTCAGTAGTTTCACCAACACCTCTTTTAAAAAGTTCGGTGTTTTCAAACATAGGAGTTCTTATTTCTCTACAACCATAATTTGAAGCTATATTCCTCATTAAATTTTCTATATAATGCCACTTATAAACTTCATTTGGTAATAAATCCTTAGTACCCTTTGGCGCTTTTAAATCCATATTCACCCTCCTTTATTATTTATATATAGAGTTTAAAAGCTCTATCTTTTTTTCTATCATCTCATCAATTCTTTTTATGTATTCCCTTACATCTTTAACATTTCCAAATCTTTCAATTCTGTTTTCATCTAAGAAAACTATTTTAGAAACTGCATCTGCACCTAGTGCTATTATAGTTTGTTTTTCTTCTATCATCTGTATGTTATAAATACCTTCTTTACCCTCTAGTGCATATCCTACATTTTCCATGTTTCCAACCATATTTTTTTGTCTATACATATAATAGGGTTTCATATTAAGTTCTTTGGAAAGCTTAACTGTCCTTTTATACATAGCATTCAATTCATCTTGCTCTGGAATTTCAAAACTTTTATTAATAATCATATTTTCATAAAGTTTAGACGCCCTTTTGATAGACATTCCATGTATGGTAATACTATGAGGTTTTAGCTTAAATATCTCATCACAGGTTTTCTCTATATTAAGTATATTTTCCCCTGGAAGCCCTACAATCATGTCCATATTAATATTATCAAAACCTAAATCTACTGCTAAATTAAATTTTTCAATTACTGAAGACACGTCATGATTTCTTCCTATTAACTTTAAGGTATTATCATTCATACTTTGAGGGTTAATACTAATTCTTTGAACTCCATACTTTTTCATAGATAAAAGCTTATTTTCAGTTATACTATCTGGTCTTCCGCATTCTACAGTAAACTCCTTAATGTTTCTACCATCAACAAAACCACTATAAATATGCTTCATAGTTTCTTCAAAATCTTCATCATTTACTGAAGTAGGTGTACCTCCTCCAAAATAAACACATTCTATTTTTAAATTTTTTTCTTTAATATAAGTGCTTAATGCTTCTATCTCCAAATAAAGAGATTTTAAATACGGCTTTACTATATCTTTACATATTCCTATTGGATTTGATGTAAAAGAACAGTATGCACATCTTGTTGGACAAAATGGCATACCTATATAAATACTTATTACCTTCTCATCCTTATTTACTATATCTCTCTCCCATTTAGCTACATCTATACATAACTTAGCTTTCTCTTCTGAGGTTAAATGTCTATTTTGAAAGTCTCTTATTATTTCTTCCTCACTATATCCTTTTCCTAAAAGCTCTAAGGCTTTTTTAGAAGGCCTTATTCCAACTAAAGTTCCCCAAGGCAGTATTTTATCTGTTTCTTCACTTAAAATTTTAAATACTGCCTTTCTTAACTCTTCTTTTACTTTATATTCTTTATCTAATTTTAATATCTTTATCTTATCATTGCATTTTATATTTATTACTTCATCATCAACTTTAATTTCAATGTGAGGATTTTCATTAACAAATTCTATATCACTAAAGGGATAAAATAAATTTATCATTTGAAAAACATCATATCTAAAGTCTAAATTATTTAACTTTACTTTAATTACTTTGTCTACTTTATACAATTTTATCAAATCCTTTATAAAACCTCTATCCTTTAATAAAAGGATTCATAAGCCTTTCTTTTGCTAATGTGGAACTTGGTCCATGTCCAGGATAAACTACCGTATTCTCAGGTAAAATCATTATTTTTTTCTTTATAGATTCCATTAATGTTTCATAATCTCCACCAACTAAATCTGTTCTACCTATTGAACCAGTAAATAACGTATCACCAGTGAAAAGATTATTATCTATTTTAAAGCAAAGTCCACCTGGAGTATGACCTGGGGTTTCAATACACTCTACTATAAAGTTTCCACATTTAATTTGGTCTTTTTCCTTTAAAAACAAACTTATTCCAGCAGCAATTTCTGCTCCATAAACATAAGTACCTCTTTCCATTAAAATATGATCTTTTTCACTTATGCCCACTTTACTATTAAAAATGTTATGAAGTTCATCAACACCACCAGTATGGTCTAGATGTCCATGAGTTAAAAGTATATATTTAACTTCTGCACCTAAACTAATTATAGCTTTTTCTATATCATCAACATCTCCGCCAGGATCTAGGACTACTGCTTCCTTAGTATCCTCATCCATGATTATATAGCAATTAGCGCCATAAATCCCTGCCACAACTCTTCTTATAACCATATTTTTCACCTCTAGAAATCTTTTTTACTTTCCAGTAATAATGTTACTGGCCCATCATTTTGAATATAAACCTGCATATCTGCTCCAAATTCTCCTGTTTGGACTTTATCTTCACCTAGTTGCTTTTTAAATTCAGAAACAAGCTCATTGTACATTTGTTCTGCAATTTCTCCACCTTGCGATTTTATAAAGTCTGGTCTTTTTCCTTTTCTACAATCTCCATATAAAGTAAATTGAGATATTAATAAAATACTACCGCCTATATCTTCTACTGAAAAATTCATCTTATCGTTTTCATCTTCAAATATTCTCATTCCTAAGACTTTACGAACTATATACTCTATATCTTCCTTTGTATCTTCTTTACTAACGCCTATTAGTACATTCAATCCTCGATCAATTTGTCCAATCACTTTATTTTTAACTTCAACCCTTGACGCCTTCACCCTTTGAACAACCGCTCTCATAACCTATCCATCTCCTCAATTAATTTTTAATTCTATAGACATCGTAAACTCCATTAAGACGTCTTATCTTTTTTTGAATTTCTACTAGTTGTTCTGCACTTGTAATAGAAATTTTAATATTTATTATTACTTCTCCAGTTCTAGTAGCCTTAGCATTTACTGAATTTATTGAAGTTTTAACTTCATTTAGCAAGTTAATAGCCTCTGTCAATATGCCAAATCTATCTTCAGCCTTAATTTGAAGCTCTGTTACATATCTACCCGAAATTTTTTCACTGCCCCAGCTTACTTCTACAATCTTATTATCCTCACTTTTTTGAAGTGCAATAAGATTTTTACAATCTTTTCTATGAACAGAAACACCCTTACCTTTTGTTATATAACCTATAATCTCATCTCCCGGTACAGGATTACAGCATTTAGCATATCTTATCAAAAGATTACTTTCACCTTTAACTTGAACTTGAGATGAACTGTGCTTTTTGTTTGAATTTTTATTATTATATTTATTTATTTTTTCTTCAATGCTCTTATTCTCTTCTTCTTGAGTTAAAGCTTTTTTAGATTCAATAAGCGGCTCTTTAAGCTTATTCACAATATTATTAGGAAGAATCTCATTCACTCCTAAAGTTGCATATAAATCTTCTAAATTTTTCAAATTATATCTTTTAAGAGTTTTTTCTAATGCCGATGATTTTATTAGCTCATTTACCATAAAACCTTGTTTTTTAGCTTCTCTTTCAAGGTATTCCTTACCCTTTTCAATACTCTCATCTCTTCTTGACTTTTTAAACCAAACTTTTATTTTACTTTTAGCCCTGTTACTCTTTGCAATATTAATCCAGTCAATACTTGGACCTTTAGAATTAGGTGAAGTTATAATTTCAACTATTTCCCCAGTCTTTAAGCTATATGTGAGCTGAACTATCTTACCATTAACTTTAGCTCCAGTACATTTATGACCTATATCTGTATGTATGCTATAAGCAAAATCTATTGGTGTTGAGTCATGTGGAAGACTTATAACATCTCCTTTAGGTGTAAACACAAAAACCTCATCAGAAAATAAATCTATTTTAAACCCTTCCATAAACTCTTCAGCATCTGCAGTTTCTCCTTGCCATTCCAGCATCTCCCTAAGCCAAGAAAGTCTGGATTCTAAGGAATCGTTATTGCCCTCTACTCCTTCTTTATACTTCCAGTGAGCAGCAATACCATACTCAGCAGTTCTATGCATATCATATGTTCTAATTTGAATTTCTACAGGTTTACCAAAAGGTCCAATTACTGTAGTATGTATGGATTGGTACATATTAGGCTTAGGCATAGCTATATAGTCTTTAAATCTACCAGGAATAGGCTTATACATAGTATGGACAATCCCCAATGAAGCATAGCAGTTACCTATATCATCAACTAATATTCTAACTGCTGTTAAATCAAATATCTGATCTATAGTTTTATTTTTAGTAATCATTTTTCTATAAATGCTATAAAAATGTTTAGGTCTTCCCTCTATTTCTGATTTAATTCCAACTATATCTAAATTAGATTTCAATTTAGATATAATATGTTCAATCTGATCTTCTCTTTCTGCTCTTTTTTCTGAAATTAATTTAACTAAATCATAATATTCAGTTGGATTTAAATATCTAAGTGCTAAATCTTCTAGATCCCACTTAATTTTAGATATACCTAATCTATGTGCTAGTGGTGCATAAATATCTAATGTTTCTTTCGCCTTTTCTCTTTGCTTAGCTTCAGGCATATATTTTAAAGTTCTCATATTATGTAATCTATCTGCAAGCTTAATTAATATAACTCTAATATCTTTAGCCATAGCAAGTAACATTTTTCTAACATTATCCGCTTGTTGTTCTTCTTTAGTCTTATATTTAATTTTTCCAAGTTTCGATACTCCTTGAACTAAGTCTGCAACCTCCACACTAAAAATATTACATATATCCTCATAAGTATATTCAGTATCTTCAATTACGTCGTGAAGAAGACCAGCAACTATAGTAGATGTATCTAATCCTAGCTCTGCTAATATACATGAAACTTCTACTGGATGGATTATATAGGGTTCACCAGACTCCCTTTTTTGGTTTTTATGAGCCTCTACAGAAAGATTAAAAGCCTTTGTAACCAATTCTATATCTACATTATGACAATTATTTTCAATCTTATCTAATAATTTCTCTAGCATTGAGATTACACCCCTAAAACTAAAGGCTGGTTACACAACCAGCCACTATTTTTTACTAATAATAATATTATATAATAACCATTATATTTATGCAATTTGCTTTGTGTAATTTAGCAGTAACAATGTATTTTATTATATGTTATATTGTACTACAGACATAATATCGTAGTTATCAATCTTTTCTCTTCCGTTCAAATCAGTAAGCTCAATAACAAAGTCTAGTGATACAACTTCTCCTCCAACTTCCTCAACAAGCTTAGCTACTGCTGAAACCGTTCCTCCTGTTGCTAGTAAGTCATCAACTATAGCAACTCTTTGTCCTGGCTTTATAGAATCCTTATGAATTTCTAATGAATCAGTACCATATTCTAAATCATATTCAACCTTCATTGTGTCATATGGCAATTTTCCCGGCTTCCTAATAGGTATAAATCCTATACCCATGGCATAAGCTACAGGTACTCCAAATAAAAAACCTCTTGCTTCTGGACCAACAATTAAGTCAATATTCTTATCCTTTAAGTGCTCTACAATTTTATCTATAGTTAATTTTAAAGCTTCTCCATCCTGTAATAAAGTTGTAATATCCTTAAAGCTTATACCTTCCTTTGGGAATCCATCAATAACTCTTATTTTATCTTTTAAATCCATCGTTATTCCCCCTCTATAATATTCTGTACGAACATCTCTATAGTAAGTAATTTAATCATACAGTTTATTATATATTTAAAACTATAATTTATGCAATAAGGCCTCTTAAATAAATTAACTAATCAAAATATGACGGATATTTTGCACTAAACATATCCACGAAACTCAGTTATAGTACCCTATCATAGAATAATGGAAAATAAACTATTATGATGACTAGTTATCTTTTAAGTTGCCTAAGCCTAATTTAATTTTTTATTATACAATTTGTAAATTCATCTGTATTTCTTTTTTATTAATTATTTTATTAGTCCTTTTTATCTCATTATATAAATACTTTGAAATTTGTTTTGCTCTATAGCTATCATTAGTAGTAAAAAGTTCTATAGCTATTTTTGCATTATCTATACGCCCCATAGAGTTTGACTTAGGAAATATATCAATAGTTAAATTGCTATTAATAAATTCTTCAATATTATTAACATTATTATCATCTAACAATGCTCTTATACCATAATTATTAGTATAAGATAATTGTTTTAAACCTTCCTCAATTATGTAGCTATTTTCTCCCACTACAGGACTACCCTTAGATATAGTTCCTAGCATTACTAAATCTATATATTTATTTATACAACTCATTTTATAATAAGAGGATATAGTTTGTGCTAACTTATAGGCAACCCCTACTGCAGAGAGATTTTTAAAAGGATAGTTACATCCCTTTTGATTAGGATTAACTACAATTATATCTTCCATATCATTTGTAGTTTTATGATAATCAGTGACAATAATATCTATATTTAACTCCTTGCAAAGCGCTATTTCCTTTTCTGAGTTTATAGTTGAACCTACAGTTATTATAAGGTCTGCACCTAAGTACTTTATGTAATTTTGTATGTCATTATCATTTAAGTTTCTATTTGCTCTAGCTTCGTTAGGCTGAAAATACTCCACATCTGCATTAAGATATCTCAAAACTAAAATTAAAAGAGATATAGCTGTAATACTATCAAAATCATAATAACCATAAACAACTATCTTTTCTCTCTCATTTATAGCTTGTATTATTCTTCTTAGAGCATTCTTCATACCTTTAAGTAATAGTGGATTATAGGTATTTTTAATGTAGTGTTCGTCCATAATATGCTCCTCCAAAATAATAGAAAACAAATATATTATAATTTAAAATCCTTGATATTACAAACCTTTTTACAAAAAAACATGAAAAACAAAGTTTTAACCGCTTGAAATAAAATAATTAGTGAAAATTGCTATAAATTATGATATAAAATAAGCTAACATAGTTCCTAATTATTTTTTCAAAATGACTTAAATTAAACTTTTATAAATTACAACTAAAAGTAATTAAAAATTCATCATTTTTATAAAGATTTATAGTTACAAATATATAACTTCAACTATAAAATATTAAACTTATATATTTATAACTATAGATATACTGCTACTAAATTTAATACATGCATTTATATAATTGCATTATTTAAAACTCACATCAATATAAAATTGATAATTGACTATGAACAATTGACAATTATGGTAAATTCTCAGCAGAGCATAAGAATTTTTCAACTGATTTATTTTATGAATTTTATTGTTTTCTTTTATATAATAATAAAAATTTTTTTTTCTTATAAAGCACTAAAAAGTTATGCTTTTTAACTAAATCTTTACAGAAATTAATTTGTCTAAAATTAATTTAATCATTAATTATCAACTGTCAATTTTCAATTAGTTAAAACGCCTTAGCCTCTTTCATGCAATAAATTAAAATACTCTTATTTTTAATGTAATGCATCTATATAACATTCATATTTGTCATTATCATAGATTAAAAAAGTCAGAAATGGAATGTTCTTAATTCTCTTTCTGACTTTATTTTCTTTCTTAAAAACTACTTAGTAGCAGGAGACATCTTTCTTTTTTTTAGCATAACCCAAATAGGACTTGCTATGAAAATTGAAGAATAAGCTCCTGTCGCTATACCAACTATTAATGGAAATGAAAACTCTCTTATAGTTGGAACAAATATATAAACTGCTGTTATAGTGAATAATGTAGTTAATGATGTATTTATTGACCTTGATAAAGTCTGATTAATACTTATATTAGCAATTTCATCCACGCTAACTTTTCTCATCTTCTTAGAATTTTCTCTTATTCTATCAAATATAACTATAGTATCATTTATAGAGTAACCTACAATTGTAAGTATTGCAGCAATAAAAGGTGTGTTTACAGGAATACCTAAAATTGCATATACCCCTATAGTAACAAGAACATCATGAACTACAGCTATTATTGCAGCAGCCCCAAAATTAAATTCAAATCTCATGCCTATATAAACAAGCATTGCTAAGTTAGCTACAATTAATGCTAACAAAGTTTTTGTTTTTAACTCTTTACCTATTGTTCCTCCTATAGTTTCTTTATCTAGAATGGCACTATCATCCAATGAAAATTCCTTTTTAATTTCACTTACTAACTCATTAGTCTTTTCTTCATTAAGAACATCTGCTTGAACTACTATTTCAATTTCTTTTCCCTCATTTGCAATCTTCGTTGAGTATTTATCCTTAGCATATTTATCTAAAATTGAATTTACTTTTTCTTTTTCAAACTGTTTGTTCATATTTATGTTTATTAGGGTACCACCTTTAAAATCTATACCGAAGTTTAGCCCTTTAAATAAAGTAAACCCCATTCCAATCAAAATAACTAAAAGTGATATGGTAAACCATACTTTTGTTCTTTCTATTATCTTAATCATACTCCTACCCCCTCTTCACACCAAAATGGGAAGGTTTGCTAATAAGTCCCATTTCGACAGTTTTTCTTAATAAAAACTTGGTAACAGTAAGAGCTGTAAATATACTTATAATTATACCTATCATTAATGTTAGTCCAAAACCTTTAACTGCCCCTGTTCCTACAAAATATAATGATGCAGCAGCAATTATAGTTGTAATATTTGAGTCCAATATAGATGAAAATGCTTTATCAAATCCTGACTCCACTGAGGTTTTAATAGATTTCCCTGTTTTTAATTCTTCTTTAATTCTTTCAAATATAAGTACGTTAGCATCAACTGCCATACCTACCGTAAGTAAGAATCCTGCTATACCTGATAAAGTTAAAGTAACATTAAATACAGCAAAAGCCATAAGAAGTAAAACCACATATAAAACTAGTGAAAAACAGCATACTACTCCTGGTGCTCTATAATAAAGCATCATAAATAACATTACAAATAATATTCCAACTACTGCCGCTTTTTTGCTTAGTCCTAAAGCTTCCATTCCAATAGTTGGGCCTACTGTTTTAACGGATACTGCTTCTACTGGTACTGGTAACGCTCCTGATTTTATTATATTTGCTATTGATTTAGCTTCTTCTAATGATGCCATTCCTGAGATAACTGCTTTTCCTTCTCTTATAACTTGATTAACTACAGGATTAGTTAACACCTCTTCGTCCATAGTAATAGCAATTTGTTTTCCTACAAATTTTTCCGTTGCTTCAGCAAATTTTTTAGTTCCTTCATCATTAAGCTCAAGTCCCACTACAGATTTACCTTCTTGATCATAATGCGCTACAGCGTCTTTAACATCTTTACCTGTAAGCACTACTTCTTTATCTGGGCCTACAAACTTTAGCTCTCCAGTTTTTCCAACAGTATTTAATACTGCCTTAGTATCAAATTGACCTGGTACTTCAATTCTTATTCTTTTTTCACCTTCACGGGTTACTGCTATTTCGCTAACACCCAGCTTATTAACCCTCATAGAAATTAACTCTATAGTTCTGTCTACTGTACTAGAATCAACTTTATCTGCTTTTACTTCCATAAGTAGAGACGAACCACCTTGTAAATCAAGTCCTTTATTTATTGCGGACCCAAAGGATTTAATTCTATAATCAAAGACTTCTAGTCCAAAGTAACCTGCATAAGCTAAAAAGGCTATTATACCTATAGCAATAATAAATAAAGCACTACTTTTACCTTTACCTTTCTTCATGTTTATCCCCTTTCCCATCTAAGTTAATCTTTACTTTTCTAAGGCGTCTAAAATAAAATAACTAGGAAAAGATGCAACGAACATTTTGTGTCACACAAAGACACATAACCTGCTGTGAGTAGTGCTATGAGCAGGTTGCGCCGATGCAGTATGGCACAAAATAGACTAGCATACTGACCAATTATTTTTTTGAGGATGCCTAAGGTAAATTATATATCCTATAAAAATAATAGTCAATGTTTTCAAAGATTACATTACTCTTCCATAAGTTTTGTTTTTAAAGCAATGGCACACTCTACTCTTTTCTTTTGCATTTCACATCCTACTTCATAAGGTTTATGCATATCTCCATTGAAGTTAAAGTTATTTGCTTGACATCCTCCACTACAATAGAATCTTGCCCAACACTTTTTACAAGTTGGTTTATTATATATGTGAGCATCTTTAAAAGTCTGAACTAAATTTTGATCTTTTATACCATCATAAATATTTCCTAGTAAATAATCTTCATTTCCAACAAATTGATGACAAGGATATATGTCTCCATCTGGCGTAACAGCTACATATTCATGACCTGCACCACAGCCAGAAATTCTCTTATAAACACATGGTCCGCCTTGAAGATCAATATTAAAATGATAAAATCTAAATCCTTTTCCCTCTTTATGTCTTCTTAGCATATCCTCGTATAATTTATCATATTGTTCAAATATTATTGGCAGATCTTCACTTCTTAGAGATAATTCATGTTCATTTGGAAGAACAACAGGTTCAATAGATATTTCTTCAAAGCCTAAATCAGCCATATGTTTAACATCCTCAAAGAAGTCTGTATTTTCTCTTGTAAAAGTTCCTCTTACATAATAAGATTTAGATTTATCTCTCATATCCACCATCTTTTTTATTTTAGGTAGAATACTATCATAGCATCCGCTACCATCTACTCTTATTCTTACTTTATCGTTGATTTCTTTTCTTCCATCAATACTTAAAACTAAGTTACCCATATTTTCATCTAAATATTTCATATTTTCATCATTTAGTAAAGTAGCATTAGTTGTCATTGTAAATCTTATATTTTTATTATAGATTTTTTCTTGCTCTCTAGCATAATCAACTATTTCTTTAATGGTACCAAAAGCCATTAGTGGTTCTCCGCCAAATAAATCTATCTCTATATTTTTTCTACTTCCTGAATTTGCTATAACAAAATCTATCGCTTTTTTCCCAACTTCAGGTGACATTGCTTTTCTACATCCATGATACTCACCTTCATCTGCAAAACAATACTTACATCTTAAGTTGCAATCATGAATTATATTTAAGCAAAGAGCCTTTATATAAGATGGACCTTGTCCACTTTTTTTCGCTATATTTTCGTATAAATCTAATGAATATAATATACCTTCGCTAACAAGTTCTTTAAGTTCATTGTAAACTTCTTCAATCTCTTCTATAGAATATTTTTCTTTAAACTCTTCAATTAACTCTTCTTTACTTCTCAATTTATTTTCATCGAGTAAATCATAAACTAGTTCATCTACTACATGTACTGCTCCAGAATTTACATCTATTACATAATAATCATTACCTTGTACAAATTTATGAATTAGTGACATTTTTTTCCTCCTAGCTAAATATAAAGCAGTAACCCTAAGTTACTGCCTTTTCTAAATATTAGTTTTCACAAGCTAAGTTAGCTACTGTGCATGAAGTTTTACATGCTGATTGACAAGAGTTAGCACACTCTTTGCATCCTGGCTTCTTTAAGCTTTCTTTAATATTTGATTTGTTTACTGTTTTGATGTGTTTCATATTGTGATTTCCTCCATCCTAATTATTTATATCTATATAAATTTTATAGATTTACAGCTATCATTCCAGAAAGGGCACCAACAATTAGTGCTAAAGCTAATCTTACAAATTCTTTTATGCCAAAAGCAAACTCTCTACCGCATATTATGCCAACTATAAAAATTGCCAACATGTAAAAAAGAGCAACTAAAATACCCATTAACCATCCATTATGGCCTGCTTTCATAGTAGCATATATAGTACCATAAAGAATACTTAATGTTGTTAACACCACAAAAAATACCGATGTTACCACAGCATTGACAGAAATAAAACTAACGATTAGTGAATAAATCACTAAACAAAACATGGTTAAAATAAAAGCCCTTAACACTCCATGCCCTATACAAGAATATTTTATTTTTTTTAACATTTATAATACCCCCCATCTATTTAATACATATGAATAGATGGGAGAAATTATTCATTAATCTTCTTTAGTTAAAGCTACTTCTGATGCTTTTACAACATGACTGATACCTTGTTTTGCCATTTTAATTCTAGCTCTATCAGGACCACTTTCTAAAATAATGTAATCATCTTGTATGTTAACGATTTTGCCCATTATTCCGCCTTTAGTCATTATTTCATCATTCATCTTTAAAGTAGTTAACATTTCTTCATATTTTTTTCTTCTTTTCTTCTCTGGCATAAAAACCATGATGTAAAATAATCCCAACATCAATACTATAGGTAATAAACCAATTAATTGTTGCATAATCTCCCTCCTTTCAGTTCCTTATATTATATCCAAATAAAATTTAACATTGGCATATTATGCTTTTCCATCCCATTGAGATAACTTTTCATTTTTAAAATCTTCAAAGTAATCTCCATCAATAGCAGCTCTTATATCTTCCATAAGCTTGTTATAGAAATATAAATTATGTAATACACAAAGTCTCATTGCAAGCATTTCCTTAGCTTTAAATAAGTGTCTTATGTATGCTCTTGTATAAGATTTACATGCTGGACATTGACACCCTTCATCTATTGGATTATCGTCAAGTTCAAACTTTGCATTCATAAGATTTATTTTACCATATTTAGTGAATACGTGTCCATGTCTTCCATTTCTAGCTGGAAGCACACAATCAAAGAAATCTACTCCCCTTGAAACCGCTTCTAAAATATTACTTGGAAGTCCTACTCCCATTAAGTAAATCGGCTTATCTTCTGGAAGATGTGGAACAACCGCCTCAATTATTCTATACATTTCCTCATGGGTTTCTCCTACTGCAAGACCTCCAATAGCGTAGCCATCTAAATCCATTTTAGAAATAGTTTTAGCATGTTCTATTCTTATATCTTCATAAACTCCACCTTGATTTATTCCAAATAACATTTGCTGCTTATTTATAGTATTTGGAAGGGAATTTAATCTATCCATTTCTTTTTTACATCTTTCAAGCCATCTTGTTGTTCTTGCCACTGATTTTTCAACATACTCCCTTGAAGATGGATTAGGAATGCACTCATCAAAAGCCATTGCTATAGTTGAAGCTAAATTGCTTTGAATCTGCATACTTTCCTCAGGTCCCATAAATATTTTTTTACCATCTATATGAGAGTTAAAATAAACTCCCTCTTCTTGTATCTTTCTCATACTTGATAATGAGAAAACTTGAAATCCACCTGAATCTGTTAATATTGGTCTATCCCAATTCATAAACTTATGTAATCCGCCCATTTTTTTTACCACTTCATCACTAGGTCGCAAATGTAGATGATATGTATTTGAAAGTTCAACTTGGCATCCTATTTCTTTTAAATCCATTGATGATACTGCACCTTTAATAGCTGCAAGTGTGCCAACATTCATAAACACAGGAGTTTGAACCACTCCATGAGCTGTGGTAAATTCCCCTCTTCTCACATTTCCACTTTTCTTTAACAATTTATACATAACTAAAAATCTTCCTCCTAATTAGTTAAGGCATCTGAAATAAAATAACTGTTCAAAGATACCACGTCTATTTTGTATCAAGCAAAGAAATAGGTTTCGCTCATAGTTTAAGCTATGAGTGAGTTCTGTTGACATAGTATGATAGAAAACAGACTAGTATACTGACTAGCTATTTTTTGAAGATGCCTAGAGTTATTCAGTGTAAAAACATTGCATCTCCAAAACTGAAAAATCTATATTTATTCTCTACTGCTATTTTATAAGCATTCATTACAATATCTCTATTTGAAAAAGCACTAATTAACATTATAAGTGTTGATTCTGGAAGATGAAAGTTTGTTATAAGTGCATCTACAATTTTAAATTTATATCCTGGATATATAAATATATTTGTATATCCAGATGCTTCTTTTACTCTTCCATTTTCATCACTAACACTTTCTAGTGTTCTATTAGAAGTAGTTCCTACCGCTATTACTTTCTTTCCTGCTTCCTTTGTGGCATTTATAATATCAGCAGTTTCTTTAGAAAGATAATAATACTCTGAATGCATTTCATGCTCTTCTATATTTTCCGCTTTAACCGGTCTAAATGTTCCTAGTCCTACATGTAAAGTAATAAATATAACTTTAATTCCCTTGCTTTTTATTTGCTCTAAAAGTTCTTCTGTGAAATGAAGTCCTGCTGTAGGTGCTGCAGCGGAGCCAACCTCTTTTGAATAAACTGTTTGATATCTTTCTCTATCTTCAAGTTTTTCCGTTATATATGGTGGAAGTGGCATTTCGCCTAACATATCTAAAACTTCCTCAAAAATTCCCTGATACTCAAAGCGAACTTTTCTATTACCATTTTCTAATACTTCAATTATTTCAGCTTTAAGTTCACCATTACCAAAAATAAATCTTGAACCTAATTTCGCTCTTTTCCCTGGCTTAACTAGTGTTTCCCATATATCTTTTTCTAATCTTCTTAAAAGAAGAAATTCCATTTTAGCTCCTGTTTCTTCTTTTATTCCATGTAATCTGGCTGGTAATACTCTAGTATCATTTAAAACTAGAGTATCTCCCTCTTCAAAATAATCTATAATATCTTTAAATTTTTTATGCTCTATTTCTCCATTAATTTTGTTTACCACCATAAGTTTAGATTCATCTCTTTTTTCAAGTGGTACTTGAGCTATAAGCTCCTGTGGTAAATCAAAATAAAAATCTTTAACCTTCAAATTTTACACCTTCTTAAATTTAAAATAAATTTATTCCATAGGTAAATTATTGTACCATTATATGAATAATATAACAAATACTATTTTTTCTCTGGTATTTTTCTTCCTAAATGATTATAGGCTTTAGCTGAAGCTACTCTTCCCCTAGGGGTTCTAATTATAAATCCCTTTTGAATCAAGTAAGGTTCATATACATCTTCAACAGACCCAAGTTCTTCACCAATATAATAAGCTAAAGTCTCAATTCCTACTGGCCCCCCATTAAAATTATCTATAATTGCTTCTAAAATTTTATTATCTATTTTATCAAAGCCTTCACAATCAATTTCCAAAAGTTCAGATGCTGCTTTTACAGTACTAAAATCTATGACTCCGTTACCCTTTACTAGAGAATAATCTCTTACTCTCTTTAGAAGTCTATTTGCTATTCTTGGAGTGCCTCTTGATCTTTTAGCAATTTCTATAGCTGCATTCTCTTCAATAGAAACATTTAAAATATTAGAAGAACGAACAACTATTTCTTTAAGCTCCTCTTCATTATAGTATTCCATAGGAGAAAGTACTCCAAATCTATCTCTAAGAGGAGAAGTTAAAAGTCCTACTCTTGTAGTTGCACCTATCAATGTAAATTTGGGTAAATCCAATCTAATAGATTTAGCAGAAGCTCCTTTTCCTATAACTATATCTAAAGAGTAATCTTCCATAGCAGGGTATAAAATTTCCTCTACTGCTCTATTTAATCTGTGTATTTCATCTATAAATAACACATCAAAATTAGAGAGGCCAGTAAGTATGGCAGCTAAATCCCCTGCCCTTTCAATAGCTGGTCCTGAAGTTACTTTTAGATTTCCTCCCATTTCTTTTGCTATAATATTAGCCAAAGTAGTTTTCCCAAGTCCTGGCGGTCCATATAATAATACATGATCTAATGGTTCTTCTCTCATCTTCGCTGCTTTTAGAAATATATCTAATCTTTCTTTAACCTTTGACTGTCCTATATATTCTTTTAATCGCTGAGGCCTTAATGAATATTCAACATCTAAATCTTCTTCTCTTAGCTGAGAAGTAATTACTCTATCTTCCAAAAGAAGTTCACTCCTTTAAACTTTCCATAGGTAGTTAAGACATTAAATGTCTTAAACATTTCTTAATCATCTCTTCAACAGTTCCATCTTTACCAACAGCTTTAACTGCTTTTTCAGCTTCTTTTTCTGAGTACCCTAGAGCTATTAACGCCCCAAACACTTCATTTACTATTGAATCCATCTCTATTATGGTTTCATGAGCTACATCATCTTCCATCATATCTTCTAAGTGAATTTTATCCTTAAGCTCCAATATAATTCTTTGTGCTGTTTTCTTTCCCACGCCTGGTGCTTTTGTTAAAGTCTTCTCATCTCCCGTTAAAATGGCGTATTTTAAATTTCTAACAGTGCATATAGATAAAAGAGAGAGAGTTGCTTTTGCACCTACTCCATTAATAGTTAATAACAAATTGAACATTGCTAATTCATCTTTAGTTATAAAGCCATAAAGTCCAATAAAATCTTCCCTTACAATTTGCTGAACATAAAGCAAGACTTCTGAATCAGTAGGTGGCATTTGAGACATTGTATTTCCTGAAGTAAATATTTTGTAACCAATATTATTATTATCTACAACCACATAATCCTTATTTATACCAATAAATCTACCTTTTATATATTCATACAAAATAATCACCTTCCTACTTTAATTTACAACTACATATTACTTTACCATCTTAACTTATACAATTCAACAAAAAACCTTATTGAATTCACAATGCTATGCAATTGAAAATTGTTGATGCTTCTCTTTTATAAGAGAAGTTCTAATGTTAAATTAAAATACTTAAAATTTAAAAAGTCTTAAGAATCTTTCATTCTTAAGACTTTTTAAATCTTTGCTTATATTTGAAAATTAATTTTAGAAACATGATTTATGAACTACATAATGCTTGTGCATATTCTATTGCTTCCTCTTTAGTTTTAAATTGGTATTCTTTTTTACCTTTATATAAAGATTCCACAAGATTTCCTTTATCCTTTATATAATCTAAAGTTATTGCTTTATTTTCTTCACTTCTTACATTTTTAATTAAAGGTTCCTCAATAGTTATATTTCCGTCCTGTTTTTTATTATATATAACTACATTATTCTCTCCTATACCTATAAAGTAATTATCAACTTCATAGTTATACCCTTCAATCTCTTTTACAAAAATCACTTGATCCTTTGTAAACTTCTCTAACTTATATCCATAGCTTTTATAAATTTCCTCTAGCTCTGATTCCTTTAATCCATTAAGTTTGTCTTTATCTCTCTCTACCATTTCATTCATTTGGCTATCTTCTATAAAATCTTTACAGTTACTGTATTTAATAAAAAATTCTATTTTATTCTTTGAATTAAATTTTAATGGCTTAGAGCTTGTAGAGCTTGCCTCCTTAGCTAAAGAATAAACATTTTCTCCCTTTAATATATTAGTATATACAAAATAACTTGATAAAAAGATTATTATACCACCAAGAATATATGTTAATATTTTTTTGTTTTTTAATAACTTTTTGAACATAAAATAAATCCCTCCTTATTGAGGGATTTTATCCATAATTAGCTTATTTATACATGTCAACTACAATAATTTGTAATTTTTTTCAAATTTATTTGCTTAATTCTATGAATCTTTCAATATCTTCTTCAATAACTTTTAATGAACTTCTCCAAAAATCTATTGAATGTACATCTATATTCATTAGCTTAGTAAGATTAGCTATATCCATTTTCCCTGTTAAGCTCAATAATTTATCATATTCTTTTATAAATTCTTCTCCTCTTTTTAGGTAATCTGCATATAATCCCTTAGCAAATAATAATCCAAAGGCATATGGAAAATTATAAAAGCTTAAGCCAGCACTATAATAGTGTCCCTTACATAACCACATATATGGATGTAAATATTCTTTATCTAAACCATCACCATAAGCTTCAAGTTGGGCATTAATCATAAGTTCTTTAAGCTCAGCACTACTTAAAGAGCTTTCTTCTCTCCTATTAAATAAATTAGTTTCAAAGATATATCTACTTAATATATCCACAATAACTTGAGTACTGTCACTAATTTCTGCTTCTAAAATTGAAAAGGCTTCTTCTTTACTAGCAGTTTTAATAGCAGCCTTTTTAATTATTGTTTCACAAAATGTTGATGCTGTCTCTGCTATAGGCATAGGATAATCACTGTTTAAGATGCTCTCCTCTTTTAAACACTCTCCATGGTAGCCATGTCCTAGTTCATGAGCAAGAGTAACTACGTCACTAAAAGTATTTCCATAGTTAAGCATTAATCTACTCTCTCCTAACATGTGAAGTCCAGCACAAAATGCTCCTCCAACCTTACCCTCTCTAGGATAAACATCTATCCACTTATTATCAAAAGCTTTCCTCGCAAAATCTGCTAACTCATCACTAAAGGTTCTAAAGTTATCTTCAACAAATGCTTTGCCCTTCTCATATTCAAATTTCATATCTACATTACCCATAGGAGCAAATAATTCATAAAAAGGCAGTCCATTTTCATACCCCAAAAGTTCCGCTTTTCTCTTTAAATATTTTCTAAAAATAGGTAGACTTTCCTTCATTGCTGAAATCATAGCATCTAAAGTTTCTTTATCCATCCTTGAGCTAAATAGTGTTTCCTCTAGTGGGGAGTTAAATCCTCTTAATTTACAAACAGTTATAACTTCACCTTTTATTCCATTTAATGAAGCCGCTACTGCATCCTCTATTTTTTCATAGCCTTTAATTTCTGCTTCATAGGCTTTTTTCCTTATATCTTTATTTTTATCATAAGCTAAATTTCTAACTATTGATAATGGAAGTTGTTTTATTTCTCCTTCTTCTTCAATGTCAACTTTTAAATTAGAAACTAAAAGCTCCATCATTTTATTCCAAGCTGAAGATCCACTATTACTCATTTTAGCAATAATACCTTCTTCTTTATCACTTAGTGTGTATTTGCTTCTTTTAGATATTTCATTTAAATAATACTCATGTTCTTTTAATAAATGAGAATCTTCAATTATATGCTGTAAATTTTCAATAGAACCTATAAATTTATTTATTTTAGCCAGTGATTCAGCTGTTTCACTATATTTATTTTCAAGTATCTCTAAATTTTTTAGCGCAATTTCATTTTTAGTATCTACACTAATAGTAAGTGAAGCATAGCTAAATAATTTATTAAACAAAGTGGTCATATTTTTATAGAGAGAAATGTACTCTTCTAAAGTTTTTTTCAAATCACCACTACAACTTAATTGATTTCCAAAATCCTTAAAACTGTGGATATAATCCTCTAGTTTAGCCATATCTTCTTTAAACTTAATACTTTCAAAGGAATCATATAGTTCCTTTAAACTCCATTTATGCTCCATTTTTTCTCCTCCAATTCAATATAACTTTAGGTTAGAAAATTTATTAAATTAGTCTATTATTCTAGTTTTCTTTAAGTATATATTAGTATCCTAAAAAATAACTAGTATATTGAGTAACCTGTTTAATCTTATACTCTAATTACTACGCATATATATTAAATCCCTTTTATTATATATTAGAAAGTTTATAAAAATATATTTAAATGTAAAAATTTATTTAAAAGCTTATTAAAGCTATAATAAATTTTATGTTAAAATTAGCATAAATGTATTTCTAAAGTAAAGTTGGAAAGGATAAAATCATGTATATTAATAATCTTACAAATAATAAAAATGAAAAACTAAAAAAAAGCATTATTGCCTCTACTTTTGTATCTATTGCAGCCCAAATGCATATAAACTTATTATTAACTAACTTTAAGATATCTATAGCCATTATTTTATTCCCTATTTTTTTATATATTTTTGAAGACTTAAATATAATAATAACTACTATTTTTTCTGCATTTGGCGTTTATTTTTTAAGAGTACTTGTGCATTTTATCAATACTGGAATTTATCAAGATATTTTATATGCATATTTTCCTGAAATATTTTTTTATCTTTCCTATGGTATACTTTTTAGCCTTTATAAGAGATTTAACTCTAAGTTTAAAATTAAGAAAATTTTTATAAGTTTTGTAATTATTGATTATTTAGCTAATTTAGTTGAGATAACTATCAGATTAGGTCCTGGTATTTTTGATTTTAAAATTCAACAAGGTATTTTTTTTGTAGCTATAATACGTTCTTTTCTAATTTGGGTTTTATTAACCTCTTTAGATTACTACGGAATATTTCTTTTAAAAAATGAACATGAACAAAGGTATAAAAAACTCTTATGGGTTACTTCTAAGCTTAGAACAGAGATATTTTGGATGGAGAAAAATATGTATCATATTGAAAACACCATGACCACCTCCTATAAGCTTTTTGAAAAAATAACCGATAATGAAGATATCGAAACTTGGGCAGATTCAGCTCTTACAATAGCTAAAGATATACATGAAATTAAAAAAGAATATTCTCTAGTAGTAAGAGGTGTTAAAGAGGCATTAGAAGATAAATTAAGCGACAATGGTATTTATTTTAAAGATATTATGAAGATATTAAAGGAAAGTATGGAGAAAGAAGTAGAGCTATTAGGTAAAGACATTAAACTCTATTTTTATATTGAGAGAGATTTCTTTACTAAAAAACATTATTATCTTATGTCCATATTTAGAAATATAATCATGAATGCTATTGAATCTATTAAAGACAAAGATAAGAGTAACTCAATATGGTTTAAACATATTGAAAGTGAAAAACACCATATATTTAAAATAAAAGATACTGGCTCTGGTATAAAAGATGAACATCTTAACTTAATATTTTCTCCTGGCTTCTCTACTAAAATAAACTATACTACTGGTGAAATTAATAGAGGTCTTGGCTTAAGTTTAGTAAAAGATATCATAACAAACGCATTGCAAGGAGAAATTGAAGTAAATTCTATAATTGAAGAAGGAACTACTTTTATCATACGAATCCCTAAAAATGTATTGGAGGAAATTTAATTATGAGATTTTTTTTAATTGATGATGATATAAGTATAATTAATATATTAAAACTTATTATTGAAGATAGAAACCTCGGAAAGGTTATTGGTTATGCAACTAATGGTATTGATGGCTTTGAAGATATAAAGGAATTAAAGCCTGATGTAGTAATTGTAGATTTGCTTATGCCCTATAAAGATGGCATTACTATAGTAAAATCTTGTAAAGAATCCAATTTAAAAATTAATTTTATAATGCTATCTCAAGTTACTTCAAAGGATATGATAGCAAAAGCCTATGAAAATGGAATTGAATTTTATATTCAAAAACCTGTAAATGCTATAGAAGTTGAAAATGTAATTAAGAAAGTAATAGAAAATATAAATATGAATAGAACTTTAGGTAAGATTCAAGATTTATTTGTAGCTGAAACATCTGTAAATATCAAAACTCCTAAAAAAGATAATACTTACATAAACAAATTAAAAAATATACTTCAAAAGCTTGGTATCATGGGTGAACTTGGTAGTAAAGATATCATTTTAATTATAGAATATTTACAGAAACATAATGAAACTATCTCAGATTACACTTTAAGAGAGCTTTGTAGTAAGTTTACTGATAATCCTAAATCTATGGAACAACGGATTAGACGTGCTGCTACTGTTGGAATGATAAATATAGCAAACTTAGGCTTAGAGGACTATATGAATGAAACATTTATTGAATATTCTAACGGACTGTACAATTTTGAACAGATAAAAAAAGAAATGGATTGTATCAGAGGTAAAACCAATATTCACGGAAAAATTAATATAAAAAAATTCATAAACGGTATAATTTTTTATAGTGAAAGATGATACTTATACAATTGAAAATTGACGATTAACAATGAACAATTTTATTTAATTCACAATTATGGACATTTCTCAGTTATCACTGAGAAATTTAAAATTATCTAGCTGTAGCGGTGAACAGTGTTCACCAATATAAAAAACTAGCAATATAAAATTACTAATCAAAAAATCCTTACAGAAATTATTTTTCCTAAAAATAATTTCCACCTAAATTGTCAATTGTCAATTTTCCATTCTCCATTGTTTAAAGGCTATGAGCTTATAAAATTAAGTTCATAGCCTTTTTGTTATTTATTTATTAACAAATTTTATATATTAATATTTTTTGAATTGTATTAATATTTTAAAAATTTTACCTTATTTAAGAATATTTTTTGTAGTATTGTGAGTTTTTTTGTAACTACTAAATATAATTATATTTAAATCAAATAATAAAGAAGTTTTCTATAAAAATTTCAAATAGTTATAAATATTTTACTAGATTGTATGTTTTATACACTGAATTCATTTGATATTTTTTTAACTTAATTCAGATTAAATTTTCAGATTATTTTAAAAAGAATAAATATTTACTTTTTAGCTAAATTTGTCCATGTCTAATGAATTTAAATTTATAAGATTAAAATAAATTTATAAGGAGGCCATTTATGCTTACAATTATTAAAGGAATAGGGTTATTAATTTTCACTTTAGCTTTATTTTCACTATTTAGCTTAAAAATGCCTAAAGGTCAAAAAGCTATGTCTGGACTAGCTAATGCAGCGGTCGCAACTTTCTTAGTAGAAGCGATTCATAAATATATTAGTGGTGACTTATTAAATATTAGTTTCTTATCAACAGTTGGTTCCTCTTCAGGAAGCATGGGAGGAGTTGCAGCAGTTATATTAGTTGGCATCAGCATGGGTATTAATCCTATATATGCTGTAGTTGCTGGAGTGGCTGTATCTGGCTACGGAATATTACCAGGATTTATTGCAGGATATATAGTAGGATTGATTGCTCCATATATAGAGAAAAAATTACCAGAAGGTTTAGATGTTATAGTTGGAGCATTATTAATAGCTCCAATAGCTAGAGGTATTGCTTTAGGCGTAGATCCTGTAGTTAATGCGACTTTAATCAATATTGGAGAAATGATTTCTATAGCAGCAGAGCAATCTCCTTATTTAATGGGATTCCTACTAGGCGGAATTATGAAAATGATTTGCACATCTCCATTAAGTTCAATGGCATTAACTGCTATGCTTGATCTTAAGGGTTTAGCAATGGGTATTGCATCTATTGCCTGTGTAGGTGGTTCATTTACAAACGGAATGATTTTCCACAAATTAAAATTAGGAAATAAAAGCAATGTTGTTGCTGTAATGTTAGAGCCTTTAACTCAAGCACATATCGTAACTGCCAATGCTATACCAATATACGTTTCTAACTTTTTTGGTGGTGGACTTTCAGGATTAGCAGCTGCACATTTTAAAATTATAAATAATGCTCCTGGAACAGCTTCTCCTATTCCTGGGTTATTAGCACCTTTTGGTTTTAACAATCCTCTAAATGTAGTTTTAGCAGTAGGTCTTAGTGTTCTAGGTGGATTACTAGCTGGTGAAATTGGAAGTAGAGTATTTAAAAAGCAAGCTAAAGCTCCTCAAAATATCAATACTATAAATGAGGTTGCATAAACTTTATATAATTAAAAATTTATAAAAATTTTGAAGACTTCTCTTTTGTAGTAGAAGTCTTTAATTTTATATATTAAAAATTATCTTTACCTTGCCAAGAATAGTAATTTCATATATGTAAGTTAAAACTTCCGAACAATGTTCACCCCTACAAAATACCAGCTATTATTAAGAATTAAAAATAAAGAGTTAAGGTTAAAGCTCCAGTGCCTTTGAAGTTTTTTAAGAAATTCGCTAAAAGTGAATTCCTTCCTTAATTCTTCATTCTTAAATATTAATTCTTAATTTTTATACTTGATGTCTATAACACTTATGTAATATTTTCTTACATATCACATTGCTCTATTTCTACCATCCATGCTCCACATTCTTTACATACAATTATACTTACTATAAAATCATTATCTATAAGCTTTCTCTTATATAGATCAGTATATTTGCTTTCTTCATAATCCTTTGAAATAGTACTTATAATGTATTTATTATTTTTAGTAAATAAGAAGAAATGATATTCTAAAAAATCATAATGTTTTCTACCTTCTCCCTTACCAGCCTCACATACATCACAACGTCCATCAAAATATTCTAAATCAAAATTAACTTTATCACTGTTATTTAAAAGTTCTATAAGGGTTTCATACTCAAAACCCTCAATGTTTTCATCATAAATATATTCAAGGTTATCTTCTTTTAGCTCATATTCTCTATTTTCAAAGTTAAATTTATATTTCATTGTAAAATCACCTCATATAATATATTAAGTATATTATATATTTTTGTCTATAATCATTTATTAAATTCTCAATTTATGTATATTTACATAAAATAATTATTCAAATCATAGGAGAATATTTTATAAATTATATATTAAAGTTCCTAAACAACTTTATATAAAGAAAAACTGTGATAAGATCACAGTAATATAATGGCTGTATATAAACAATAAAAGTTTAAAGAAGGAAATAGTACTACTTTCTATTATTTTATAAGCTAAAATAATTAATTTATAAAACAAATAAAAATACTATAAGAAAAAGCCCTATTAATATTGCTAGTGATATTGCAGTAATTTTCCAGCTTCCAGCTGTGATAAATTTATTAGGATCATATCAACTCTTTCTATATTGATCTTTATTCTTTGATGCTTTATTAAAAGAATTTAATGGCATGCTATTTCCTCCTTACGATTTATCTAATTCATTTACCTTCACATAACTTTTAAATGCTAATAAGTAAACTTGGTATAATTATTAACTTTCCATTGATTATTTTCTTGTTCTAAACATATAGATTTTGATATTTCTTTCACTTCATCTTTATTATCACTACTTTTTTTCCACAATTTAATTTTATAATTATATGTTACATAACCATTATTTTTTTCTGTTTTCTCTAAAGCAATATTATATACACTTAAAGTGTCTTTCTTTGAGATATATTCATCTAATCTATCTATATATTTCATATCATTTATTAATGTAAGCCGTGCATCACTAGTCATACAAGATGCTAATGAATCTTCAATCAATTTAGCAACTTCTTTTTTATTTTTACTGTTATTTCCTAACGTCCTCATTAAGTCATATTCCTTTGACCCTACAATATAAAACTTATTTATAAATTTTCTAGCTACCTTATCTATCTTATCTTGTTCATTTTCAAAAGTTACTTGATATACCTTTTCTTTGCAGCTATACTCTGAAGATACCTTTGAAGGTATTGATATCATAGCAGTTTTTTCATTATTCCAAGCTATAAAAGACGCACCAATAAGATTTCTTCCTTTTATAACATTTCTACCATCTTTAATATAACCAGAAATTACAGGGGCTATATTTTCTTCAATTATTGTAGCATCTTCAATTTTTCCTTCATTAAAAGTACCTCCATAAATATTTACATTACCAGTACTATCTTTAAGTTGGTAATAAATTATTTTATTTTCTCCAGGAGATAGGTTATATATTGGTATCCACGTACCCTTTTCATTTCTTCCTCCTGCTATTAATTTATTTATTGAATTTTTAGAAGCATTATAATAAAATATCCCTATGCTTTCATTATAAATTCCTCTAAAAATAATATTACCATTCTTTAGTACATTAAAATTGCATATAAAATCTTCTTTTTTAGGTAATATAATTACAGATTCAACTTTTTTCATATTGTCAACTCTTACCTTATAAATACCTTCCCTATCTGATGTAGCATTAAAATAAATATTTTTTCTATCGTTACTTTGAGTTTGAAGATGATATGGTCCATCCTTGCCTTCCATATTCAACATATCCAATTCTTCACCAAAAAGTTTTAATTTTACCATATCACCATTTCTTTTTACTTCTTCTGGAGCAACACTATATAGCGGTTCATAGATATAATCCCAAAATTCTACATCAAATATCTCTTTTTCTTTCATTAATTTCTTAGTTATTTCTAACTGATAGCCTTCTTGAGAAATTTGTGATAGATTTTCTTCTAAAATTATCGCATTATCTTTTAACTGTGTACTACATCCACTAAGAAACACCATAATTGTACTTAGCAATATTATGATTCTTTTTTTCATTTTTAAACCCCCCCCAAATTTTAACATTTCTTATATAAATCTTAACTTGTATATATTGCCATAGTTTATATACTTATTGCCAAAGTATTGCTAATTTAAAGGGATTTTAAATTTCACTAGTTTGAATTCATTATTTATATCCTCTATGGTAAAAATACCTTTGTGAAGTTCTATTATATTTTTACATATACAAAGCCCTAATCCCCTACTCCCCTCTTCTTTTTCTTCATTATCTGTAAGTTTATTTTTAATATCAATCTCACAGTAATTCTCCATAGTATCCGCCTTTATCTTTATAGTACTATTAGACTTACCATATTTTATACTATTATCTAAAAGATTGATTATAACTTGTTTTAACTTACTTTCATCTCCATAAATATATATATTATCCTGTACATGATCCTCTATATCCATATTATATTTATTTGCTTTAAAGCTCATATGATAACACAAATCCTCTAATAGTTTAGAAAAATTGAATCTTTCAACTTCTATCTTTTTATGATCAAAGGAATCTAACTTTGATATTTCTAGAAGTTCTATGACCATTTTTTCTAATCTGCCGCTTTCATCTTTTATATGATTTATAGCCTTTTTTGAAAATTCCTCATCACTAAATTCTTCTTCACTAAGAATTTCTGCATACCCTGATATTGTGGTAAGAGGAGTTTTTAATTCATGAGTTACATTATCAAAAAATTTTTTTCTATATGCTTGAATTTCCTTTAAAGTTTCTATTTGGCTTTTTATTTTATCCTTCATGTTTATAAAATCTTCAGAAAGTTTTCCTATTTCATCCTGAGACTTTATAGAAATCTCTACATCGTAATTACCTTTAGCAACTTCTCTAGAAGCCTCACTTAAATTCATAATTGGATTAGTTATTTTTATGGACAAAAGATATGAAAAAATAAAAATTATTGTAAAGGTTATTACAACAATTATTCTTACTATATTTAAAAGATTATTATTTCCCTCATATAAATAGGTATAATCCTTACTAAATCGTACTATCCCTAAGAAATTTTTATTAATATATAATGGATAAGATAGATTTACAATGGTTTTGTTTTCTATATTATTCACTAAAAAAGAAAGTTTGTCTTGTTTTGCCATATTTAAATCTTCATTACTTCCTAAAATTACATCCTCTTTAAAATTAGGAAAAACAGTAACATCTTCACCACCATAGGAACTATTCAGTATATTACCATCTTTATCATATAATGAAACATTACAATTATTTTTATCACTAAGTTCTACTATTATATCTGTTGTATTATCTTTAAAACCTTTTTCACTTATCTCTATAGAATTTAAAACAAAATACTGTGTTATATAACTTTGAGAGTTTTGATAAAGAGTTCTCATCTCTTTACTTAAAACTACTTTATTGTTTTTTTCTATATTCTTGCTTATAAAAAAATTTAATATATAAAAAGCTATAGAAAATACAGCTAAAAATCCTATCAAAAACTTATATTTTAACTTCATGACCTTACCTCATCTTATATCCAACTCCAAATATAGTTTCTATAATAGAAGGATTGTTTTTATCATCCAACTTTTTTCTAAGCCTTTGAACATGGACATCAACAGTACGAATATCTCCATCATAATCCATAGTCCAAACACTATCTAAAAGAGTTTCTCTTGAAAAAACTCTCCCTTTATTTTCACTAAATAGCAGCAATAAATCATATTCTCTTGGCTTTAATTTAATTTCTTCACCATTCTTTTTTACTATTCTACTTTTAGGTATAATCACAATATTTTCTGATACTATAATATCCTTCTCCTGATATTTTTCTATATAATTATTATTAAAATTTTCTATTCTTCTCAATGCTACTTTAACTCTTGCTACTACTTCTCTAATATTAAAAGGTTTTGTTATATAATCATCAGCTCCCATTTCAAGTCCTAGAACCTTGTCCATAATATCATCTCTTGCAGTAACCATCAAAATAGGAATCTTATATTTTACTGTTATTATCTTGCAAATTTCAAAACCATCAATATCTGGCAGCATAAGATCCAATATTATTAAATCTGGTTTAAAACTTTCTACTAAAACCATACCTTCCCTTCCATTTAATCCATATACAACTTCCATTCCTTCTTTTCTGAAAGAATAGCACATTATATCAATAATTGGTTTTTCATCCTCTATAATTAAAATCTTATTCTTATTAACCATGTCCCCACCCCATAAATATTGTTATCCTAATTTTACAATAAAGTTATTGCCAAAGTGTATACTTGTTGGGTTTAATAATAAACGCCTTCAGTAACTGCTTAATTTATCCAATGCTCATTTACTTAAATATCACATTAGCTTATGTAACACTTTATACATACTAGCTAATATTCTCATTATTAATAATCTTTCTGTTTCTAAAAAAACAAAAAAGATTAGATTACCTAATCCTTTTATACTTTCATTAATAATTACTTTTTCTTCTATAACTATTCTTTTTCCCCTAGCTATTTATCTTTTCTATTCTATACATGCTTTCATCACTACTAATATTACTCTCATTATTATTATTTGCATTGACCACTTGTTGTTTTTCTAAGACTAACTAATGATTTTTCCTTATTTATAATCAATGTTACAAAAATTTCATATGCATCTGAATCAAATCTTAAATATGTAATTTCATTTTTATCATCAATTACTTCCATGACAGTTTCTCTGTTGTCAACAACTTTTTCATCTTTTCCTTTTGTATACATATCTCCTATCCTAGTAAAAAAATTAATATTTTTAGTTGGTATTTTTATCTTTATATATTGTTTTATTTTAAGATTTTCCGGGCTAACATTGCCAAAAAAGCATAGCTCTTTATCATCTAACCACACTTGAAAGTCTCTATTTGTTATTACTTCATTTCCATATTTAAAATTAATAATATGTAGCTTAAAAGTTTCTTCAGGAATTTTATAAGTCTCCTTAACTTCCTTTTCTTCAATAACACTTTTCTTCTCTGGTTTAAATATAAAATAAATTAAAGCTACCACTATAACAATAGAAGGTATAGGGTATTCAACTATAAATCCTATTACCAGTAAGATAAAAATTCCTTTAATATAACATCCCATTTTAAAAATCTCCATCACAATTATTATTGATATTTTTATAAAAATTCATATAATCTATAACTTGTCCCTTGATTTCATAATTTTTAACTATCTTTAAATTCTTTCTAACTTTAATGTAACATCTCTTTTGGCTTACTTTATTGAATAAACTATCATAATAATTGGACAACTCTTCTGAATATTTTTTATTTCCTCTAATAATCTAGTATATTCTAGCTCCTTCTCCCATAGTTCTTCCCTAAATTTTTAGATTTAGTTTTCCACTATATTAAATAAAAGTTAGCATTAAAATCAAAAATAATAATCTTTTAATTTCTCTCTTAAATTCTAAATTGCTATATCGAATTTATCATATATTTACAATGATTTCAATAGTTTCATAATTTAACAAATACTATTCTATAGAATATTTTTATTTATATATCAAGCTTAAACTCTTTTGCAATCTCTTTAAATAAAATCAAAAAACCACCTTTAATATAGATGATTTACTAAAAATCTATATTAAAGGTGGTTTTAAAATTTTTTATAAATGGAAAATCGATTAAGCAAAAAGCCTACATATAGCGTAATCAAACCTATTTTTAATATTTGTATTAATTTTTATAATTTCTATAAATTGTGAAGTCTATTAACTTATAAAACTTTGGACATTATCCTTCAAATCCTTCTGGGAATTCTGCATTATGATATACGTTTTGAACGTCATCGTCATCTTCTAATACATCTAACATTTTTTGTATTTTACCTGCTGTTTCCATATCTACTTCTGAGTTAGTGTCAGCAACTAATTTGACTTCTGCTTCTAAGAACTCTACTCCATTTTCTTCAAGAGATTCCCTTACTGCTCCAAAGTCTTCTGGTGTAGTAGTTACTATATAAACCTCATCTTCAGAAGCAAAATCTTCTGCTCCTGCTTCTAGAGCCATCATCATTAATTCATCTTCATCAAGGTCATCATTTTTTTCTATAACAATTTCACCTTTCTTTTGGAACATGAAGCTCACACAACCTGTTGAACCCATATTTCCACCATGTTTTGAAAAGGCATGTCTTACATTTCCTGCAGTTCTATTTTTGTTATCTGTTAGTGTTTCAACAATAACTGCAACTCCAGCTGCACCATATCCTTCGTATGTAATTTCTTCGTAGCTAACTCCTTCAAGTTCTCCTGCTGCTTTTTTAATTGCTCTAGTTATTGTATCTGATGGCATATTAGCAGCCTTTGCTTTAGCAATTACATCTCTTAGCTTATTGTTTGTTTCTGGATTTGCACCGCCATTTTTAGCAGCTACCATTAACTCTTTACCTATTTTAGTAAATATTTTACCTCTTTTAGCATCTACTTTTCCCTTTTTAGCTTGTATATTATGCCATTTTGAATGTCCTGACATTTAGTTCCACTCTCCTAACTTTATATGTAAGGCACCTGAAATAAAATAACTGGTCAGTATACTAGTTATGAAGATGCCTAAATAATGTTTTTGCATTGTATAAGGCATGTGAAAGAAAATAATAAACCAAAGATGTTAGTATATTTTAGGCATATGAAATAAAATAACTAGTTAAAGATGTGAAATATATTTTGCTTCAGACAAGTTGACAGGTTTTCATGATAGTCTAGCTATCATGGAGTTCTGACGACGCAGTATGATACAAAATAGATGAACATACTGACTAGTTATTTTTTTGAATATGCCTCATATCAGACAAGGCGTCAGGTTCCGCTCATAGTAACACTATGGGTGGGTTCTGACAACGCAGTATAATGGAAAATAGACTAATATACTGGTCTATTATTTTTTTGAAAATGCCTAACTTTAAAATACTCCTTAAACATTATAACACAGTGATCTATCTTCTTTCAAATACCCTATATCGCCTCTTTAAAAAGTCTATTTTCCATTTTAAAATAATATTCCTCTTCTTCTTCAGAAATTATTACTTTTCCATTAGTGGCCTCTACAAAACTCCCATGTATAGTGTCATAATTTTTACTTTCACAATACATTATAATCTCAACTTTATCTGTGTATATAGTATCTTCTATATGCCATTGATTTTTACCACAAATATATTGAATTTTTCCTAATAGGTCATAGTCTAGTTTTACTTTTATCTCAAGTCCTTTAACCTTTTCAACTATACCACTAACTTTAATAGCTTCAGACGCACCTTTAGAATAAGCCCTAACAAGACCACCAGCCCCTAAAAGTATACCTCCAAAGTATCTAGTAACTACTATTGCTACATCTGTTAAATCATTTTTCTTTATAACTTCTAATATTGGAATACCTGCTGTACCTTGAGGCTCACCATCATCACTATATCTTTGAATTCCTTTATTTTCTCCTACTATATAAGCTGAACAATTATGAGTAGCTTGCTTATGCATGGCTTTTATCTTTGCTACAAATTCTTTAGCCTCTTCTTCAGTTTTAACTCTTTTAGCATATCCTATAAAGACAGATTTTCTTTCTTCAAATTCTGAACTTGCCTCATCTTTAATGGTAAAATAACTCATATCCCTTATCCCTCCTCATAAAATATAATAAATTTAACCAATACTATCTTTTGTATCTTTAAAACTATTTAGAAACTCTTCACAAGCCTTTTTTATATAAGGTCTATCGTTAACCTTATAAATTTCCTCTATTT
The DNA here is from genome assembly GCF_002341865.1 of Clostridium sp. UBA2485. GTDB lineage: Bacteria > Bacillota > Clostridia > Clostridiales > Clostridiaceae > Clostridium_J. The sequence goes on along the minus strand of NZ_DDOV01000106.1, from coordinate 8,717 downwards.
TTTCTATGGCTTTTTCACTTTTTATTTTCTGTAAAGATTTTATAGCATAGCTTACTACTTGATTATTTTCATCTTGAAGTGCTCTTAAAAGTGCCATCTCACCTTTTGAATCTCCTATTTTGCCTAAAGCTGATACAGACAATCTTCTAATATTAACAAATTTATGTACTGTAGACTTTATTAAAAAATCTACTGATTGAGAAGCTCTAAGTTCACCTAGTACCCATATTCCAAATTCTTTTTCTTTTAACGATACTTCTAAATGATTTTTTAATATATAATCTATGAGTTTTGTTTTATTAACCACATCTAGACTATTTAATATATATATTCTTTCTGACTTTCCCACCTTTGATAAAGTCTTAAAAAGCTCTTCTATATTTTGGCTTTTAACTACATACCTATATTTTATTTTACATGCTATTATATGCTTCTGCACTTCAGTTTTTTGCAAATTTCTAATAATACTTATAGTTTCTATGGATTTACCTTCTAAATGTAAGAAATAAGATATTTCTTCGTCACTATACTTTTCAGCAAAATTCCAATCAAACTTCACTAGACCATTATTCAATAATTTTTTCACCTCATCTTTAAATACCTTAAACTGAGAAATAAGATATTTTACATATAAAAGAAAATAACTAATCAAATATGAATCTTATATTTTACATCGAGCAATGAAACAGTTTCCCTGGCAATCTAATTCTCTTGGAATTGTGATGATGCAATATAACAAAAATAAACTACATACTGATTAGCTATTTTTCAATATACCTTATATTTAATTATAATATATAAGTTAAGAAAGTTCATGGAAAAAATTATATGATAACCTTTTTTATGTTATTTCTCTCCATAAGATTGCACTTATTACATAGAAAAACATGAGTACAACTATTTCCATTATCCTCAATAGGTGCATCTGCACTATAAGGACCATAATACTCTTGCACTCTTCCTTTATCCTCCATGGTTCCTCCACATTTACTACATATATAATTACAGTTCTTTATTTCATTGCACTGTGGACAAATATATTCCATAATGATCACTGCTACTCAAAATATGGACAAATATACCCATATCGAGATTTTTACTACTTCAACGTGTCTGATTTTGTTCTGTAGAACTACTTTCATTTGATATAACACTCCATAGTCATAAATTCCGAACTAGCCATCCGTACATATCTACAATAACTTATTTATGCTATTTTGTAGATTTTAGCATCTCTTAAATTAAAACTTGCATTTATATCTCTATCCTCTTCATAGCCACATTCGCACTTATAGATTCTATCAGAAAGTTTTAAATCCTTTTTAATATGGCCGCATTCATGACATAATTTACTTGAAGGATAAAATTTATCTACAATTCTCAATTCAATACCCATCCAATTACACTTGTTAGTTAATTTAGTTCTAAACTCAAAAAACTTTTGCTCTGCAACTGCTTTGGATAAATGCTTATTCTTCATCATTCCACTAACATTTAAATCTTCTATAGTTACGAAACTTGGATTTTGTTTCACTATATCAGATACTGCTTTATTAATATAATTTGTTCTTATATTTGAAAGATTGTAATGAAGTTTTTGTACTTTAGCTATTTGTTTTTGGATATTTTGTCTAGTAGCATCTCCTTTCTTATCTTTATTTCTTAATTTTAAACTTTCATATTTCCTTGAAAGTTTTCTTTGTTCACGTTTTAATCTCTTTTCTAGTTTTTTTACTTTTTCAGTTTTATTAATATTCTTTTTACGAATACCATTTGAAATAACTGCAAAGTCTTTTAATCCTAAATCAATGCCGACCCCATAATTTATAGGAATATTTGGACTTACAATATCAGTTTCCACTAATACTGATACATAATATCTATCAGCACTCTTAGATACTGTTCCACTTTTAATATTTGCATTTATTGGTATATATCCATATTCTTTTAATCTTACATTTTTCAATGATGGTATCATTATTTTATGTCTGTATACTTTCCAGTCACCTTTATTGTTTTTAGGAAAATATAATTTAACATCTGATTTATTCTTCTTTTTAAACCTTGGAAATTTAGATTCACCTTTAAAAAACTTCTTATATGCAGTTTCTGCATTACATATAGTTTTCTTTCGTGCTTTTGAACCACATTTATTAATCCATTGATATTCTTCTAATGTTTTAATTTCATTGTTGATATATTTATCAAAATCATTAGCTGACATAAATGAATGTTGCTTATCCAATAAACCATCTTTAAATTGCTGATATAATTCTTTATTTTTGGCAAGATAAAAATTATATAAATATCTGCATATTCCAATTGATTGATTAATTTTCATCTTTTGTTCCAACGTTGGTTTTATTTCCACCTTGTATGCTCTTAGCAATTTCTTCATCCTCCTCTATCTTTTTCTTACACTTTTTAAGACCATATATCCTACATAAAAATATCTTCTCTATCCCAACGTTGCAATGTTTTCACTGAAACTCCAAGTAACTCAGAAAAGTCTTTTGGTTTATAATTAGTTATGTATTTCATTAATATCACCCCTTAGGTATATATCAACATAATTAATCACATTTATCTATATTTTTATTAACTATTGACTCCCTCCTTATAGAATTATCTTTTCCATTTTTCCAATTTATAAATCTTTAGGCATCTAAAATAACAATTTAAAGATGTAAAGAAAATGCCTTCTTATAAAACTAAAACTGCTAACTTTAAAATCAGTTAGCAGTTTTATTCAAGTATAGTTGAATATATATGTGCCATTAAATATTTTCATTCATAACTTATGAATTCAATAGTTTTAATTATAATATTAAAAGACATCAACTATTTTCATATATTAATTTTTAGAACTAACATATCTATGTATGATTTTTAAAGTAAGCTATATAAACTATTATCTTTCTTCATTATAATTCTATTTTAGAAGGCGTATACTTATTCTTCAATTATATAATCTTTACATTTATTGTATACTTCCTCATCACCTTGAACCATCATAACTGTTCCTTCTTCTACATACTCTTCACTATCAACTTTTCCATTTCTATGAAGATATGCGGCAGTACTAGAATCTGCATATGGAATTAGCACCTTAAAAGCTTTTAACTTATAAGGGAGTAATTCTGTACTTTCATTTAACAACTTTTGTAAGTTTATTCTTTCTTTTGCAGATACTTCTATTATTTTATAGTTCTTATATTTTTCTCTTAAATCCTGTAATTTTTCTTCTGAAGCTTTGTCTGTTTTATTAAGAACTAATATAGTTGGTTTATCACAGGTATCTAATTCTTTTAAAACATCTTCAACAACTTCAATTTGCTTATCAGCGCTGTCACTAGAACTATCTACTACATGCAGCAGTAAATCTGAATAAATAACCTCTTCTAAGGTAGATTTAAAGGCTTCAACTAATTCATGAGGAAGCTTTCTTATAAATCCTACTGTATCTGTTATAGTGGCTACCCTATTATCTGGAAGTAATATTCCTCTAGTAGTAGTATCTAAAGTTGCAAATAACATATCTGCTTCAAATACCTTCTCCTTTATATTTGAAGATTTTAATGGGTAAATATCGCAAAGAGTATTTCTTAGCGTTGATTTCCCTGCATTAGTATATCCTACAAGAGAAATCTTAGATACGCTATCTTTATTTCTCTTTTCTCTTTGTGTATTTCTAACATGCTTTATTCTTTCAAGCTCTTTAGTCAAGTCATATATTGTTTCTCTTATATGTCTTTTATCAGTCTCAAGCTTCTTTTCTCCTGGACCCCTTGTACCTATACCTCCTCCAGTTCTTGAAAGTACTGTACCTAGACCTCCCAATCTTGAAAGTCTATACTTTAACTGTGAAAGTTCAACTTGAATTTTTCCTTCTTTTGTTTTTGCTCTTCTTGCGAAAATCTCTAGTATCAGAGTAGTTCTATCTATAACTTTTACACCTAATGCACCTTCTAAATTTCTAACCTGTGCTCCTGATAGTTCTTCATCAAAAATAACTACATTAGCTCTCAATGATTGCCTTACTAAAGCTATCTCTTCTACTTTACCTCTGCCTATATAATAAGCAGGATCTATTTTATTTTTGCTTCTCTTCTGAAGTATTGAATATACAGGAATAGCTTCACAAGCCTTTGTAAGTTCACCAAGTTCTTCTAAGCTTTCTTCGTCTTCTGTACCAACTAATATTGCCCTCTCTGTATTATCCTCAATAACATCATTTTCTTTGATAAGGCTTTCTATATGCCTAACCTTATCTAAAAACTTAAACTGCATTACATCTTCCGCAGTTTTAAATTCTAATTCTTCTTCAACTAAAATATTATTGTTTACATCACAAAATCCTATATGATGTTTTAAGTTACCTTCATTATTAACTCCAATTGCAACCATAGCATCAAGCTTTAACTTAATTAAGGCAGATATGTCTAATCCAGATAGTTTAGGATTTCCATTAGGATGAGTATGAATTACTCTAACTCCTGATAATTTTCCTTCTTTAACATCTATTATTGGAATGTCTACGGTACTACTATCACCAATTGCCACTCCTATTACATTTCCTTTTCTATCTATAGCAACACTAATTTCTCTTTCTAAATCTAAAGTAACTTCATTTAAAAGATTTACAAGCTCTTCTGTAAATATCATATCTTTAGGTATCTTCATTTCATATATTGTATCTAATCTATCAAGTATGGATTTTTTTACACTTTCAATGTTTCCATTTATCAAAATTATCATCTCCATTTTAAACTCAAATTTGAGCATTTTTAGATATTTGAACTAAAATAATTAATTAAAACTTGATACTAATACTAGAATAAAGGCTCACTAATAATTGCATTAAAGTATTATCTTAATGCAGTATTATAAAATAGAGTATCATAATTACTAGTTATTTTCTAAAAATGTCTTATTTATACTTGCCAACTTTCATTTAATTTTATACCATCAGCCCATTGTTGTAAATACAATACAATATATATAATTTTTTAATAGAACTAGTAATAAAGCTACTTTTAATATTACAACTTAGCTTTTTACATATGCAAAATATAACAAAATCTATAATTTATTCTTGCATTTTTTAACATTGCATTCTAGAAGTATATCATAGAATTTCTTATTAGCTTATGAAGTATTCTAGATTTCTCTTTACTATCTAAGGTTTTATTGAAATAAATTATTGTATATCCCTTATATTTTGTAATGTAATATTTAAAATTATAATCACATAATTTTACTATGTATTTTTTGTTTTTATATATAAATCCCTTCATAAATTCCCCTCCAACTCTACTTTAAATGCAATATAATTATACCTCGTGAAAGTATTCCTGACAGGAATATTTCGACATAGTCCTTTTGAGGCACAATTTATAAGTTTTATTTTGTCGTAATTTGTGTAAAAATCCAATTGATGAAACAATTCGAGGTATGATAATGTTAAAAAATGCAAGAAAATCAAAAAGAATGTCGCAAAAATATCTTGCTAAAAGGTTAGGAATAACACAATCTTATCTTAGTAAGCTTGAAAATAAAGAAAAATATAATAAGAATGTAACTATAGATTTGGTTGAACGAATAGCTGAAGAGCTAGATTTAGATAGTACAGACGTTTTTTTCTACTTCTGCCGCAGAAGTTAAACTTTACTTTTAATATTTTAAATAAATAATAACTTTCCGTTAGAATCTGCAAACTAATCTTAGCTCAAATGTAGGCATAATATAGGGAGGAAAAAGTTTACTAGAGGCTTCCATTAGAATAGACCTTAACCATTTTGTACAAAAAAGTATTAAAAAGGAGCTAGATAGATTATATAATTAAAAAGATCGAAGAAAGATTTAAAAATTAGAGTGATACGAATAAATTTAAGTATATAATTAGACCTATAGTAACAAATGTAAATTATTAATATCTATAGATGTGAATAGTATTTAATACATTATATAAAAAATACGATAGTCCTTGTTTCAAGTTAAAAACTATCTTTTTACTGAAATATGTCTATATAATCACCATGTACATATCCACCATGATTAGGATAGTAAATGTGTATCCACTTCCCTTCTTTTCTGTATAATCTTACTTTTTCTCCATGTTTCAAGATACCTAATATTTTGCTATTAGTAGATTTACTCTGTCTTACATTTAGGCCGTCTTTGGCAGTAACAACACCTAGCTTTCCATCTAAAGAATACCAATTACCATTGTTAGGCATAGCTTTTCCTGTAATTCCTTCTACAATTGCATTAGCTAATCTTTCTGCACCTACTTTTTTGTATAACTCTACGTCTATGCTATCTATAAAGAATAGCTCTATTAACATTGCTTTAGCTTTTGTATTTCTTATTACATATAAATTGCTGCCATCCTTAACTCCTCTATTATTAAATCCTAAAGCTGTTATGTTATTTAAAGCTTTATGTGCTTCTGTAAAAATCTCCTTATTATAGGTATATACTTCTGTTCCTTGTCCTCCTCCTNNNCTCCAGTATCATAACCCTTTAAAGTATGTCCATAGTCTATACCTATTTTCATAATTAATCCTCCTTCTTAATTTCTTTTTTATTCCCTTCCTTAAGTTGCAATAATGCTTCTCTTATTTTCTCTGGTATAGGCAATCCTAATGATCCACAATTTTCTAAAATAGATAAACCTTCATTTGCTATATAAAAATAGCAAATAAGGGTTCTAAATATCCATTTATCAATATTTAATAACCTATCTAAGCTTACTGCAACTATTAATACTACAAATATAACGCCTTTTCTAGCAATACCTTTAAGCCCAATATTACTAGATAATTCTTTATTAAAATATGCCCTCATCCAACCAGTTGCATAATCTAAAGTCATTAGAGTAACTAATATCTGTAATGCTAAATCCCAAGTTCCAAAGAACCATGTAAATCCTGTTCCTATGCTTGCTACTATTGTTTTTATTA
>NZ_DDOV01000106.1:0-1705 GCF_002341865.1 Clostridium sp. UBA2485 | reverse complement strand
ATTCTTCTTTTGTTGGTTCATCCTCTTCATATTCATGAGTTATCTTTCCGTGTTGTCCATAGCTTTTCTCAATTACATCTAACCAGTATTCAAATTCATCATTTTTACATTGGTATTCAAGTTCTCTTAACTCTTTTTTATATTCATGTTCATTTGTTTCTTTATCAAAATTATCCTCTATAACTTCCATATTATAATATTTTATTTTATGCATTTGCATTTCTCCTTTTTATGGTATTACCCTTGTTTCAAAGCTTGTTGTTGTAGTTCCGGCTACAATAAACCAATAAATATATTTTCCAGTATTTTCTTGCTCTATTGTGCAATTGATATTTGATGATAAATGACTCCCTGTAAGAGCGGTTAAATCCTTACCACTTATATTTTTAATTAAGTTATGTTTAAAATTACTTCCAAAAGTAGTACTTCGGATATCTGGCATAAATAAATTATAACTACAATTACTACCGAAGTTATTACTACTAGAAGTTCCAGAAAAGTTATTACCATAACAACTATTGCCAAAAGTGTTCCTATAACATGTATTACCAAAGTTATTTCCATCAAAATCAGAACCTATAGTGTTGTTTTCAAAACGATTACCTATCGAATTCCTTAATGCCCCATTACCAAAACTATTTTCATAACAATAATTACCAAAACTATTGTAATTACCAGAAGTACCAAATATATTTTTATAACAAGTGTTACCAAAGCTATTATTTTGGCAACTATGACCAAAATGGTTACTATAACACCTATTACCAAAGCTGTTATTAATACAATTAGTACCAAAAGTATTATTGTTGCAATAATTTCCAAAACTATTATTGCCACATGATGCTGAAAAATAATTTGAACTGCACCAATTTAAAAAACTGTTTGCACTACAACCACTTGTAAATATATTGTCATTACCTCTACCAATAAAAGTGTTGCTATATGAACTTGAATTGAATGTATTGTTATAACATCTAGAACCAAGTGAATTACTATAGCATCTATCAATAAATACATTGTTGTGCAATAGTGGTGCATCAAATGCAACTATAGTATTGGCAACACATCCAGTCCCAAATGTAGGTACTTCTACTAAAACACCCCTCATTAATTCTATATCTTTGGCTATTTTGGTTTTTTCGTTTATCAATAATGGTGTGTCTAAATCGGGATATACTTCATAAAAAACGTTGGTGTCTGTCGGACTTGTGGGTGTATTGGTATTCTTAGCCATCCATAGTTTGTTGTCAGCTTTGTAAACGTGTGACATACTAGGAGTACCAGAATCCCAAATACGATAAGCCATCAAAACACCTTCACGATAATAGTTAAGAGCAGGTTTATATCTTGCCCATAACATTGTACGCCAATCTTGCGGAGCATCATTTTTACTTATAGGGTCATATCTTCTTAATATAAACCCGTAACGGGGTGTCAATTTATCCTCACATAAATTATCATCAAAATCATACCACACCACATCCGACGGGTATTTTGTGCTAAATACAATGGGTTCAAATGTGTTTTTACTACTTGCAGTTAGGATTAATTCTTCTACTTCCATTTCCTTAATAACTAAAGTTGTGGGTTGTTGGTATCGTGTTCTATATCTTAATAAATACTTTTTACCTTCAACTAATTGATTATTTTCCTTTAATTCTTTTAATTCAGCATAAGTTTTTCTTTGTTGTATTATTTGTGACTC
>NZ_DDOV01000054.1:79722-80075 GCF_002341865.1 Clostridium sp. UBA2485 | reverse complement strand
AGCTGCTCCACCCCGCGATATTGGTGCTGAAGACCGGAATCGAACCGGTACGGTGTTTAACCACCGCAGGATTTTAAGTCCTGTGCGTCTGCCTGTTCCGCCACTTCAGCATTTCTGACTATAGTATATGTAATATAAAATATTTTAACCTTAAATTAATTATAAGGTTATGGTAGCGGAAATAGGACTTGAACCTACGACACTTCGGGTATGAACCGAATGCTCTAGCCAGCTGAGCTATTCCGCCATGTTGGTTGCGGGGATAGGACTTGAACCTACGACCTTCGGGTTATGAGCCCGACGAGCTACCAGCTGCTCCACCCCGCGATATTTGGTGCTGAAGACCGGAATCG
>NZ_DDOV01000054.1:56976-79663 GCF_002341865.1 Clostridium sp. UBA2485 | reverse complement strand
TGCCTGTTCCGCCACTTCAGCAGGTTATACATTATTGTGTGCATCTTTCAGCGACAATATTTATTATAGTTTAAGGTCTATATATTGTCAACACTTTTTTTATAATAAACTTATATATTTTTGCAGTTTTATTAAAACTTAACTATATTAGACCACTAATATAATTAAAAGAGTGCCAAAAATTTAGCACTCTCTAAATTTATATTAATAATTTGAACTTTTTCTACTATATCCGCGTCCTTTATTATCTTGGTGTCTTTTTAAATCCTGAAATCTTTCTTCACTGTCTTTTAGGAACTTAGACATTCTATCTTCAAATGAAGAGCCACCAGTTTTTCCTTTCTCTTTTTCCCAGTCTATTTCCACAGGTTTTACTGATTTTTTTGGCACTCCTGCTTGTTTTATAGATAAGCTCATTTTTCCGTTGTCATCAACTGAAATAACCTTCACCTTAACAACGTCTTCTTCTTTTAGATGATCTCTTACGTCTTTTACAAAGACGTCTGATACTTCTGAAATGTGAACAAGTCCTGTTTTTCCTTCCACTTCAACAAAAGCACCAAAATTAGTGATATTAACCACTTTACCTTCTACAATACTTCCAGCCTTTAAGGTCATATTAAAAAGATTCCTCCTTAAATAATGTTTTAATTATTATGTTATATATCAAGTTATGTTAAACATAACACAGATCACTTATCTTCTTTTACACTGTTATTGATTACAGGAGTTTCACCCTCTTTAATAAGTCCTAATTTTTCTCTTGCAAGTTTCTCAATATACTTATCAGTCTTTGATAACTGCACTTCATCCTGTAATTTTTTGTTTTCTTCTTGCACTTTTTCTAACTCCACAGTGTAGGTTTCAAATTCAACCTTTTGTCTATGCATTATCTTCTGCTGATTTATGAAAATATAAGAAACATAAACAATTAATAGAGATAATAATAAGTTTTTGATTTTTCTATTTTTCATTATACAACTCACCCTCCACATAGAATGAGTATAACAACTTATTATTCAATAGTTATTATATTAAAATATAACTACTCATGTTAAACTCATAAGTATATTTTAATTTGAATTGTTCATTTGTTCAAGGTATTTTACATTAATTTTTAACTTTTTCCTATTATTTTGTATAAACAAAATCTTACAGGATAAGACAATGTATTAAATATTACTCTTAATACCTTTCCAATAGCCAATAATACGTTGTGAAGTACGTTTATAAATATCTTACTAATTAGTTTAATATATACAAATAATCCTATACTTACATATACAAAAACATTAAAGCTCATATATGCATAGCTTGTGTACATCATAAATATAAACACAATAAATCCTGTAGCAATCCAAAATAAAACATCTTGAATTATAGTTATAATCGCACCAACATCTTCAAATCCTCTTATAATTCTATAAATATCAAAGAGAACGCCTATTAAAACTCCACTCAATAAACTAAATACAAATAATATTATTTGTTGTTCCATTGTAAACAGCATGATACTTACCTAAAAAGCCTTGAAAGAATGCCTTTTCCCTTTCTAGATTTTTTTTCATCACTGGTATATACAATATAACTTATTTTTCCACTTATCATTACATCTCCATTTTGTACATCTAGTTTATTCATTTTTAAATTTTCTCCTCTTATATCCATAGAACCAAGAACTGTATTTAAAAGGATTTGTTCATCATTAAAGCTTACAATTTCCTCAACTCCGTCAATCGCCATCTTTTTCCTTGAATCTAAAGTTAAATAACTTTTTCTATCTTCTATCTTGGTTTCTTTGTTATCCATAAAACCCTCCTTGCATATATTAAAAGTATTCCTAATAAATAATATTTCTTTAAGAAAAATATATGCAAAGAAAAGCAATTTAAGAAGAAGTAATTATTCCTTATCTTCTTCCCCTGATATTATTTCATACATAGTTTTAGCATTTTCTTTAGTTACATGATTTGCTATATTCACTATTTTTGCTGTTAATACTTGAGTTGCAAATTGAATTTCAATGATATCGCCTTCTTTTACTACCGTTCCTGNNTACCATTTATTGAAACCCTACCACTTTCACAAACTTCTTTTGCAACTGTTCTTCTCTTAATTATCCTTGACACCTTTAAATACTTATCAAGTCTCATAGCCATCACCCCAAATATATTTTATTCAAATTTATACTTTTAAATTTATAACTATAAATAATTCCAAAATAATTAAATTCTTTAAAATATTATATAAACTTTATTATTCAAATATAATTATAACCTTAAATGATTTGTAATACACTATTATCATCTCAAACAAAATAACTATTCAAATATTCTGAGGATATTTTATATCACATAAATAGCTGACTCTTAAAAATAGTGAGACTATCTTTGTAATCTTATAGTAAAGTATGACATAACATATACTTAAATACTAGTTAGCTATTTTTGAAGATGTCTTTAATAAAAAAAACCTAGAATAAATCCAGGCTTTTTAATAAGTAAAATAAGACTATTTATTAACTATGTCTTTAAATTCTTTTCCTGCTTTGAAAACAGGTGCTTTTGAAGCAGGAATCTCTATTTCTTCTTTAGTTCTTGGATTTCTTCCCATTCTAGCAGCTCTTTCTCTAGTTTCGAAAGTTCCAAATCCAACTAATTGAACTTTTTCTCCCTTTCCTAGAGCTTCTTCAACGCTCTCTATGAACGCTTTTAAAGCAACCTCTGTTTCCTTTTTAGTTAAGCCTGATTTCTCAGCCATGCTTGTGATTAATTCTGATTTATTCACTATTGTACCTCCTTAATCTTTTAAAAACGCTTCTACATTCATAAATTCTATTAGATATCTTGAATATAAGATAGCATATTCTTCAATGTTTTTTAAATTCCTTCTAATCAATTATAGTTTTAACATAAAAGTAATAAATTATTTCTTCTTTGCTTCATTCCATAACTGATCCATTTCATCAAGCGTCATAGTCATGAGATCCACTCCTTTAATTTGAGCAGAATCTTCTATAAACTTAAAACGCTTAATAAATTTATCTATAGTATAATTTAATGCAATTTCTGGGTCTATGTCAAGAAGTCTTGCAACATTTACTGAAGCAAATATTAAATCTCCTACTTCTTCTAGTATTTTTGCCTCATTTTTACCATTATATACATCTTTAATTTCATTTAATTCTTCTAGCACTTTTTCCATAGCTGGTTTAGGATCTTTCCAGTCAAAACCTACCTTTGCAGCTTTAGCTTGAACCTTATCTGCTCTTAAAAGTGCAGGTAAATTTTTAGGTATATGCTTCAATTCTTCAGTATAAGTTTTAAAATCATTTTCTTTTTTCTTAATTTTATCCCAACTATCTAAAACTTCGCTAGTATTATTAATTTTAATATCCCCAAAAATATGAGGATGACGTCTTATCATTTTTTCTGTTATAATTTTAACTATATCATTTATGTTAAAATATCCTTCTTCTTTACCTAGTTGTGCATGAAAAACTATTTGAAATAATACATCTCCTAGCTCTTCTGTAAGCTTAAAATCATCACCTTCATCAATTGCTTCTAAAACCTCATAACATTCTTCAACTAAATTTCTCTTTAGTGATTTATGAGTTTGTTCTAAATCCCACGGACATCCCTCTTCACCTCTTAAAGTTTCCATCACCTTAAGTAAGTCAAAAAAATCTTTGGTTTCTTCTAAATTTTTTGGAATATAAATTGAAGTTAGATAGTCTATATCCTGTTGTCTATCAAGCTCAAAAAGCTTTATCTTTCTAACATTTTCTATTTCCTTAACTCCTGCCGCTCTTATAAAATATATTTCCGTTTCATCATTATAATATTCAAGTAGTGATAATTTTGTTTCTGAAGCTATAAGTTGATTATAAACTTGAGTTATTATAAGTCCTGCTCTTTTATCTAATATTTGATTTTTAATATCAAATGCATCTATTATTTTTATTCCATCAATAGGATCTAATTTTAAAGTTTCCATAACAGCATCTATAAAACTTACTGCTGGAATTATTTCATATGGAATATTCTTCTCATCACAATATTTTATAAGTAGCGTAACTGATTTTTCAGCTACTAGTGGATGTCCTGGCACCGCATAAACTATATTATTACACTGACTATATTCTTCTATTATATCCTCAGCTATAGAATTATAAACATCATCAAAGCTATCAAATTTTTCATACATGTAATCATAGCTTTCAAATGTTACTCCTAGAGATTTTAAATACTCAACATTTGGATGCTTTTCTGTTCTAAACAGTACCTTACAATCACTTTTTAAAAGTTCTAGTGTTCCAATTGTAAGTGCTTCCTTAGCACCTGGTCCTAAGCCTACTATTTTAATCATTCGCTTCACACTCCCTACTCTTCTCATTTTTATATAATTAGTTCTTTACAATCTTTCCTCTGATATCTTCTACAGTAAATATCTTAAGTACTATAATTAATATTGTATATATTAATGCTCCTACAAATATAGCTAATAAGCACGATATTCCATTACTTATTGTATAATTATAGACATTATTATACGTAAACACAACTGCAATTATCATAATTAATGATGCTATTGCTGGCTTTAATAAAATTTCATATAAACTTAGCTTAACAGAAAATATTTTCTTAATTTGAAACATATTTAAGATTACCGTAACTATATAGCCACATAATGTCCCTATAACTGCACCATATATATTTATAACGGTCATAGGAATCAACAAGTAGCTTATTATTACTTTTACTATGCAACCTATAGCAAGGTTATAAACAGGCTTTAAATAGTCTCCTACGCTTTGTAATAACGCTGTAGTAGTCTGTGTTATTACTATGAAAGGTATTGTAGTAGCTACTAGTCTTAATATATTATAACCACCTACATCTTTCATAAATACTAAGTGCATTATTGGTGCTGCTAAAGAATATAATCCAGCTGTACAAGGTAATGCAATAACAAAGGATAGTTTAAAAGCCATTTCTATTCTTCTATTTAACTCAAAGGTTCTATTTGTACTATAAGCCTCAGAAATAATAGGTACTAAAGATGCACATAATGCCACTGAAAGTGCTAAAGGTACATTTGAAAGAGTTACTGCCTTTCCTGTTAATTGACCATATAAAACCGCACTTTCTGATACAGAAAAACCTGCTTTTAACATTCTCTCAGGAACTATTATAGAATCTATTAGTGACATTACTGTACCTACTGCTGCTCCTAATGAAATAGGTAATGCTGCTTTTCCTATTTCTGAAATCATACTCTTACTCTCGATATTTTTAACTTTATACATAAATTTGCTCTTTCTATAGTAGATTATGATTAAATATATACTGCCTAATATACCACCTACAACTGTACCTAAAGCCGCTCCCCCTGCGGCAAATTCTATTCCTTTAGGTAGTAATAAATATGCAAATAATACACCTGCACCAACTCTGCCTATTTGTTCAATTATCTGAGATACTCCTGTATATGTCATATTTTGAAGCCCTTGAAAAAAGCCTCTAAAAGTACACATAATGCATACAAATATAGGAGCAACAGAAATTATTATAAAAGACATATATGAGTTTTCATGCCATTTTAATCCTTGAATTATCGATTTCGAAAAGAAAATCATAAGAAAAGAAGCTAAAAATCCTATAGGTAGCATAACTAAAAGAGTGTCCTTTAACACTTTTCTAATACCATAAAAATCATTTTTTGCATTTAATTCTGAAATTATTTTAGACATTGCAATAGGCACTCCTGACGCTAATGCTACAAATGTCATGTATAAAGGATATGACATTTGATAATATCCCATACCTTCATCACCTATAAGTGTCTGAATTGGTATTCTAAAAAACAAACCTAAAAATCTAGCAAAAATTCCAGCAATACCCAAAATTATTGTACCTTTTATTAATGAATGTTTTTTCATATAATCCCCCTAAAAAACCTTTTTATTTTAATACTTATTGCGATTTTTATAGCATTATTACTTGTACAGAATATATTTTTTTATTAATTTTAGATTATACATTTTAAATTATTAAAAATCTTTTTATTGTAATCATATTAATAACTTTTTAATAGGGGTTTCATGAAATATATATACCAGTTCTAAAATTAACATATATATGAAAATAATTGGTGCTTTTTAATATTATAATTAAAACTATTAAATTCACAATTGTGGATATTTTCCAGCAGAAGCTGAGAAATTTAGAATTGATTTGTTTTTAAAATGATGTAGTAACTTCTTATAAAAAAACTAGTAGCTGTAGTATATCCATAGTACTAATTAAATTTATTAGTCTTGCTCCAAACTATACTCCACCTCAGGGTAACCCTTATACAATTGAGAATTCTTGATACTTCTCTTTTATAAGAGAAGTTCTAANNATTTGAAGAAATTAATTTATAAGAATTAATTTCCACCACAATTGTCAATTTTCCACTTTCAATTCTCCATTGATTAAGTTCCCCTGAGGTGGAAAAGTGGAAAACTAGCAGTTGTATTACTAATAAAAAAATAGTTAAAGAAATTAGTTTAATCAAAACTAATTTTAACCATAATTCTTAATTGCCTATTGATTAAAGTTGCGAATTGAAATATTTTAAAATGTAGATATATTCAGTTATACATTAATTCTTAAGGTAATTTATCTATATTTAAGTTTTATGATGGATTATACTCACTTTAATAATTTCTAAAATTTATAATTTCATTTATAAAGAACAAAATATTTATTAAAATTTCGTAAATGTGATTAAAAAGAATATATTTGTTAATAGTATAGATGGTAGTAGAATAATGGAAAGCAAAAAATAAAAAATAATGGCAGAATCCTGCCATTATTGCTCCATTTGCTTTCCTAAGAAAGCAGATGCTGTTTCAGCTAGTTTTAATTCTAAATCCCCAAATTTTACATTTTCCTCTTTAGAAAGTATTACAACAGCTCCAATAGCATCTCCTTCTGCTACTATAGGGCTAACAACTTGAGAACTATAAACAGTCTCATCTTCATCTTCATATAATGGTATAACCTTCTGTGCCCCTGTTCCAGATATAACCGATCTACGACCTTCCATTATTTTTTCGAGTTGCATACTAACTTTTTTATCCATATAGTCCTTTTTAGGGCCACCACTAACAGATATCATACTATCTTTATCAGCCACAACTACAATATGTCCAATTGTCTGTTGAAGTGCCTCCGCATATTCCTTAGAGAATTCACTTAACTCTTCAATTGGAGAGTATTTTTTAAGTATTACTCCACCTTCTCTATCAGTAAATATCTCTAGTGGATCTCCCTCTCTAATTCTAAGAGTTCTTCTAATTTCTTTTGGAATTACTACACGACCTAAATCATCTATACGTCTTACTATACCGGTTGCCTTCATACATTAATTCCTCCTCAAATAACTTTAATTATGTACTTGTGCTATTATTATCCTTCTAAATTTGAAATTTTATACACATTTGCATAAAGATTAATTTATAACAAAATTTGAACAAAGATACCTTTTTAAATTTATAGCTTATAATATAAAATTTTTAGTGATTCTCAAAATAATCAATAAAATTTTAACTATTTTTTGTACATAAATCATAGATTTCCAAATTCCATTAAAATGAAGATTCTATAATCTTAATGATAATTCTGAATTTAAAAATTTATAAGTTTTTATAATAGATGTATAATTATAAATTATTCGTTGTTAAAAATTCATATTTTATTTTCAAAAAATTTAACTTTTATTAATATCTTCCTTAATTTAAGGCTATAAATTATAAACGGTTTACCATATTTTACTCTATTTTTTGAATTTATTCTTTTACCTATTTCTAAAAATACTCAACATAAAAGGAGCTATGATTTAAATCATAACTCCTTTTATGTTGAAGACTTGCTGTCTTTTCACATGTTTTAAATTATTTTAAATTATCTTCATAAATTTTAATTTTAGCTTCTTCTTGCCATTTGTTAGCTGTTTCATTCCATTGTGTATTTTTCTTCTCATCTAGTAAACTCTTTTTAATGTCTTCTTTTACAGTATCAAATTTCTTAACTGGATACTCTTCCTTGTCTATACATTTTATTACATGATAGCCAAATTGAGTTTTAACTGGCGCTTTTGTATAAGCTCCTTTTTGTAGAGCAATTGCAAACTGCATAAAAGTTTTATCATAGCCTGTATCATTATAATCTATCCAGCCTAACTCTCCACCTTTATCTTTAGTTCCATCTGTTCCTTTTTCCTTTGCAAGCTTTGCAAAATCTTCACCAGCATCTAATCTTTTAATTATATCATTAGCATCTTTTTCATCTTCAACTACAATGTGAGCTACGTTAATTTTATTTGGCTTTTCAGTATAATAGGTCATATTAGAATCATAATGAGTTTTAGCATCTTCATCAGTTACCTTAACATCTTTAACTACTTCTTCAAAAACTTTATTATATATAAGTTGATTTTTTATATTTGCTTTTATACTTTCTTCAGTTTCACCAGATTGTTCTAATCCCTCTTTAAATTTTTCTTCACTTTCAAAAGCATCTTTTATTGTCTTATATTCCTGATCTATATATTTTTTAACCTCATCATCATTTGGCATCACTTTAAGCTCAACAGCTTTCTCTTCTAGAATTCCTTCTCCAATCATTCTATTTAACATGTTAATTCTCTGTTCTTTTAACATGCTCTTGCCTTCTTCAGTCGTATCAAAAGTTTCACCTTGCATCTTTTTGATATAAGTTATAACCGGTCCCATTCTTTCATCAAGTTCGGCCCTTGTTATTTTCTTATTACTATATTTTGCAACCTTTGATTTTGCGATACCTTCTGGAGTTTTTTCAATTAAACTACATCCAACTAAAGAAGTTGCCATCACAGCCACTAGGGATGCTACTATTAATTTTTTTATGTTCTTCACTTTAAATCCCCCGTTCTATTTTTTTTAATAGCTATATTTTAAACTATATAAAAGTTCAAATAATTAAAATTTATATTCTAGTTCATAAATAGTGCTCCTACTTCTAAACCGTTAATTATTTAATTCTATAAACTTATAAAATTAAACAAATCTAAAATTAATAACATTTTAAAATATAGCTTTTGTAATACAGTCCTATTTTAATATGATAATATTTCATCTTTGTGACATTCAAAAATAATTTTATCATAAACTCCTAATTATTGAAAGTTTATAGTAAATTATTGAAATTAACTTAAAATGAATTAAAGAATTATTTATTATTAGTTTTGCCATTAAATTCTTTCATATACTTAGTTAGATTAATTAAATTATCAAGAAGCTCTTCTTTCTTAGTTTCCTTTATCTTATAAGCAATAACCGGTACTTCTCCCATTTTAAAAGTTATTTTGCTTATATAATTATCTAATAGTCCAGTAATTAAATCTTTGCTAATATTTTGTTTACTTTCAAAAGTAATTAATATTTCATTTTTAACTTCTTTAATCTCAATAATGCCTATTTCCTTTGCCATACTTCTTAAGTAAGCAATATTCATCAAATTATAAACAGTAGGTGGTATATCAGAAAATCTATCTTCTATTTCATCTTGTAATTCCATCATATATTCATAAGAGTCGATAGATGCAATCTTTTTGTAAACTTCAATTTTTTGCGTTTCATCCTTCACATAGCTGCTTGGAATATACGCATCAATTTTAATTTCAACAGTAGTTTCAATAGGCTCTTTTTCAATGTCACCTTTAATAAGTTTTATCATATCTTCAAGCATTCTACAATATAAGTCATATCCTACAGTAGCCATATGCCCATGTTGTGCAGAACCCATAATGTTTCCTGCGCCTCTTATTTCTAAATCTCTCATAGCAATTTTAAAACCTGAACCTAATTCAGTAAAATCTTTAATGGCTTTAAGACGTTTTTCTGCTACCTCTGTTAAAATCTTATCCTTCATATAAGTAAAATAAGCATATGCTATCCTATTAGTCCTACCTACTCTACCTCTTAATTGATATAGCTGAGATAAGCCCATTTTATCTGCATCATAGATTATCATAGTATTAGTGTTTTGAATATCTATACCTGTTTCTATAATAGTTGTACATACTAAAATATCATATTTATAATCTACAAAATCTAGTATTATTTTTTCCAATTCCCTTTCAGTCATTTGTCCATGAGCTACCGCTATTCTAGCTTCAGGTATAAGTTTTCCTAAATAGCTTGCCATTTCTTTTATAGTTTCAACTCTGTTATACACAAAGAATACTTGACCATCTCTATTTAATTCTCTCATTATACCATCTCTAATAAGCTGATCATTAAACTCAACTACATAGGTCTGAACCGGATATCTTTCCTCTGGCGGAGTTTCAATTACGCTTATATCTCTTACTCCTGTTAAAGACATATGCAATGTTCTTGGAATAGGAGTTGCAGTTAAAGTTAAAACATCTATATTCTTCTTGATAGACTTAATCTTTTCTTTATGAGTAACTCCAAATCTTTGTTCTTCATCTACTATTAATAACCCTAAGTCCTTAAATGAAACATCCTTTTGTAATATCCTATGGGTACCTACCAGTATATCCACATTTCCTTCTTTAACAGATTTCAATATTGCCTTAGTTTGTGAAGCTGTTCTAAATCTGCTTATCATATCCACTTTTAAAGGAAAATCAGAATATCTTTTTAACATATTCTTATAATGCTGTTCTGCAAGTATAGTCGTAGGAACTAAAAATGCAACCTGTTTTCCATCCATCACGCATTTAAAAGCAGCCCTTAAGGCTACTTCTGTTTTTCCATAACCAACATCTCCACATAAAAGTCTGTCCATAGGTTTATTACTTTCCATATCCTTTTTAATTTCCTCTATAGCTGTTAATTGATCCGGTGTTTCATCATAAGGAAATTCATCTTCAAATTGTTTTTGCCATATTGTATCAATACCATATTTATGACCTTTAATTTGTGCCCTAGTAGCATAAAGCTTAACTAAATCTTCTGCAATGTCTTCTATAGATTTTTTAACTTTATTTTTAGCTTTAATCCATTCACTTCCACCTAGCTTATTTACTTTAGGTGATTTGCCCTCGCTACCTATATATTTTTGCACCAAATCTAACTGTTCTACAGGAACATATAAAGTATCTCCATTGTTATAAGTAAGTTCTAAAAAGTCCTTTTTATGGCCTTGTATTTCAAGCTGATTTATTCCTTTATATACACCTATACCATGATTTGCATGTACTACATAATCTCCTAATTTAAGTTCAGTAAAGCTTTTAATCTTTCCTGCACCTTTTTTATTTCCTTTTCTTCCTGTTTTTCTTTTAGATTGTCCAAATACTTCCTTATCAGATATTACACACACTTTAAGCTCAGGATATTCAAATCCTTTTAATGAATTACCAAAGGTTACAACAACTTGGCCAAGTTCTATATTATCAATAAAGTCTTTATAACTTGCTTCAATACCTCTATCCCTTAGTGTATCTATTAGTCGTTCTCCCCTAGTTCTTGTTCCTGATAATATTACTGTCCTATAATTGTTATCTTTTTTATCTTTAATGTCATCAATTAAATAATCTAATTGTCCATGATAATCGTGTATAGTTATTTGTGAAAAAGAAGAAATAGTTCTTGGCTTTAATATTTTGGTTGATTTAGCAATAGCATCTATGGTTAACACTCTTTTGCTCTCTAGTAGTTGTAAAGTTTCTTCCTTTGAAATTAAAAGTTCTCCTTGTCTTGGAAGTATGTTTCCTCTTCTTAAAAAATTTTCATAGTTTTCTTTAAACTCGAAGTAAACACTTTCCAGTTTACCATTACATCTTTGAACATCATCTACTATAATAAAACTATCATTTAAATAATCAAAAAATGTAGAAATATTTTCATAAAAATATGGTATATAGCTATCTATAGTTTCAAAACTCCAAGTCTCTTTAAGTGCTTCAATATTACTATTAACTATAGATTTTAATCTCTCTATAGCTTCTTTTTCTTTCTTCTTATTAAAATTTAAAAGTGAGTTATTAAAGTCTTCACTAATGTTATCATAAGCTTTCTTTAAACTCTCACTAGTCATAATTATTTCTTTTGCTGGAAATATTTCTATAGCATTTATCTTTTCAATACTTCTTTGAGTATCCGTATTAAAAGTTCTAATAGAATCTACTTCATCATCAAAAAATTCTATTCTATAAGGAAGGGCATCTATAGGCGGAAAGATATCTAATATTCCTCCCCTTATTGAAAATTGGCCTTTTGTTTCAACTGCTTCACTTCTCTCATAACCACATTGAATAAGCTTTTCACTTAATTCTCTAATATCTACTATATCTCCTACCTTTAAAGAAAATATATAATTCTTAAATAAATCTACTGGAGTATACACAGCTAATAGCGACTCTATAGATGCTACTATTATTTTAGGTCCATCTTCTAACATCTTTTTAAATATTTTAAGACGTTCCCATCTTAAATCTCCAGAAATAGCATCGATATTATAAAAAACTACTTCTCTAGTTGGAAAATAATATACATCATTTAAATAAAAACTTAAATCCTCACAAATATTTTTTGCCTCTACATCATTATGAGTAACTATAAGGATTTTTTTATTTACTTCTTCATAAATTCCATTTATTAAATAGCTTTTTGCAGATTCAGAAACTCCGTAAATACCTATAGGAAAATTATTTCCTTTAATACTTTTTGAGATTTCTCTAAATTCTTCACTACGTCTTAATGGCATCATAAGTCCATTTAGTCTCAAAATTATCACCTCTATACAAATAAAATGGAAATATACTGAATTTTTCTGTAAATAGTTATAAACCTAGCAATAGCTAGGCTTTAATACCATTAAACTTATTCATAGCTTCAGCAATTCCATTAGTTATTATAGTTTCTATAGCTTGAACACTTGGTTCAAAGGTTTTTTCTAATAGTTCTCTTTCTTCTTTTGAAAATTTTCCCAAAACATGATCTACTAAATCATATTTTGGTTGTCCAACCCCTATCTTAATTCTAGGAAAAGCTTCTGTTGAAAGATGTGAAATTATATTTTTAATTCCATTATGTCCCCCTGCACTACCTTTGGGCCTAATTCTTACCATGCCGATATCAAGACTTATATCATCATAAACAACTATGACATTATCATTAGGAATTTTATAAAAATCACATACTTCTCTAACGCTTTCCCCACTTAAATTCATAAAAGTTTGAGGTTTTAACACTATTACCTTTTCTCCATTTATTGTTGTCTCACCATATATACCTTTAAATTTTATCCTATTAATAGAAATATTATACTTTTGTGCAAATAAGTCTATTATATCAAAGCCTACATTATGTCTTGTCTTATCATATTTATCCCCTGGATTACCTAATCCTACTATTAAATACATTTGATACCTCCAAAATTCATCCGCTAGTTATACAGTATTTATATTATACTAAATTAAAGATATAAAAATCAAAGTACAAAATACTGCTCTTTATTATAATACTACAAAAACATATTACTACAAAAAAACTGGAAATCCTATAAGAATATATTAAAATATACTTTTGTATAATTTTACATTATATATATTTACCTTATATGTAAATACTATGCAAGAATTAAGCTTAAAATTTAATCTATCTAGAAATAACTTAAATTCTTATCTCTAATAATTTTTTGTGATTTTAATTATTAATTTTCTTGCAAGCTATATATAAATTGAACTTTAGATAACTTTTTATTATATTAAAAATACAAGAGCTAATATAGCTCTTGTATTTTCTTTAAAATATTGTATATATTTTATATTATTAATTTAATTTTTTAAGATAGCGNNAGATAGCATTCTATAATAAGCTAATTTTACATTTATAAATTGATATTCTCCATTTCTCCATACCTTACAAACTGCAATATGGCCTTCTTGTGAGGTTCTCAGAGCTCTGCTTATATCCTCAACCTCTGTAATATTTATATCATTTATAGAAGTAATTATGTCTGTAGGCCTTATTCCAGCTTTATAAGCCTCACTATCCTTTAATACATCTCTAACATATACTCCTGACACTCCATCTACACCATTTTTAGGAATTGCCTTATCACCATATATTCCTAATCCAAGCTTTAATGTATTTCCCCTTTTCATCAAGATATCTATTATAGGTTTAGCGTCTTCTATAGCTATTGCAAAACCTGATTTTGTAGCTTTCTCTGTATAACTCAATATATTATTGTTTATGCCTATCATTTCACCATTTAAATTGCAAAGTGGTGCTCCAGTGTTTCCTGCAAATATTTCAATGTCAGTCCTTATGGCATTGTATGAAACAGGCTGCCTTGTTTGTCTATCTGTAGCTGAAATTCTTTGATTCGCATTTTCCACTACTCCATAAGATATAGCCCCTTGAAAAGCATTAGCATTAGGATTACCAATAGAAATCACTTCATCATCCATTTTAACTTTTGAACTGTCTCCTATAATAACCGCTGGTAGTCCAACTTCATCTATTTTGATTACTGCAATATCTAAAACTGGATCTGATCCTACAACTTGTCCAACATACACCTTATTATTGGACAGCTTAACCTTAATTTCATCAGCTTTATACACTATACGTTGATTTGTTACTATGTATCCGTCTTCTCTTATTATGGTGCCTGCTCCACTTTCTATTTCTACGTTCTTACCATAAGCTATTTTACTTATCGATACCACAGAAGCTGAGACCTTATTAGCAATTTCAGACATAGCCTCTCTTTTTTCTTTTGTATTTAAAAACACAGATTTTCCGTTGCCATCAATAGTAATTTTAGCTAGCTCTTTATCAACTAAAATTTTTGCAGTAATAGCTCCTGAAAGTGAAGCTATTATTATATAAAAAATTATATTAAGAAAAATTTTGTATCTAGGCTTTTTCTTATTTTTAGTCTTTTTAAAAACTATGTCCCCTCCAATATTTATTGGGGAAGTTTCCTTTATAATAGGTTGATTATCCACATAGCTTCACCTCCTTAAGCAATTGACAATGGAAAATGGAAAATTGACAATTANNTAAGGTTGAAATTATTTTTAGACAAAATAATTTCTTTGAATAATTTTTTAACTAGCAATATAATTGCTAGTTATATGGCGAACACTGTTCGCCACTACAGAATAAATTCTAAATTTCTCAGTGATAACTGAGAAATATCCACAATTGTCCATTGTCAATAGTCATTTCTCAATTATATAAATATTAGGCTAATGTTAAAGTAAAAGTGAATTTAACTCCATCTTCTATATTTTCAGCCCAAATTTCTTCATCCAGCATAGTTAATATCTTTTTAACTATTGAAAGACCTAATCCAGAACTTACTCTATTAGTTCTAGATTTATCACCTTTATAAAACCTTTCCCAAATAGTTTTCAAACTTTCTTCGTCGATATGTGAACCTGTATTAGAAACAGAAATATATGCTTTCTTTCCTCTCTCATTAGAAGATAAGGTAATTAATGCACCTTCATTTGAATATTTTATAGCGTTGTCTAACAGATTCATCACAACTTGAAAAATTCTATCTGGATCTCCGTAGACTAAAAGTTCATCTGAGTCAAAATATACTTCAACTTTTATTCTCTTTTCTTTTATTTTAGCTTCATTCTTTAAAATACTTAATCTTATAACTTCATTAATGTCAATTTTTCTAAGTGCTAATCTTATTCTTCCTTCTTCTATAGCAGACATATCCAAAAGATCATTAACTAATCTTGTTAATCTTTGAGTTTCTTCATAAGCAACAGTTAAATATTCTTTTTCTTTTTCTTTCGGTACTACTCCATCTAAAATTCCTCTTATAAATCCGTTTATTGAAGTAATTGGAGATCTAATATCATGAGAAACATTAGAAATAAATTCTTTTCTATTTTTCTCTACCTTTTCTAAGGAATCTGCCATAGAATTAAAAGCCTTTGCAAACTGTCCTATTTCATCATTAGTATTTATTTCTACTCTTTTTGCTACATCACCATTAGCTATTTTTCTTGCCACTAAACTCATTTTTTGAAGTGGTTTTATCACTATTTTATCTGTAAAAAGATAAATAATAGACATAGATAATATCATTATAAGTGCAGTTGACAGCCATATAATTCTATATATTTTCCCAAGGGATTCTTTCACGTAGGACATAGAAAGTTCTACTATTATTCCTCCCTTTATATCTCCATTAACATCTTTTATTTGTTGTCCCAAAACATAGGTATCTTTACTAAATAAATCACTTCTTCTATCTATTTTCTTTAAATATCCATCTTCTGAAAGATCTTGAATGCTATTTAGTTCATCAACAAATACTTGTTTTCCTACTAAGACATCTTTATTATCTGAAGTAGCTGCAAAGACATAGCCTCGTCCATTAATTAAATATATGTTCTCATAGAAATATTCACCAACAAATTTTAAAGAATTATCTAGCTCTTCATAGGTTAATTTTCCATCTATGTAATTAGATGCCAAACCTTGAATAAATTCTGTTTGTGTTAATACTTGATTTTTCTTGCCGTTAACAAAATAATCATTAAACCACACTGATAAAAATGTGGCAATTATAGTTAAACTCAAAAATATTATAACAGTATATATAAGCACCATTTTTGAAAATAGGTTGCTTTTTATCATTATTTCACCTCAAACTTATATCCTACACCCCAAACTGTTTCTATTTGCCAATTTATGCCACCTTCTATTTTTTCCCTTAATCTTTTAATGTGTACGTCCACAGTTCTTGAATCACCAGGATAATCATATCCCCATACCTCACATAATAATTGTTCTCTTGTAAAAACCCTATTCTTATTGCTAGCAAGATAATATAATAATTCAAATTCCTTCGGTGGCATTTTCACTTCTTCATTCCTATAAACCACACTATAAGAATTAGCATCTATAACTAAACTATCATAACTAATAGTTTCTTTGTTTTCTGTTTCCATGGTATATCTTCTTAAAACTGCCTTAACTCTAGCTATTAACTCCTTAGGTTCAAAAGGCTTCACAATGTAGTCATCTGCTCCAAGCTCTAACCCTAAAACTTTATCAAAGGTTTCACCTTTAGCAGTAACCATAATAACAGGAGTTTCACTGTCTTTCCTTATCCATTTTAAAACATCAATACCGTCAACATATGGTAGCATAACATCTAAAATAACCAAATCAGGTTTAAAATTTAAAAATACTTCCTGAGCCTCTTTACCATCATTAGCTATTTTTATAGAATATCCCGAACTTTCTAAGTACATTTTTATTACTTCGCAGATGTTTTTGTCATCATCTACCACCAAAACTTTTGCAATAGAGCCTTCCATAAATACCCCTCCTAAAAAGTTAATCTTGTCTTCAAAATAGTTAGTCAGTATTTTAGTCTATTTGACTAGCTATTTTATTTCAGAAACTAAACTACTTATAATTAAATATAAGTATACATCCATTATAATGCTTAGTTAGTATAAAATTAAGATTTGTTACAAATTATTTAAAAATTATTTTGATAATTCTTATATTTTACAATTTATAACAGTAATTATCTTGATTTCCTTCATAATTTTACATAAATATTTTATAAAATATATACTAAAATTCTTAAATTAAAAAAATGCGTTGTCGAATAAATGACAACGCTTTTTTATTATATTAATCAAATAGTTTACTAACTGATATATCTTCGTATATTCTTTTAATAGCTTCCGCAAATATTGGAGCTACTGATAATATTTTTATCTTTTCTATTTGTTTTTCTTCCTGTAATTGAATTGTATCTAGCATTACTAATTCTTTTATAGCAGAAGCTTGTATTCTCTCTATAGCAGGACCTGATAAAACTGCGTGTGAACAACAAGCGTAAACTTCTTTAGCTCCTCTTTCAACTAAAGCATTAGCACCATTACAGATTGTTCCTGCTGTATCTATCATATCGTCTATCAATATAACTTTTTTATCTTTAATTTCTCCTATTATGTTCATAACCTCTGAAACATTAGCTTTAGGTCTTCTTTTATCAATTATAGCTATTGGAGCGTTTAATCTATCAGCAAATTTTCTAGCACGACTTACACTTCCTAAGTCTGGAGAAACTACAACTACATCGTCAACATCCTTAAATCCATTTTCTATAAAGTATTTTGCAAGTATTGGAGCTCCCATTAAGTTATCAACTGGAATATTAAAATATCCTTGAATTTGAGCTGCATGTAAATCCATAGTTAGTACTCTATCAGCACCTGCAGCTGTAATTAAGTCTGCAACTAATTTTGCTGTAATTGGATCTCTAGCCTTTGCTTTTCTATCTTGTCTAGCATAACCATAATAAGGCATAACCGCTGTTATTCTTCCAGCCGAAGCTCTCTTCAATGCATCTATCATTATTAAAAGCTCCATCAAGTTGTCATTTACTGGTGCGCTTGTTGGTTGAATTACAAACACATCTATTCCTCTAACAGTTTCAGCTATGTTTACAGAAATTTCTCCATCACTAAAGCTTCCAACTTGTGAGTCTCCAACTTTAAGTCCTAATACATTAGCTATATCTTCTGCTAATTCAGGATAGGAATTACCTGTAAAAATTTTAATATTTTTTCCATGTGGTATCATTATGTAGTCCTCCTATATTTTATTATTTCTTATGTATTCTATTTTTAACCCAATTTTCTTTATTTTCTTGTCTTGCTCTAGCTATTGCTAATGAGTTTTTTGGTACCTTTTTAGTGATAGTTGAACCTGCGGCAATGTATGTATTTTCTTCAACTTCAACTGGTGCAATTAAATTCGAGTTACATCCTATAAAGGAGTTATCTCCCACTATAGTTTTATGTTTATTAACACCATCATAGTTAACAACTACCGTTCCGCAACCAAAATTACATTTTTCCCCTACTTCTGCATCCCCTATATAAGTTAAGTGAGATATTTTTGTTCCATCTCCTATAGTTGACTTTTTAAGTTCTACGAAGTCTCCTACTTTAACTTTATTTCCTACTGTAGTTTGAGGACGAATATATGCAAAAGGGCCTACTGTAGTTTCTTCTCCTACTGTACTTTCTAAAATTACAGAACTTTGAATAGTAACATTAGACTTTATTATACTATCTTCAATTCTACATCCTGGATATATTGTACAGTTGTCTTTAATAATAGTCTTTCCCTCTATTACATTGTTAGGATATATAACAGTATCTATACCTATCTCCACATCACAATTTATATATGTATTAGTTGGATCAATTAATATAACTCCATTTTCCATGTGTTTTTTATTAATTCTATTTTTCATTATATTTTCTACTATTGAAAGCTCAAATTTAGAATTTACTGCTGTAATCTCTTCTGTTGGCACATTAATAGCTCCAACCTTCTTATTCTCTTTTTTAAGTATCTCAATAACATCAGTTAAATAATATTCACCTTGGTTATTATTATTATTTAATTTTGAAAGCGTGCAAAGTAATGCCTGTATATCAAAACAATACATGCCTGAGTTTATTTCTTGGACTTTAACTTCGTCTTCATTGCAATCTTTAAATTCAACAATTTTTTCTACTTGTCCTTTTTCATCTCTTATTATTCTACCATATTTAGCTGGATCATTCATGATGGATGTTAATATAGTCGCACTAAATTCACCTTGCTCATGATAATTCATTAAACTATTAACTGTATTTTCCGTGATTAACGGACCATCTCCAACAAATATAGCCACTGTTCCAGTTTTATCTTTTAGAAATTCTTCAGCACACATTACAGCGTGTCCCGTCCCAAGTTGTACCTCTTGTACTGAATAAGAAATATTTCTTGATTCTGTGCCTTTTTTAACTTTTTCTGCACCTTTACCAATTACCACATTCACATTTTCTATATTACAACTTCTTAATGTATCGATAACATGATTTATCATTTCTTTTCCACAAACCTTATGAAGCACCTTTGGAATATGAGAATTCATTCTTTTCCCTTCTCCAGCGGCTAATATGATAGCACATTTATACAAATCTAACACCTCTTTATATGAAAGTCATATTTATTTTACTACAAATACACTTTTATTGATACACTTATTAATTATATTTCATATGGTAATGGTTTGCAATAAAAGTAATTCTTATTTAAATTTTCACACAAAAATAAAAAGGAGATTAATCTCCTTTTTATTTAATAAAAAAGCTTAAGCTTTTTCGCTACTCTGCTATTTCATCAACTACAGGCTCTTCATTCTTAACCTTTTCATACTCATCAAGAATAGCCTTTTGTATTTTTTCTCTAGTTTCCGTATTAATTGGGTGTGCTATATCCTTGAATTCACCATCTGGTGTTCTTCTGCTAGGCATAGCAATAAAATGACCATTTTGGCCCTCTATAACTTTTATATCATGAACAACAAATTCATTATCTAAAGTTATAGAAACTATAGCTTTCATTTTACCCTCTGTAGCGATTTTTCTAATTCTAACATCTGTAATTTGCATGAATTCCACCTCCAAGATGTGCTATAGGTCTATTATTCTCCATATTTTTTATTTTTCCTTCTAAAATTCTAATAATTTTGTATATTACAACTTATTTAACAATTAATTCAAAAAAAATTTGTGGCAATTATAACTACTGTTTTTTCAAATCTATTCTTAGAGAAGGCTTAACTATAGCTCTTCCGTCTTCACCAATGCCATCAAAATCTACTATAGCTATATAATCTCCAATGAGCTTTTCTTTTGTTTCGAAAGTATTATCTACCAATATACCACAACCTAAAAGCTCACTATTAAATTCTGTTAAAAGTTCTTGTATTCCCTTAGCTGTTCCCCCACCTCTCATAAAATCATCTATAAATAAGCATTTACTATTTCTTTTCATAGATTTACGAGATAATGACATAGTTTGAATTCTATTACTTGAACCAGAAATATAATTAATATTAACTGTTGCACCTTCAGTAACTTTATTTCTATGTCTTACAGTAACAAGTTGGACACCTAAGGCTTTTGCAACTTCATAAGCTAGAGGAATCCCTTTAGTTTCTATAGTAACAACATAATCAATATCTAAATTACTAAAAGTTGAAGCTAAAATTCTTCCTGCTGTACTTATAATGTTAGGATTATACATAAGATCTGTTACATATAAAAAATCTCCTATCATTACTCTATCTTCTTCTCTTATGACTTCACAAAGTTCTTCACTAAACTTCAGTCTATCTTTATCAGATATATCTGTTATAAATTTTATTCCTCCTGCTGCTCCTGAAACAGATTCAACTCTCCCCATAGATAATTGTTCTAATGTTTCCCTTACAATAACTATATCTTCACTTACTGTTGATTTAGCAGCGTTAAAAATTTCTGTAAATCTATTTAAATTTATTACCTTATTCGGCGATTCAGTTAATGTTTTAGTTATAGCTACAACTCTTTGATTTCTACTAAACTTGTCTGCACTCTTTCCCATATTAAACTTACCTTTCTACGAATTATTTTATATATTTATTCGCAAATATTCATAATTATAATTTTAAATGTTTTTCGTGTATATTACAATTGCTGATTTACATTTAAAATATTCATTTCTATTTTGTTCAATATTCATTACTTTTATTATAATTATTAATACTATATTATTCTATTTAATTAAACTTCCGGGAAAGTAAACAGCGGTTTTATTCTATAAAAAATTATAGAATAACTTCAAAATACATTTTTTAAATCTAGATAGATAAGAATAATACAATCTTAAGAAAATAATCAATTATTAATCTCTTAATTTATAGTGATGAATATATATAATCATGAATTTTTCATGTGTATCATAAATTAAAATATCATGTCATAAAATCATATTAATTTCTGATTTGAATTTACTTATACATTACTCTACCTTTTTAAATTTATTTAAATAAAATAGAAATAAGTTCTTTAACTCTCTCATCACAAATATAGTAACTAACCTCAAGACCTTCTCTATTTCCCTTAATTATTCCTGCTGATCTTAATTTTTGAAGATGTTGAGAGACCGTAGACTGAGGAAGTTCTAAGCAATTTTGCATACAAGTTACATTACGTTCACCATTTTCTAATAGTCCTTTAACAATACAAAGTCTAACAGGATGCGCTAATGCTTTCAATAACTCTGCATTTTCAGTAAATAATTCTATCTCTTGCTTATTCATTTAATCAACGACCTTTCCAAAATCCATTTATTTTAGCCTATATGAGGATATTACGATATAGTAATATGATTGTCAATAATCACAGATTTTAAACAACTATAGATATATTAATTCTAAAATTACTTTATTTATAAAAGTACTTGTTTTTTACTCCTCTAATTATAGCTATTGAATTCACAATGCATAGTTCACAATTCACGATTGTGGATATTCCTCAGCAGAAGCTGAGAAGTTTAAAATTATTTATTTTTGAAGTGATACAACCACTTTTTACCTAATATAATTTAGCAGTATTATATATTTTCATTATTTTAGTTAAGTAAATAGGTATTGTTCTGAAACATACTGCACCTCAGGGGAACCCTTATACAATTGTGAATTGATGATTGACGATGGAGAATTATTGATACTTCTCTTTTATAAGAGAAGTATCAATAATTCTCTTTTTCATGTGACACAGTCACTTTTATTAA
>NZ_DDOV01000054.1:0-56963 GCF_002341865.1 Clostridium sp. UBA2485 | reverse complement strand
CTTAGAAAGCAGGGGAAAGTTCACTGTTCCCATTATTGTCCTAGAGGATCATTACTTCAAAATTTTTTAAGCCATATATCCTTACAAAACAACTTACCTAGTAAATTTAAAACAAAAACTGTAAAAAATATTATTTTAAGTTTCATGTTGATAATGTTTACTATTACCATGATTAAATCCGGCGGAAATATAAATTCAATAGGGTTTGGATTGTTTAGACTTATGATGTCTTCATTAGTCTTAGGTGTTATTTTAGGAATAATATATAAGCCTAGAAGTTGGTGTCAGGTTTGTCCTATGGGGTATGGTTCTGGTCTCATAGATAAAATAATAAAAAAGCCTAAATCTTCTAGCCACAAATAATAATTATAATATCTAATCTTTTTATTGCCTATTTGTATATAAAGCAAAAAACTTCTCAGTATATCTGAGAAGTTTTCCAATAATTTTTATTATAAATTATTGATATATAAAATATGGAAGATAAGTTGAAAGAGCATGTGAACGAAAGGATTGATGATTACTCTATAATTATTTTTATGAACAAATGTTATCTCATATCTTCCATATTTACTAACATTTAAATTTATTAATCATTGTATTCTTTTGTAAAAATTCATTTGTCTCATCTATGTTTCTCATTTTAAAAACTATTTTAGAGTTTTTTTTATTCAATATCCCCCTACAAAGTATATATTTATTATTATATACATCATTTTTAAAGCTAATTTCTAAAGGTAGTTCTTCTCCATTTTCATAATTTAACTCTATAAACATTTGATTACTACTCATTTTTTTCCCCCTAAATTTAACATAGATCATTTATATACTCATTATATCGAACATTTGTTCGCAATGCAATATTTTTCTAAATTTTTTTTTATTTTTACTAAAAAACTCCTAAATCCAAGATTTAAGAGTTTTCTTTATTAAAATTCCAATTCATTTTTTTATCTCATCCCAATTCCACCTTTTTTTAGGCGAATTTAAATTTTTAATTATTTCTTTTTTAATATTCCTTAATAATAAATAGCTAGATATTAATCCTAAATATCCTATTACAATAGCTTTTAAATTATATTTACTTAACGTTTTTATTGTATCATTAATTTCTGCAAGCTCTTTTACCGTTAAAGCACCACTTTTAACTCCTTCATTATAAATATCTAAATTGCTAATACATGCATTGCTGTAAATTACAACCATTATTGAACAGTATAATGAGAGTGCTATACATAATATAAGTACTACATTCTTTATTCCTTTTTCACTGAGGGTGTTATCAATAAATATTTTCTTAATCGCCCAATAGCCATTAATTACAGCTAATATTATCCCAGCAATATATATTACTGTAGGATTCATAAGTTCTCCCCCTTTTTCAAAATTTTCTTTATATTTTAATTGTACCACTTTATGTAGTTTTTACAACCACTATTCTTACCATATATTTTCCAATACATCTTAATATTAATTAATTTTTCTACTTATATATTTTTTCAAATTAAAATAAAGATTTTTACTTAAATAATTATATTAATTGTGTTATATTTTATTTCAATAATATAACTTACCTTAGGAGGAAAAATATGAATAATAAAAATAAAATAATTCCTATAATCTCTGGAATTATATATTCGACCCTATTTGGACTTACTTTTATGTTCAGTTCCATTGCTCTTAGATTCACTTCTCCTTTCGCACTTTTATCTATGAGATTTGGAATTGCTTTTATCGTAATGTCTATACTTGTATTTTTTAAAATTATAAAAATAAATTTTAAGAATAAAGATTTAAAAACCTTATTTTTATTAGGACTTATGCAACCCATTTTATATTTTATTTTTGAAACTTACGCCATAAAAAATACAGCTACTTCAGTAGCTGGTACACTAATTGCACTAATTCCTATATCGGTAGCTATAAGTTCAAGTTATTTTTTAAAAGAAAAACCTACTAAAGCTCAGTATGGCTTTATATTAGCCTCAATAGTCGGCGTTATTATTATAGTAGTTTTAGGTGGGCAAAATAATACTAGTGGAAATTTTATAGGTATAATTCTTTTGTTTGGAGCTGTTATTTCTGCAACTATATTTAATTTATTATCTCGAAAGCTCTCCACCACCTTTACACCTGCTGAAACCACGTATTTTATGATGGGAATTGCTTTTTTTGCTTTTACTCTAATTGCCTTAATAGAAGGATTATTTCAAGGTACATTAGATAAATTTTTCTTACCTTTTTATAATTTAGACTTTCTATTATCATTATTATTTTTAGGAATAATGGCTTCAATAATTGGCTTCTTTTTAGTTAACTTCACTCTATCTAAAATGGAAGCTACTAAGGCATCGGTCTTTTCTAATTTATCTACTGTAGTGTCAATAATTGCAGGAGTTATTTTTCTAGGTGAAAGTTTTAAATTATTTCAAATAATAGGTGCTATTTTAATACTCATAGGAGTATGGGGAACAAATAAATTTGGAGAAAATTATAATCATAAATAAAATTATAATTCTTATCAAAAACTAAAAAGCTTCAATTCATTAATAATGTGTATAAAATTCTTCACTACAAAAAAATCATCAATGGAATTATTAGTTAAAGTTCTTAAAGAAATTAATCCTCAAAGAATTAGTTTCTTTAAAGATTAATAATGATGTTTTATTGTTCCTCTTTAATACTATGATTTTAAATGATAAAATTAAGTAGNNAGGGGGATGGTATTATGATTAATAAGAAAAAAGCCATGCCAATATTTGCCGGCATGGCTTATGCACTATTATTTGGACTAACTTTTATGTTTATATCTATAGCTTTAAGGTATACTTCACCCTTTCTTCTTTTATCTATTAGATTTTCTATAGCATTTATTGTAATGTCTATATTAGTAATTTTTAAGATATTAAAAGTAAATTTTAAAAATAAAAATTTATTACCTTTAATATTGGTAGGATTTATGCAGCCAATTCTATACTTTGCTCTTGAAACTTATGCATTAAAAAGCATTCCTAGCTCTATAGCAGGAACAATTTCCTCATTAATTCCTATATCTGTTGCTTTAAGTTCAGCTTATTTCTTAAAAGAAAAGCCTACTAAAGCACAGTATGGATTTATATTAACCTCTATAGTAGGAGTTATTATAATAGTAATTTTTGGTGCAACAGATAGTGGAAGTGGTAGTTTAGTAGGAATATTACTTTTGATTGGTGCTATATTATCACAAACAGCTTTTACTATACTTTCAAGGAAATTTTCAGTAAGATATACTCCTACAGAAACTACATATTTTATGATGGGAATAGGTGGATTCGTATTCACTATAATTGCTTTTATAGAATGTTTAATTAAGGGGGATTTAACTGCATTTATAACCCCTTTTCTACATAAAGAGTTTATATTTACAATAATTTTCCTATCCATTTTTGCATCAATAATGGGTTTCTTCTTAATAAACTACACACTGTCTAAGATGGAAGCTGCAAGGGTTGCTGTATTTGAGAATCTTTGTACTATAGTATCCATAATAGCTGGAGTGGTATTCTTAGGAGAAAATTTCAGAGTATATCATGTAATTGGTGCTATATTAATAATTTTAGGCGTATGGGGGACAAATCGTTTTACAGCATCTAACCATAAGATAATTGAAGAAAAAGCTATAGATAATACTATAAGAGAAAAAAATCGTGATTAAAAATCACGATTTTTAGTTCCTAATTTATTACTATATTTATGAGAAATTTAAATTACCAAAGTAAAAAAAGTAGGGCTATTCGCCCCCAAAATTTAACTTTCACATCCCTAATATTTTGAAAATTATTTATATTATTTAAAACAAGATTTGGCTAATAAATAGTAGATTAATTTTAAAAATTATTGCTTTATTTATAAATTTATACAAAAGGCTTACTAATTATTATTGGGTATCAAATTGCCAATATGCATACTCTAAATCTACACCTTCTGCAATTCTATCACAATCATCAATTGCCTTCCTATCATCTCTTCTTTTACTCTTTAATTGCCATATAAGATATTCAGAATTGATTTTTGTTAACATATTAACACACCTCTCCATACCTTAACCAAACGGTTATATTTTTTATATATTTATATAATTAATGAAAATCTGTACTATGTCTAAAAAATCTAAGTAAAATTCTAATATTATGCACGTATATTACATTCTATGCATCTGGTTAAATAATTAACACTTTATGTTTAAAGTTTAACATACTTTTTCTACTAATGGAAGTAATTTTTTAGAATATTTTAAATTTTCTATCGACTTTTTTTGTCATAGAAAGTCATGCTTTAATATTTGTTATCACTATTTTATTATTATATTTTAATCATCTACAAATTGTATAAATATTTCATAAATTTTATGAATAAAGTATTGATTTTCAACTCATTATATTGTATATTATACTATATAAATAGTTAGCTCTTATTGTTTTAGAAGGATTCTTATATTTATGTATGAATCTAAGTTTGTGAAATTTGACTTAAAAGCAGGTTTATTATCTCAAGATTCAGCAGAAGATTATCATAAAATAATTGAAGATCATCTAAAAGAAGGTTGGAGATTAATTCAAATATTTGCACCTTCTACAGGAAAGTATGGGCTTTCGCCTTATTTTGAGCTAATTTTTGAAAAAGAAATAAAAAATTCTAATTAAAATTAAATAGCAATTATACTTAATATTTGGAAAAAGCAGAGAAGCAAAATAGTTAATTTAACATCAACCCCTGATAAGTTATATCAAACTTCTTCACTGCTTTTTATTTATTATTTATACAAGTATATTGTTTATTTAATTATATATCCTTTTTTTCTAAACATATCTTTTAATCTTTTTATAGCTACTTCCCTTCTTTTAACTATTGTCATATATTTCATATTTTTATACTCTGAATATTCCTTTAGATTTCCTTTTTTATCTAGATAAACATAGTATATAAGTTCCTTATGTTCAGCTGTAAGCATATCAACAAATTCATAAAGATATCTTCTAGTTTCATCATTAATATAATTGTCAATAAATCTATCTTCATAAGTTAATTTATCTTGAAGTATTATACCTTCTCCTATAGGAGTATTTAGGCTAACTTCATAATTTGATTTAATTTTGCTCCTTATTAAATAATTAAAATTATTTTTTATACTTCTCATAGCGTATGGAATAAACTCGCCTTTGCCTACCTCATATTTATCTATGGCTTTCAATATGCTAATTCTTCCTAGTTGCAGTAAATCATCTTTATCATATCCATTAATATATATAGCATTGCAACATTTATGTAGAAATGGATTTAGTTTATTTATTATATATTCAATTTCTTTGGTCTCTCCATTTTTAGCTCTTAATACTACATCATTTATCTCATTACACATATTTTATCCCACCTTAAAATATTTTCTTCTAATTAATTAGGTATGCATTTTAAAGTAATATTTATAATATTATTGTAAGTTTTGCAAATATTTTTGTATGTATTTCACAATAACATTAATTAAGTTTAAAATATGCTTTTTATAAGTAATAATTAGTGCCTATATTATTTCTTGTATTTTTTTAGTGTTTTTTTGTATATAATTAAAGATGAGAATATTTTATAGGTAAATTCTAATTAAACATTGACTATAGTCAACAGAAATTATTGTTAAGTCTCTTTTATAGGAATTAAAAAGTTTAATAACTTAGAAGTTAGTTATATATTAACTTTTTAAGCAATTTATCTATATATAAGGGTTGCCTATTAAAATATTAATAATAATCTATAGTATGTATGCATTAATATTAAGGAGTTGTTAATATGTCTTTTGATTTTTTAAGAGATAAAAATAAAAAAATACACTTTATAGGTATAGGTGGAATAAGCATGAGTGGTCTTGCAGAAATACTTATAAAGAATGGATATAAGGTTTCTGGTTCAGATATGAAATGCTCTAATATTACTGAAAAATTGAAAAAAGATGGAGCAAAAGTGTATATAGAACATAATGAAAATAATATAAAAGATGTAGATTTAGTAGTTTATACTGCTGCTATATCTCCTGAAAATCCTGAACTTCTGAAAGCAAAGCAGGATGAAATCCAAGTAATGGATAGGG
Source organism: Clostridium sp. UBA2485 (assembly GCF_002341865.1). Taxonomy (GTDB): domain Bacteria; phylum Bacillota; class Clostridia; order Clostridiales; family Clostridiaceae; genus Clostridium_J. Next base: position 50,845 of record NZ_DDOV01000054.1, on the reverse strand, counting down.
CAGAATTTTTAGGCTACCTTATGAAAGGTCATAAGTATGGTATAGCTGTTTCAGGTACCCATGGAAAAACTACGACTACATCAATGGTTTCTCATGTTATATTAGAGGAAAATTTAGATCCTACTATATTGGTAGGGGGAGAGCTTGACGTAATAGGTGGAAATGTACTTGCAGGAAGTAGTGACTATTTCATCACAGAAGCCTGTGAATATAAAGCTTCATTTTTAAAATTTTTCCCTCATATAGGAGTAATTTTAAATATAGATGAGGATCATTTAGATTACTATAAAGATTTGAATCACATAAAAGATACTTTTAAGAAATTTGTAAATATCATTCCTAATGATGGTTATGCAATAATTAATGCCGATGATGCTGATTGTTTAGATGTTATTGAAGATGCTAAGTGTAATATACTTACCTTTGGTATACACAATGGACAATATAGAGCTAAAAATATTACTTATAATGATTTAGGTTGTGGCAGTTTTGATTTTTGTAAGGATGATAAAATGCTATTTAAAATTAGTTTAAATGTACCTGGCAAACATAATGTTTTAAATGCATTATCTGCTATATGTACTGGGTTAGCACTTAATATTTGTGAGAAATCTATAGTAGAAGGATTATTTAACTTTAAAGGCACTCATAGAAGATTTGAATTTAAGGGTAAAAAAAATAATATAACTGTTATTGATGATTACGCACATCATCCAACAGAAATAAGAGCAACATTAGAAGCATCTAAAAATTATCCTCATAATAAATTATTTGCTATATTTCAGCCTCATACCTACACTAGAACAATTGCACTATTTAATGATTTTGTAGAGTGCTTCGATGGTGTTAATGAATTACTACTTGCAGATATATATGCTGCTCGTGAAAAAGATACTGGAGTAGTTAGTTCATTAAAGTTAGGAGATGCCCTTAGAGATAAAGGTGTCGATGCTAAAAACTTTCATAACTTTGATGAAATAGTTAGCTATTTAGAAAATAATGCACATGATGGAGATCTTATTTTAACTATTGGTGCAGGAGATGTATATAAAATAGGGGAAATGTTCCTTGAGGCATCTTCAAAAAATAACTAGTTATTTTATTTCAGATGTCTGAATAAACTTAGGAGGAATTTAAACATGGGAATATCAGTTTATATAGTAAATGCTTTTACTAAAGATAATAAAGGTGGTAATGGTGCAGGTGTAGTTGTAGATGCTTCTATGCTTAACACCTTAGAAATGCAAATTATTGCAAAAGAAGTAGGGCTATCTGAAACAGCTTTTATAATTCCTAATGCTAATAAAAAAGAACATAATAATTCTAATAATCTAGAAGATTATGATTTTGAAGTTCGATTTTTTACACCAACTCAGGAAGTTGAGCTTTGTGGTCACGCTACTATCGCCAGTTTCTATACCTTAGCAAAGCTAGGAATGATAACCTGCAATGAAGGAAAGAATCAAGAAATTATAAGGCAAAAAACTAAAGCAGGTATATTAGATGTAGAGCTTAATTTTAATGATAGTAACATATCTAATGTTCTAATGACTCAAGCAGAGCCTAAATTTTTATTTGAAATAGATGATAGTAAAGAACTTTGTGATATTCTAGGTATTTCAAGCGAAGATATTTTTATAGAATCTTTTAAGACAAAACCTCAGGCAGTATCTACTGGACTTGCAGATATAATGCTTCCTGTTAAAAATCTTAAAGTCTTAAAGTCAATCAATCCTGATTTTAAAAAATTAGCAGACTATAGTAATTCTTTAGGTGTGATTGGGGTTCATGCTTTTACTTTAGAAACAGAAAATGATACTTCTACTGTTTCTACAAGGAATTTTGGTCCTGCAGCAGGAATTGATGAAGAAAGTGCAACGGGCACTTCTAATGGAGCATTAGGAGCTTATCTTATAAAAAATGAAATTATAAAAGTTAATGAAAATGAAAGCACAACTATTTATTGTGAACAAGGATACTATATGGATAATCCTAGCGAGATAATAGTTAAAGCAAAAAAAAGTTTTGAAAGAATTAGTATTAAAGTAGGTGGAAAAGCCTCAATAGTAAATAAAACTGAAATAGAACTAGGTGTATTTTAAAGGGCTTCTGCCCTTTTATTTATATGAAAAATTTAGTTTATTTATAACTTATAATGTTTTAATTAATTCTTAATATTATAAGTTATCTAAAATAAAATACACCATAATATCTACTAATTATTTTTTAAAGTATCTAAATTCATATCAACATAAAATTCCATAGATCTAATTTCTATAATTAAATCACTATAATCAACCTCGAAATTACAAATTGTTGAATGTATTCCTTTATCCTTTAGTAAATGTATAGTGGCAATATTATTATTATCCTTACATGCCCTTATAAGTATCCCCTGTACCCCTGTAAATTGCATTCTTGATCTTATGTGGTAACTATCCATATTAAGATTTAAAGTTCTATCACCTATTGAAATAAGCAAATCTATATCATTTTCATCTTCTCTAAAAATTTTTATTTCAAAATCACTATTTATATTTAAATTATAATTAGCGAAGCATTTCATAAACATCACCTCTAATTATTATATAGATAAATCATCTAAAAAATTAATGTGCAACTAATAAAGCACCCCATTAAATATTTCAATTCACACCTTTAAGCAATTGAGGATTGAAAATGGACAATTTGACAATTATAGTGGAAACTAATTTTACAAATTAATTTCTTNNATAATTCTCAATTGTCAATAGTAAATTCTCAATTATATTTTGAAGGTAATACATCTACGCCTAATATTTATTTAAATATTTTCTTTATATACTTAATTTTGTCATCATATGGTGGATACCTTAAAGGAACATCAATTGAAAATCCTTTTTTAACCACTGACTTATGATGAGTAAAAGTATCAAAGCTAGCTCTTCCATGATATTTTCCCATTCCACTGTCTCCTACTCCTCCAAAAGGAAGATATAGCGATGCTACATGCATTATAGTCTCATTTATACAAACTCCACCGGATGAGGTATAAGTTAATACTTTTTCTATACTTTTTTCATTCTTTGAAAAGAAATATAATGCCAATGGCTTAGGAAGACTATTAACCATATCTATTGCTTCATCTAAGCTATTAAATTCCAATATAGGCATTATAGGTCCAAAAATTTCATCTTTCATAATGCTATCATTAAAAGTAATATTATTTAATATTGTAGGAGAGATATATAATTCTTTCCTCTCAAATCTTCCACCAATTTCAATATTTCCCTCATCTAAATATCCTATTAACCTATCAAATTGTCCAGTATCTATAATTCTTGGATAATCATTTGATTCTTTAGGATTTTCTCCATAAAATTTTTTCACATAGTAAATCATAGAGTCAATTAATGCATCCTTTACATCTTTATGAACATATACGTAATCTGGTGCTACACAGGTTTGACCTGCATTTAAAAACTTTCCCCAAACTATTCTTCTAGCTGTTACTTTTATGTCTGCATCATAATCTACCATGCAAGGACTTTTCCCACCTAACTCTAAAGTTGTAGGAGTTAGGTTTTTTGCTGCCGCCTCCATTACTATACGTCCTACAGGTACACTTCCTGTAAAAAAAATATAATCAAATTTTTGATTTAAAAGTTCTGTATTTTCCTCTCTACCACCATTTACTACTGCTATATATTCTTCTTTAAAGTTTTGTTCGATCAGTTCTGTTAATACTTTAGATACATGAACACTTTTATTAGATGGTTTTAATATTACTGTATTTCCTCCTGCTATAGCCCCTATCGTAGGTGCTATAGNNGAAAAACAACTTGCAGGAAAATGAATTATTTGTGATCTAACTTTTGTGGGCTGTGACCATTTTTTTAAATTTTTTATTGTATAATTAATTTCTTCTAATACTATGCCCAACTCTGTTGCATATCCTTCAAAATTTGCCTTATTTAAATCCTTATTTAATGCTTCTAATATCTTTTCTTCGTTTTTAGTTATTATATTTTTTAAAAGTGTCAATTGCTTAAATCTAAAGTCTATACTTAAGGTTTCTCCGGTATAGAAATATTTCCTTTGAATATCTACAAGGTCTTTTATATCTCTCATAAGTTTCACCTCGAAATCTTTTATTTTTACTCATATTATTAACTAAATAATACCACTTATTACATGTTTTCTATAGTGCTTTATATAATAAAATTATGACTAAAAATTTAAATTAATATTTATCTTAATATTTATTATATAAAGTTATAAAAATTTAATTATTAAAATTATATAACTATGTTAATCTATAAATTAATATGTACATTACTTATCTAATTAATAGTTGAAAGCTAATGATAAATAATAGCTAAAGTTCTTCCATATTTTAGACTTAGCAAATAATACTCTATCCTTTAATTCCAGTACTAATATAAGTTTTAAAGCCCTATACGTAAAATTTATACTCTTTATGAAATTTTTATTTAAAAGTTGTTGACAACCATTCAGGTATGTAATATAATAATTTTTGTCGGCGGGGTGTGGCGCAGATGGGAGNNTCAATCCCTGTCACCCCGACCAAGAGAGTTGCATAGGCAACTCTCTTTTTTTATTTTAAATTTAGTATGTATAGTTTATTAAATCATATTAAAAACAAAAGGTTGTAAAAAGCAGAAACTTTTTCTACTTTTCACAACCTTTTTATTTTTATGCTAAGTTAATTGTTTTGCATTAAATTCTTTTTTTAGTTCATCTAATTTTTTATTATCTATAGCTCTTTTTTCTCTTATTTCATCTTGTATTTGTTTAGTTTCAGTTATTCCATTTACAATAGTATGCCATGTTTTTTCAAGGGTTTCTACTTCAACAAAGCTACCACTTGCCAATCTTGCAGTTACCTTAGATTGGTTTGCTAAATTTTCTGCATTTCTCATAAGTAGCTCATTTGTTTTTTCATCTAGTGCTGTTAGTGCTTTAGCTTGTACATCTTGCCTTTTTAACATTATTGATTGAATAAGACATTGCTTAAATATTGGTAATGTTATTATAAAGGCTGAGTTTATTTTTCTGATAAGGTTATAGTTGTTGTACTGTAACATTTTTATAGAAGGCATTGTTTGCAATGCAATATTTTCTGCAAGTTTTAAATCATGAACCCTTTGCTCCATCATCTCCCTAACTTGCATTATATTACTCAATTCCATCTTCTCTACATTTCCACCTGTTTCAGCTTTTCTTTCTAACTCTGGTATTATGTTAGCACTAAGCTCTTCAACTGCAAATTCTCCAGCATGTATATACTGTTCTAATTTTTCATAATGCTTAAGATTTTCTTCAAACATCTCATTAAGGCTTATGTTTAAACCATTTATTTCATTTTCATATTCTTTTAAAGATATGTATACCTTCTCAACTTCATCACCCATAGTATGATATTTTTTAAATAATTGCTCTATGGAGTTTTTAGTTTTATTAAATACTTTTTCAAAAAATCCAACTTTTTTTTCATCAAAATCTTTTATGTCAAACTTCTCCATTATTTTATTTAAATTATTTAATAATGTTCCTGTGTCTTCTATCTTAGCCATTTCCATATTGTTAAGTATTCTATCAGAAAACTTAGATATACTTTCCACTGTTTCATTTCCGAATTTTACTACCGTTTGCATATTATCTGTATCTATTTGGGCAAGTATATTGTTTATTTCTGGTGAATTTTCAACTCTTTTTGCTATCTCTTCTTTCTGCTTTTGTAAATTAAATTCTTTAACTTCAATTATCTCAGTATTTTCTGAAGTTGTACTTCCATTTAGTTTCATATTTATCTTCCCTCCCTATATGTTTTCCACTTTTTAGAATCGAAATAACTTACTAATAAAGGAATCCCTTTTTTTCTCTAGATTAGGCATAGATAAATCAAGCCTAACAGAAGGCAAGTTATGACTTTTAAAAGCATTTTCTTTTAATAATATTTCTATATTTTTATAATTAGTAGGTGTGAATACTGCTATATCCATCCCTATAATATTTAAATATGCTAAAGTTATAATATCTTCTTCACTTAAAAAATCTTTAGTATTATCATATATTATCACCTTAGGAATATATGATGTATAGTCAAAAGTTTCTATTAACTTTAAAATATTATCACTAATGTTGAGAACAGTCATTATTATATTTAATTTGAATTCATTCTCCATCTCCCTATTAAAAGGATTCAATAATATTAATTCATTTATTTTAGACAAAATTAGATTTTGTAATTTATCACTTAAATATTTAAATTTATATAAGTCACTATTTTGTACTTTATTAAAATCTAATAATCCATCTCTATCTAAGAAATAAATAATTGAGTATTTATCTTGTCGTGAATATCTAATTTCCGTAAAAGGAACCGTATTTATTGTTAAAGTATTACTATTGGAAGACAATTCTTTAAAATCTCTCCAATACTCCTCTAAATCTTCATGAGTACCATTTATTTTAGCAAATATATTAGGTATATAAACTATATTATTTTCCACTTTAAAATGAGGTCTTATCTTGCCGGTTTCTTTCCACAATATTTTCATTTCATCATAAGTAGTCTTTAATAAAACTGATTTTGTTAAACTTTCATTTAATTGTCTTGGCTTATAGTAACCAACATCCGTTCCTAATAGTTCTTCAAGTTCCTTAGAAGCCCTATATGCTACTGTCTCCTTTATTATGGTTCTTTCTATTACTGGAAAATTCTCAAGTGGAGTAAAGCTATCTAGCTTAGTTAAAAAAGTATATTTTTCTTGCTTGTCCAAAATATTATAAAGTGAATCATCCTCTTCTCTAGGACTGATATAAACAATATCGCAGCCCACAAGAGATGCATATATTAAGAAATATATTTCATGAGCTTTTATTTCTCCATAATATATAATTTTTCCGTTATGCTCTTCATTAAAATTATTATGTAAAGTAACAGAATATCTATTAATCCAACATATAAGCTTCATTACAAAGTTTTGAAGTTTGGATATATTTAAGTTTTCTTCTACATCAAGATATAAATGTAATATCTCTATAAAGCTAGCTTTTATTCTTAAATTAATTTCTTCTTTATTGCTCCTAGGTAAAATATTAAGAGATATTATTTCTGTAATGACTTTATTCTTATCTTTTATATCTAGTAAATTTATCTTTTTCTTAATCTTTCCAATATATTTAGTTGCTTCTTCATTAGATGGTACTGCAATTTTATTTTCAAACTTTAAATAATTGTATTTTTCTTCTTTTAATTTTTTATCCAATTTATATAGATTATTGTAATACATGTCACTATTTTCATTTTCTATACCAATATATCTTTCAAAATATATTGGATAAACTTGATTTTGTAAGTAACCTTCTCTTGCTTTTAAAGTAGTAAAAATATCTTTAAATATATCTTTACTTTTCACTAATAATACCTTTGGTGATTTCCCTTCATCATATAAATCACTACTTACATCAGTTCCATGTTCTAATGTAATTTCTTTTACTTCAACTCTGTTTTTATTGTTGATAGTTAATATAAATTCATTATGATAATCTATTGAGGAAAATATATTATCGTTATCACTATTAATATATAAAACGTCATATCCAATTAAAGAAAGTAATATTAAAAAATATGCTTCATGCTTCTTTATGTTGCCATAATATAAGACTTTAGGATTATGCTCTTTTATATCATAGCAAAAACTCTTAGGTATATACTCATAGAGCCAAAAAATAATTTTACTTATAAAACTAACTATTAAACTTGAATTAACTTTACCTTCATTTTTCATATATAAGTTAATTAATCTTATTAAAGCTTCTTTTATATTTTTATTTATAAAATTATTGATTTTAAGAATACCTTCACGATACAGAGCTTCTACAATATTATCTATAAAAAAGCCATTTAAGGAAGCATTATTTATACAATCTTTTATCTTATTTGTTCTCTCTAAATCATATGGAATATTAATTTTATCCTCAAAATGTATATATATATTTCCTAATTTTGAAAGATTACTGTTTAACTTAATAATTTCACTATAATATTCACTCTCATTATTTAAACCAATATATCTATATCCATATATATATTCATTATTATCACTATTAGAAATCTTTCTTTCTTTCCTTGTTAATAGTATATCTCTAAAAATATCATTTGATTTTTTTAGTACAAAACCTTTATCCTCCATATACATTACCTCTCTTAGCTTAACATCCTTAGATAATTTATGTAACTTTATTATAGTTTAAAAAAATCTTTAGTTCAATTAAAGAAAAGAATAAGTAATCTATAAAACACTTTAATGATTAACTTTATAAATATTTAGGTTTAATTTTAAATATAATTTGAAATTATATTTAAATATTTTTTTTACATTTCGCTGTTTTTCTCATTTGTATGTTTCCTTATAAGTAATTTATGCAATTGAGAATTGACGATTGACAATGGACAATTATGGATACTTCTCTTTTGTAAGAGAAGTTTTAAATTCATTCTTTTTAAAAATCTATTTTTAAAAATTAATTTTCACCTTAATTGTCAATTGTCCATTTTGAATTCTCAATTGAATAAAGTTTATCTATATAGTCTATCCTTTTTTTATATAATCGTATAAATATTTTCCTTGTGTGGAAAAATACTTACTAAAATACTATTTATTTTAGGAAGTGAATTATTTGAAAGCAGAATATAGTGATTTATTTAAAGAACTTATAGAATCATATTCAGAAGGTAACTTTAAAGAAAAAGTTACTAAATTATTAAACAATAATGATACTGAAAAAAATCATATTGCAGCAATAATTTCTAGTCTCTGCGGCGTAGAAATTCCTTTTAGCGATAATTATATAGATGATATTAAAAACGCAATACTTAAATACACTCCTGATCATAAAGTTGTAGATAAAGTAAAAAAATGTAGCATGGACTGTGCAGATAAAGATGGAAAAACTTACTGTCAAAGATCATGCCCTTTTGATGCTATTTTAGTAGATGAAAAATCAAAAACTACTTATATAGACAATAAAAAATGTACTGATTGTGGATTCTGTGTTGAAGGCTGTCCTACAGGAAGTATATTAGATAGAGTTGAATTTTTACCTTTAGCAAATCTTTTAAAGAGTAATAGTATAGTAATTGCGGCAGTTGCACCTGCCATCACTAACCAATTTAATAACGCTAATATAAATCAGCTGAGAACCTCTTTTATGAAAATAGGCTTTACAGATATGGTAGAAGTAGCATTTTTTGCTGATATGTTGACTTTAAAAGAAGCAGTAGAATTCGATGCAAAGATTAAAACTAAAGATGATTTTATGATAACTTCCTGCTGCTGTCCCATGTGGGTTGCTATGCTTAAAAGAGTCTATGAAGATCTAGTAAAACATGTTTCTCCTTCTGTATCACCTATGATTGCTGCTGGTAGGATTATAAAAGCTTTAAATCCTAATGTGAAAGTAGTTTTTATAGGTCCTTGTGTTGCTAAAAAAGCAGAAGCTAAAGAAAAAGATTTATTAGGAGATATAGACTTTGTATTAACTTTCTCTGAAATGCAAGAAATATTTGATGTCTTTGGCATCAAACCTGAAGAACTCCCTGAAACTCCTTCAATTGAATATACTTCTCGCGGTGGAAGATTATATGCTAGAACTGGTGGAGTATCTATAGCTATAACCGAATGTATAGAAAGACTATTCCCTCAAAAATTTGAAAATTTAATAGCAGTTCAAGCTAATGGGATTAAAGAATGTAAAGAATTATTAAATAGTGCTATGGATGGAAAAATTCCCGGAAACTTTATAGAAGGTATGGGATGTATAGGTGGATGTGTTGGTGGACCTAAAGTTATACTTGATAGAGAGCTAGGTAAAATTAAAGTTAATGAATTTGCAAATAGTTCAGAAATTAAAATATCTGTAGATAGTGAAACAATGAATACCATTTTAGAAAAAATTAATATAAATAGTTTAAATGATTTTCTAAATCATGATAAAACCAATATATTTCATAGAGATTTTTATTAAATTATACATTTAATAATAAAATTACCTTTTAGTTATGATGAAACTTTGATATACTACCCTAAGAGGTGATGATATGCTTAAAGATATAAAAGCTGCAATATTTGACATGGATGGAACAATAGTTGATTCTATGTGGGTTTGGGAAAGTATCGACATTGACTACCTAAATAGTAATAATTTATCCTTACCACCAACTTTGAAGTCAGATATAGCCCATCTTAGCTATGATGAAGTAGCTGTTTACTTTAAAAAAGCCTTTAATCTTCCATATACCGTAGAGGAAATAAAAGATCATTGGAATGAGTTGGCTTATAAAGAATATTGCACGAATGTTAAATTAAAGCCCGGTGTTGAAAGATTTTTAGAACTACTAAAATCTATGAATATAAAAATAGCGTTAGCAACAAGTAATAACAGATTACTATTAGAAGCTTGTTTAAAATCAAATGGCATTTATGACTATTTTGACGTTATTACTACTACTGATGAAGTAACACGAGGAAAAGATTGTCCTGATGTTTATTTATTAACAGCAGAAAGACTAGGAATAGACCCTAAAAATTGTATAGTCTTTGAAGATATACTTCCTGCGGTAAAAGGGGCTAAATTAGCTAACATGAAAGTAGTCGGTGTTTATGATGACCATGCAGTTCATCAACATGAAGAAATGATAAAAATTGCAGACAAATTTATAAAAGAATATGATGAATTACTTAAAGAAATAAATTAAAAAGTCGTAATAAAAAGTTACGGCTTTTTAATTTACTACAGATTTTCTTCAAACTACGAGAAAAGTTTACGCCATAGTTATTTATATATTTATCTATACATCTTTAGCCTCATTGAAGTAAATTTTAATAATGTATAATCCATAAAATTAAATTATTAGTCAAGTTTTTATATCTTCTGAATAAACTTATAACAATAGTATTTATTTTACTTAGGGGGATATATGAAGACTTTTTTTATGTACACTTTCTTTATAATAGCTTGTGTAGCTTGTGGATATGCTTTTTTTCTTTCTTTAAAATATAATAAACAATATACTCAACTTAGAGTACTGTCAAGGCGCAATAGTGAATTGTTATCTAAACTTAAAACTTTTAACACTCCGTTAGAAAATTTAATTATATCCTATTTGCCAGTATATTCTTATCATGGAGAAATAAAAAATAGTACTTTATTATATATTGCTCCACTTTTGAATTCAGCTATAGTGAGAAATCTTTCTCGAGGAGTTAAAGTTCAAATTATAGATTGTTGTGAAGTTTATAATATAATCTGGTATGAGGTTAAAGTAATTATTCAATCACAAAATAAAAACATAAAAGGCTTTGTTATGAAAAGCGATGTTAAAGAATTGGAAATTGTAGAAAGTGGTTTATACACATATAAAAATATTGAATGATTGCTATTAGTTTATACAATATTTTAATTAATTATCTTTATAATTTTAATAAAGTATCTCCCATCCTTTACAGATGGGAGATTTATTATGGTTTTATATTAAAATTTTAATAAATTTAACTTTCTTATAAGATTCTTGCTATAGTCAATCTAGCACTTATTCCATTAGCGCCTGCAACTATTACTGAAAGAGTTTTGCTAACTCCAGATGTGTTTATTAATCTTATTACATCAAATTCTTCAAGACTTAATACTACACTACCACTCAATTGATCATTTGCTTGATTAGTTGCCATAGCTTGTGCATTACTATTATTACGTGTAATAGCGAATTGAGCACTTCCTGCGTTATCATTTCCTAAAGCTACATGCCAAGTTATATAATAAATACCTGGAATTACAATAGTAGCAGAAGTTGCGTCAGTAATTATTCCTGTACTACTGCGTAGATTAAAGTTAACCGGTGCATTATTCGCAACTGTTTGAGTCATATTGCTTGATAAAATTGCTATTGCTGTTGGACCTGGTGCTCCGGTTGGGCCGGTTGGACCTGTCGGGCCTGTTGGACCTGTTGGACCAGTTGGGCCTGTTGGGCCTGTTGGGCCGGTTGGACCTGTCGGGCCTGTTGGGCCAGTTGGACCTGTTGGACCTGTCGGACCGCTTGGGCCGGTCGGACCTGTTGGACCGGTTGGACCGCTTGGACCTGTTAAGCCAGTTGGACCTGTTGGGCCTGTTGGGCCGGTTGCTCCTGTTGCTCCTGTTGCTCCTGTTGCTCCAGTTGCTCCTGTTGCTCCTGTTGCTCCTGTTGCTCCGGTTGCTCCTGTCGCTCCGGTTGCCCCGGTTGCCCCTGTTGCTCCAGTTGCTCCTGTTGCCCCGGTTGCTCCGGTCGCTCCTGTTGCTCCGGTCGCTCCTGTTGCTCCAGTCGCTCCTGTTGCTCCAGTTGCCCCTGTTGCTCCAGTTGGGCCGGTTGGACCTGTTGGGCCTGTTGGGCCGATTTGCTCTATCTGAATATCATTATATTGATCCTGAACATTATTATTGGAATCTTCTAATCCTTCCATAATTTCAATCATAGTATCTATCTTTTTTATTGTATCGGCATCTATTGAGTTATTATATTCATCTAACTTAAACATAGTTACCCCCATATATTTTCAACTTATTTGTATTTATTTCAATATCTACAAAAGACATTGAATATACTACGATATAGTATGCTTGTACAATATATTTGGTCCTATTTTTAGTATTGTTATAACTTTATTTACTCAAATTAAATTTGAATTATCAATTATATAGTAATTAATGAAACTTACTCCATAAAAATAGAGATAAGATCTATACACCTTATCTCTATTTTGCTTGTTTATTACATTATTTTATTTACCTTTTAAAACCATACAATTTTATTCTTTTTATAGAACTTATATGAATATTATAAAATCATTAAAATAAACATTAGATATTTAATTTTTATAATCTCTTTATATCTTTTCTTCCCTAAAGGCTTTCCATAATGATATGCAAGCTAATAGCATTACTAATATAAAAGGAAAAGCTGCCACTACCGAAGCTGTTTGAAGCGATTTTAATCCTCCGGATAATAATAATGCTACTGCTAACAATGATTGTACTAGTCCCCATAATATTTTTTTAGTATTAGAAGGATTTAAATCTCCCTTTGAAGTCAGCATACCTAAAACAAAGGTAGCTGAATTTGCAGAAGTAATAAAGAAAGTGCAAAGTAACACTATAGTTATTACTGCTATAACTATACCTAATGGGTAATTTTGAACTACAGCAAAGTATGCTGTTTCAGGAACTGCCGCTATCTCTTTAAGTTTATCAAGAGATATTTTGCCTGTAATACCTAGATCAATTCCTAAAGTTCCAAAAATTGAAAACCAAATTAAAGAAGCTATCGTAGGCGCAACTATAACCCCTAGTATAAATTCCCTTATTGTTCTTCCTCTTGAAATTCTAGCTATAAATATTCCTACAAACGGAGCCCATGCTATCCACCATGCCCAATAAAATATTGTCCATCCATTTATCCAGCTATTATCTCCGAAAGCCTCTAAATGTAAACTATCTTGTATAAAGTTTCCAATATAAGCTCCTGTTCCACTTGTTAATGAATTTATCATTTTAATCGAAGGTCCAATTAAAAAGCATAATATTAATATGCCAAAGGCAAGTATTAAGTTTAAATTTGATATTGCACTTATCCCTTTTTCTATGCCCTTAACTGCTGTATATATAAATATTATTGTAATAACTGCAATTATAATCAATTGAACTAAGTTAGTTGTAGGTATGTCAAACATATAGTTAAGTCCACTATTTATTTGTAATGTACCTAGTCCTAGAGAAGTAGCTACCCCTGCTACTGTAGCAAATACTGCTAATATATCTATTGTTTTCCCTATAGGTCCATTTACTCTTTTTTCTCCGAGCAATGGAATAAATATGCTACTTATAAGCCCAGGCTTACCTTTTCTAAATTGAAAATAAGCAAGTGCAAGTCCTATTATGCTATAATTTGCCCAAGGATGAAATCCCCAATGCATTAAAGATGATTTCATAGCGAAATTTGCTGCCTCTATTGAACCTGCTTCAATTCCTGATGGCGGTGATACAAAATGAGAAAGTGGCTCCCCTATTCCCCAGAACACAAGACCAATTCCCATACCAGCTCCAAAGAGCATTGCAAACCATGCTGTAGTACTATAATCCGGTTTAGAATCCTCTGGACCAAGTTTAATCTTACCATACTTACTGAATGCTACTACAATAGCAAAAATAACAAATACAAGCATTGAACTAAGGTATGCCCATCCGAACTTTTCTGTTAAAAAAGCAAATAAGTTGTTAGACATATTTGAGAAATTTTCTTGAGCTAATATTCCCCAAAGTACAATAGCAAAAGTGATGATTAAAGATATAATAAAAACTTCATCAGTCTTTGATTTTGGTGATAATTTATTATTTACTGATGGCTCAATATTTTTCATAAATAGCCCCCCAAATATTTATTTTATATGAGGCTGACATTATAGGTATCCAATGTGAAAATTTAAAATATACTCTAGAAAATAAATTTCCTGTAAAGATAGCTAATCCCTTAAAAATTAAGTATTAATAATTAAGAATGAAGAATTTAGGATGAAATTCACTTTAGTGAATTTCTAAAACACAATCTATTCCCGAAAACTCCAAAGGCTTTTACGGTGGAGTTTTAACCATAATTCTTCATCTTTAATTCTTAATTTTTAATTCACGGAAAAGATTTCTTGCTATGAAACTTAAAATCGTATATAAATTAACTTTCTATTAAGGAATCCTATAATATTGTCAGCCTTCAAATTCTTATTACATTTTCACCTTAAATACTGTTTGTTCTTTAATATCTTCGGTTAATGCATCTAATGCAACACCTACTCTGTAATATCTTAATCTCCACTGTTCTTCTTTAGTAGTAGCTGGATCTCCTAATGGGTATGGTATGGATATTGTAGGAACTATTTTGTTTGCTCCTGCGGTTTTAGCTACTGGTATTAAATTAGCCATCTGGACTATTGGGAATCCTTCTTTTTCTATTTCTTTTACCATCGTTGCACCACAACGCGTACAAGTTCCTCACGTAGAAACCATTATAACTCCTTCTACTTTATCTGCTCTAAGGTATTCAACTATCTCTCTGGCCATTCTTGCTGCTTCTGCTTGAGTTGTACCGGTTCCAACAGTTGAATAGAAATAATCATGAAGATATCCAAACTTACCTTCTTTTTCATATTGTCTTAATACATCTAATGGAAGAATTACATTAGGATCATTATCCGCTGCTGCTGGGTCAAATCCTGCGTGTATTGTCTTATATACTCCACCTTCTAGGCAGTTCATATCTTTAATATTATATCTTCCCCATCTAGTTGCAGATGCAGATTGAATTCTGTCTGGATTATCAACAGGTACAATTCCTCCTGTTGTCATGATTGCAATTTTAGCCTTAGATAATTCTTTGATTGGAGTAGCTATCGGTACTCTATCCGCTTTTGGTATTGGAAGCTCTGTAATGAATTCTTCTCCTCTTAACTTTTTTATAAGCATTTCTACTGCTCTATCAGCACCTGTTTTTCTGTCTTCTCTCCATACTTGATGTCTTATTCCTCTTGGATAATATCCTTCCTTATCAGCGCCTAAATTTTCTTCACCTTTTAATAACTTATTACCAAACTTAGCCATAGCCTTTATATCTGCTCTCATTTTCGCTGCACTATGCCCACCTCTGAATATATACATTTCCTTTTTAAACATCTCAACACCTGGATTTTCAATATGCATTGATGTTATAACAGGTACATTGAATTTATCTTTTACTGCTCTGCATATCTCTCCACAGGCAACTCCATATCTTCCTGCTTGAAAAGCTGGACCTGCAAAAAACATATCGAAATCTATATTTTCAAGTTCTGATAAAATAATATCTATTGCTTCTTCTGTATTAGAGCCCATAAAGTTATCTCCACAAATTATTGTATGTGTAACTTCTGCCTCTTCTAAATTCTTATTTAATTCTATAGCTGGTCCTACCAACTCATTTTTTATAACTGGTTTAAAATCAGCTTTATCCTCTCCTCCAATTTGGCCAAAGAACTGATTTATATATAAAATCACTTTTTTCATATAATTTATCCCCCTAAAATTTATTGAAGATTATCTTTGATTACTATAATTATTGATTCTTCTTATTAAAAACTAAAAATCTATCACTGTTTTTGGTGACCATCCACAAACTTGATCTCCACAGAACATAGCATTATTTTCCATTATAATTGAACCATCTTCTCTAACTGATGGCCCTAAAATTTCATCATTAGACCATCCACCTGAAAGTCCATCTCTTCCTAATGCTTCAAGCTCTCCTAATACAATCTCCATAGGTGGAAGTTCTATAAGTTCAGAAACATTACCACAAGATACAATTGCATTTTCCTTTTCATCCATAGATACTAGCGGTTGTGATTGACCATCTCTACCAGTACATTCATTTGTTAATCCTACAACTTTAACCCCTGCATCTTCTAACGCAACTATACAAGCTGTAAAATCTGCATCAGGATTTCCATATCCTTCTTCAGCAACTATAGCGCCATCCGCTCCTAAGTTTTTTGCCATTTGAGATACAAATAAAGCTGCTCTATTTTTTTGCTCTAATGCTACATTAAGATTGGACATTATTACCCCTAAAAAGTTAAGTGTCTTACCATGCTCCTTATATAACCTCTTAATAGTTGGATTATTCTGAAATTCATAAGTAGCCCATTTAGAAGAACAAGGCATAAAGCTTCCTGATACTACTGCTCCATCTAATATTTCATTAGGATGCATGAAAGTAGGTACCATTCTATTCATATCCCAACCATAAAGCAAATCATTATATCCTAACTCCTCCATTTGAGATTGGGGCTGCATTACGAATACCATACTAGGAAGTTTGCTTATATCTTCACTTCTCTTTGTAACAGGTTCAAGTTCATATACTTCCACCTCTTCTGGTTCTTGATTTTTTACGCACTGAGCTATAAATTCAGCAAGTTTATGACCAGCTTCTCTTAATGCCCTATTCTTTTTTTGTTGCTCTCTTTTTTCAAATTCCTCATTAGTGTCCGCAACTAATACTATATTTTTAAGCTGAGAGTAATAGGTATACTTAGCGCCTTCCCCACTCATATCTATTAATCCATCTTGAAATCCACCCCAATGTTTTCCCACTACAAGTAAGCTACAATCTTTAAGTGCATGAGTTCTTCCCTCTCCAGCTTTAATAAGTTCTCCTGTATATCCAGGGAATAAAGGATTTCCATTTAATTTAACTCTTGGTTCAATAGCTTCTTTAACAGGAACAAGTCTTACCTTGTCTCCTGGTTTTACAATATATAATTCTGCTTCTATAATACGTTCATCTTGTTTAACAAAGTTTAGTGTTTCTTCTTTGTTTATTGTCAATAGTCCATCCTTAAACTCTGTATTATCTCCAAAAACAATATCTCGTACATGGAAATTTCCTATTTCTAATTTCATAAACCCACCTCATTTTTATAATTTTCTAAATATTCTATATAATTAAATAATATTCTGTTTATCAAATTGTGTAGACCGGTTTATAAACATGTTTACAAATTGTTAAACACCTACCTATTACTTTTTCAAATATTAATATTTCTTTATTTATGATATAATAGTAAATTATGGATGTACATTTAAGGAGAATACAAATGGCAAAAACTGCTTTAGAAAAAAAACAAGTTATGATTTCTTTTATAGATGCTGCCTCACAAATTATGGATAGTGAAGGTATTGAAAGTATCACAGCAAGGAGAGTGGCTAATTTAGCTGGTCATAATGTTGCTATAATTTACAGGTATTTTAATAATCTAGATCATCTTATATTTTTTGTCTGTGTAAAATACTACAATAAATATGTTCATGATCTATATAACTATGTAAATATAAATGATAATACTATAAAAATTTACTATAATATTTGGAAGTGTTTTTGTGTTCATTCCTTCAATAATCCACAAATATTTAAAGCTATGTTCTTAAATAACATAAACCAATCTTTTACTCAGGCTATAAATAATTATTATGAATTATTTCCTGAAGAATTAGAAAGTCTACCTAATGAATTATCTCATATGCTCGATAAGGAAAATATACATGATAGAGATAAGGCGGTATTATTAAAGGCAGCAGAAGACAATTACATAGATGAAAAAGACTTAAATGAAATAAGTGAAGTAATCATTATTTTTTATGAAGGTATACTTACAAGACTTATAAGTGATTATCATAAATATACTAGAGAAGATGCTCTAAATTTAACTTTCAAATTTATTAGGCAAATATTGAAATCTTATTGTTTAAAAGATATAAATTTAAATTAGCAAATTTTTTTAAATAAAGATAGAAAAAGTCTATAACATATATTTCGTTATAGACTTTCTTATATACTATTTTAATTATTCTATTATCTCTTTTAATAGCTTAAATGTTTATTATTCTTCCAAAAATAAATTATTCTTGGACCCTTTGAAACTCTATCTCCTGTCCTTGGAATCTTAATTACCTTTTTGGGATTTACATTTAATGTCCATTCCGAGATTATTTTTTCATCGATCATATGGTGCTCCGGATAATTTGCATTATCTTTAGGACAATCCCACATATAAGGGAAACTTAATATAGCTGCTTTTGAAGTTCTCATAACTTCCTCAAATGCCTCCTTTTGTTTTCCCTCTAAATACTCCCAAACTTGTAATGCAATAAACAAATCGTAGGTTCTATCTTCTATTGGCCAGGGTACAACTGTGGCATCATTTTTAAATTCTTTATTTATATACTTCTCAGGTCTACCCCATACATCAATCTCTGGCTTAACCATAATATCACAATTCTTCACAATTGTTTGAAATGCAGGTCCCAACTCTAAGACTTTCTCAAATTCATTCTCTTGCTTTATAATATTTATTACTTCACTAAAATAAGTCCATCTTCCCTCATAATATTTAGACAAAGAACTTTTAAGTAAATTATTAAAATCCTCTTTGTTCATTAAGTCCACTCGTTATTCCCCCTTTTTATCCATACCTCAATAAATTCTTTTTATAAAATATACTATTTTTCTTAATTTTACCATTAATATGAAACATATTAAATATAAAAACAAAAGAGCTAAAACTAGCTCTCAATATTAAATATTATTATACAATTTTTGTTATCCAATAAAGAGTACATAGGTTGTGTGATTTTTACTATAAAATTACATTCCTCACTCTTCATATCTTATTGCCATTTTTATTACGATTAGCAACTATAACCCCTACAAGTGGATGTACCTTATGTACTTCAATAGTAAAATCAAAGTTCAAAAAGCAGTTCATTAGTTCTTCAATACTTGAAGGAAAATCTACTTCTGGTCCATATCCTACTAAAGCAAACTCTTCTCTATGATCATTAGGATTTTCAAAAAACATTAAGTCACCTATGATAATACTTTGTAGCTCTTCTCCTCCTATATTTATCATATTTTCTATAGCTTTCTGCTTATACTCTGTAGTTAAATGATGCAATGCATAATTTGATATAATTTTTGTAATATGCTTTCTTCGTAAATCTACATTTAAGTTAGGTTCTTCAAAGCTTCCTATATAGAGCTCAATATTATTTATTCCTTCATTTTCTACATTTTCTTTGGCTTGTTTAAGCATCCCTTCACTAATATCTAACCCAATTGCTGATTTCACATTTTTAGATAATTCTATAAGCTGCTTACCAGTGCCACACCCCAAGTCTAATATTACATCATTCACGTCAGGTTTAACTAATTCATTTATTAATTCTGCAGTTTTTGCTCTCCAATAATAACTATCAGTAATATACTGTTTGCATGCATTATTAAACCTTTGTTTTGCTTTTATTTCCATGATTGCTTTGTATTTTTCCTTTTGCTTTATTTAGTGCAGTAATAACTGTTTCAATGTGCTTTTTCTTTTCTTCCAGTGCTTTTGTCTGAACATCAATTATACTTCCTATATCCTGTCCCTTTTCACTTAAAAGATGTTTTATTTCTTCAAGAGACAATCCAACAAATTTTAATGTAGTAATTTGCTGCAGTTTTGTAAAATCATCATCACAATAAATTCTATATCCTGCATCTGTCTTTCTAGAAGGCTTTAACAACCCAATCTTATCATAATGCAGTAATGTCTTCACAGTTACCCCTGACCTCTTAGCGAACTCACTAATTTTCAAGAATATCCCCCCTTTAATACTATTCTAAATTCTAACCCTGGGTTAGAGTCAACATAAAAGGTAAATTACAATTAGAGGTTAAGTAATATAAAAATGGACAGCTTTTCTCCACTCTCTAAAATCAGCATATAGTAAGAAAATAGCCTAAACATCACTGTCTAAGCTATTTATATTAACTGTTAAATATGCTGTCATTAAACGATTTTAGTTGTCCATTCCTCACAATTCCATACCTCTGTTACTATATCTCTATAGAATTCTGGCTCGTGGCAAACTATAAGTATTGAACCCTTATATTCTTTTAATGATCTTTTTAATTCTTCTTTTGCGTCTACATCTAAGTGATTAGTAGGCTCATCTAGGATAAGTATATTCGTCTCATTGTTTATAAGCTTTGCAAGTCTTACCTTTGCAGCTTCCCCTCCTGAAAGTACCATTACCATGCTCTCAATATGCTTTGTGGTCAATCCACACTTAGCAAGTGCTGCACGTACCTCATATTGGGTATAACTAGGAAATTCTTTCCAAAATTCTTCTATACAGGTATTCGTATTTCCTTCTCTGCTCTCTTGTTCAAAGTATCCTATATATTGATAATCTCCAAGCTCTACCTCTCCACTTAGTGGTTTAATATCTCCCATAAGACTCTTTAAAAGAGTAGTTTTTCCAAGTCCATTAGAACCCACAAGGGCTATTTTTTGCCCTCTTTCCATGTAAAGATTTAATGGTTTTGTAAGAGCACTATCATATCCTATAACTAAATCCTTAGTTTCAAAGATCATTTTTCCTGATGCTCTTGCTGGTTTAAAATTAAAAGTTGGCTTTGGCTTCTCTTTTACAAGTTCTATTTTTTCCATTTTATCTAGTTTCTTTTGTCTAGATTTAGCCATGTTGGCAGTAGCCACATTTGCCTTATTTCTTGCAACAAAATCCTCAAGCCTTGCAATTTCTGCTTGTTGTCTTTCAAAAGCCTGCTCTAATTGCTTTTTCTTTGCCTCATAAATTCTTTGGAATTCATCGTAGTCACCAACATATCTTGATAATTCTTTATTTTCCACATGATAAATAAGGTTAATTACTGAGTTTAAAAATGGTATATCGTGAGATATCAGTATAAATGCATTTTCATAATTTTGTAGATATCTTTTTAACCATTCAATATGAGCTTCATCTAGATGGTTAGTAGGCTCATCAAGAAGTAATATATCTGGACATTCAAGTAATAATTTTGCAAGTAAAACCTTTGTCCTTTGACCACCACTTAACTCAGCCACATCTTTATCAAGTCCTATATCTAAAAGTCCTAATCCCTTAGATACTTCTTCCACCTTGCCATCTATAATATAAAATCCATTATGATCTAACATATCTTGAATTACAGCTGTTCTCTCCAACATTTTTTCAAGTTCTTCTGGAGACACGTCTCCCATTCTCCCATAAAGTTCGTTCATTTCTGCTTCTGCATCAAAAAGATATTTAAAAGCACCTCTTAATACATTCCTTATGCTTATTCCCTTTTCCAAAACTGCATGTTGATCCATATATCCAACTCTAACATTGTTAGACCATATAACTTGACCTTCATCTGGCATCAATTTACCTGTAATTATATTCATAAAGGTAGACTTACCTTCTCCATTTGCTCCTATAAGACCTATATGTTCCCCTTTTAAAAGTCTAAAAGAAACATTTTCAAATATAGCTCTATCACCAAAACCATGACTAATATTTTTAACCGTAAGTATGCTCATTTTATCTCTCCTTAAAATTCAATATAGGCACAGTTTATAGTTTAAAATATAAACCTATATGATGTCAAAAGAAAAAATAATCCTTTATGGCTAAAAATTGAATATGTGCATACTCATTAAAATTTAGGCTATAAACCATCATAGCTACTTTCTTCAACTCTCAATTACACAACATTATCTTTCATCCCTTGCTCCTATATGAAAACTACAAGATTTAAATAAAATTAAAGTAACCACAAAATTTAAATCTATAGGCACTTTTCGTATATCTCCCTAGGGTGCAGAATGATATAGCGCAATATCTATATCATTAAATAATATTTTAATTACATTGCTTATCTCCATAAATATTAGTACAAGTTTATTAGTTCTTGCTCCAAACCATACTGCACCTCAGGGGAACCCTAAAGGGTTTCACTACTGTTCCCCAGAGGTGGGAAGGCTTAATTGTGAACTGTGAATTGTGAATTGTGAATTAAATCTGGAGGTTATATAAAAATTTACACTGTGATATACTACTAACATCTTATTTTTTAGGAGGACAAAAGATGAACTGTAAATTTTATTTGGATAAAGGTCGTGGAAAAAGGACCTTAAGTGGCCATCCATGGATCTTTGCTACAGAGATAAATGGCTATGATGGAGAATATACTAATGGAGATATTGTTGAGGTTTATACTTCTGATAATACTTTTATAGGAAAAGGATACATAAATGATGCCTCTCAAATAGCTATAAGAATAATGACTAGAGATATAAATGAGGAAATAGATAAAGATTTTTTTAGAAGAAAATTAAGAGATGCCTGGGAATATAGAAAAAAGGTTGTAGATACATCTTCTTGCAGGTTTATTTTTGGAGAAGCTGATTTTATGCCTGGAATAGTCATAGATAAATTTGAAGATATCTATGTAATTCAATCCTTAGCACTAGGAATTGATAAATATAAACAAACTATTGTAGATATATTAGTTGAAGAATATAATGCAAGAGGAGTTTATGAGAGAAGTGATGCTGCTGTTAGGTTAAAAGAAGGCATGGAGCAAACTAAAGGATTTTTAAGTGGAACTTTTGATACTATGATAACCATTGAAGAAAATGGTGTTAAATATTATGTGGACATAGAAAATGGTCAAAAGACAGGATTCTTTTTAGACCAAAAAGAAAATAGAAAAGCAATACATAAAATTTGTAAAAACTCAGAAGTTATAGACGTATTTACTCATACAGGTTCTTTTGCATTAAATGCTGGAATTGCTGGTGCTAAAAGTGTTTTAGGTATAGATATATCTCAACATGCAGTAGATTTTTGCAGAAAGAATTCAGAGCTTAACGATTTACAGGATATAGTTAAATTTGAATGTCATGATGCCTTTGACATATTAAAAGAGTTTAACTACGAAGGAAGAGAATTCGATGTTGTAATATTAGATCCCCCTGCTTTTACAAAAGCAAGAGAAACTATAAAGAATGCTAAAAAGGGTTATAAAAAAATAAATTACAGAGGAATAAAATTAGTAAGAAAGGGTGGTTACCTTGTAACAGCTTCTTGCTCACACTTTATGAGCCCAGAACTATTTAAAGAAGCTATATATGAAGCAGCAAAAGATGCTGGTAGAATGCTTAGACAAGTAGAATTTAAAACTCAAGCACCAGATCATCCAATACTATGGACAGATAATGAAGAGTCTTACTATTTAAAATTCTTTATATTTCAAGTTATATAGCAAAACCGTGACTAAATGTCACGGTTTTTAATATTATTTTCTATCATCTATTTTAGCTGATGTATGATCTTTAAGATTATAATAGTTTGGTATTTCATTAGAAAATTCTGAAGAAAACTCATTATGTCTATTATGTCCACTATTATTTTGTGATTCTATATATCCTTGTTCTTTTCCTAAATTAAAAGCTCTTTCTAAATCTTCTTGAGTAAAAATTTTTTTCATATTTAACACCTCTTAACTTCTGAATATTAATTAAAAATAGCTTTCCTAAAAATTATCTTTAATATACATTGCGTTCTCTTCTAAAAATATTTACTCTTTTAAAATATTTAATATAAATTTTATTAACATTATAAAACTTCTCAAAATATTAGAAGTTTTAATAAAAATAAATTTATAACTTTTTACAAAACATTCCTATCTTATTTATTTTCAAACAATAAACATATTTAAGCTCTTTATTTATGCGGTTCTTTTCTATACTTATTTCTAGATGACAAACATTATCATTTAAAATGAATAAAATGTTTTGTTGAAAATTGTCGAATTTTATTCTATATTATTTAATGGACTTTACAAGTACATCTATGTTCTGAGTCTAAAAATTTATATATACGGAGAATGTATTATGGATAGAATTATAGGAATTTTTGGTTTAGCTATTTTTATCTTAATAGCATATTTATTTTCTACTAATAGAAAAAAAGTTGATTGGAAGCTTGTTACTATTGGAGTAGTTCTTCAAGTAATATTTGCACTATTAGTACTTAAAGTACCTTTAGGACAAAAGTTTTTCCAGTTTGCTAGTAATATAATTGATAAATTATTGCAATTTACTACTGAAGGTACAGCTTTTGTATTTGGAGATTTAGTAAACGTAAATAAAATAGGATTTATATTTGCATTGCAAGTACTACCTACTATAATTTTCTTTTCAGCACTTATGAGTGTACTTTATCATTTAGGTGTTATGCAGTTCTTTATTTCAATTATATCTAAGGGACTTGCAAAAATTTTAGGAACTAGTGGAGCAGAAACATTATCCGCTGTAACTAATATATTTGTAAGTCAAAATGAGGCACCTCTTATTATAAAACCTTACATAGGCAAAATGACTAAATCTGAGTTATATTCAGTTATGGTTGGTGGTATGGCTACCGTTGCTGGTAGTGTTATGGCTGGTTATGTAGCTATGGGTGTTAGTGCTGGTCATTTACTTGCAGCTAGTGTTATGTCTGCACCAGCAAGTTTAGTTATAGCAAAAATTATGATTCCTGAAACGGAAGAACCATTAACTAAAAACTCAATTGAATTGAAGAATGAAAAAACTGCTACCAATATAATTGAGGCAGCAGCCAATGGAGCTATAGATGGTATTCAAATTGCTTTTAATGTAGGTGGATTATTAATAGCTTTTATAGCTTTAATAGCTTTATTAAACTTTCTTTTAGGATGGCTAGGTGGATTAGTTGGTGCTGACTACTTTAGCTTAAGTTGGATTTTTGGTAAACTTTTTTCACCTGTTGCATACATAATGGGTATTCCGACAAAAGACATAGCAGTAGCAGGAGATCTTCTTGGACAGAAAGTTGTATTAAATGAATTTGTTGCTTATGCTAATCTTTCACCACTAATTTCTAGTGGTCAATTAACTGAAAAAACAATAGTAATATTAACTTATGCACTTTGTGGATTTGCTAACTTTAGTTCTATAGCAGTTCAAATAGCTTCTATAGGTGGAGTTGCGCCTGAAAAACGTAGAGATGTTGCAAAGCTAGGACTAAAAGCAGTTTTAGGAGGCTCTCTAGCAGCCTTCATGACTGCTGCTATTGCAGGTGTATTGCTATAATCTTTATAAAGAATAAAATACATTAGTAATTTAAAATAGAGATATGCTGTATTTAATATTAAATACAGCATATCTCTATTTCAAGAAAACATACTTTCTATCTTTAACTAGTTATTTTGGTTTATGTACTTAACACTCATATTTACAATTATTTTAGAATTAGATATGAAATGTTCTTCAATTTCTCATTAATTATATATTTCGACATGTATTAAAGGCATTTATGGGCTTATTTGTAAGAATAAATTTATTTACTTTTAGTACTATTAATGCAATAATATACATATAGTAAATATTTGGAAGTAAAAGAGGTGATTTTTTGAAAAAACTATCCACCTTTAGACTTATTCAAATTTTTATATTTTTCCCCCTTTTAATTGTACTGGCAACTTATAATATGAGCGAAAAAGAGCAAATAACATTTATCTCCCTTTTTACCCTCTATACAGTAATATATGAGATCTTACTCCTTAGGAAAAGACATAGCAAAGCCCCAAAATAAACTTAATTAGTTTTGGGGCTTATTTATACAATTGAAAATTGACTATTGACAATTGACAATTATTGATACTTCTCTTTTATANNAAGAAATTAATTTGTAAAATTAATTTTAACCATAATTGTCAATTTTCCATTCTCAATTCTCCATTGATTAACTTCCCCAGAGGTGGAAAAATAGTGGTACATTGATAGTAAAAAATTAGCTAAAGAAATTACTTATAAACAGATTGGGGTTGACTCTTCTTCTTAAAATCTAGCTCAGCAATTAGAACACTAAGCAATAAAATTACTGCACCTACATATCCCTTTTTAGTAAGAATTTCTCCTAAAAACACATAGGCAAATACAGCTGAAAAAACTGGTTCCAATGATAGAATAAGTCCAGTATGAGTTGCACTTGTATATTGTTGCGCAGTTGTTTGTACAATATAACCAACTGCCGTACAGAGAATACTTAGCGATAATACCACAAACCATGATGTAGTATTGCTAGGAAGCTTCACAGTCTCTATTAACATTGAAAATACAACGCTAAAGATACCAACAAAACCAAGCTGCAAAACTCCAAGAGCAATTGAATCAACTTTCTGAGTAAAAATACTAGTTACAACAATATGTGTTGCAAATAATAGTGCGCATAATATACAAAGAATATCTCCACTACTTAATCTCAGTTCAGTATTTAATGTCAATAATGCAATTCCAATTAAGGCTAAACATACCCCACCAATAACTTTCTTGTCAATTTTTTGCTTTAAAAATATAAAAGAAATTACTGGTATTAAAACTACAGAAAGGCTAATTAAAAATCCAGCATTTGAAGCTGAAATATATTTTAAACCAAATGTCATTGAAATAAAAACACCAAATAAAATTATTGATAAGATCAAAGCATATTTTATTGTTCTTACATCTGTTTTAAAAACCTGTTTTTTAAACACAATAGCAGATATGCCAAAAGCAATAATAAACCGTAATGCTATTAAATTAAATGGCTCAAAAGTTTCAAGCCCGATTTTAGTAAGAATATATGATGCTCCCCAAAAAATTGTAATCATTAACAGCATAAAATCTGCTTTTGCTTTTCTATTCATAGCCCTTCCCCCTATATAATACAATTAATATTACTTTAAATATTATTAATTCTCTTTAAGTCCTAGCAATATCTCCATTATTTTTTAAATTTTCTGACATTATCTCCTAAGCTTTCTATCTACAAATATAGATTCCCATCAATCTGCATTTCCAGATTCAGTGAATACAATCTGTTTTTTATCTGCATCTATAATAACTTTTGTTCCAAATGCTAGTGTAGCTTGAGGATTGTTATGACCTGCTCTAAAATTTGTAATTATTGGTTTTTTATATGGAAGTAAGATTTCCTTAAAAGTTTCTTCTAAAGCTAAATTGCTATTGTAGTATCCTTTATTTTCTAAATTGCAATTTGTCCATGTTCCCAGTATTATACCACTACACTCATCAAATTTACCTGCAAGAGATAGTGAGATTAACATCCTACCAATATTGAGTACATCTTCTTTAGTATCTTCTATAAATAATATTTTTCCTCTTGTATCAATTTCATAATCAGAACCTAAAGTCCTCGCTAGTAGTGATAAATTACCTCCTATAAGTTCTCCTTCAGCTTTACCTCCAAACAACGAACCAATAATTTCTCCTAGAGGATTTTCCATCAAACCTGGTGCCTCATTTGTAAACAGATTCTTCTTGATACTGTCAAAAGTATAGGGCTCAAATTTAAATTTGTTACCTTTCTTTTTATATATGTTTGAAGATGCCATAGGCCCGTGATAAGTAACCATCCTGCATATTTTATTAAATGCTATATGCAACGCTGTAATATCACTATACCCTAGAAAAACCTTAGGGTTTTCCTTTATCAGATCATAGTTAAGTAGTTTAAGTATATGTTGTATGCCATATCCGGCTTTTAAGCAAATGATTCCTTTAATATTTCTATCCTGAAAAGCATCATTAATATCTTTCGCTTTTAAATAATCAGATATTGGTAAATCTCTTTGTGTTGTGTAACAACTAGGATACATAACTGGTTCAAGTCCCATTGCTTTTATCATTTTTTCCCCTTTTTTAACAACTTCCTTTGTTGCTGGTGAGGATGGTGCAATAATTGCTACCCTGTCTCCTACGTTTAATTTCTTTGGCTTAATAATCATAAATTACCTCCACTATCACGTAAGATTTTATTATTTAAGAAAAATTCTTTTTCTAATTACTACTAAAGGTTTTCAGAACTTCTCCTCATAGTAGCTTTCCAATATGTAAAAACCTCAAGAGAACAGTAGTATGATTCTACAAGGGTTCCCCTGAGGTGTATAACTTAATTCGTCTCCAATTTTCTTTCAGATGCCTTATATATTTATTCTACCATCTCTATATTCTGGTACTATGTCAACTACATCCTTAGAAAGGCAATATTTCAAATCTTCTTCTAAACCTAGTTCTAATATTCTTTTGTAGTGAGAAGCATTTTTTACAAAGGAAAATATATCTTCATTATTGTTATATATATAATTGGAAGTTACCGCTATATCTGTAAGTTCTATCTCTGCTTCTTTTCTAATTAAATTTATTATATATCCACTAGTAATAAAATCATCTATGGAGAACTCCCCATATGTACCTGCATTTACAAATACTACATCTTTATTTAATTCTATTAGTTTTTTTGCAACAGCTTTTCCATTTATCATAGAAGCTATGAAGATTCTACTTGCCCCTTTTGAATTTTTTATAGCCCTTGTACCATTAGTTGTAGTCATAACTAATGTTTTACCTTGAATATTTTCTCTTGTATAATCTAATGGAGAATTAGAATAATCAAATCCCTCTATTTTAAGGGCATTTCGTTCTCCACCTAATACATATTTTTCCCTATCTTCCTTAACAACTTCCCTAGCTTCTTCTACATGAGATACAGGTATAACTTCTTTACACCCATTATTTAAGGCTGTGACCATCACTGAAGTAGCTCTAAGAACATCTATAACCACAACAACTTTATCTTTAATTTTTTCTTCTTTAATGTCACTAGCAGAAATTATTATATCGACTTTCATAAAATCTCCCCCTTAAAATTCACACCCTGATATAGATTTTCATCTTCTAACTTTTTATCGATAGCATTTAAAACTTCCCATTTCTTTAGACTCCACATAGGTCCTATTAATAGATCTCTAGGTGCATCACCGGTTAATCTATGTATTACCATACTTTCAGGAAGTAATGCTATAGACTCACCTATTAAATCTATATATTCTTTCATCTCCATAAGCTTTAAATCTCCACTTTTATAAAATTTTTCTAAAGGAGTATTTTTCATAAGATGAAGAAGATGTATTTTTATTCCTTGAATATCACTATGTGCTACATAGTTTATCGTGTTTATCATATCTATCTTACTTTCAGTAGGTAATCCAAAAATTACATGTGTTACTACATCAATATTTCTTTTTCTTAAACTTCTAACCCCTTCTTCAAAGACTGAAAGTTCATAACCTCTATTAATAAGCCTTGCAGTTTCATCCTTTGAGGTTTGAAGTCCTAATTCTACCCATGTATAAACTTTATTTGAGTACTCTTCAATTAAGTCTAGAACTTCTTCACTTAAACAATCAGGTCTTGTAGCAATAGCTAATGCTACTACATCTTGTTGATTTATTGCTTCTTCATATTTTTCTCTCAAAATATTAATGGATGCATAAGTATTGGTATAAGCTTGAAAATAAGCTATATATTTTCCATCTTTCCACTTTTTATTCATCATCATTCTTATATCTTCAAATTGCTTAGATATAGAAAAGCACCTATCTCCTGCGAAATCGCCTGAACCTCTCTCAGAACAAAATACACATCCACCTTTGCTTATAGTACCATCCCTATTAGGGCAAGAAAAGCCTGCATCTAAAGATATTTTAAACACTTTCTGGCCAAATTTTTCTCTTAAAAAATAATTTAAATTATGATATCTCTTTCCCTTCCAGTTCTTCGTCATATCATATTCCTTTCTAAGCATAATGTTTTATCACTAAAATATATTATTAATAACAATACCTAAATTATAACGCAAAATATATACAAATAGTATTCTTTTAATGTTATAAACACCTTAAGAATATAAAGATTTATAATATTTTATAGTTTTTCTTAGTAGAATCTTAATTTGTAAAATATTTTGATTTCCATAATAAAAATCCTTGTTTATAAATTTAAAACTAAGAACGAGTATAATTTTGTAAGAATTTAACAAATAATATAAAGGATTTTTAACTCATTATATTTAATATAGTACAGGTAAACTTTATGCAAATTTTAATTTGAATATGTTTAATATTTAAGTTAAACTCTATAAGTCTAGATATTTATAAAAAGGAGAGGATATCATGTGGATTGTTTATTCTTTATTATCAGCAATTTTTGCAGCATTAGTTGCCATATTTGGTAAGATAGGCCTTGCTAAACTTGATGCTAATAGTGCTACCGCTATTCGCGCTATTGTTATGGCTATATTTACAACTTTAATAGTATTTTTTCAAGGAAAATTTTCTGAGGTTTCTAAAATATTAGAAGATAAGAGAGCACTATTATTTATTATTTTTAGTGGAATGGCTGGAGCCCTATCTTGGATATTCTATTTTACTGCTATAAAGACAGGAAAAGTAGCAGAGGTATCTGTTTTAGATAAAACTAGTGCAGTTATGGCAGCAATACTTGCATTTTTAATACTAGGTGAAAAAATAAATAAAACAAGTATATTAGGTCTAGCTCTTATGACTATAGGTGCAATACTTGTAGTTTTAAAATAAACTTTTATTCTTTATTTATTATGACAACTTTTAGAATTAGAACTACAATAATATAAATATAAGCACATAATAATTAAAATCCACTTTTGGAGAACTTCAAGCAATTTTACTCTCATTCTCCAAAGGTGGATTTTCATAATAAAATTACAAATGAAAAATTAGTATACATATCTTATACTTATTAAGAAATCAATACGCTATTCTCAATTCTTCATTTTTAATTATCTTCCTGCTACTGAAATATTTTTTAATAACATTGCTTTTGGACCAAAGAAATTTCCATTAGTTTCAATCTCCGATGATAAATACATTTCCCCTTGTACATTTTTTATATTTCCTGATATGGATCCTCCTGTCACAGGAGTCATTTTATCTCCTTCAACATATAAAGCAAGTCTTATCTCTCCTCCAAAATCTCCTGTTAAGCTATTCATTTGGAAATCTGAAAAAGCTTCTACTATAATACAGGATTCACTCTTCATTTCTTCAATTGATTTGCTTCCACCCTCAACAATATAATTTCTAAGAGTTCCTGTTGGGTTTACATTTAAATAGTAACTATTTCTAACATCTCCATAATAGTTTGCTAGCTTTCCATCTTCAATTATTTTTATATTTGATAACTGAAAGCCATCTTCATCATAAGGTGAAGATACTGGAGAATTTTCTAATTCCTTAGTTAAAGTGATATTTAATAAATCCCCTTTTACATTCTCTCCTTGAATTTTATCCCCAATTTTAAATTTTCCTATTTTGTTATACACAGATTTAACATTAGCTTGTGTATAATAATATGTCATCATTTCTTTTACATTATCACCTTTTAATATTACGTTATAACTTCCTGTTGATGGCTCTTCTTTCGCTTTTGCCTTATACTCTGAAATTTTTAATGCTTTCTCTACTTTATTTTCTATATAAGCTTCATCATAATCAGAAAAGCTCATCATATTGTAAAGTTCTACTTCTTCTTCACCTTTCCAATTTGTAATAAATTCTATTTCCGATGAATTACTTATATAACTTACATCTACTCCTTCAGAGTTCACAATTCTAGTAAAAATTTTATTTAAGAATATCTCTGAAGAATTTATACTTCCATCTTCTTTGTTATCATTTTTATAAAGAGAATCTTTTAATCTTATCATCCATTTAATAGGGTCCTCTTCATTAAACTTAGAAGGTATAGTTATAGTGTCTTCCTTAATTCCACTTACCAATGGATAATACTTATTTTTCACAAATTTTGCTGCATAACTAGCATCATTTATAGCTTTTCTTATCTCTTCATCACTCATTGTAGTATATACTTCTATTGACGAATCTCCCTTAAATTTCTCTCCATTCTCTTCAAAGTCTACATAAACTACAACATTAAATTTATGAACTTCTTTATTTCTGTTCATATCTAATTGTTTTTTTATAAAAAACATTTCTTCACTAATTACTTTCTTTTCTATTATCTTATATCTACTAATATCAAACTCTTTTAATATAGAAATTATATTATCTAACATTATCCTAACCTCACTCTCGCTTTAATATATGGGCCTCCAGAAGATACCTTTACATACTCCTTATATCCTTTACCACAAGCTCCACTTCCCTCTAAACATATCTCATCAGAAACCATGGATATAGACTTTAATAAGTCTGGTACATATCCAGTTAAAACGATAGGAGAAAAGATTTTCCCTGTAAGTTTTCCATCTTTTATTTCATATGCAAAGTTCACCATGCATTGGATTCCCCAGCTTTTAGGATCTTCCATTCCACTCATAGGTACATCTAATAAAAAACCATAATCTATGGATTTAATCATTTCTTCTAAGTTACAATAACCTTTTTCAAAAAACGTATTAGTCATTCTTGAATAAGCTTTTCTTTCAAAGGATTGTCTTTTCCCATTACCTGTAGGCTTTTCACCTAATTTTAGCGCTGATAAAGTATCAGATATTCCACATTTTAATACACCTTTGTCAATAATAACTGTGTCTTGTCCTAATACTCCTTCATCGTCAAACAAATAAGAGGACATATGTCTTTCAGATGTTGCTCCATCACGCATTGTTACTAATGGTGATGCAATGTGTTGTCCTATATACTCCTTGGCTTTTGCTCTTTCTTTAAGGAACATGTCCATTTCTACGCCATGACCAAAAGCTTCATGAGCAATTAATCCTGACACCTCTGGAGAACATATTACATCATACATTCCTGGAATTATAGGCTTAGCTTCTAATGCCTTTAAAGCTGTATCTACAACTTCTTTAATTGAGTTTTCCATTTCATCCATAATTTCTACACCTTTTAATCCAGAGAAAACTTTATAATTAAATCTAGTGTCTTCTTCATTAGTGGTTATACATTGAATCATACCTTCACTCCATAAATAACTTTGCTCTAAATCTTTTTTATTTGACATAAAAATTTTATTTACATGAAGATAATTATAGGCTACTCTTACATCTAAAATCTTATCACTAAGAACCATTGCACTTTTATTTATATTTGTAATTTTATTTAATATTTCTTTATCACTAACAGTTGTAGGATAGATATCTACTTTATCCTTAAAAGACTTTGTTATTTCTTCTTCCTCTAATACTAGATAATGATTTACTTCATATTCACTAAATAAAGATACATAAGTTTTTATTTTTTCTTTAATTTGTTCTGCAAGATTTTCTATATTATCATCTAATATATAATCAAAGGAAAATTCCGAATAATTAATTCCATTATATACTTTTAAAACAAATCCTCTTTCATTCCAAACAGAGTTTTTTATAGAGGTTCCAGTTCTTAAAGAAGTATATTCTTTTCCAAAACAATCAGTTCCTAATACAGATACATATTTATATTCCATTGATAAAATTTCTATAAGTTTTTTTATAGATTTCTTTGATTCTATAAGAAAATTCGATAATTCTAGTTCCATATATTACACCCCTCTTTGTTTAAAACTATGTATTTAAATATTATGCTAGAATATTTTTACTTATTATTATATCACTAAAATTATCATAATTTTCAATTTAATAAAACATAAAAAAATTTCTATTCACTTTTATACTTTTAGATAATAAATATATTGATTAATATTTCTTCTTCAGTATAAAAACTTTAAATTAATTTCTTTAATATTTATTATAAATTTCTAGATGTGAAAACAAAATAAAATTTGTTAAATTATATAATTTATATTTCCTTCTCCAAAAAGCTCATTTATACTCTTTATAAAAAACTCTTTATATTCTTTCATTTCATCATCCTTATAAATATATTTTCCATAACCAAATTGACCGAATTTAAACTTTCTTAATTCTTCTTCCATAGGTAAAATGCTTTTAGGAAATATGCTTAATATATTTTCTTTAGCTCTTTTAGTAAATCTATGAGAAATTACTTCAAAGTTTATTTTTGTATTTGGAATTTTTTCTTTAATCTTATATAAAAGTTCATAATATTTCCCTTGGTAATTATCCTCTAAAAACACTGGGGCAATTATGAATCCTAAATTATATCCTGCATCACTTACTTTTTTAGCTGCTTCTATTCTTTCTTCAAAACTAGGTGTTCTATGTTCAAATCTACTTATTACTTCATTTATGTTTAAACTAAATCTTATAGTAGTTCTTCCATTATGTTTTGCATCTAAAAGACTGTCCACCTCCGTATACTTAGTAACAAATCTAAAAAGTGCCTTTTCATTTTTACCAAAATACTCAATAGCCTTTTTTAACGCTCCTGTATACTGTTCTACTGGTATAGGGTCAGAAGTAGCGGCGCCTTCAAATATTGTTATATTAGGTAGCCTTTCATCTATATATTTTCCTGCTTTTTCTAATATTTCTCCAACATTTACATAAATTTTTGTATATGGTCTTTTTCCCATTTGGGTGTTTAAATAACAATATTCACACATTCCCATACATCCACTAACTAACGGAAGTTGATAATGAGCGGATGGCTTACAAGATTCAAATTTTAATGTCTTTCTCACCCCTACAACTAAAGTATTCTTTCCTTCTCCATACATTTCCGTAGGGCTTTTACCTGGAATTCTAGATATTCTTCCGCTTTTAGAATACTTTATTTCCACATTTTGATCTTTAAAAGCTTCTAAAAGCTCCTTTCCTTTGTCATATGTCAATGCTCCTTCTTCAAAAACCACTCTTTTAGGATTAAACATTTATATCACCTCAACAATAGTGTTTGTAGAAAATTTAATACTAAACATAAAAAATCATTATTTTATATTATGTTCGCTTTGAAGTCTTTAGCTTTATTTATAGATTTGATTGTGAAATTCATACTATAACTTTAATATTTATTTTATTTTACATACTTAAGTATTTTTCTTATGAATAAAATTGTACAACCCCATATATATTTAAAGTATATAGATAAGATTATGGGGGAGATATACTTGAAGAAACAACTAGCTTTAATTTTTCAAACAGCTACAGTTTTTGTGGGTACTATTGTTGGAGCAGGATTAGCATCTGGTCAGGAAATAACTCAGTTTTTTACTACATATGGATATAAAAGCTTTATTGGGTTATTAATTTGTGCAATATTTTATATATTTGTTAGTTCTATGATAGTATCCATAAGTTTACGTTACAATTTAAATTCCTACACTGAGCTTATAAACTTAGTAAGTCCTGGCTTTCTAGGAAAAATTACTGATATTTTAACTAGTTTTTTTCTAGTAGCTGGTGCAGCGATCATTTTAGCTGGTGGAGGAGCATTATTAAAACAATATTTTGGACTTCCAAAATATATTGGAATTATTTTAATGGCAATAGTTTCTCTTATCACTTTACTTCGTGATACAAAAGGCCTAATTGCTATTAATTCTTTCATTGTACCTTCACTTTCTACTATTATAATTGCTGTATTTACCCTTTATTTAATATATTATAGAGATAATATGTCCTTAGAATTTATGAAAACTGTACCTGTTCATAAGAATATAATAATACCTTACCAATGGATAATTTCCTCATTTTTAT
The DNA here is from genome assembly GCF_002341865.1 of Clostridium sp. UBA2485. GTDB lineage: Bacteria > Bacillota > Clostridia > Clostridiales > Clostridiaceae > Clostridium_J. The sequence continues at coordinate 14,890 of NZ_DDOV01000054.1, read as the reverse complement.
ATGCAGGATTCAATATGTTATCCTGTAGTGGAGTTCTTGTTCCTGTAAGTAAGGAAATGAAAAATAAATCTATGATTATCTTTGGTCTTATACTAGGGTCATTGTTATTAACCTTACTAGGATTTCTAATAAATTCTATGTTACTGGTAAATATTCCTGATATATTTAAATATGAAATACCTTTACTTCATGTAGCAAGCAAGTTTGGACCATTAATGCAGGTTCTTCTTCTACTTGTTATTTGGTGTGAAATGTTCTCAACAGAAGTATCAGATATATATAGCGTAGGAAAAACTCTTGAGCAAAAATTTAATATACCTTATAAAAAAGCTGTAATTATAATACTTCTTATCGCTCTTCCAGTTTCTCAAATAGGTTTTAAAAATTTAATAACCTATTTGTATCCTGGCTTTGGTATTATAAGCTTAATATTTGTGGTACAAACATTCATATTCTATATGAAAAAATGTAGGAAATAAATAAATGAATTCTCACCTCTGATTCCTATAATGGTTTTCAGAGGTGATTTTTCCTATATATTAAATTTTATTTAAATTGTACATTCTCCATTATATTAGGTTATAATTTTAATATATTAAGGCATTGAAAATGATGGATTAGTATATTATTTTCTTTTACATGCCTAAAATCATTTCACCTAGGAGAAGTACTATGGAAAATTTGTATATGCTAAAAAGTTGTAATCTTTGTCCTAGAAATTGCTCTGTTGATAGAACAGTTGGAAAGCTAGGATTTTGTAATTCAAATTCAAATATAAAAGTTTCTAAAGTTTCTAAGCATTATTGGGAAGAACCTTGCATTTCTGGTTCTAAAGGTTCCGGTACTGTTTTCTTTTCTAATTGCAATCTTAAATGTGTTTTTTGCCAAAATCATCAAATTAGTCATAATGGAGTAGGAAAAGAAATTTCTATTGGAAGGCTTAGTGAAATATTTTTGGAGCAACAGGAAAGTGGAGTTCATAATATAAACTTAGTTACTCCTACCCACTATATTCCTCAAATCATTGAGGCTATAAAATTAGCTAAAGATAATGGGTTAAAGTTACCTATTGTATATAATTCTAACGGATATGAGAATGTAGAAGCTATTAGAAAATTAAGAGGACATATTGATGTCTACCTTCCAGATTTAAAATATTTTAATGATAAATATGCCATAAAATACTCTACTGCTAAAAACTATTTTAATAGCGCAATCTCTGCTATTGAAGAAATGTTTAATCAAGTAGGTGAACCTACCTTTGACAATGATGGTATGATGAAAAATGGTGTTATAATAAGACATCTAATGCTTCCTGGATTATTATTTGATTCTAAAAAAATTGTAGATTACATATTTAAAACTTATAATCACAAAGTTTATCTAAGTCTTATGAATCAATACACTCCAGTTTATAATTGTAGCAAATTTGAAGAATTAACAAAGCCTCTAAATCCTAAACATTATAATGCACTTATTAGTCATTGCTTAGAATTAGGATATAAAAACGCTTTTATACAGGAAGAAGGTACTGCGAAAGAAAGCTTTATACCTGAATTTGATTTAGAAGGAGTTTAGTCAATTGACTATTGGCAATGGACAATTGAGAATTATGGTGGAAATTAGTTTGATTAAAACTAATTTCTTTAATAGATTTTTTCACTAGCAATACAATTGCTAGTTTTTTCGCCTCTGGGGAACTTAATCAATTGAAAATTGACGATGGAAAATTGACAATATGGTTGAAATTAATTTTAAATTTCTCAGCTTTTGCTGAGAAATATCCATAATTGTGAACTGCGAATTGTGCATTGTGCATTGATTGAATCTAGTTATGATACTAAAAAGCATCAATTATTTATATATATATATATATATATTTTAGAACCGATATATAAGAAAGTCCATTATCCTAAGGATAATGGACCTTTTCATTATATTTTATATTTTCCTAAATCTTCTTCAAAGAATTTAGCAATTTTTTTAAATTCATTTATGCTTTCTATAAGATTTTTAATTTCTTCTGTATATAGATTAACATTTGCGCTAACCTCTTGTGATGCTGCTGAGTTTTGTTCTGCTATAGCTGCTAGAGATTCTATGTTGTTGTACATATCTGCAATTGACTCTGCTTCTGTGTCTAATTCATTTATTGTTTTTATCATTGAAGTAGATACAGTTCTAACAGATGTAGTTGTTCCTTTATTTACATCTCTTATTAAGACTAGTCCTTTAGTTGCTTCTTGAAGTACATCATGTTTATTTTCTATATTTTTAACTAATACATCAATATCATCAACAAATTGAATAAGATTTGTATTTATCTCTTCTACTGCATCCTTAGTTTGCTCAGCAAGTTTTCTAACTTCATCAGCTACTACAGCAAATCCTTTACCTTGTTCTCCTGCTCTTGCTGCTTCAATAGAAGCATTAAGAGCCAATAGGTTAGTCATATCAGAAATTTGAGATACTATATAAACTATATTAGTAATATCTTTAGCTTTATCACCTAATTGAGTTCCTTTGACTTTAACTTCTTTGAAACTTTCTAGTGTCTCTAATATATTTTCACTTACTTTATCAACTTGTTTATAGCTATCAGTAATCTTATTAATTGTAGTTTCAAGTTCCTCTTTATTATTGTTTTCACTATCAACAATAAGCTTTAAGGCATTGATATTATCATTTAATATATGTGCAGCATTTTCTGTATTTTGTGCTTGATCAACAGAAGTGTCTGCTACCTGATTCACAACTTGAGATATTTCCTCTGAAGTCTTGTCCATATTTTCAGAAATAGTGCTTATATTTTTAGCAAAAGTTGCCATCTCATCAGTGATACCTTTGAATCCTACAAAATCACTCTTTATATTCTTTATATGATTATTAAGCTTACCATATAATCTTTCAAATCTATCATTCGTGATAAGAATACTTTCTTCAATAAATTCCTTATTATTAAGATTATCCAGTATTTTTTCAATATGAGTAAGTGGCCTTATAAGCAATGAAGTTCCTATAAACGCACTTGCTCCACTAATTAATGAAATTATTAATCCTTTAAATATACTACTTAACCCTAAAATAGGTAGCGTAGATAAAAATGTTATTATAGATGTAACTATTGCGGCCTTGAAACCTATGCTTTTTACAAATCCAAAGGATAATATTTTATTTATGAAGTAAGTTTTTTTATACTTAATATCTTTATTGAAAGTTATTTTAACTTTCAATCCATCTTCTGTTTTTTCAATTACATCAAAATTAGCTTCCTCTTTAAAGTAAGAGAAGCTACCTTCAAGCATTCCTAAGAAATAATCAAACATTTTTCTTTTAGAAGAATAGGTTATAATAGCTTGTTTATCAGAAATAGCTTTAATATCAACTATTGGTGGCTTAGCTCCTGGTATTCTTTTAGTCATTACAGTATGTATATCATAAAGTGACTTAAGAAATGAATAGGTATTATCATGATAAAAAAATGCTTTAAAATCTTTAGAGAAAGAGTATATGTTGTCTTTTCCTATTTTCCTCCAAAGTTCCCCCTCTGTTATTCCTTTATTATTTGAAATATATTTTATAAACTTTTGAATTTTTAATTCGTCAACATCTTCTGCTGGAGAAAATATCTTATTACTTTCAAAGCCAGCATTTATCATAGCTTCATCAATAAAACCATCTCCATAAAAATTTCTACATGTTCTAACCCATGTAGCTACTGTTGTGCCTTTCATATTTTATACCCCCATCTATTTTATGTTTAGGCATCTGAAACAAAATAATTAGNNCATCTGAAACAAAATAATTAGTTAAAGATTCTAAGTATATTTTTTGACAGACAAAGAGTAAGGTCCAAAAGATAGTGGCGCTATCTTTTGGTTCTTACGATGAAGTATGACATAAAATATATTAGAATACTAACTAGTTATTTTTTGAAGATGCCTTAGCATCTGAAACAAAATAATTAGTCAAAGATTCTAAAGATATTTTTGTCACACAAAGAGTATTGTTCCATAGATAGCGCTAGTATCCTGGGTCTTTTACGATTTATCATGACATAAATATCCTAGATTAATGACTAGTTTTCTTAAAGATGCCTTCTTTGTATTTAAAATAAATATTGAATTTAACTTATAGAGTTCTAAGTAACATCTTTATGGATAAATGATTCTAAGCATATTTATCCTATAATTGTATAAATTACTTATATTTTCGCATAAAGCTAATATATACTAAAATTTTCCCTATGTTGTAAGACTATAATACCAAAATTCTAAATATTTTTTCAATAGTTTAATTATACTACATTAATTTTAATAGAATTTTCATAGGTATCTTTGAAAAATATTTAGAAATTATATGCTAATTGTTTTTAACATCTTCTACTTCTGTATAAAAGTAAAACGCTACTCCTCTTTCTGTATTTCTAGCACCATATTCCATATCGTGAAGTTCTAATACATTTTTAACTATAGAAAGTCCTAATCCGCTTCCTCCCAAAGTTCTACTTCTTGACTTATCAGCTTTATAAAATTTACTCCATATATTACTCATCTCTTGATCAGATATAGGATTTGCACTGTTTTCAACAGATACTCTAAGCCTATTGTCTTCAAAATTCATAGATACCCATATAAGTCCCAAAGGCTCCGTATGTCTTATAGCATTAGTTAAAAAATTAGTTATAACCTGTTCTATTCTAAATTTGTCTGCTTTTATATAAACATCAGAAATATAGTTTCTATCAATGGTTATATCTTTATCATTTATTTCATTGTTTAAGCTTTTTATATTTTTTTCTATCATTTCACTAAGGTTAAATATTTCATATTTAAGTTCTGTAGCATGGCTTTCTAATGCAGATAAATCTAACATATCCTTTACAAGCTTGCCCATTTTATTAGTTTCTTCTAAGATTATATCTAAGGATTCATTTTTTTCTTCCTCTGAAAATACATCATCCTTAATGCCTTCTATATAACCTTTAATTATAGTTATAGGAGTTTTAAGCTCGTGTGATACTGCTGCTACAAATTCTTTTCTAACCTCTTCTACTTTTCTTTCTTTTTCTATATCTTTTTGAAGCTGGATATTTGCTCTTTGTAATGAAGATAATGCACGATACAAGTTTTCTGAAAGGAAGTTTAATGTTATTGCCAAATTGCCTATTTCATCTTGGGATACTACTTCACATTTTTCACTAAAATCTAAATTACTCATTTTCTTTGCAGTTGCGTTTATTCTTCTTAAAGGATTAGTAATCATTATAGAATATATAAAAGACAACACTAAAATTATAAATATTGCTACTACATAGAAATATTTATAAAACTCCTCTATAACACTAATACCTTCATCAATAGGCTGAAGCGATGTAGTCCCTATTATAAGTTTATTATCGTCTAACTTTATACAAACTAAATCTTTATTCTCACTATATGTAGTCTCTGCTGAAAATACAATTATCTTTTCCTTTAAAAGCTTACTTCTTAACAATTCATTTGTGTTTAACTCGTGTAGGATTTGATTTACATATTTACCTCTTTTATTATCTTCTCCTGCTATTTCAATATTAAATGTAATAGTAAACTCATATTTATATTCTACTATTGCTAAATATGTATTGTATTTCTCCTCATATTCTTTCATAAGTACTGTCAACTCTTCATAGCTCTTTAGTTTATCGTATTTCTGAGAAAACTTAACAGTATTAGTTCTTATTTCTTGCTTCTTCTTATTAGAATACATACTTTGAAAAAATATTCTTTGTATTAAAAGGCTAAAGCTTAAAAATAATGTAAAAATTAGTGTAGTAATTATAAATAGCTTTGTTGATATACTTTCCTTATATCTTATATTATACTTCATTCTTCACCTCAAATTTATATCCAAAGCCTCTAACTGTTTGAATCAACTTAGATTTATCCTTTAACTTTTCTCTTAGTCTTTTAACACTGGTATCTACTACCCTAAAATCTCCATCAAAGTCATAACCCCAAACTCCATCTAAAATTTGTTCCCTAGTTAATACAATATTTTTATTTTTTACAAAGTACATAAGCAAAGAAAACTCTGTAGGAGTTAAAGAAATTTCTAATTTATCCACAGTTACTATATGTGATTTCTCATTTATGCACAAACCATCAAAGTCATACACATCTTCACTTTTAACTTCACTGCCATAAGTTCTCTTGATCAATGCATTAACCTTTGCTATCAATATCTTAGGGCTAAAAGGCTTAGTTTCATAGTTGTCTACTCCAAATCCAAAAGCTAAAAGTTTATCTTGTTCTTCTTCCTTTGCACTGAGCATTATAATAGGAATATCATAACTTTGCCTTATAAGTTGTAATGCTTCAAATCCTCCCATGATAGGCATCATTATATCTAAAATTATAAGGTGAACCTCTTCATTTTTTAATTTATTTAGAGCATCCACGCCATTTACTGCATAAATAACATTATATTTTTCTTTCGACAAGTAAGCTCCTAATAATTTTCTTATACTTTCTTCATCATCAACAACTAGAATTGTCTTCTCCATTAATTTTCACCTCTTATAAATCTTTATTTATTATATTATAAATCAATATTAACATATTTTCAGAAGGATTTTATTATAAGCAATAGGAGTCTATTGTAACCAATTTTTCCAAAAGATTATTATCATGCTCAAAAATTTAAAAGAATATTCAACTACTAGTCTTTAGATTCATTTCTCAGCTACCTTATATGCTCACTCTTAAATCATCTATCTTAAATATATTCTTTACATTATTCCTTGGACTTATAGCTGTGTATTTTATAGTATGTTTAGTATATTTACTTGCTTTTGAATATGTGAATCTAAAGAAGAAGCAGCTAAATTGATTGATACTTTAAACTTAGAATAAATGCTAAAAATATTATATCTTAAGGTCAGAATCATAATTAACTGTCAGGGTTCTGTTTTATTTTAAATTGTATTTTTACTAATCGATGTTACAAAAAATCAGTTTTTTACAGATAGTAAAATGCAAAACTTTTATTTTATTATTCCTATACACTATGAATATATTTAAAATATTAACAATATATAAAAGGATTTTTTTCTTTATTAGGGAATATACATTACATCATAAAAATAATAGGTTCTAGAAAACAAATAAATTAAAAAAATTCCATACTCTTCTGATAATTAACTATAATCTTCCACTTCCAATTCTCCATTAATTAAGATTGTAAATTCTATTTTCTTACTATGCAACTTGTTACCTTCAACCTTATAATAGTGTTATTCTAATTTGGATTTAAAAATTTATAAATGAGGTGATATTTATGAACAGTTTTCACTTAAAGCTAATTGCTTGTATTTGTATGCTTATAGATCACATAGGCTCTGTTCTATTTCCACAATATTTGCTTTTGAGAGTTATAGGAAGAATTGCTTTTCCTATATTCGCTTATTTAATTACAGAAGGTTATATACATACCCATAGCATTAAAAAATATTCAATAAGACTTTTTATTTTTGCTTTAGTCTCCCAAGTACCTTATATGCTAGCCTTTCACATGACTTATTTAAATATATTTTTTACATTATTCATTGGACTTATGGCACTATATGCTACTGACTATGAATTTTCTAAAAATCAACTATTAAATAATATATTAAAATTTATAGTTGTATCAGCTATAGTTACATCTTCCTATGTATTTCGTGCTGAATATGGAATATATGGAGTTTTAACTATATTAGCATTTAAATTGTTCAAAAATAATTTTACAAGGCTAATTATAGCACAGATTATTGTGAATATAATTTATGTCGTACCTATTTATAAATATATATTTATAAATGGTAATTTAAATTTGGGTGTTTTCTTGCAATGCGCCTCTCTTCTTTCCTTAATATTTATTAAAAAATATAATGGTGAAAAGGGTAAAAGTTTTAAATACGCTTTTTATGCTTTCTATCCAATTCATATTTTATTGTTATATATTATAAGCAACTTTTTACTTATTTAAGTAGGAGAATATATATGAAAAAGAAAATTGTAAATGTAGTTATTATCATATCCAGCATCTTTATATTACTTATAGGCTTAAACAAATATATGTATATGAAATCTGGAAGGTGCTTTATAAAATGCAACGGAATTAAAATTGAAAGAGGATTAAATATTTTGAACGAAGAACTTCAAACCTTTACTTATAAAATTCAATCGAGATTGTATAATCAAAGATAACTTTTATGACTTATTCATCAAATTTTAATCTTCTTATAAGAATTATATAATAAAATCTTATTAAAATAATATTATTGAAATGTTTTTAATTGTAACTATTATACATTGGATAAAATTCTGTAAGTATTTTTTAATCACTTCCCCAAGTATTATTTTATAGATTTTATTCTATAGAGAAATAATTTGAATTATAAACTTATATAAATATTCTAAGATTTTCTCTTAAATATCTTTGCAATTAAGCCAATTTAAATCTTAGCTGTAAAGATATAAATGATAGTTACTATGATAAACTTTAATAAATCAATCCCAATAATCCCGAAAAAATAAGGCATGATAAAAATCATGCCTTATTTTGCATTTACACTATATTAATAATTGTTTTTAAACTAATCTATTTAAACTAATACTATAAAATACCAATTTTATAGTAAAATATAAATAAAGAATGCCTACATTTTTCACAACCATTCTCATTTATTTTAATCCATTGGATATTCCAATCTTGGTACATTCCATATTCCTTTATATGGTGTAGGCGGAATAAATATTGATGTGCTACTTCTATTTAATTCTTCTTCTAAGCTTCTAGCCTCCCTAGAGTCTATGCCCATACTACTTCTCAATTCAGCAATTCTAGTAACACCTACATATATATTTGATATTTGATACCAAGTTGCATAATCTACCGTTCCTGTCTGTGGAAGATTGAATATTCTTTGAAATACTTTGACACTTTCTGCAGTGGTAGGCCCATATACTCCATCCACTGCTACTTTAGGTATTAAAGGATAATTTTGTGCTATTCTATTTAACTGAGTTTGAATTACTCTTACTGGTTCTCCAGTACTGCCAATTCCTAATGTATAACCTGGATAAGATTGTGGACTTCCTGCTACTCTTTCAGCCCTAACCAAGTCAATATCACTTCCATAAAAATTAGTTAAGATTTCATACGGCACTTTTCCTTGATCTCCTAAATATTTGCTTCCCCACTGAGTCAACCATCCTGGACATTTAACCCTTTGACCGTCACAATACTGAGCTAATAGCGGCTGTTTTGCTCCTCTTCTTCTAATATAAGTTGTAAACACCTCATCAACAACCCTATCAAAACTGTCAAAGATGTTCCTTCCATAAGTAAATGCATGATCAAAAGCAGTGGAATTTGTAATATCAAAATTATATCCTTTGCCTCTATACCATTCAGTATAAATTCTATTTAATGTAAAAGATATTATACAATATATATTAGCTCTTATTGTACTTTCTGGCCAAGTTGCATATATTTCGCAACTTGCAACATTCTTAATATAATCTTTAAATGGCACCCTATAGTTTGGTGCTGCTGGATTAGTTGGTGCACCTGCATGAACTACTATATATTCAGGTATTATTGGTTCAGGTAATACAACAAATCCGGTTGGTGGAGGTGGCAAAGCTTTCTCAGGATCTTCAGGAATTTTAGGTGGAAAATTTCCGAACAAAGTTACATCGGGTACAATTATTACTCTTCCTATCTGTATTTCTCTATTGCTTCTAGATAAATTTGCTAGGTTAAAATTTTGTATAGCTGTAGTTTCAGATACTACTTGACACCCTTCCACAGTTACTGGCTCATATCCTTCTGCTTCAACGTTTACATTCCAAAGACTGTAAGGCATTTCAGCTTGTTGTGGATCCATTGTAAGTTCTATAGGTGGTGCACTTACTTCAACAGCTTCTGTTTGTCCGGAACTATTAGTTGATAGTACAATCTGTTGTCTCGTTTCTCCTCCTACTGGAGTTATTGTCACCTTGGCACCAGTAACTGGAACATAACTATTTTGTCTATAGACATTAACCATTATTTTGCCTGTATCAGCCATATAAATACTCCTTAATTAAAATGCTTCAATTATATTTTATGCCAATATATGTAAACATATGAGTAAACTGTTTTTTATATTATTAATAAATTTAATTCATACAACTTGTTTTTACAGAAAGTTATAAATATTAGTTGCAATATTTATTAAATTATAATTACTTAATTTATACTAAAGGTATTATTTAGTTTTTATATTTAATAATTAGATATATTAAAAAATAACTAGTCAGTATAAGTATATGAATCGTCAAGCCCCCATGATAGCTAAGCTATCATGGAAACCTGTCGACCTGTCTAACACAAAATATACTTTGTACCTTTAACTAGTTATCTCTTTTATATGCATTATAAAGTTCTTTAGGTATACGAATAATTACATTTTTGGTAAATGCTATAGTATTATCTTTTTTATCTATATTTCTATTTAAATCTTCATCGAAAGAGCGAATTTTTTGAAATACTTTATTTAAATCTAGTATACCATACCCCCAGCTTGGATTAGGATAAATATCTCCTGGTCTTGTTCTAGTACCAGATATAAGAAGAGTATTTATCTTAGGTGGATATAACGCTGGCTTATTACCTTCTACTACACCCCACTGCAATATTAATGCTACTGCCCCAGTTAAAACTGCAGTAGCTGCACTAGATCCAGTAATAATAGTTGTTCCACCTCCTGATTTAGTGGTAAGCACATTAACTCCTCCAGTAGTAACTGATGGTTTTACTCGTCCATCCCTTGTAAATCCCCTTCCAGAGGTTGGTACAACTGTGCCAGTATCTTGATTATAATAAGAAGTAACAATTATAGTTCTGCTTGTTGAAGGAATAGTTAAAGTAACTTCTGGATCTGGTTGTAAAAATTTTGTTCCCGGTCTTAAAAAATCCTTTTGATAAGTCCATGCATCATATCTTCCATTTACTATATACTCACCTACTAAAACTATCTGCCATATTCCACCTCTAACATTTGTAAAGCCAATAGATATATGCCCATTCCCAGTGACTTCTTCTGGGTAATCATATAATAGCGTAGCAATCGTTCCTTCCAGTGTAAACTTTAAAGTTACTACCCCCTTTAATTTTTCCGGAATTTTTTGCAGTATTTCTCCACTTGGAGAAATGATTGCTACAGAAATTCTATCTGGTCGGTTAAACCATATATTTACTTCAATTCCAAGTTGATCATCCGCTACTTGTAGCTCAATTATTCTAGTTTCTCCAGTTTGTGTAAATACACCGCTAGTATGATTTGCAGCATCTCCTTCATTTCCAGTTCCACCAACTACTGCTATTCCACTTCTAACTGAAAAATAATCTATATACCTTTCTACTCGAGAACTTCCATCATGAGCTCCATAATTTGCACCTAAAGCTATACATATAGCCATAGGTTTATTTAGTTTTCTTTGAGTATCATATAAATATTTTAGTGCTAAAAGTATATCAGTACTTTGATATTCTGGTATTGCCACATTAACTTGTGGAAATTGTTCGGTAAGACTTCTACTAGCTTCCTTAAGTTTTACAATTAAAAATTCACAATCTGGTGCTGCCCCTGTTACTCCAGCCCTACCTCCTGCACCGATAATTCCTGCTATTTCAGTTCCATGGCCATTATCATCCTTTTGAGGAACAATAGCATAAGGATCTTCTCCTCTAGCCTGAGCCGCGATAGCCTCATTTATCTGTTCCCTAGAATATTCCGCTCCATAAGGAAATCCTTCTGGAGATGGTCCTTCTTGTATAGTTTGATCCCATATTCCTATTATTCTTGTTTTGTTGTCTTCTGTCATAAATTCTCTATTTAAATAGTCGATTCCTGTGTCTAACATTCCTATAACTACACCTGTACCTCGTAATGTTAAATAAGAATTTCCATGAAAAATAGAAATATTAGCTGTATTGATAGGCGATAATATATTAAGAGAATATAATTCATCTCTCTCTAAGTTTATTATAGCTGGTACATCACGTAATAAATCACTTACCCTTCCACTTTTAACGATTACTATTACTGTAAATTCGCCAATGACCAATGCACAAGCATAATCTATCTTATTAAGTTGACCTGCCACATCTCCAATATATTCTCCAATATAGCTTTCATATTCAGGATCTAAATATAGTTTACCGCATTGTGGCAAACTAATTATTAATTCTTGTTGAACTTCACTCACACTTTCTCTATGCTCTTTCATAAATAGAACCTCCTTATCTTATATTCATAAGGTTATCTAGAGAGCATTATTCTAACCTTGTATAAATTTCTTTTGGAATTTTTATAAGTATATTTTTACTAAACTCTACTATCTCATTTTTATTCTTATGAATTTTATTTAAACTATTATCAAGAGAGCGAATATTTGCAAATACTCCTGCTAAATCTAATATACCATACCCCCATACGGGATTAGGATATATATCTCCTGGTCTCTTTCTAGTTCCCGATATAAGAATAGTATTTATTTTAGGTGAGTATATTGTTGGACTATTTCCTTCAACTATACCCCACTGTCCAATTAATGCTACTGCTCCTGCTAAAACTGCAGTAGCTGCGCTAGAACCAGTAACAATGGTTGTTCCTCCTCCGGGCTTAGTTGTAAGCACGTCAATTCCTCCAGTGGCAACTGATGGTTTTACTCGACCATCTCTTGTAAATCCTCTTCCTGAAGTGGCTACTGCTGTATTATTATCTTGATTATAATAAGATGTAACAATTATCTCTCTGCTTGTTGAAGGATTAGTTAAAGTAGTATATGGGTTAGGTTTTAAAAACTTTGTTCCCGGCTTTAAAAAAAGTTTTTGATAAGTCCATGCATTATATCTTCCATCAACTATATAATCTCCTATTAATACTATTTGCCATATTCCTCCTCTAATATTGCTAAACTCAATGGATACATGTTCATCCCCTGTAATATCAAATTGATAATCGTATAATATAGAAATAGTAGTTCCTTCTAATGTAAATTTAAAACCTGTGATTACTGTTATTTGTTCTGGAACTCTTTCTAAAGCTTCTCCACTTGGAGAAATTATACCTACAGATATCTTATCTGGCCTGTTAAACCATAAGTTTACCTCTATTCCTATTTGATCATCAGCTACCTGTAATTCAACTATTATAGTTTCACCACTTTGTGTAAACCTTCCACTAGTATGGTTTGCTGCATCTCCTTCATTTCCAGTTCCACCTACTACTACAATTTCACTTCTGAATGCGAAAGAATCTATATATCTTTCTACTCGAGCACTTCCATCATGTCCTCCATAATTTGAGCCTATAGCTACACATACAACCATAGGCTTATTTAATCTTATTTGAGTTTCATATAGATATTTTAATGCCATAAGCACATCGCTAGTTTGATATTGTGGAGCAGTCGTCTCTATTTTAGGGAATTGTTCTAAAACAGCTGGATTAACTTCCTTAAGCTTTACAACTACAAACTCACAATCTGGTGCTGCTCCTGTTACTCCTGCACGGCCTCCTGCACCAGCAATTCCTGCCACTTCTGTTCCATGACCAATAGTATCTTGTTCAGGTACAATAGCATAAGGATTTTCACCTCTACCTTGTGCACTAATAGCTTCATTAATCTGTTCTCTAGTATATCTTGTTCCATAAGGAAACCCCTGTGGAGGCGGGCCGTCTTGTACTGTTTGATCCCACATTTCTATTATTCTTGTTTTATTATCCTCTGTAATGAACTCTTTATTTAAATAATCAATTCCTGTATCTAACATTCCTATAACTACACCTGTACCCCGTAACGTCAAATAAGGATTTTCATGAAAGTTAGAAATATTAGCAGTATCAATAGGAGATAATTCACTAAGAGAATATAGATTATTTCTTTCCAAATACACTATAGTCTTAGATGCACTTCTTAAATCATTTACTCTTCCTTTTTCAACAACAACTACTGCCATATTAGTCCCTACAATAAAAGCACAAGCATACTCTATATTGCTAAGCTCGCTTACAATATCACCAACATAACTAGCAATATAACTCTCATAGTTATCATTTAAATACAATTTCCCACATTCCAGTAAGTTATTATTTAGAGTTTGCTGAGTTTGATTTATAATTTCTCTATGCTCTTTCATAAATAGAACCTCCTTATCTTAATCCATAAGGTTATCTAGAGAGCATTATTCTAACCTTGTATAAATTTCTTTTGGGATTTTTATAAATATATTTTTACTAAATTCCACTACCTCATTTTTATTCTCATGAATTTTATTTAAACTATTATCAAGAGAGCGAACATTTTTAAATACTTCTACTAAATCTAATATGCCATACCCCCATACAGGATTAGGGTATATATCTCCCGGTCTCTTTCTAGTTCCAGATATAAGAAGAGTATTTATTTTAACTGGATATAATGCGGGACTATTACCTTCAACTATACCCCATTGTACTATTAATGCTACTGCTCCTACTAAAACTGCAGTAGCTGTGCTAGAACCAGTAACAGTAGTTGTTCCTCCTCCAGGCTTAGTTGTAAGTACGTCAATTCCTCCAGTAGCAACTGACGGTTTTACACGGCCATCTCTTGTAAATCCTCTTCCAGAAGTGGCAACTGCTGTATTATTGTCTTGATTATAATAAGATGTAACAATTATTTCTCTACTTGTTGAAGGATTAGTTAAAGTAATATATGGGTTTGGTTTTAAGAACTTTGTTCCTGGTTTTAAAAAAAACTTTTGATAAGTCCACGCATTATATCTTCCATCAACTATATAATCTCCTATTAATACTATTTGCCATATTCCTCCT
>NZ_DDOV01000050.1:27132-40664 GCF_002341865.1 Clostridium sp. UBA2485 | reverse complement strand
TATGGATCTTTAGCTCAGTTGGTTAGAGCAACCGGCTCATAACCGGTAGGTCCGGGGTTCGAGTCCCTGAAGGTCCACCATATTTGGGGGTATAGCTCAGTTGGGAGAGCACCTGCCTTGCACGCAGGGGGTCAAGAGTTCGAATCTCTTTATCTCCACCAAAAAGCAATCCAAAAGGATTGCTTTTTTTATTTTTAGAATAAATTAATTTTAAAATCTAGATTGGCCACAATTTAAATTATACATTCTTATTGTTTCTATTAATTTCATCTGTATTTGTTTTAGTGCACCTACTTCAATTATTAAATCTCTAAAGTCATCATCAGATAAGAATGAACGACTAACCCTATCTAATGAACTAAAAGCTTCTGCAAAGTGATTAGTAGCAGGGGTTTGTAGATTATTAATCCAATAGCATAAGCTCATTTCATTGTAAGCCTTTGTAAAGACTAAAGCCTCCATGTATCCTTCACTTCTAAATTGATAATATTTACCCTGCTCAAAATGCGATACAAAGTTTAAAAAGTTATCATCAACATTAAGTTTATCATTAGTTAATAGTGTATTTATCATTTCATTAGCTGAGCGTAGATCAGTACTAAATTGGGATAAAATCTTTAAAACGCCTTGAGATACTTGATCATAAGGCATTGATATAAAAATTGACATATTTTCCCCTTTTTAATTAATGCTTTCAATGCTATAATATGAGTTACTTTTTATATAGTTACAAAATTATAATGGGAGATGAATTTATGTGTAGTAAAAATTATATACCAATGGATGAGAGCATTTGGAGTGGAAGAGTGGACAGTACTTCCAACTACGATGCTTTTAGATGGCACCAACATGTTAAACCATTAAATTTATGGGACGAAAATATAAAGCCTGTAGAAAGCTTAAGCTTTGGCATATTAGGCTTTTGTTGTGATATAGGTATAAAATTAAATAAAGGCAGAGTTGGTGCAATAAATGGTCCAATATCCATAAGAACTCAAATGGCAAACTTCCCTTGCAACTTTTATGAATGTGTAAATATATTTGATGCAGGTGACATAGTTGCAGAAGGATTAAGTTTGAGTGAAGCACAAGAACTTTTATCTAAATCTGTAGCTAGACTTCTTAGTTTAAATATATTCCCAATTGTATTAGGCGGCGGACATGAAACTGCTTTAGGAAACTTTAAGGGGCTCTTTAATAATGTACAAACTATATGTGATAAACCAAAGATTGGCATAATAAATTTTGATGCTCACTTTGATTTACGACCTTATGATAAGGAAGGAAGCTCTGGAACTATGTTTAGGCAAATATCAGATATCTGTAAAAATAATGATATGGATTTTTCCTATTTCTGTGTTGGTGTTCAAGAACATAGTAATACAATTGACCTTTTTAAAACTGCTAATAAATTAGGAGTTAAATATGCCCTTGCAAAAGACATAGTATCTAGTGATGGATGGGCACTTATTAAAGCCTTAAAAGATTTTATAAAAAAACAAGATTACATATATGTAACCATTTGTTCTGATGTATTTTCAGCAGCTTTTGCTCCAGGTGTTAGTGCAATTCAAACTGTTGGATTAGATCCTGAAATGGTAATTCAAGTCTTAAAACATATATTGAAGTCAGGAAAGGTTATGAACTTTGATATATGTGAAGTAGCTCCAAGATTTGATAAAGATAATATAACTTCAAATACTGCAGCAGTAATAATATTTGCTCTAGTAAATACTATTTGTAAGCAATATAACTTAGATTATAGCTATTAAGATAAAGAATATAGTTTTAAATTTTGTTCTTTGAATATATTTGTATATAATAGACATATATAGATGCACCACTCATAAGTTTAACCTATATACCCATAAATTTGTGTTAACAAATTATTTTAGCTTATATTTATATAATTGAGAATTGACGATTGACAATGGACAATTATGGATACTTCTCTCACGAGAAGTTTTGAATTTATTATAAATTTGTTAAAGAAATTGGTTGGTTTGATAAAACTAATTTGAACAATAATTGTCAATTCTCCACTGATAATGGAGAATTGAGTCTGACTAATAATGCTAATAACGATTGATCATTTTTAGAGAGATTAAATTTAAGAGTAATATATATGAAAACATACATTTTAGGAGTTATATATGTTTATTTATAGAGTAAAACAATTTTTTAAGGCTGTAACAGCTAAAATTACAGATGAAGATATAGAATTTATTAATAGATATTTAGAACCTTTTGAAATTGAATTATTTAATAAACTTAAGGTTTATGATAAAAAACATTGTATAAATGTGGCTAAGGATATTTTAGAAGAAACTAAAAAAATATCTTTAAATCATGATGAAATAAATACATTAATAAAAGCAGGTTTTCTTCATGATATAGGTAAGTTATATAAGAGTTTAAATCCTATAGAAAAATCTATAGTAGTTGTTTTAGATTTTATTACTAAAGGCAGATTAAAAAAATTTGATAATATAAAATTTATAAATGTTTATTATAATCATGGTGAAATAGGATATAACATATTAAAAGAATATAATTATGATGATAATTTGTTAAATTTAATAAGATATCATCATACAAGTAATTACCAAAATATTTCCATGGACATATTAAAAAAATGTGATGATAGAAATTGATTCTACTTGCTAAAAGTAAATTCAAATTAGAATTATAAATTACCTTCATATTACATAAGAAAAATCACTATTAAATATTAATTTTTAATAGTGATTTTTTACTTCAATATTTATATATTGAAGTAAAATGATTTTATTAAAAAAATCTTTAGAGGATAAGTAATTATAAGGATAGTTAGTACTCTTATATATTTTATAGTATACTGAATCATAAAAGTAATATATAAGATAACTATATGTCGAATATAGATTTTCGTAGGATATAAAATATTTTAAAAATCTTTAATTAATTATTTTCTTTAAGATTATTTAAATATATTTAAATATATTTTATTATATTTTTTCCAAGAGTTAATGCCATAAACAACTCCACAAAAAGATCCTATTAATATAGTAAATATTAGAGAATTTTTATTTAAAATATATTTTCTTTTAATATTATTTATAATTCCAAAAGCTAATATAAATATAGATGCATAGATAATAATATGTTTTAAAATGTAAAGAATTTGTCCTTTCTTTCTCCAATTATTCCAATATGATATAAAATTATTTCTTATATGCATTTAATACCCTCCCATTTCTATAAAATAAATATAAAAATATTATATCACTTATTTACATTAAATGGTAATAATATTATAATAATATATATATTTCATAGCAAGAATTATAGAAAAGAGCATAGTTTATAAATATCTATTTATTTTTATTATAAATAGATATTTATAATGTTAAAATATACTTATACCTTAAAAATATACTTTATATATAAGATGGAGGAAAAAATGAATTCACAAATTCGTAGAGAAAAAATTAAAGAAGTATTATGTAAAAGTAATGACGCTTATAAAGGCCAAAAATTAGCAGAAATTTTTGGTGTTACAAGACAAATTATAGTGAAAGATATAGCTATATTAAGAGCTGAGGGTATTAATATAATTGCTACTCCTGAAGGTTATATTGTGCCTAATAATGATACTATGAAAGTTAAAAAAGTAATTGCTACTTTACATAATAAAGAAAATATAGAAGAAGAAATGAAAACTATTGTTAAGTATGGTGGAATAATTGAGGATGTTATTGTTGAGCATCCGTTATATGGAGAAATAAAAGGAATGCTTATGGTAAAAAATTTATATGATGTAGAGAATTTCATAGATAACCTTCATAAGTATGAAGCAGAACCATTATTTTTATTAACTAATGGAATTCATCTTCATACAATTAGTGCAGAAAATGAAGAAGCTATGGATAACATTATAGATGAATTAAAAAATAAAGGATTTTTGGTAGATAATATATAAGTTAATATACTATTCTATATAGGATTTATGTTTAAATAATAGTATTATTAAGATGTACAGATATTTATGTGCTTTAAGAAAATAAATGTTCAATATTTCTATAAAAGAGAGTATCATTAAAATTTTTAGCTAATTATTTAATTTCATATATTTTAAGAAAAAAATTATGAGAGGAGATATAAAACTTAATATATACTTGTTTGAAAAAGGATAAGAGGTGATAGTGTGAAGAAGAAGGGAATAGTATTTTCTTTTATAATAATGATAATATTAATACTTTTGGTTTTAGCTTCTAGCATAAACATATTAGTTGATTATCAATGGTTTAAAGAATTGGGATATTTATCTATATATTTTAAAAGAGTTGTAGCTACGTTAAAGTTAATGATACCTGTATTTATTATTATTTTTACTGCTATAACAGTATATTATATAAGCTTAAAACCTAGTATCATGAAAATGAGAAAAGTTATAGAAAGAAATAGAGCTAAAGAGAAAAAGATATTTAAAGTATTTTTAATTATAAATGCTTTAGTTTCTATGTTTTTTTCCTATATTTTTGCATCAAATTATTGGTATAGAATATTAGAATTTACAAATTCAACAGCCTTTAATTTAAGTGATCCTATATTTAATAAGGATATTTCTTTTTATGTATTTAAGCTGCCTTTAATACAATCATTATATAGTAGCATAATTTCTTTGTTAGTTATTTTAGTAATAATTACTTTTATAATTTATATTTCTTTTAGTGCTAAAGATAAAATACAGGACAAAGTTGTTAATATAAATAATAAAACTTTTAAAAGTTTTAAAAGTTTTAAAAGTGGTATAACAAATTTTGCAGGTAAACAGTTAGCTGTACTTTCAGCATTAATTATGCTGTTTATAGCTTTCGGATATATGATTAATGCATGGAACTTAGTTTATTCACCACAGGGTGCAGTTTTTGGTGCAAGTTATACAGATATGAAAGTTAGCTTGAAATTTTATAGAGCTGTTTCAATAGTAGGGTTAGTAGCTTCAGTAGTAGTATTCTTTAGTATAATTACATCTAAAGTAAAACCTATAATTTATTCAATTGTTTTAATGTTTGTGCTGGTTATAGGGGAAGGAGTATCTACAACTTTTGTTGAAAAGTTTATAGTTCAATCTAATGAAAAGACTTTAGAAAAACCCTTTATTGAATATAATATTGATTATACAAGAAAAGCTTTTAATATTGATGAAATTAAAGAAGAAAATTATAATGTTATTAATAATTTAACTCAAAAAGATATAAAAGATAACAAGGATATAATTGATAATATAAAGATAAATGCATATAAGCCAGCATTAGAATTTAATAATCAATTTCAATATATAAGGTATTATTATGGGTTCAATGATATTGATATAGATAGATATAATATTAATGGAAAGTACAGCCAAGTATTTATTGCACCTAGGGAGTTAGATTTAAATAAATTAGATGATAACTCAAATACATGGCAGAATAGGCATTTGTCTTATACTCATGGATATGGAGTTGTAATGAGTAAGGTTAATTCAGTAACAAGTGAAGGACAACCTAACTTTGTTATTAGTAATGTACCTATAGAAAATAAAACGGATATAAAGATAGATAATCCAAGAATATACTTTGGAGAAAGTACAAATGACTATAGTATAGTTAATACTGATCTTGGTGAAATTGATTATCCTATGAGCGGAAAAAATGTAACTAATAACTATGATGGAGAAGCTGGAATAAGAATGTCTATGCTAAATAGAATTTTATTTTCATTCAAATATCAAAATCCTAAGTTTATTTTATCTCAAGATATAAATAGAGATAGTCAAATACTTATACACAGAAATATAAAAGAAAGGGTAAATAAAATAGCACCTTTTTTACAATATGATAGAGATCCTTATATAGTTGTAGATAATGGTCAATTATATTGGATTATGGATGCGTATACAGTAACAGATAAGTTTCCTTTTTCTCAGCCTTTAGATAATAACGTAAACTATATGAGAAACTCTGTTAAGGTTATAATAGATGCATTTAATGGTACTACAAACTTTTATGTTGTAGATAAAAATGATCCTATAGCCGTTACTTACTCTAAAATATTTCCACAATTATTTAAAGATGTTGAAGAGGCACCTAAATCTTTAAGAGAACATTTTAAATACCCTGAAGATTTATTTAATATTCAGTGTCAAGTTTTAGGTAAATATCATGTAAAAGATCCTGGAGTGTTTTATAATGGCGATGATGTATGGAGCATAGCAAGTGATAAAGAAAAAATAGATGGAAGTGAAGAAGAAAAATTAAATGAAGCTTCCTATGTTATTATGAGATTACCTAATGAAACAAAAGATGAAATGGTAGTATTAGAATATTTTAATACTAAAGGTAGAGATAATATGGTAGCTATGTATGGAGTAAGAATGGATGGAGAAAATTATGGACAAATGTTCCTCTATAAATTTCCTACAGGTGGTACCGTATATAGTCCTATGTTATTTAAACAAAAATTACATCAAGATCCAGAAATATCTAAGGAATTATCTCTTTGGGATACGAAAGGCTCAGAAGTTCAATTTGGAGAAGTTTTAATTATCCCAATAGAAAAATCTTTACTATATGTTGAGCCTCTTTATTTAAGAGCAGCAGGAGAAAAAAGTATTCCAGAAATGAAAAATGTAATTGTAGGATACGGGGATCAAATAGTTTTAGCTAATAACATTGAAAACGCATTAGCTCAATTGTTTAATTATGAGGATAAAGCTGGAGATGAAAATAAAGTGATTACAGCCACAGATAATGCTGATATTAAGAAGATTAAAGAATTGTATGATAAAGCAATAGAAGCTCAAAAGAATGGAGACTGGGCTAAATATGGCGAATATATAAATTCACTTGGTAAAGAAATAGAAAAAGTTTCTAAATAGTACAAGTTAAATTTATGGAGGAATTATGGACTACGATGTGCTTGTATTAGGTGGCGGCATGATAGGTTGTGCCGTTGCCTATGAATTATCAAAATATAATTTAAATATAGCTGTAATAGAAAAAGACCATGATATTGGTTCAGACGCAGCATTAATAAATACAGCAACAATTTATGATGGGCTTGAGTGTGAGGATACACTTAGCTCTTCATTAATTCGAAAAGGCAATAAAATGATTGACAGTTATGTAAGTAAATTTAATGTCCCTTTTAAAAGATGTGGTTCATTATATGTAGCTAAAAATAGGGAGCAAGAAATACAAATTGAAAGAATGTATAAAATAGCTCTAGAGAAGGAAATAAGGGAAGTTAAGCTACTTTGTGATGGAGAAATTTATCAAGTAGAGCCTAATTTACAAAGAGGATTTAAAAAGGCACTATACATTCCTAATACGGGTGTAGTATGCTCTTATGATTTAGCATTAGCTTATGGAGAAATTGCCTTTGATAATGGGGTAAAATTTAAGTTAGAAGAAGAAGTTTTAAATATTGAAAACACATCAAAAGGATTTAAAGTTGAAACAAATAGAAATAAATTTACTTGTAAAATAGTTATAAACACAACCTCTCAAAAGGATTTAGGGAGAGATTATAACAAAAATAAAATAAAAGATGCTTATAAAAATAATTTAAAATATTTTATAGTAGATAAAAGCTATAATAATTTGTACTCGAACATAATTTTTGATATAGACAATAAAGAAAGACGGTATATACGCCCAACAATGAATGGAGAAATAATAGGAGCATTAAGCACAGATGAAAATGTAAACTATGATATAGTTATAGATAAATTATCTCATTTAACTGGAAAGGTTGATGCAAAGAGTATTAAAATGGTTCTTGATTGGAGTCTATACGACGAGCCTGTAGTTATTGATGATAATTTAAATGATAATGGTTATATTAATGTAAGCGTTAAGCATTTTGGAAAAGTTACTATGACACCAGCTATTGCTGATATGGTTTGTAAAATGGTAGTTAATGATTTAAATTGTATATTAAAAAAAGATTTTATAGATAGAAGAAGAGAGTGCTATAAATTTAGAGATTTAAACAATGAAGATAGAAAAAGGATAATAGATTTAGATAAGAAGTATGGTAAAATAGTTTGTAGATGTGAAAATATAACAGAAGGTGAAATTGTAGATGCAATAAGAAGACCCTTAGGTGCTCGTACATTAGAAGGTGTAAAAAGAAGAACAGGTGCGGGTTTTGGAAATTGTAGAGGATCTTATTGTAATCAAGTTATAATTTCTATATTAGCTAGAGAAACAGACAAGCATATAACAGAAATAGTTAAAAACTCAAAAAACTCTAAAGTAGTGTTAAGTAGAATTAAAGAATTTGATACAATGTAAGGAATGATAAATATGTGCAATCAAGAAATATTAACTACCATTGTTAGAGTTAAGGGCTCTAATAAGCATGATATAGCTCCTGTAAAGAGCACTAAGCCTATAAATAAAGAATTATGGCTTGAATGTTCAAAAGCTTTAAGTAGAATTCATATTGGGCCTCCTATAAAAATAGGAGATGTAGTATGCAAAAATATATTAAATACCGGTGTGGATATTGTATGTACTAAAAATATATATAAGAATAATTAATTTTATATTGACAAAACATATATTAAGATATAGAATTATCTTCAAAATAAATATTTAGATTAAACCGTTGAAGAGACTAGTAGCAATTTATTAACATTAAAGAGAGTCAGTGGGTGGTGCAAGCTGATATGTTAAACTTTGTGAATCCAACTTGAAGGGACTGTGATGAGCAGTACGGTAATTACCGTTATTATAATTAAGAGGAATAATATTTTTTTGAATATTATTCAATTTAGGGTGGCAACGCGGAGTCTTTCGTCCCTTTTGGGATTGAAGGCTCTTTTTTGTTTGAAAAAATTTAGAATTAATAAAAATAAAATAAACTTGTAGGAGGAATTTTTTATGTTAGATTTAAAAAGAATTCGTAACAATATTGAAGAAATAAAAAAAGCACTTAATGATAGAGGAGAAAATTTTGATATAAGTGTTATTGATGAGGTTGTAGCTTTAGATAAAAGAAGAAGAAATATATTAGTTGAGGTTGAAGAATTAAAAAATAAAAGAAATACTCAATCATCTCAAATTCCAAAACTTAAAAAGGAAGGTTTACCTGTTGATGATATAATGGCAGAAATGAAAGAGCTTGCTGATAAAATTAAAAACTTTGATGTAGAACTTTCAGAAATAGATGAAAAAATAAAATATATAATGCTTAGAATACCTAATATACCAAATCCTGAAGTTCCGAGTGGAAATACTGATGAAGATAATGTAGAAGTAAGAAAATTTGGTGAGCCAAGAAAATTTGAATTTGAGCCAAAAGAGCATTGGACTTTAGGAACAGAAAAAGGAATATTAGATTTTGAAGCAGGTGGAAAAGTTACTGGTTCAAGATTTACAGTATATAAAGGATTAGGTGCTAGATTAGAAAGAGCTATAATAAACTTCTTTTTAAATAAGCATACAGATGAAAATGGATATACAGAAATACTACCTCCATTTATGGTTAATAGAAATAGTATGACAGGAACAGGACAACTTCCAAAGTTTGAAGAAGATGCTTTTAAAGTTGCTGATACAGATTACTTTTTAATACCAACAGCAGAAGTACCTGTTACAAATCTTTTTAGAGATGAAGTAATAGAGGGAGATAAACTTCCAATAAAATATGCTGCTTATAGTGCTTGTTTTAGATCTGAAGCAGGATCAGCAGGAAGAGATACAAGAGGACTTGTAAGACAACACCAATTTAATAAAGTAGAGCTTGTTAAATTTGTTAAACCGGAAGATTCTTATAATGAGCTTGAAAGTCTTGTAAATGATGCAGAAAGCGTTTTAAAAGCATTAGGACTTCCGTATAGAGTGGTTAAGATATGTAAAGGTGATTTAGGATTTACTGCTGCATTTAAGTATGATTTAGAAGTTTGGATGCCAAGCTATAATAGATATGTTGAAATTTCAAGCTGTAGTAATTTTGAAGACTTCCAAGCAAGACGTGCAAATATTAAATATAAAGATGATGCTAAAAGTAAACCTAATTTTGTACACACATTAAATGGATCAGGTGTTGCTATAGGAAGAACAGTAGCTGCTATACTTGAAAACTATCAAAATACCGATGGAACAATTACAATTCCAGAGGTTTTAAGACCATATATGGGTGGAAGAGAAGTTATGTAGTATAATTTACAAATAAGAAACAAAGAATTAAGCTATTTTTATTTTAATTCTTTAGGGTGTTGAAAAAAAATGCGAACTAATTTAATTAGTTCGTATTTTTTTATTCCAAAATTATAATTTTTATACATTTATTTTATAATTTGTAAAATTATTATACAATATATATGTAAAAATATGTATAATAATTGTATAATTTTATATTTGTTGTATATTTATGTATAATAAAAAGCTGGTTGAGGACGGCTACGAAACTCCACTTTATCACTTTTTACTCTCAAAGGTGTAAAGTAGGTGATAAATTATGAGCAATAGCTTATATGAGCTATTAAGAAAATGTAAAACTAGAAATTCTAAATACGTTTTAGAATTAATTAAAAAATTTAATCCTCTGATAAAAAAATATAGCTACTCATTAAATTATGATGATGCGGAACAAGATCTAATCGTAGCACTAATCGAAATAACATATAAACTCCCATTAAATAAAATTCCAACTAAATGTCCTGATAAATATATTGTATCTTATATTCATTCCGCCTTAAAAAACAAGTATATATACCTTTCTAAAAAACGATCAATTTTATTAAAACAAAGTGATGAGTTAGATTTAAATATATACGAAGGTTCTATAACATCACGAGATTTATATAACTATGTATTTGTAAAGCATCTACTTAATCAAGTTAATGAGCTACAAAGAACCATATTAATATTAAAATTTATAAAAAATTATAGTGAAACTGAGATTTCTAATATTTTAGATATATCTAGGCAATCTGTAAATAAAGCTAAGAATAGAGCCTTAGTAACATTAAAAAAATATCTAAGTGCATAAAATAGGAGGTTATCAATGGAGGATTTTATAAAATTAGCTTCAACGCAAGGAATATGGAGTGCTTTAAGTATAGTTCTTATTTTTTATATATTAAAAATGCAAGAAAAAAGAGATTTGAAGCAAGAGGAACGAGAGAAGAATTATCAAGATATAATTTCTAAATTAACAGATAAATTGAACATAGTTGAAGATGTTAAAAAAGATGTAGAAGAAATAAAAAATCATGTATTTGAAAAAATAAAAAAATAAATTAAAAATGCAGGGTTACATTTAGCGTACAACTTTCTTTATATAGTATGTAAGATACATAGTCGACTAAAAGCCTTATAGAAAATAAATATCAAATTTTAAATCATATATAAAAAATAAATTTAAAAGCCAGGGTGACATTTAACACATAACTTTCTTTATATAGTATGTAAGGCAACATAGTCGACTAAAGGTCTTATAAAAATAAATATTAAATTTAAGGGGGAATATTATTATGCCAAAAGCAGGAGAGATTAGATCAAAGAGTTCTTTAGTTACAGATTTAAGGACTTTAGAAAGGATTATGGATAGTTTTTACGATGTATTTGCTAAAGATGTTAATGTCTTTACAAGTGTAATAAGTGATTTACTTTCAATGGTTCCAGGATTCGGATATGCTGTATCAGGAGTTTCAGTTACACAGACATTATCAAGTGCAGAAAAAATAAATTATTCTAAAGCTGCATATGAAACTTTAAGAACTGCATACAGAGCAATGGCAAATGGGGAAGCTAACTCCGTTTCAATTTTCCAAGATTTTGTATGGGTATATCAAGGAAAGAATAAACAATATTGGAAATTAACAGGTAGATTAACTACAATACTAGACTAACAAAAGTAAATCACAAATATAATAAGGTATTTCAATATTATATATTGAAATACCTTATTGTTTTTTGTCATTTTTTTCTATACTATATAAGTAGGGATAAAAAAAGGGGTGTAACAATGAATAATATTGAATTCAAAACCAAACATAAAGTTATTATAGTAATTTTAACATTGATACTTATATTCTCAATTGCTTCATTAGCTAACTTAAAACATAGAGGAAATAAAATGATATATAAGAATTTATATAGTTCTGTTCAAGTTTTTGGATTAATAATGAATGATTATAATAAGGAAATCAATAATGCTAATACTATTAAAGATAAAGCTGATATAATAAGAGATTTATCTTATAAGTTGTATTGTCTAAATGATAGTTTGGATTTTAGCAATATTAATAAAAAATTTAATACTCCTATGAAACCTTTTATTGACTATTTGAATGAAATTAATTCAGAAAAGTTAGACAAAGAGATTGAAAAGGTGAATGATGCGATAAATAAATTAAATAAAGTGTATTTAATTTCTCAAGAGCTTGAGGAAGTACCTTTATCTAATTTTTATAAAAATGGTAAAGTAGGGATATGGAGATTTGAACTAAGTAGTGAAGTAATAAATTATTTTGATCAGATTAATTCAATAGCATCAGAAACTAAAAAGTAAAAGATTGGAAAGCCTAGGCTGATTACTTAGGTTTTTTTATTTTCAGCATATTCGTAAACCTTAAAAAATAGCGGTGAACATATTCGCAAACAAATCATAATCTTTGTGAATAAATATGTCATATTTATATAGATTTTATAATATATTTATTATTTAAATTTAAATATCTGAAGTGAATTATAGAGTTGTTTTTATAAAGAAAACCAATATTTTTAAAAGATGCTAAATCTTCATAGCCTACTTTCATATGAAAACCTTACCATTGTGATAGAACAGTTCATATATTTAATCTTACATAATGCTTACCAATCTTACTCTTTTGTAATAAACATAAAAAAGTATTGAAGTTTATCATACTATACTGGTAATATTGCATTAGAGGTGATAATTATGGAAAAGCCACAGAAGAAAAAAAATAAAGTGCTTTTAATAGCAATCACTATTTTAATATGTATTTCGTCAATAATAACAGTAAATTTTTTTGGTAAAGGAAATCATGTAAAGAAAGTTCAAGCTATAGCTACAAATACACATAGTTCTTCAAAAGAAAAGGATAATAATAAAGAAGTTAATAAATCTAAAAATGTATCTGAGGATAGTAAAATAGAATTTATAGAAACATTTAAAGAATTTGATTTAAATTTAAAGAAGCACGATGCAACCAATCAGAAGATTGATAATTTGATAGAAGAAGTAGAAAAATATGTTGAAGACATTAAAAAAGTTGATATAATAAAAGAAGTAAAAATAACTCTAAATAAAATTAGTATGAATATTAGGGAATTTTTTCAGTTTGTAGATCAGTTTTTTTAATAAATAACCTTATATAAGCTTTAAATTCCTACTATATTTTTATAATTAAGCTAAGATATATTAAAATTATACAATTTTAATACAAAAATTTTCTAATAACTATTGACATATATGACAGAAATAAATATAATGGTAAATGTGAGTTTGACACGGAGAGATGGTCGAGT
>NZ_DDOV01000050.1:0-27019 GCF_002341865.1 Clostridium sp. UBA2485 | reverse complement strand
CGAATCCCACTCTCTCCGCCATTTTTTTTATCTAAAATTAATTGAAAATTATAATCATTGTGGAGAAATACTCAAGAGGCCGAAGAGGCGCCCCTGCTAAGGGCGTAGGTCGGGTAACCGGCGCGAGGGTTCAAATCCCTCTTTCTCCGCCAAAATAAAGAATCTTTTATAAAACAATATAAAAGGTTCTTTATTTTATTTTTTTATATTTTTATTGTATAATTAATAATCATACAATAAAAATATTCTTAGGAGGAAATGTAATGAAATATTTTTTAGATAGTGCAAAAATACATGAAATAAGATATGCGTATGAAAATTGGGGCATAGATGGTGTTACGACAAATCCAAGACACATACAAGCTAGTGGAAAACCATTTAATGTTGTTATAGAGGAATTAGCAAATGAATTTAAGGGAAAAGACTTTCCAATATCAGTTGAAATAAATCCACACCTTGATAAAGCTGAGGATATGATAGCAGAAGGAGAGAAGTTAGCATCATTCTCCGAAAATTTTGTTGTAAAAATACCATGTACAGAGCAAGGACTTGTTGCTGCTTATAAATTAAATCAAAAGGGAATAAAAACTAATGTTACTTTAGTATTCTCTCCATCTCAAGCAATACAAGCAGGTAGAATAGGTGCATATTTTGTATCACCTTTTGTTGGTTGGAAAGAAACTCATGGAGAAGATTGTGAGCAATATATAAAAGATATAGTTGATATATATAAAAACTTTGATATAAAAACAGAAGTTATAGTGGCTGCACTTAGAAATGGAAAGCAAATAGTAGATGCAGCAAAAGCAGGTGCTCATATTGTAACTTGTGGCTTTGATGTATACAAAGATAGCTTTAGTCATCCATTTGTAAATTATGGATTAGATAAATTTACAAATGCATGGGATAATACAATAAAATAATAATATAATATAATATAATATATAATAAATATCTCTACTAAATTTATAGTAGAGATATTTATTATTGACTTTTTACTGTTAAATTGTTATAATGATTATGTTTTAAACATATATGCGTCGGTAGCTCAGTTGGATAGAGTAGCTGGCTACGAACCAGTTGGCCGGGAGTTCGAATCTTCTCCGACGCACCAAAGCTCAAGTCTATTAAGACTTGAGTTTTTTTTATTTTATATTGAATTTAATTAAGATTATATTATTTTAAAATAAATAGTTATTGAAAAATTCACTTCAAAAGCTATTATTTATAATACTTATGCTTTGAATCACATATATGAATACATCTTTAATAAAACTATTTAGTTTACTTACTTCCTCCAATAATTCATAGAATCATATATAAAATATAATACAATTTATAATTAATTATTTCCTGGGAAAAATATACATTTAATCAGTGGAAACTATTAATTGATAAAATAAATTCTATATTAATAAAGATAAACTATTATTTATCGATAAATATCAGTAAATAGCAATTTTTTGTTAAAACCTTCAAAATTGTAAGTTTTATGATAAAATTATGCTATAATAAATCTAATATTATGAAATTTTGGGCAATAAGGGGTTGTTTACATGGGGGGTAAAAAAGGGGCAAAATCTTTAAAGCTTAAAGAAAAGCTCAGTAAGATTAAACTAAGGAGGAAAAATAAAGGAATAAAGGGTGTAAAATTTGAAAGAAAGAGGATAAATTTTAAAAACTTTAAATTCTCATCAATTAAAAATATGACTATGTCATCTATAGGGATGAAAATATCAGTGATTATTAGTGGTATAGTAATTGTTGCAATGATAGTTACAGGAAGTTTTATTCATAATAAAGCTAGCAGCATTATTTCTAGTTTAAGCAAACAAGAAATGTCATCAATAGTGGATAAATCAATAGATACGATAAGTATAATGATTGAAAAGTATAGCATGGAGGTTGCATCACTTGCTAGTTCCAAAGATAGTTGTGATATTTTAGTAAATAAAAACTCTTCAGATCCTAAGGTACAATTAGAAATTACTACATTATCAAAGAAGATGAATAAGTATTTTAAAGATTATATAGGAAATAATTTGGCGATGGAAAGAATATCTTTAATAGACTTATCAGGAAAAATAATTGCAGATAGTGAAAGTGAGTTTGTTGGAAGTAGCGTAGAAGAAACTTCTTTTCATGAAAGCAGCTCAGGTGGTGCTAAAGTAATAAGTAATACTATGAAGTCTGAAAAGAGCGATAGGTCAATTATAGTATTTACTTATCCTGTTCAAGATTATGATAATCACGGCCAATGCGTAGGATACATAGCTTCATATGTGTACACAGACAGCTTTGCTAAGTATTTGAAAAATATAAATGTTAATGCCACTACTTCAAGTTTTAGTTTTTTATTAGATGAAACAGGAAATTATATACATCATAAAAATCCTGAACTTTTAGGTAGTGAAGTTCAAATAGATGAAATTAAAGAAATTGTTGATAAAGCTAAAAAAGGAATGAAAGTTGATATAGGGGCTTTAGAATATGTAGATTATAATGATGAAATGATATCTGCTTATGGAATAATACCTAGAACTAATTGGACTTTAGTAGTATCAGCTTACTCAGAAGAGATTATGGCACCTGTAAATGCTATGACTAATACTATAATTTTAATAGCTTTAATAGTAATAATAGCATGCTTAGTGTTCGCATTTATAATAGCAAGGTTCCTAATAAAGCCTATAATAAGAGCTAAAGAGCTAGTAATAAAGACTTCTAAACTAGATTTAACAGAAGATAATATTAATCATAGCAAATTTAGTAAAGACGAAATAGGACAGATATCTAAATCCGTTGTTCAAATGAGAGGTGCATTAAGAGATGTAGTTAAGAGTCTTATAAATGTAGAAGAAATGGTAAATAAAAATGCAGAAATAGTAGAAAAATCTACAGCTATACTAAGAGAAAAAGCAGAAGAAACATCTATGGAAACTTCAGTGGTGTCTGCAGGAATACAGGAAACAGCAGCTACATCTGAAGAAATGTCTGCATCCTCAGAGAATATGAAATTAGGTATAAATAATATTGCTTCAGAATCTTTAAATGGCTCACAATTAACTAAGGATATAGTAACAAGAGCAATAGAAATCGAAAAGATATCTAAACAGTCTAAGGAAGAAACTCAAACTTTATATAATGATGTAAAAGAAGAATTAGAAGTTGCAATAGAAGCATCTAAAGGAGTTAATCAAATTCATAGTCTTGCAAATGCTATACTTAAAATTACAGAACAAACTAATTTATTAGCGTTAAATGCAGCAATAGAAGCAGCTAGAGCAGGAGAAGCAGGAAGAGGATTTGCTGTAGTTGCAGATGAAGTAAGAAAGCTTGCAGTAGAATCAGGTAAAACAGCGTCCAATATACAAAATGTTGTAAAAACAGTATATAGTTCTGTTGAAAATCTTTCTAAGAGCTCAGAAAAAATGATAGAATTTATGGAGAAGCAAATAAACAGAGATTATGAGAGAATGATTGATACAGGTAAACAATACTCAAAAGATGCTGATGTATTTAATAACTTCATGCTTGAATTTAGTGATGAGGCTCAAAGATTAAATTCACATGTAGAAGGTATAGTTAAAGCTATAGAGGATGTATCTACTACTTTAAGTGAAGGTTCCTCAGGGGTATTTAATATTTCAGCTAAAACAGAGGATATAGTAGATAAAATTGAAGAAATAAATAATGCATCTATTGAGAATAAGAATAGTGCTATTAAACTTACTGAAATAACATCAAAGTTCAAATTATAAAAAAAGGAGTTAGAATAAGGCATATTCAAAAAAATAGCTAGTCAGTATGTTCGTCTATTTTGAGCCATACTACGTCGTCAGAACCTCATGATAGCCCAACTATCATGAGGTTCTGACTCCTTGTATGACACAAAATACACCTTTAACTAGCTATTTCCCTTCACATGCCTGAGCTTAAATTCTAACTCCTATTTTTTCGCCCATTTTTACTATTACCTCAATATCTTTTTTACTATGATATATAATATCCTCATCAAGCTTTAATTTATCCTTTTCTACCAATATTATTACAGTAGATCCTCCAAATTTAAAAAAGCCTTTTTCATCACCTTTATAAACTTTAGAATTTTCTTTATAGGTTTGAATTATGCCACCTACACAAGTAGCGCCGACTTCTAGATATAATAAATCTCCAAAGTTTTCACTATGTAGTATACTATATTCACGCTTATTTGATGTAAATACCTTACTAACCTTTTCAAGAGCTATTGGACTTACAGAATAATAATTGCCTTTAATTTTGGTAGTAGATGAACAGGTTCCATTATCTATAAAGTGAAATCTATGATAATCAGTAGGGCACAATCTGAAGATTAAACATATTCCACCTTTATATTTATCAGCCAGTTCTTTAGAACCTAAAATTTCCTTTAAAGAATAATCAAAGCCTTTAACTTTAAAGCTATGATTTTCATCTATATTGTCTATAGATAATAATCTACTATCAGAAGGAGATATAAATATGTTCTTATCTTTATTAATCTCTCTAGCTGTAGGCTTTAATTTTCTATAAAAGAAATCATTAAATGAAGTATACTCATCAATAGATTTTTCATATTCATCCATATTCATATTAAAGCCTTTTACAAAGCTTTTAATTTTTTTTGAACTTAATTTTGTATCACAGTAGTGACCATAGAATTTTGAAAAGAGTTTACGCTTAACTAATAATTCTAAAAAGCCCTTACCTATAGGAGATTCATAACTCCATTTAAGCATATTTTCTCCTGCTACTTTTTCTATCTCATAAGATTTACTTCTTCTATCATAATACTTTATCATAGCATCAACCTCTAAATTTAATTTATATATTTAAAAAACTAGTCAATATATTTATAATTTTGACCAGTTTTTCTTTCAAATATAGATAACTACCTTAAAACTTAATGTATATCTCTATGGTATTTTAATTCACAATTCACAATGCAAAATGCACAATTAAGGTGGAAATTACTTTTGTTCAAAATAATTTCTTTAATAGATTTTTTAGCTAGCAATACAATTGCTAGTGTTTTATTGTAGGGGTGAACAGTGTTCGCCAGTTCTTTTAATACGTCTTATAGTTTAATATTCATTCAAAAATATATAGTGAACCCTGTTTGCTGCTACGGTTAATCAATTCTAAANNTGTGAACTGTGAACTGTGAATTTTGAATTTAGAGTTTTAGGAATTATACCAACAAGTGTTAATTATTCTCAGAGATAGATTAAATTTAGGAGTGGTATATCTATACGTCTTATATAAACATATTATATGTAAATCAATAATTTTACAACAAAAAACCACTAGTAATAGTTACTAGTAGTTTTTCATCTATAGTAAATATAAATTTGTTATATCTAAATATATAGTTATTTTAAATCTCTACTGGTTTATAGAAAAATTAACTTTTAAAGTTATTAGTTTTATCTATATCGATACCTCTAAATTTTTCATAATCATTCATAGTTTTAACAACTAATCCACTAAGAGCTAACACTGCTATTAAGTTAGGCATAACCATTAAGGCATTAAAAACGTCAGCAAGCTCCCAAACTAAATCAACTTTTAAAAGAGAACCGACAAATACGAAGATCATAACTAGAATTCTGTAAGGTGTTAATCCTTTATTACCAAATAAATATTTAATGTTTGATTCTCCGAAGAAATACCATCCTATAATTGTTGAAAAAGCAAAGAATAATAAACATATAGCTATAAATCCTTGACCGTATGAACCTAGTGATAACTCAAAAGCTCTTTGAGTTAATGCAATAGCTGTTTCTCCAGATTCTAATGCACCACTAGTTAATATAACTAATGCAGTTAAAGTTAAGATTACGAAAGTATCAATAAAAACGCTTATGATAGCTACAGAACCCTGTTCTCCTGGATGTTTAACATTTGCAACAGCATGAGCATGAGGAGTAGAACCCATACCAGCTTCATTAGAAAATAATCCTCTGGCAACACCATATCTTATTGATTGTCTAATTGTTATTCCTATAACCCCACCAGCAACTGCTTGAGGATTAAATGCACCTACAATTATTGAGCTTAAAGCAGGTATAATTTGATTTGCATTCAATATTATAATTATTAAAGAAGCTAAAATATATAAGCCAGCCATTAAAGGAACAACCTTTTCTGTAACGGAAGCTATACGTCCCATTCCTCCAAAGAATACAAATCCCCCAAGTAATGCAACAATTATGCCAGTAATAAATGTTGGAAGTCCAAAGGCATTATTAAATGCTTGAGAGATAGAATTTGATTGTACTATATTCCCCATAAATCCTAAAGCTAATATACAGGAGATTGCAAAGAATCCCGCTAAAAATTTAGCTATTTTTTTATTTTTCAATCCATTTTTAATATAATAAGCAGGACCTCCTGTAACCTCACCATCAACTCTTGTTTTAAAGAGCTGTGATAGTATTGCTTCTGCATATATTGTAGCCATGCCTAAGAATGCACTTAGCCACATCCAAAATATTGCGCCAGGGCCACCAGAGGCTATTGCAGTAGCAGCTCCAGCTAGGTTCCCTGTTCCTACCTGTGCTGCAATTGCTGTAGATACTGCTTGGAAAGAACTCATACCGTCTTTGTCAGCTTTTTTACCTTTTAAGTTCAATCCTCCAAAAATTCTTCTAAAACCTTCTCCAAATTTTCTTACTTGGACAAATTTTAGCTTGAAACTAAGAAAAATTCCTGTTCCACATAGTAAAAATAATAAAATGTAGTCCCATAAAACTTCCTTTATTAGTTTTACTATCTCAAGTAAAAAGTCCATGATAAATCCCCCTTTTAAAATAATTAGTACACTATTAATTATAAATTAATAACAGAATAATTTAAATTGTCAAAATATTAAAAAGTTACTGAAAGTAACTGGTTTTTACAATTTAATTCTTACTTTACAATATAATTAAATTATATTTAATTTATAAATAAAATAACTTCAATAATATGTTATAGTATATGCTAAATTTTATCTTATAATGTAGTGAAAATAATTAACTAGTAATAGTATAAATTGATAATTTAAAAAGGTATTGACACTTTAAAGTATCAATACCTTTTTTCTTAAATTACTTCACTTTTAGTTTGCACTCTCAAATCTTCATTTGAAGGTTTAGAAGCCCTATTTTTAAAGAATTCTTCAGCAATCTGAGGAAATGCAAGATATGATAATACATCCTCATTTGTTGAAATTTTATCTTTAAGTATTTCTTTAGTCTTTTCAAAAGCAGGCTCTAGACTATCAGCAAATCTTTCTTTTATTGTTTCATCATCACCTAAAGCTTTTTTCATTACTTCTTCATTTATTTTGCCAGGTGCTTTACCATATTCTCCTTTACAGTAAGCTTTAACCTCTTTAAGTACCATTTT
This sequence comes from Clostridium sp. UBA2485, assembly GCF_002341865.1. Taxonomy (GTDB): domain Bacteria; phylum Bacillota; class Clostridia; order Clostridiales; family Clostridiaceae; genus Clostridium_J. The sequence goes on along the minus strand of NZ_DDOV01000050.1, from coordinate 19,606 downwards.
ATATCTTTCACCAGTTAATACGTTAACCGTTGCTTGAGTACCAACCATTTGACTCATAGGAGTAACAAGTGGTGGGAAACCTAAATCTTCCCTTACTCTTGGAACTTCTGCTAGAACTAAATCTAATTTATCTATGGAGTTTTGAGATTTAAGCTGAGAAATCATATTAGATAGCATACCACCAGGTATTTGGTTTGTTAATCCCTCTGGTTGAGGAGTTAAAACTTTAGGGTCAAGTAGTCCTGATTTTAATACTTCAGCTCTTATTGGTTTAAAGAAATTATTTATATAAGTTAATTTATCTATGCTTAAATTTGTATTAAATCCAGCAGAAGTTAATGCTTGATGCATAGTTTCAGTCGGTGGTTGTGATGTACCACTTGAGAATGAAGATATAGCAGTATCTATACCATCAACTCCTGCTTCAGCAGCTTTATAATAAGACATTTCAGCTAATCCATTTGTGCAATGAGAGTGTAGGAATACTGGTATTTTAACTTCTGATTTTATACTTTTAACTAAATCATAAGCTATATCAGGCATTATAAGGCCAGCCATATCTTTAATACAGATAGAGTGAGCTCCCATGTTTTCTAATTGTTTAGCTAAATTTGTATAGTTTTTAACGTCATGTATAGGGCTTACTGTATAAACTATAGTACCTTGTGCATGTGCACCTTGCTTAATAGTTTCATCCATAGCTACTTCAATGTTAGAGAAATCGTTTAAAGCATCGAAAATTCTAATTATATCCATTCCATGATAAACAGACATTTTTATAAATTCTCTTACAACATCATCAGGATAGTGTTTATACCCTAATATGTTTTGTCCTCTTAAAAGCATTTGTAGAGGAGTTTTCTTTACTATGCTTTTTATTTTCTTTAATCTTTCCCATGGATCTTCATTTAAATATCTTAAGCAAGAGTCAAAGGTAGCCCCTCCCCAACACTCAAGTGAATAATATCCTGCATTATCTAAGTCTTTAAGTATAGGTGCAAACTCGTTAAAAGGAAGTCTTGTTGCAATTAATGATTGGTTTGCATCCCTTAGAACTGTCTCAGTTATATGAATTTTCTTCATTAATAATCACCCCTATAATCTAGTGTCATACACTTGTATTTTAACATAAAGCTGAATAAAAATCTGCAATAAATCATTTATTTGTCTGAAAAATTATATATTATAGAATTATTGCAATAGATATCTATAACTAGACTTAAATTCATTATAAGATTTATATATTTTTTGTTAGTAAGTAAATTTTACATATGAAAATTAGCTTATAAAAGATAATTTTCATATGTATTATAAAGAAATCTTGACATTAACGGTAAAAAATAATTATAATGTAATTAGAATATTTGCGCCCGTAGCTCAGTAGGATAGAGCAACCCCCTCCTAAGGGGTAGGTCGGAGGTTCGACTCCTCTCGTGCGCACCAAAGCTTGGTAAAGTTTTCCTTTACTAAGCTTTTTATTTTATATATGATAAAGTTATAAGCTATAATTTTAAAGAATTTAGACCAAAATATATAATAAGTTAAGGAGAAACTATGGAAGATAACTTTATGAATGAAGCTATAATAGAAGCAAAAAAAGCTTTAGAGTTAGAAGAAATACCTGTAGGTGCAGTTATTGTGAAAGATAATAAAATAATTGCAAGAGCGCATAACCTAAAGGAAAGATTAAATGATCCAACCTGCCATGCAGAGATTCTTGCTATAAAGGAAGCTTCAAGAGTGTTAGATTCATGGAGACTTAGTGGATGTAGTATGTATGTTACATTAGAACCATGTCCTATGTGTGCAGGTGCTATAGTTCAAAGTAGATTATCTAAACTTTATATAGGAACTTTTGATGAGAGAAGTGGAGCCTGTGGTTCTGTAATGAATATAGTGCAAAATGATTTTCTAAATCATTGGGTAGATGTGAAGTGGACTTATGAAGAAAACTGTAGCATGCTACTACAAAATTTTTTTAAAAAGAAAAGGAGAGATAATAGATGACAGATAGTAATAAATTTGTTAGCGATGAAGAAAAAAAGAAAATGGTATTAGATAAAATGACAAAAGTATGTATATGCAAGGCAATACCAAGATCAAAAATAAAAGAAGCAATAAAAGGTGGAGCTACCACAGTAGAAGAGGTAAATAAGATTGTAGGTTCAGGTAGTGGTGGATGCAAGGGAAGAAGATGTAGCCCTAAAATTGAAGAGCTTATAAACATGTATAAAAATGGTGAGTTCTAAAAAATATATAGTTAATTTAGATTAGACTATGTATAATAGATTAAAGAATAAAAAAGAAAGGGGATGAGGTTAATGGATCCAGTTGCATTTAGTTTATTTGGTATTGATATAGCATGGTATGGAATTTGTATAGCTCTTGGAGTTGTAGCAGCATTACTTTTAGCTCAATATACTTGTAAATTAGTTAATATAAATTATGATGATATGCTAACTGTGTTTTTAATAACTTTTCCGATTGCTATAGTTGGAGCAAGACTTTATTATGTTATTTTTGAATTTAATCAATATAGAGATAATTTAATGAGTATCTTTAATATAAGAAAAGGTGGCTTAGCCATACATGGAGGTATAATAGCAGCAATTATTGTAGTTGCTATATATTGCAATAAAAAGAAAATTAATTTTTTCGATATTATGGATATGGCTGCACCATGCATAATATTAGCTCAAGGAATAGGAAGATGGGGAAATTTCTTTAATCAAGAAGCCCATGGTGGTCCTGTAACAGAAGCTTTTATTAGTAAATTTCCTCAATTTATACAAAAGGGTATGTTAATAAAGGGAACATATTATCATCCTACATTTTTATATGAAAGTATATGGAATGTATTAGTGTGCTTACTACTTTTATATATGTTAAAAAAAGTTTCAAAAAAAGGTGTTGTATTCTTTAGCTACATAGGTTTATATTCTGTAGCAAGACTTTTTATAGAAGGTCTTAGAACAGATAGTTTAATGCTAGGTAGCATAAGGATGGCTCAGTTAGTAAGTATAATAGGTATATTAATATGGGTAGCAGGGGTAATATACTGCTATAAGTTTAATAGAGATAGAAAATTAATAAATTGATAAATTTATACCTTAGAAATAGTAATACTGAGGCATAATAATTTAAAAGTAAAAGAGTAATTATTTAAATATAAATAATTACTCTTTTACTTTACTAATAATATACGTATATATTTGCTCTTAATCTCTCTTACTAGAAATAGGAATATAAGGATATAATCTTGAAGCTAAATTACTCATTGGCATTGTTTGAAGATATACTTTGCCTGGTCCTCGTAATGTAGTTAAAAATAGTCCTTCTCCACCAAATAGTACATTTTTAACTCCTTTAACCATTTCTATATCAAAATGAATACTAGCTTCGAAAGCAGCTACATGACCAGTATCTACTTTAATAGTTTCTCCAGGAGCTAAATTTACTTCCTCAACATGACCATCAAACTCTAAAAATACAATTCCTGGACCAGTCATTCTTTGAAGTATAAATCCTTCACCACCAAAAAAACCAGTAGAAAGTCTCTTTTTAAGATGAATTTTAAATTCTACAGAAGTTTCCGCTGCTAAGAAAGCACCCTTTTGACATATTAATGTTTCTCCAGCATATAAATTCTTTGCAACAATTCTTCCAGGTACTGAAGAGGGAAAGGCTATACTGCCATTACCACGAGTACATGTAAAGATATTTAAAAAAATACTGTCACCAGATAATGCTCTTCCTATGCCTGCAAAAAGACCACCTTTCATATTTGTATCCATTTCAATGCTGTCACTCATCCATCCCATTGCGCCAGATTCAGAAACTAGAGTTTCTCCAGCATTTAATGAACAAATCACAACGGGAAGATTTCCACCTTTAATTTCATAATTCATATTGTAGACCTCTCTTTAATATAATTTTTATATGGATAAATATAAATTAATATAATATATTTAAAGCATATTGAAAAAATAAATAGTAAATATGACTAAAAATATATTTCATATCTTTGACTAGTTACTTTTTTCATATATCTATTATACGGGATTACAAAAGTTTTAGTATTTAAAACAATTATAAAATTTTTGTGAAAAAAGTATTTTAGAAATACCTTAAAAGTATATTAAAAAATAGTAAGATTTAATAAAATTTAAGAAATTTAATAAAAAAAATTACTTTAAGGTATTATAATCCAATTTTATTTAAAATAACCACTTGCAACTAGAGATTAATAATAGTATAATCGTATATACGTAAGTAACTAAATAACATATGGAGAGATGTCCGAGCGGCTTAAGGAGCACGCCTGGAACGCGTGTGTAGGGGAAACTCTACCGAGGGTTCAAATCCCTCTCTCTCCGCCATGTTGTACTAGATGGGGAGTTAGCGGTGCCCTGTAACCTGCAATCCGCTACAGCAGGATTGAATTCCTCGCCTAGGTTTTAGTTTGTGTGGTCTGGCCTATGTAAGTGGCGTTGAGAATTGGGTCCCACGCAATGGAGATTCATGAACCTCGTCAGATCCGGAAGGAAGCAGCGATAAGTGAAACCCTCCATGTGCCGTGGATTAACCTGGTTTGAGTTAACTGCATGGGTAACGCACATAAATTAATTATCAAAGCGAGGTGTACAACTTTAACTTTAAAAGATAAGATGCAAAATTGCATCTTTTTTTATTATATGTAAAAACTTATAATATATATATAAGGCTAAAAGAGGTGAGAATATGGCGTACACTGCATTATATAGAGAATATAGACCTAAAACTTTTGAAGATGTAGTAGGTCAAGTACATATAACTACTACTTTAAAAAATGCTATAAAAACAGAAAGAATTGCTCATGCCTATCTTTTATGTGGTACAAGGGGAACAGGAAAGACGTCTACAGCAAAAATAATTTCAAAGGCAGTTAACTGCTTAAACCCTAAAGAGGGTGAACCATGTAACGAATGTGAGATGTGCAATAAGATTAATAGTGGTACTGCAATAGATGTAATTGAATTAGACGCAGCCTCTCATAATGGTGTAGATAATATCAGAGATATAATAGAAGATGTTCAGTATCCTCCTCAAGAGGCTAAATATAAAGTTTATATTATAGATGAGGTTCATATGCTATCAGTAGGTGCAGTAAATGCTTTTTTAAAGACTTTAGAAGAACCTCCTAATAGAGTAATTTTTATTTTAGCTACTACAGACCCTCAAAAGTTACCTATAACTATACTCTCTAGATGTCAAAGATTTGATTTTAAAAGAATTAAAAATGAAGATATATTTTTAATGCTTAGAAGCATAATAGATCATATGGGAGTATATGCAGAAGATAAGAGTTTAGAATTAGTTTCAAGAATTTCCGATGGTGCAGCGAGAGATGCTCTTAGTATATTAGATCAAGCAATTTCTATGAGTAACGGTAAGGTAGAATACGAGAACATAGTTCAAATGTTAGGACTTATGACTAACGAAGGACTTATTAAGCTTACAGATGCAGTTATAGATAAAGATATTGAAAAATCCATAAGAGAAATTAATGAAATAGTACAATTAGGTAAAGATATTCATTTATTTATAAAAGACATGACTACTCATATGAGAAACCTAATGATGATTAAGATAAGTGATAATCCTGATGATGTATTAGATATGTCCATAGAAAATATTGAGCTTTTAAAAAGTCAAGCCTATAAAATTAGAGTAGAGGAAATAATGAGGTATATAAAGATACTTCAAGAGGCAGAGGATAATTCTAAATACTCAAAACAAGGAAGAATATATTTAGAACTTGCTGTAATTAAAATGTGTAAAGTTGAATATGATACATCAATGGAGATAATGCTTTCTAGATTAAATAAAATAGAAGAATCTATAAAAAATGGCACTATTAAAGTAAGTGAAAATAAGATATCGGAAATAAATAATATTAAAAAAGTAAATGCTCCTATATCAAAACCTAAGACAGAAAGTGTCGTTAATGAAGATATTGTAGATATGGAAATCACCGATGATACTTGTGGTGAAAGCAATATTACCTTGGAAATGGTTAAAAAATCCTTTAAGGATATTCAACAATTATTAAAGGGAAGAAAAAATATGGTTTTAGCTGCAGCACTTATGGTTAGTGAAGTTAATTATGTAAAAGGAAATGTTATAAATATAATTTTTTCTAAAGAATATTCTTTTCATAAAAACAGACTAGAAAAAGATGATAGTAAAAAGATAATTGATGATATATTTTCTGAGGTTTTAAAAGTAAAGGTTAGGGTTACATATTCTATTGATGAGCCTAAAGATGTAGAGAAACCTAAGGAAGAAATATTATTTGATACTTTTTCAAAAGATTTAGTAGAAATAGTGGATGAATAGAGAAATTAGAATATTATATTATTAAGACATTTCATTAATAATATAGAAATTTTTTTAATTTTAGTTACATTATTAATGAATATTATATATACTAATATATTGATACTATATTTTAAGGAGGTATTATTATGGCAAAAGGCGGATTCCCAGGAATGGGCGGAGGAAGCATGAATAACCTGATAAAACAAGCTCAAAAATTCCAAAAACAAATGGAGGATATGCAAAAAGATCTAGAGAATAAAACTTTTGAAGGAACAGCTGGTGGTGGTGCAGTTACTGCTACAGTAAGCGGAAAAAGAGAAATATTGAAGGTTAGCATAGAACCAGATGTTGTTGATCCGGATGATGTTGAAATGTTAGAAGACTTAGTAATGCTTGCTTGTAATGAAGCTTTAAAGAAAGCAGAAGAAGAGACAAACAGCTCAATGGGAAAACTAACAGGTGGATTAAATATGCCAGGTATGTTCTAATATAAATTTAACTACAGTATTCTTCTTATTTAAGGAGGATTTTAGAGGTGAATGGATTGGATTTTTATCCTGTATCAATAGAAAAACTTATAGAAGAGTTTGCTAAGCTACCTGGTATAGGAAGCAAAACAGCTCAAAGACTAACTCTTCATGTTTTAAATCTTCCTAGAGAGGAAGTAGAAGAGTTTGCTAATGCACTTATAAAGGCGAGAGGAACAATAAAATATTGTTCAATTTGTGGAAACTTTACGGATAGTGACCCGTGTTCTATTTGCTCTAACCCTAATAGAGATAAAACAACAATTTGTGTTGTTGAACAACCAAAAGACATTATGACAATGGAAAAGGTTAGAGAGTTTAATGGAGTATATCATGTATTACATGGGACTATATCACCTATGAGTGGAAGAGGTCCAGAAGATATAAAGTTAAAGGAACTTATAACAAGAATAAATGGGGAGCCAAAAGAAATTATAGTTGCCACAAATCCTAATATTGAAGGTGAAGCAACAGCTATGTATATTTCTAAAATATTAAAACCTTTTGGAATAAGGGTAACAAGAATAGCCCATGGAGTACCAGTAGGTGGAGATTTAGAATATGCAGATGAAGTTACTCTTTCAAAAGCATTAGAAGGCAGAAAAGAAATATGATATTGTTTATTTCACAATGCCTTAAGTAAAATAAATTTATGTTTAGAAGTAAAAAGTTTTGTCAGATAGTCGTAGATTTAAAGAAGTAAAACTCTTTAAATCTACGACTTTTTTTATTATAATAAGAATTCGTTTAAGATACAGTAAATTGTAATTTGTAAATTTATTTAAGAATAAAATAAACTTAAGATTATCTTAAGAATAACTTCAGCTTTAATAAAGATTAGGAAGGTATTATTAATTTTAGAAAGAATATAAAACATAATATATAGGCTAAAGAAGTATAAGAATACACCATGAAAAATATAAAACATTATCTATTACAATATTTAATAATAAAAGGGGAGATTTAAATGTTTGAATTTTGCAAAAATATTTATACAGATGTCAGAATTGAACATGTTTTTGAGACTTCTATAAATTTTACTAATGGAGTTTTAGAAAATAATGAGATAAGAGAGTATTCTGGTGCTCTTATAAGGGTTTTTGATGGGTATAGATGGTACTATAAGTCTATAAGTAATTTATCTAGTATTCAAGAAGAAATTAAAAATCTTTCAAAAATGGCAAAAGAAAATAAAAAAATTTATGATGATGAAGTTGTAAAAAAGTTTCAAGTTAATAAGGGAGAATACTATTCATATAAAGGTTTTGAGCTCGATAAAGTATCGAGAGAGGATAAATTTAAACTAGCCAAAGAAGCATTAGAAATTACAAAAGAAAAAAAAGAAGGCAAAAATTTTAGAGTTAGATATAATGACTCAAGAATAGTCAAAGAATTTTACTCTAGCAAGGGTAGCAATTTAAAATTTGATTATCAAATTTGTGGTATAAAAATTAGTTATTCCTTTAATTTTGATGGTAAAAGTTTTACGGATAATTCTAAAATCGTATCTTCAAATTTTAATGATCTCAATAATATAAAAAATAAATTTGAAGAAAATTATAAAGAAGGATTAGACTATGCTAAAAGTTCAAAACCTGTTGCACCAGGAAAATATACTGTAGTAATGTCACCAGAGGTAGTTGGAGTGTTTGCTCATGAAAGCTTTGGACATAAGAGTGAAGCGGACTTTATGGTTGGAGACGAAAATATGATGAATGAGTGGAAAATAGGTACTAGAGTGGGAGCTGATTTATTATCCATTTTAGATTATGGTGGATATTTAGGTTCTGGTTATGTACCTTTTGATGATGAGGGAACAAAAGGAGAAAAAACTTATTTAATTAAAGATGGAATATTAAAAGGAAGGCTTCATTCAGCAAAAACTGCTTCTATTCTTAAAGAAGAGCTAACAGGAAATGCTAGAGCAGTTAATTTTCAATTTGAGCCTATAGTTAGGATGACTAACACCTATATTGAAAAAGGTGAAAAGACAAAGGCAGAACTAATTAGTGAAGTGGAAGAAGGAATATATATTCATAATTGTAGATATGGTACAGGAATGAGCACTTTTACTATAGCACCTAATAGAGCGTATATGATTAGAAATGGAAAAATAGCTGAGCCTGTTAATATCTCTGTTATAACCGGTAATGTTATGGAAACATTATATAATATTGATGGTGTTTCAAAAGAATTAGAATTTGAAAATAATATATGGGGTGGATGTGGAAAAATGGAACAATATCCATTATCAGTTTCTATCGGTGGCCCATATGTTAGAGTTAAAAATATTGAGGTTCAATAGGGGGATTTATAAATGATAAAGGAAAAATTTGCTTTGAATCAAAAAGAAACATCCATAGGTATTATGCAATCTAAAATAGATGATATTAGAATGAAGGATATAACATCTACTGGGGTAAGAATATACGAAAATGGTTTTATAGGTGTAGCTGGCGCTATTGGAGAGTATGATGAAGATAAATTAGAAGCTGAAGCAAAGGAAGCCTTAAAACTAAAAATTCCTTATGAAGCAAATGTTTATGAAAATAACAAACACTTTGTAGTTAATGAATGTAATATAGGAGATATTAGTGATTTTATAAAGGAAGTTGAAGAAGTAATAACAATACTTGATAATAGATATAAAAATTTCACCTTTGCAAATAAAGTAAATCTTATTGAAATAGAAACCTCATTAAAAAATGATAAAGGATTAGATTTATATCAAAAAGATAAGAGAATAAATTTTGATATTACAGTTAAAGATAAAAATTCAGTAAATATTATGGATACTTATATACCTTATAATACTAGGAAATATAATAGAGATAATTTCTTATCTTTTGTAGATAGTATACTTTCAACTTATCATAATATAGTAGAATTACCTAATAAAGAAAAGCTTCCAATAGTAATGTTTAATCCAGATTTAAATGGTTTAATAGCTATGAAATTTTTTGAAGATCTAAATGGGGTAAATTTTGTTAATGAAGCATCTATTTTTTCTGGAAAACTTGGTGAGAAGTTGTTTAATGATGAGTTTACATTATTGTTAACGTCAGATCCAGAAGACACTAATGAATTATTCTTTGATGCAGAAGGTAGTTTTTTAAAAGACTATAGATATGCTCTAATTGAGAACGGGGTTATAAAATCGCCTTATACAGATAAGAAAACCGCTTTAAATTATAATCTTCCATTAACAGCAGCTTCAACAGGAGAATATGATGAGGTACCCTCACTACAACCAAGCGAATCTATATTTAATAAAATGAAATTAAAACAGGGAGAAAAGACTGTGAAAGAACTTTTAGGTGGAGAATTAGGAGTATTTATATTTATAGCATCTGGCGGAGGATTTACACCAGAAGGAAATTTTGGAACCCCTGTTCAACAAGCTTATTTATTTGATGGAGAGAAATTTATTGGAAGATTGCCAGAACTTAAAATATCTTCTGATTTATATAGCATGTGTGGAAAAGATTTTAGAGGAGTTTCAAAGAATACTTTAAACGAAGATGTAAATTTAAGTTATACAGTAATAGATATGAAAGTAGAAAGGCTGTAAAAATTAATGCTTAGATATATTAAATAAAATAATTTATATATTAATATTTTATCCTCATTTTAGGCTTCAAATAAAATGAGGATATTTTTTATAATAAAATTATTATTAAATTTCCTTATATAACTTTAAATTGAACTTTTGGTAATATTGTTATATAATCACATTAATTATCATTTAATAATATTTATTAAATGATAATCTGTAATTATGTTTAATTTAAATATGGGGGAGAGTACGTTATGAAGATAAAAATTAAAGATAAACTAAAGTTTATATGTATATGCTATATTGCACTTATAGCTTTAACAGTAGTAATGAATTTTAGCACATATAAAGAAATAAATGGGGATAGCAGTTTTATAAATTATTTTGGAAAAATGAGAGCATATAATTATAGGATGGCGCAACTATCTTCCAATATTGTTTTAGCTCCAGATGATAAAGAAAGCTTAGAAGCTTTAGAGGTAAAGATAAAGGAAATAGACAATATGTTTGAAGATTTAGTGAATGGTAATAGCAAATTAGATATAAAACCTATAGATAATGATAGTATAAAAAATAATCTTAATGATGTAAAAATTAAATGGGAAAAAGAATTTAAGCCAGCCTATATAAATATTTTAGAAAACGGCAATAAAAATTCTTGGATGTTTATAAAAGAGAACGTAAATAAATATGTTAATTCCATTGATGATGTAGTTGTAGAATATACTTTATATTCTAAGGGGAAGATTAGTGCTGCTAAAAATAAAAGTATTTTTATATTAGGAACTTCTATAATTTTAAGTGTAATTTTTGGTACTTTAATGATAAAGGTTATAATGAAACCATTAATAAAAATTAAAGATGAGTTTGAAGTTATTTCAAAAGGAGAAGGGGATTTAAGAAAAGAAATATTATATAAATATAATGACGAAATAGGTGAATTAACTAAGTACTTTAATGGATTTATTGGTAAAATAAGGGAGATTGTTAGAACTATATTTAATTCTTCAAAAATGTTAAAAGAATCAGTAGCATCTATGCAAGTTATAAATGATGAACTTGGAAGAGCAACAGAAACTATTTCGATATCAATGCAAAATGTATCCTCAGGAAGTGTAGAGCAATCTAATATGATTCAACATATTATCTCTCAGACAGAGGATGTAAATTTAGAAATTACTGATGTTATGGAAAAGATTGATATTTTACTAGTTCAATTAGAAAATAGCAAAAATTCTTCTATTGAAGGAAAGAAAATATTAAATAAGGAAATTGAAGAGTTAAAAGGTCTTGTTTTAAATACAAAAGAATTATCTAATACAGTAAATGAATTAGAAAAAGATTCACAGGATATACAAGGTATTCTAAATATTATAAATCAAGTATCTTCTCAAACAAACTTATTAGCATTAAATGCATCTATAGAGGCATCAAGGGCAGGAGAACACGGAAGAGGCTTTTCTGTTATAGCAGAGGAAATTAGAAAATTATCAGATGAGAGCAGAGAATCAACAGAAAAAATAGAGAATATAGTTAAATATATACTTGAAAAGATATTTAATATTGGAGAGTATATGAATATTATCTTAAATCAAATAATTATTTATCAACAGGATATGAGTAATGTTGAAATGAAGTTTGATGAGGTTACAAAGCAAGCCAATGAAGAGTATTTAGAGATGAAGAATATTAGGGAAATAAATCATAATGTAAAAGAAGAGTTTAAGAAAATTAATTCATCAATTAATAAGGTCGCTTATATTGCAGAAGAAAACTCAGTGAATTCTCAAGAAATTGCAGCATCAATTGAAGAACAAGCAGCATCCTTTGAACAGGTTAATAATAATATGGATTCAATAAATCAATTATCTATAGACTTAAATGAAATAATTGGAAAGTTTAAGATATAACATAATAATTTATAAAGATGATTTTAATAATAAATATGTTTATTTTTTATAGTTTTGGTCTAAAAATTTGTAAATAAGAATAAGCCTTCTACTAAATGTCAATAATTTGAAATATACATTATAGTAGGAGGTTTTTTTATGGATAGAAAAAAAGTTATAGAAATGATTTGTGACTACAATAAGTATGATGAAGAGCAAAAGCAAATAATCAATCATCTTGAAGATGCAAGAGTTGAGTGGGAAAATGCTAGAATTTGCTTTCAATTTGTAAGCGACCCTAAACTAATTGATTTAGTAATATATAAGGAAGATGAAGCTAAGGCAAAATATATATATTTTCTTTCACTTGCAAAGGAAAAAGGCATAAAATTAGATGCAACTTTAATGGTAGAACAATTAAATCCAGCTAGTAGATGGTAATCAAATTAAGCTTTCATATATAAGAGGATAATACTATATATTAGTAGTATATTTATCGTATAATATATATGAGAGGAGATGAATTTGTGGAATATGCTATTTTTTTTATAATTGCAGTTTTAGGGCTAATTATAGTAGGAAAACTATTTGCATGGCCACTTAAGATACTAGGAAAGTTAGTAATTAATGCCATAGCTGGAGGGATATTATTATTTCTAATAAATTTTGTAGGTGGACCTTTTGGTATAGATATAGCTATAAACCCTACTACGGCGCTTATAGCAGGATTTTTAGGAGTTCCTGGAGTTTTATTCCTTATTATATTCAAATCATTTATGTAAGATATCTGAAAGAAAGTATTCTAACATATTTGTTTTATTATTTTTTTCAGATGTCTAAATTAAAAATCGTGGCTTAATGTCACGATTTTTAATGTTACAATTATAATATTTAAATAATTATTTTTAAATGTAAATAGTTTATAACAAAATAATAAAGAGTACCTAAAGATACTCTTTATTCATACATACTAATATTTCCTGATGTAGTAGATATATTTAAATTATGCTTAGCGTTATCTCCAATAGTTCCTTGAAGTTTTTTCTTAGATTTTTCTAAAACTTTTATTGGAGGAAATACGTCAATATCTCCAGAAACTGTTTTTAAATCTACTTTTATTCCAACATCTTTAGAGATTTTTATATCTATATCTCCAGAGATAGTACCTCCATTTATATCTCCTAATAATTTATCACAACTAATATTGCCAGAAGTGGTATTAAAGCTTAAATTGCCTCTAACATTATTAAGATTTAGTTCACCAGAAATAGAATTAAATTTATTATTATTATCTTTTAAAATAATATTAGTCGCATCTAGATCTGATGATGTAGATTGAAATATAAAATTATTCATTTCCATATCTTTTAAAGTTAAACTTCCAGAAGTAGAGTTAAAATTTAAAGAAGATAAGTTTAAATTTTTTATATACCCATCACCAGAAATTGTCGAAATATCCAGTGATTTATTATAAGTTTTGGGTATATATATATCTAGTTTTCCATTATTCATATTGAAAAAGAAATTATTTGGAATTTTATAAGTCTCTATATTAATTTTGTTTTGATCTTTATTTATTTTAAGTTGAGATTCATTAAAGTTATTATTAGTCTGTATATTAGAAGATAATTTAACTTTAAGTTCATTTTCATCATAAGGTATCATAGTAACCTCATAAGAGGTAGTATTTATAGATATTAAGTTTATATTATCTAATGAAAATATTTGTTCTTCATTAACATCATGGTATTTATAGTTACTGTTATTAAAAATTTCATTATAGATATTATAGAAATTTGGATTTAAATTTAAATTATTAATATTCATATTTTTAATAGAAATTCCGAAAATGAGAAAAGAAGAAGTAAAGCAAACTATCATTATAATTGTTAATGACAATATAACAGTTTTTAATTTTTTACTATTAAACATAAAGCATCTCCTTTTCATCATATTTGTAGTTGTAATTTAAACCAATTTAATACTTTAATACTTAGCACATAAATAGCTTTGCATACGAATAATCCAAAGAAGAATATTAGAACACCTAGTATACTAAGGCCAATTCCTAGAAGTACAACCCCTATTAACGGCACAGAAAGAGGAATAGATATAAATGGAGTTGCAACAGTACCAACTAATCCACCTATAATCGTACCTATTCCACCAACGAATAATCCTATAGATATTCCAAATATACCTAAAATTAATCCTCCTATAGTAGTTATTACAGGAAGACAAATTATAACTAGAGCAATAATACCTATAATTTTCATTGCTTTTGAAAATCCATCATCTGAATTATAAGGCCTATTGTATCTACCATTATCATAACTATCTTTTCTATATTGATTATTATATTGATTTTGATTATTATATTGTTGCCTTGTGTTGTATTCATTACCGTTCATTTCATAATTAGCCTTATATTGAGAACAAATAGTATAAGGATCACCTAATTCTCTTATTATTTCTTCATCGGTCTTTCCATTTTCTTTTCCTACTCTGAAATGCTCTTCGTAGTCATAGATTATCTCCATTCTTTCATTTGCGGGAAAATCATATAAACCTTGCGACAAAATGCTTATAAATTGATCTTTAGTCATATTAACACCCCTCTTTAATAATGTTATTAACGCTTTCCATAAATTCAGACCACTCCTCAGATAACTTTTCTTTAGTTCTTATTCCAGAATCAGTTATTCTATAATATTTTCTAGGAGGTCCCTCCTGAGATTCTTGAAGGTAGGTTGTAAAATATCCCTCTTGTGTAAGTCTTCTTAAAATAGGATAGATTGTTCCATCAGAGATTTGTATATTTTTTGATATTTCATTTACAAGCTCATAACCGTAGCAATCTTTCATTGAAACTACTGATAATACACAAAGTTCCAAAACTCCTTTTTTTAATTGAACATTCATTAAATCACCTCTAATAATTGATAGGAAACAAATATGTAATTAAATATTAAAACTCTAATTTATAACTATATTATACTAGCTAGTATTAAACAATACAAGATACTAAACTATATGTTTATACAATATGATTTATTAATAAAAAATGTTCAAAAAAACCATTTACTAAAAAATAAATGGTTTAAGTAAGCTGAGAAAGCTTTTTTAAGGCTTCCATATTTAATATATAGATCTCTTTATTTTTCATATCTATTATGTTTTCGTTTTTAAGTTCATTAATAATTCTCGTAACAGTTACCCTAGAACAACCTATTAAATTAGCTAGCTCCTGGTGAGTCATGGTTAAATTTATACTATATTTATTATTGGAATTTTTAGGTGTTAATATTGCTAATCTATACAATGTAGAAGCAATCCTAGTTTTAGGAGATTCAGCTAAAAAATCATTGATTTGAGATAGGGCAATTCTATATTTACGAGTTAAACTATGTATGAAAAATCTATATGTATTGGGATATTGTATTAAAAATTTATCAAGTTTAGTATCTTCAATATAACTTACAGTTACATCTTCAATGGATAATGCTTTAACATCAATATGATCATCTACAAAATATGAAGATTCTCCTAAAATTTCTCCGCTTATAAGGTAAAATAATACTTTTTCATGTCCTGTGGAGGTAAAGGTAGAAACTTTCACAGTACCGGACATCACAATAACAACATTATGCTTTGGCATAGGAGAGATTTCTTGATTTTTTTTAAAATCTATAATTTTCCCTAAAGGTGCTAATTCCTGTAAAAAAAAAGCTCTCATGTCATTTTGCTTATTCATGTTAAATAATTTCTCGTACATGGATACTCACCAGCCTTTTATAAATAAAAAAGAGTAAACGGGAGTTTACTCTCTTAATATAATATTAGCTTAATTTAGCAAAATTATTAAGCATCTTTTTTAAATTTTGTCATAAAATTTTTCCAATCTCCATGAGAAATATATATTTTATGCTTGTTAAATTCATCTTGATCATTTAATTCATACTTATATACATAGCATTTTTCAATGGTGCCAGTTTCAATTATTTCAACATCCATAACGGTTCTAATATACTCATTATCAGTATTATTTTCACCATAGTAGCCTTCCATTTCATCCATTGCTACCATTATCTCTTCATAATTGGCTACAGTCATAACTTCACCATATATATAATCATCACCGTCTAATACAGCAGGATATCCTTTATTAGGCATATGAAATAATTTACCTTTAATTTTAGCAGCTTCACAATTTAAAACATTGCCTTTTAGATATTTATCATAATTAAAAAATCCTGTTCTTAAACTACCGTATACAAATACTTTTCTTTTTTCTGTTGGTTTAATCATTAGCAAATAGCTCCTCCAACCATTTTAACGTCTTTGTTATTTTCTACAGCTGCTTTTATGCACAATTCAAGTCCTTTTGATATATCAGCTAATGACATACAAGGAGTATTTGGTTTAGTTATAACTTGATTTGGTATAAATGGAACGTGAATAAAACCACCTTTTATATTAGGATATTTTTTATCAATTAAATACAATATTCCGTACATAACATGGTTACATACAAATGTACCAGCAGTATTTGATACTGATCCTGGAATACCATTTTCATTCATTTCCTTAACCATAGCTTTTATTGGTAAGTTACTAAAATATGCAGATTGTCCATCTTCATATATTGGTAGGTCTATTGGCTGATTACCTTCATTATCTTTAATTCTAGCGTCATCTATATTAATAGCAACTCTTTCTGGCGTTACTCCAAATCTACCACCTGCTTGTCCGATTGATATAACTATATCAGGATTGTGTTTTTCTATTGCATTTTCTATATGGTATAAAGCCTTTCTAAAAACAGTTGGAATTTCAATTTTTATAACTTCTGCTCCAGAAATTGTATTAGGTAATAATTTAACTGCCTCTAGTGCAGGGTTTACACTTTCTCCACCAAATGGATCAAAACCTGTAATTAAAGCTTTCATCGTTCTTCCTCCTAATGTTAATTTATTTTAATAATTACCATCTAATATAATAATTGTAGATGGAAAATCATTATGATTTTTATTAAATTTATTAATTTTTATGGTTATATATTTTAAAAATTCATCTCCAATCTATAATTGTATGGAGATGAATTTTTAAGTTTAAATTAAAATGCTAAGAAATACATAAGCGCTATATGAACTACTAATAATAGTAGAGCTACTGGTGCTTGATATTTAATAACAATATTATTATCTTTTGTTTCTAGTAATGCAGCAGGCATAACGTTAAAGTTTGCAGCCATTGGAGTTAGCAGTGTTCCACAATATCCAGCAGTTAATGCTAATGCTCCAGCTATAGCAGGATTAGCACCCTGTGCGTAAACGAAAGGTATACCAACACCAGCAGTTATAACAGCAAATGCAGCAAAAGCATTTCCCATTATCATTGTAAATACTGCCATACCTACACAGTAAGCAATTACTCCTGCTAATATATTTCCATTAGGTATAAAGTTTGATATTCCAGATGCAATTACATCACCAACACCAGCAGCAGTAAATACTGCACCTAATGCAGCTAGTAATTGAGGTAATATGCTTGTAGGTCCAACAGATTGAAGCATTCTGTTCCCATCTTCTATAAGATTTTTAGGCTTTGCTTTTGTAACAAGGAATGTGATTATAATTGCAACTATAGCAGATATCCCAATGGCAACAGTTCCAGGGAATTTAGTAAATTGAGCAATAACAAGTGCAAATACAGCTATTGAAACTGAAGGAATAAATATTTTGTTTTTAAGTTTTTTAGCTTGGTCTTCGCTGAATTTAGCTTCAGGTATCTTTAGGTTACCTATGTTAACTTGCTTCATAGCAGTTAATACTCCAAGGAATACAAGCATTCCACCTACAACAGTTGATGGTAAAAACTTACCTAATATAAATATGATAGAAAGTATTATCCAAAATAAAGTTGTTCCAATTCTAGTTTTATGATTTGTATCTTTAAAAGTAATAATCCCAGTTGTTAACATTAAAAGTCCAACCATTATATAAAAAGCTTCAAGCAGTATGTCTGACATAACTTTTATATCCATATATAAATCCTCCTTATATTAGTTTTTCTTTGATGCTTTTCTAGCTATAGATTTATCTAACAAGTGATTTTGTACTACTACAAATAGAAATGAAATTACAGCAATAGGTATTGAAGCTTTAGCGACATCTAATGTGTTTACTGCATATCCAAGTTCTTCTAAAGTACCAGCAATTAATAAAACTCCTGAGCTTGCAAGGAATACGTTTTGTCCATAGAAATTACCGTAGTTTTCCATAGCAGCAGCAGCCCCTTTAATTTTATCAACTGTGCTTTCATCAAGTTCACCATGTTTACTGATAGCAGCACCCTGTGCCATAGGATTTATAAGTGGTCTTATAAATTGAGCGTGTCCTCCAAGTCTTACTGAGAAGGCAGCAGCTAATTCTCTAATGAATAAGTAGAGAGTTAACATTTTTCCTGCAGTTAAACTTTTAGCATTTTTGATTAATGTGATAGCTCTATCTTTCAATCCATATCTTTCACATATACCTATAACAGGAAGTGTTAGTATAAATAATGACATATGTCTTTGACTTACAAATGTTTTACCTAATATATCTAGGATTTCAATAATGTTTAGTTTTGCAACTAGTCCGGTAACTACTCCAGCAGATAAAACTACTGCTATAGTATCAAATTTAAGAGCAAATCCAATAATAACTATAACTATACCGATTAATTTAATCATTGATTACTACACCCTTTCTTTATTGTTGAATATATTTAATAAATTTTCTTGTTATTTTCATATTATACTGACAATTAGCACATAAATCTGTATCTACAGATACAAAAATCAATAATATTTAGTAGAAAAATGTAGAAAAAAATCTATATAATAATAGGAAAGGATATCTAAGGTGAAGAATTTTTAAATAAAAATACATAAATGGTAAATTTTATTGTAAATTTAAATAACTACTCCAGGTGTATCTACATATAGAAAGACAAGCATATTAAAGTAAAACATAGTATTTAAAGTGTAATATCAAATAAATAATGTTTTCTAAGAAATTAAGGATTTTGTTTATGATAAGATAGATATTGTCGTTACGGCACAGAGAAATTCAAAGCTGATCGACATAGTTTAGCACTTGAAAACAGTTATTAAATAAAAATAAAAATAAAAAAACTGTTGACAAGAAAAAATAAACCTGATAGAATAGTAAGAGTCGTCAGGTGATGACGGTAAAAATTACTAAATAACTTGGTCTTTGAAAATTAAA
>NZ_DDOV01000049.1 GCF_002341865.1 Clostridium sp. UBA2485 | reverse complement strand
AATGACACTACCTTTCAGCTAATGTAACTGATTATAGTTTGTCATACTTGTTGCCTATCGGCAAGTGCCATTCATCTCCCACTTATAGAAGATGGAATAATCTTACACAATTATGTTAAATACAAGAATATTTCAAAGTTAATATACAATAAAATTTAAAAATATTTCTTTTTTATAAATTTATGGTGACTTTTGTAAAATTATCCATTATAATGTATTTATCTTATATTTTCTTAGAGGTATGTTATGTTTTTTGTGGGAGCTTTATTTATTATTTTATCTATAATAACTTTATTATTAGCAGTATCTAAAGAGAATAAAGCGCTAATAATTACAGCTATAACATTAATATTTATATGCAGTCATATTTCATTATTATATTTTTCAGATAATAAGAACCAATTAAATTCCATTAATAAAGAAGATGTAAATATTTCTATGGGACATTTTCCAATCCCTCAATTAAATAGCTTTGGTTATACTATAACTTCTGTCAAATTTAATTGCAAAGATTTTGAATATCCCATGACAGAAGTACATTATAAAAGTACTGATAATGAACTACAACTTTTTATATCTTCCAAGGATGAAATGGAAAACACTGGTGAAAGGTTAAACTTAAAAGGATTTAAAGAGATATATTTACTTTCAGAAGATATTAATAGTAATAAATCTTATTATACTTTTAATGCAATAAACACTGATGATGAAAATCTTTTATATATTTTTATAAGTAGCAAGAACGATAAAAATCACATATTAAATATAATAGAAAGTTTCGATAATCATTGATAAATATAGATATGAAAAGAAAATTGTAATTAAAAACATTGATTACAATTTTCTTTCACATACTCTTTTATCTTTCCGAAGATTAAAGTCTTAGTAATATTTAATTCTAAGTTCTTAATATATATACTTAATATATTCATCCAATAAAATTTATATTTTTAATTTTATTATTTCATTAGGGCTAAATTAAGTTTTAATATGTTTTCCTTAAATGGTTTAGATATAATCCCCTTTTCTGTAATAATTCCTGTGATGTTTTCATTAGGTGTAACATCAAAGGCTGGATTATAAACTTCAATTCCTTCTGCTAATATTCTTTTACCATCTATATGAGTAATTTCCTCGCTATCCCTTTCTTCTATTTCTATAAACTCTCCATGTTCTGTATTAATATCAATAGTTGAGGTTGGTGCTACAATATAAAATGGAACATTATAAATTTTCGCTATTGCTGATAACATAAAAGTTCCTATTTTATTAGCTGTATCTCCATTTAATGCAATTCGGTCTGCTCCTACTAATATTAAGTCAATTTTTTTATCTCTTATGAGAGTAGCTGCTACAGAATCTGGAATTAGTTTTGATGGAATTTTTTCTTGAACAAGTTCCCATGCAGTAAGCTTTCCTCCTTGAAATCTTGGTCTAGTCTCATCTGCATATACAAAAATATTCTTTCCACTATAATGTGCTTCTCTTATTACTCCTACTGCTGTACCATAAGCAGCAGTAGCTAATGCACCTGCATTACAGTGAGTAAGTATTGTCGCATTTTCTGGTACTATTTTATTTCCATGCTTAGCCATAGTCATGTTAATGTCTATATCTTCCTTTAAAATTGTATGTGCTTCTTTTTCAATAAATTTATAGATTTCTTCTATGGATTTACCTTCATTTCTTTTTATAACCTTTTTCATTCTATTAACTGCCCACATAAGATTTACTGCTGTAGGTCTAGAATTATATATAATCTCACAGGCTTTCTCTAGATTAGCCAAGAAATTATTTTTAGATAATTCAGAAAATTCCTCAGCTGCTAAAAGTATTCCGTAACCAGCTGCTACCCCTATAGCTGGTGCTCCTCTAACTACCATATCTTTAATAGCAAAATCTACATCTTTATAGGTTGTACAAATAAAAATTTCATAACTATTAGGTAATTTTCTTTGATCAATTAAAAATAATTTATTCTCTTTAAATTCAATTGTATTAATATTAGTCATGAAAATTCCCCCTTTAAATTTACTTGAATATACTTTTTAACGTTTTAGTATAATACAAACTTCTTAAGTTAATCTATGGTTATTTTATATAATTAATAACTAAAACTTAAAAATCTATCTTATAAATTATTTACAGAATTCCTATTAATATTTAAACACTTATTATTAATCTAAGGCCCATTTAAAGATTTAAAATATTATAATTAAACTGCAATTAATTATTATATTTTTAATGAGAATAAAAAATTAATATTGATTTTTTCAAAGTATTGAGCTTTTCAATTCTAGCTCAATTTTTTACAGAGCTAAATATTTATAGATTCATAATAAAAACCCACCTATTCATATGATATATTACCTGGAATATTTTTTCAATGTAATGACAATTTACTATATTTAACTAGAATAACACCTATTATTGATATATCAAGAAGGAAGAAACATTCCTCTGTTACCTACTAAGTTTAGAAATATCAAAAATTCTAATTATTATAAAGAGATATTTAAATAAGTCTTTCATTAAAAATAGAATTAAAGTTTCTTTTCAATTTTTCTAAATAACATTCTAAATATCTCCTTACCATTAACCACAATTTAAGTTTAAATATTAATATTAATATTTTTTATAGAAAATTTATTTTTCATATTAAAATTTATTAATGTCTTTGTCCTGTTCTAGAGTTATATTATAAATATCATGATTAATTTCTCTTGAAGTTACAAAGTAACTTCTTATAAAAAAACTAGCAATTGTATTGCTAGTAAAAAATAATAAAAAAAATTATTTTAATTGAAATTAATTTCCAACATAATTGCGAATTATTTTAAGACTTGCTAAACTTCTAACTTTTTATCAATTATATAGCCAGTTGCAAATATAGCTAAAGCTAAAGCTAGTATCTTCACCAGCATCACCATCAAATTTATAGTAACAGCTGCATTACTAACAGTCACACCTGAAGATATTATAGAAGTATTTAAAGATAAAACATCTGTATTAAAAGCGACATTAGCAAATGTTATTTTATTTTCAACAAAATTTATTATAACTTCATATATTTTATCAATGATTAGAAAGAATGCTATTCCAAATATCCAATGTATAGATTTGTTAGCAATTTTCATAGTACATACTGTTATAGATAAAAGTATTCCAACCAAGAATAATGATATTCCAATTAAAATATTTACTAAAAATATTAATCCCATAGGAGTTAATAATAACTTTAATATAGAAATAATCCCATCAAATCCAATAGCTCCACTAGCATCAGTAATAATAAGTATAACAAATATTAAATCTATTAAACCTATAACTACTAAACAAATTGTCCAATAAATCAAATTAGCTAATGGATAATTTATACCTTTCTGAGGAGTTAACATCAAGTTATAGTTCTTCATCATTTTTTCATAAGAATTACAATTTTGAATAAAGAGTATTAACGGAGTAACACTAGTAGCTACCACTCCTAATACTACTATTATATCTATAATTCCTCTAATATTATTCGCACCGACATTAAAACTACTTGAACTCATTTGTACTGAACTTACTAGAGAGTTTAATCTTAAAATAAATAGTATTTGAAATACTAATGTAGTTACTAAAAATATCATCAAGTTTTTAAAATTAGATTTAAATTGGTATTTAACTAATTTTAGCATTCCCCATATACCTCCTTAAATTTATCATGAATAGAAACTTTTTCTTTAAGTCTTATATCTTCAACATTATCATGTAGAATTACATTTCCTTCTTTAATAAATATAACTTCATCAAATATTCTTTCTACATCTCTAATTAAATGAGTTGAAAATAAAATTGTACTTTCCTCATCATAAAAATTTATAATTGCATCTAAAATTTTATCTCTTCCTACAGGATCTACTCCACCTATAGGCTCATCTAATAAATAAAGTTTAGCTTTTCTTGATAAAACTAAGCTTAAATGAAGCTTCTCAGCCATACCTTTGGATAGTGTATTAACTTTTTGCTCAACATTTAAATTCATAAACTCTAACATTTTTAATGCTTTCTCTTCATCAAAATCTTTATAGAAATCTTTATAAAAATTTATGGTATCACTTATTTTCATCCACTTTTCAAAGAAATGTTTATCTGACATAAATGATACAATTTCTTTTGTCTCTATACCTATTTCCTTATCCATAACAGTAATATTTCCTGAATTATATCTTGAAAGTCCAGCGATTAATTTTAATAAAGTAGTTTTACCGCTCCCATTACTTCCTAATAATCCTACAATTTTTCCTTTTCCTATATTTAAAGTAACGTTATTTAATGCAATAGTAGAGGAATATTTCTTAGTTACATTATCAACTTTTAATAAATCTCCCATTATATTCACCTCTAAATTAATTTTCTTTTTTAATTTCTTTTAATACAATTTTTAAAATTTCTTCTTCCTCAAACCCTAAAGACTTCATTCCATTTAAAAAATTAGTAATTATTTCTTTTGACATTTCTTGTTTAACTTCCATAATTTTTTCACTATCCTCCGTTACATATCTTCCCATGCCTCTTTTGGTTATTACTATTCCTTCTCTTTCAAGTTCCTGGAAGGTTCTCTGAATAGTATTGGGATTGATTTGAAGCATTTCTGCAAACTCTCTTACAGAAGGAATTTTATCTCCTTCTTTTATTTCACCCCTAATTATCTGCTTTTTTACTATATTCATTATCTGCAAATATATGGGTATATTGTTATCAAACTCAACTTTCATATGCAACCTCCATATCGTATTAGTGTTCTACTTAAATAGTACACTAATAAAACCCTAAAGTCAATACATAAAAAATATTCTTCTAGATAAGGTTTCTGAAAGAAAATAATAAACCAAAGATGTTGGTTTATTTTAGGTATATGAAATAAAATAGCTAGTTAAAGATGAGCATACAACTAGTTATTTTTTAATATGCCTCAATCAGACAAAGCTTCAAGTTATACTCATACTTTCTATGAACATGTTCTGGCAATGCAATATGGTGAAAAATATTCTAATGTACTGGTATATTTTTTTAAAAGTTGTCTAACATTGATAATGCTGCCTTTT
Source organism: Clostridium sp. UBA2485 (assembly GCF_002341865.1). Lineage (GTDB taxonomy): Bacteria > Bacillota > Clostridia > Clostridiales > Clostridiaceae > Clostridium_J. Next base: position 193,938 of record NZ_DDOV01000049.1, on the reverse strand, counting down.
ATAAATTAAGAAAAAGATGGCACTAATTTAATTTATAAAAATACAAACAATATAATTGTGACGTTAAATATCAATTTTAAATTTTTAAGGGAGAGTAAAATATGTTTAAGAAAAAGACATTAACTGAAATGGGATCAAGCGATCATTGTTGGCTATCTAGCATACATCATTTTTCATTTGAAGATTATTATAATCCCTTAAATGAGAGCTTTGGTGTACTTAGAGTTCTAAATGATGATATTATTAAACCTCGTAGTGGTTTTCATAATCATCCTCATAAAGATATGGAAATTATATCTTATATTATTAAAGGTGATTTAACTCATGGCGATAGTATGGGAAATAAGAAAACAGTAAAAAAAGATGGTATACAATATATGAGTGCAGGTACAGGGATAATTCATGAGGAACATAACTTAGCTAATAATGATTTAAGAATTATGCAAATATGGATATATCCTAATAAATTAGGATGCAATCCAAACTATGGCGATTATGATTTTAACACAGAAGAAAAGAAGAATAAATGGCTCTATATGGTAAGTAGTAAGAAAGGGTTCGCCCCTGTTAAAATTAATCAAGATGTTAACATATATAGCTTAGAATTAGATATTAACAAAAAAATCGAATTTAAAATAAATAAAAATCGTCAAGGATATTTAGTACAAATAGAAGGAAACTCCATTATAGAAAATATAGTCTTTGAGCCAAGATATAAAAACACTATAGAGCTTAATGAAAAAGAAGCTCTAGAAATATATGAAGAGGAATTTAAAATAAAAGCAACTCAAAACTCTCATTTTATATTAATAGAAATGGAAAAGGCCTAATTTATAAATTTGTGAAATATATTTTTAGGGAATATACAATACAGGCTTTAAATATTAAATTTATTTTCAAATTTAAAAAAGTCGTGATTATAAAACACGACTTTCTTATATTAAATTATTTTTTTAAATTCTCTTTTATTTCTTCTCCTATTAACTCTAGTATTCTATCTAATAATTCCACAATCTCCTCATTATCTTCTGGCTTCACACCTGTTTCTAATATTGTCATAGGTGTAGAACTGCAACATTTTCTTGTAAGAAGTATAACTTTTGTATGAACTTGATGATTTACTATATCTTCGAAGGTTATATCTTCTTTATCTATAGAAGTAATAAGTCCCATTAATCCATTATGTACTTTTACATCTATACCGTTTTTTCTAATTGCTTTTAATTCCGCTTTTACTACTTTCATTTATTTTCCCTCTCCTATTATATATAGATAGACTTTCTCAAAAATTATGGATTTTTTAACTAGCAATACAATTGCTAGTGTTTTATTGTAGGTGCGAACAGTGTTCGCCAGTTNNAGAAATAAATTTAGAACTTCTCTTATAAAAGAGAAGTATCAATAATTCTCCATTGTCAATCGTTAATTCTCAATTGTATAAGGGTTCCCTGAGGTGCAGTATAGCTCGGAACAATACTAATAAATTTAACTAATACTATGGAGAGCCTACAATTGCTAGCGTTTTATTGTAGATGTGAACAGTGTTTGCTAATTCTCTTTAATACGTCTTATAGTTTAATATTTATTCAATAATATATGGCGAACATTTTTCGCCGCTACGGTTAATCAATTCTAAATTTCTCAGTTGCCACTGAGAAATATCCATAATTGTGAACTGTGAATTGTGAGTTCAATAGTTTCAACTATGATACTTAAAAATACTAATTATTTTCACATATATATTAATTTTAGAATTTACATATATATAATGTTTTCTTACTTTTTAATAACTTTTATTTAAATAGGTTGATTTTATTCTTTCCACTTTTTTCTTTTGCAAAAGCAATAAGGTTCCAATTCCTATTAAATATATTATTGTTATTACGAGTCCTCCTTCTGGTCCAAATGCTCCGCCATTTACTATATTATCTGTTTTATTGGTAAAAGTAAAAATACTTCCACCCATATTGCCTCCTCCACTTACTAAAAAACCAAAAACATTTCCTTGAGCCCAATTCCATGCTGAATGTAATGCACATACACCCCATAAGCTATCCTCATACATCGCATAAAAAGCTGCAAATACTCCAAATAATATTAGATTCACAATAGCTAACGGACTAATTCCACTATTTAATAAATGTAAAAGCCCAAATATAGATGAAGATATTAAAACTCCTACAGGAATATTAATTTTTGTTCCTAATATCGGTAAGGCATATCCCCTCATCATTATTTCTTCTGTAGCACCTTGTATTATCCATCCAATAATCATAAATAAAAATCCAAATACCATTGAAATATCATTGAAAATCAAATCTCCCTTTGATACTTCTACTTCTCCTAAGAGCATTAACATTATAGCGGACAGTGCTATCATTAAAAAACCAAATAAAAAACCTCGTATATATTTTTTAAAGGCTCCATCAAGGTGGAAACCCATAGTAACAATAGATCTTCTTTCCACAAACTTAACCCATAAAAAATAAATCAAAGCAGTACTTCCAAAAGATAATATAAGCTGCAATCCCCCACCAAAGCCGCCGCCAATTTTACCAATAAACTCATTAATACTTTCTCCTGGATTATTAATAAGATATATTCTATAAGCTATTCTAATTATTGGTACTGTAATAAAACGAGAAAGGAACATAACGATTATAGGCATAAATATTACTAAAATTGGATTAGTAATCCTTTCTCCTTCCCTAACTCCTTTAAATAATCTTTGTTCTTTTGAATATACTTTTATTCCCATAAAATCCCCCTCTAAATCTTTAAAAAATCAATTGTCTACTATCAATAGTCAATTGATTAAAACACTTTTATGTTTCTTATAAAGTAAATTAAAACATTTTTAATTTTAGTCGTACATCTACATGTTTTAATCTTACATAACTATTCCATATGTTTCAAGTTTTTTCCTTCTAACTCTTCTTTTTTTGTATAAATTTTACACATATTTATCATTAAATGAATTTAGCTATATAAAAAAATATAAATATTCAATATAGAACTTTGTTTTATATTAAACTATTTATAAAATTAAAAAAGTAGAAGTTATTTATCTTCTACTTTTTTGAATGTGACTAAGGCATATGAAATAAAATAGCTAGTTAAAGATGGAACATATATTTTGCGTCAGACAAGGAGACAGGTTTTCATGATAGTCTAGCTATCATGGAGTTCTGACGACGCAGTATGATACAAAATAGATGAACATACTAACTAGTTATTTTTTTGAATATGCCTATTAATTAAAATTCTTTTTTCTTATAAATATTTAAAGATATAACTAAAGATAATAAATATATAAACAAGGCCATACATATAATAAATATTCCAATTTGAGTATCTGATAATGATAATAATTTTGTCCTCATAGATAACATAAAAGGACTATTAAAATTTATATTATCCTTTAAAAATTTTATTATTATAGGACTGATTAAAAATAATATAAATATACCAAAATTAAAATATCTAAGTTTAGCATAACCATATTTAAAGTATAGAGGAAAATTTATTGCCATAAATATCATAATTCCAAATAGGAATCCAACGATATTCTCAACCCTCATGTTGCCTGTCATTTTACTTAAACCTATAGAAGACATTATAAATATTCCACCCATAGTCAATACAATTGCTATTGCAGAAAAAATTATTACAGATAGATATTTTGCATACACTATACTATCTCTAGAAACTGGTAATGAGTTTAATAAAAATTCGCTATTATTTTTATCATCTTGTCCTAAGCCACCCAATAAATACGTATATGAAAGCATCATTGGTATCATAATATATGCGCCATCACCTAATGTGGCAAAGAATAAACTACCTGCTAATGCATATATCAATATAAATTTTATATTAGTTTTTTGTACTACAAAATCTTTAATTACCAAATTCCACATGGTTTAATTCCCCCTTACATTGTAAACCATAATATCATCTATAGTTGGTCTTTCTATAATAACTTTATTTCCAAAGATTTTTTTTGTTTTTTCTTTATTTGAGGTTAATGCTTCAAATCCAAATTTATTTTTTTTAACACCAATAAATTCTTTCTCTATGTCTCTGTCTAAAAGATCATTATCTCCTTTAACTATTCCATAACTTTCAATTATACTGTCCTTTTCCTCTGAAAAAACTATCTTTCCATTATTTATAAAAGTTATATAATCTGCTATTTTCTCTAAATCCGTAGTTATATGAGAAGAAAAAATAAGAGATTTATTTTCATCTTGGATTATATCTCTAAATATATCTAAAATTTCTGCTCTTACTACTGGATCTAACCCTGAAGTAGGCTCATCCATTATAATAAGCTCTGCATTATGAGATAATGCTAATATAATAGAATATTTCATCCTCATACCTTTGGATAATTCTTTAATTTTTTTATCTCTAGGTAGTGAAAATTCATCCATATATTTTTTATAAAGCTTTTCATCCCATCTTTTATAAAAGGGAGCTATTATTTTTTTCATATTTTCACAAGTTAGATCCTCATAAAAGTAGCTATTATCATAAACAAAACCTATTCTTTCCTTAATTGTTTTTTCATCTTTTACAGAATCCAATCCAAAAACCTTAATATATCCACTATCTTTTCTAATCAAATTCATTATAAGCTTTATAGTTGTGCTTTTTCCTGCACCATTAGGACCTATAAAGCCCATAATATATCCTCTATCTAAATTAAAACTCACATTATCAAGTGCAAAATCACTATATTTTTTTGATATATCTTTAATCTCTAAAATTTTTTCCATACTTATTCCTCCTCGTAAACTAAATCTATCATTTCCTTTAACTCAAGAGCTGAAATATTTAGTGCTTTTCCTTCTTGAACTACTTCTGTTATCTTTTCTTCTAGTTCTTTAAGTCTCTTTTCTCTAATGAATTCACTATTTTGTCCAGATACAAAAGTTCCTTTTCCTCCTACTGTTTCAACAAAGCCTTCTTTTTCTAGTTCTTCATAAGCCCTTTTTGTAGTTATCACGCTAATTTGAAGCTCTTTTGCTAAATTTCTTATAGAAGGAAGAACTTCACCTGATTGTAGAACTCCGTTAATTATATGAGCCTTCACTTGGCTTGCTATTTGCTCATAAATCGGCTGGGATGATGAATTAGATATTATTATATTCATAGGTTCCTCCATTATTTAAGAGTATATAAAGTATATACTGTATATATTCACTATACACAGTATATACTTTTTTAATATACACTGTCAATATGTTTTTTATAAAAAATACAATAAAAAAACAGAGTTATTAAACTCTGTTGCAAAATGATTTCTCATAACAAAATATTAAAATTTATATATAATATACATTCCACCTAATAATAAAAGTAATGCAATAAAAATTATAATAAAAATTTTTCCTTTAAACTGTTTATTAGGAGTACGACCATAAAATTTACCATTTTGTCCATTAATCAAACAGTAATAGGTATCATATTTATAAGAATATTTACAAACCCATACTGGAACTAGTACCTCATGACTAGATATTTTAATTATTTCATGTGAATTTATATTATTAAATTTCTTTTTCATCTCTTTAGTATTAATTTTAGCAAGTCCACTATTTATAAACATCTCTAATTTTTTTAGTATTGCACCTCTATAATGTTGAAGGCATTCTTCATAATTTTGAGAAAACCCCTCCTTAGTTCCTTGTTTTTTTTCATATCCACTAATTGACATTCTTGAAAAATCAAAAGGTGCTATTTGATCCATGTCATATCTATGAAGTATTTTAGATGCAAACATAGTATAATCTTTTGTTGTGAATTCTTCATTCTTTGAAATTAAAGTACTAACTCCTCTTCTAAGTCCATGTCTTTTTTGCACTTTTATATTATAATCTGCACTAACATTTAAATCACAAACATAGCAAGGTGCATAATGGGCATTTATCTCCATTAACTTAACATCCTCTTTAAAGCCTAAAGGTGTATTTTTTCTACTATTAACCCATTTATAAAATATTTCTTCTATATTTTTTTCTTCTAATATCTCAAAATCAATGATATATATCTTTTCATCCATATATTTTTACCCCTATAAAATTATCATCTCCCCCAATAATTATCGTTAAAATCTCATATTTCTTTAATGTGCCTTTTTCTTTTTACGATTCCTTATATAAAAAATCCTTCTAGTTAGAACCTAGAAGGATTTATAATTATATTAAATCTGATATTTCTTCCTTTGTCATAAATCTGTATTTTGTCCAGTAGGATTTTCTTTTCCTTCTGGTGCTTCTTCCATAAACATATCATAAGGTCTTACAAAAAGTTTATATTCTCCATATAATGCTCTATAAGTTATTTTTCCTTATCTCCCCTACATAATATCATAAATTATATTAGTGCAGCGAACTTCTCCTTTATTTAAGTTCCAATAAATTCTTACATTAGGATTTCTAACTGAAAATCTCTTTATTAAATTAACTATTTCATATATATGCACCTGTTCAATTTCCCCATTAATTTCTTCAATTTTAGAATATTCAAATTGTCTAGTTTCTATATTTAATATATATATGTGATCATAATTATGAATTTGCTTAACTAAAACTTTTCCATTATTATCTACCAAATACCATGATACTGGAAGATCATCATTTACATACTCTCCTGGAATAGTTTCTATATATATATTTCCACTTTCTAAATTATGTGCGACTCCACATCTATACTGTAATAGGTTCTTATCATATTGATTTTCTACATTACAATCAATCCTTTTTAACACAATACCACGCCTTTTTTTATATTTATAAAATTAATATTCTATATGTTTATATAGGGTTCTACAATGAAAATTCAACTTATACATGATTTTAATTTCCATAAAAAAATTCTTTTCTATGAATACAAATTAAGAATTAAAGATACGAATTATGGCTAAAACCTCAAAGTCGTTGGAGTTTTTTAAAAATAAATTTTATTTTAGAAATTCACCTTTAGTTAATTTTTTCCTAGATTCTTCATTCTTAATTATTAATCCTTAATTTCTAAGAATTTAAACTATTTTTATAGAAAATTTATTTACCACAATATATTTTAAGTTTTTACATTGTATCTATATATATTTTCCCTACTAAAAACTATTTATACAATCATTAAAAAAGAACAAAACTTACTAAAAATTGTCCATTAGTAAGCTTTGTTCTTATATTTTAATATTTAATTTCACTATCCATATTAAATTCATCTTTTAAAATTCCCATAATTATATAATCAGTATACTTACCATTAGTATAAAAAGCTTGTCTTCTTCTTCCTTCTTCTTTAAAACCACATTTTAAATAGCATCTATATGCTCTAATATTGTAATCATGAACAGATAGTTCTAGTTTATTTAAATTCAATCTATTAAAAGCATAATTTTGAAGCAGCTTTATTGCTTCATAACCATAACCTTTACTCAAAAAGTCTGTTCTTCCTATAACTATGCCTATATTTGCTACCCTATTTTTCCAATCTATTTTTAACAAATCTATTTGTCCTATATATTCTTCTGTTTCTTTTAAAGCTATAATAAAATTAGCAGTATTACTAGAAGTATTCTCAAGAATGGAATTTAAATAATTTTCAGTAAAATTTAATGTATGAGGAGACAAAAATATATCTGATAACATATCTATTATCTCATGATCATTTACCCATTTTCTTATACAAGGTAAATCTTCTCTTTTATATTCCCTAAGCATAATATTCTTTCCATATAATCTTGACATAAATAATCCCCCTTAAAAGTAAAGTTATAATTTATATCATAGTTTCTATAAAACTATATATATTCCTTTGTTTATTTTGATAAATTTACAAAAATAAAAGAACCCTAAAAAGAGTTCTAATTATTTTTTTTGTTTTTTATGTATTCAAGTATATCATTAAACTTTCTAGATGTAACATTAGGATAAGCTTTTAAAAGAGATTTATGTTTAAGCTTTAATCTACTCATAACTTTTTCGCTATACTGCTTAAAATTAGTATTTCTAAAATCAAGTTTGGAATTGATTTCTTCTTTTCTCTCTCCTATATTGTCTCTCATATCATTAATATTATCAAATAATCCATTTTTCATCTCTATTAGATTTTCTCTAAATTCATCAGCAATATTATTTAATTCCTTTAATATATTATTAAATTCTATTAAATTGTTAATAGTTAAAGTAAAATCTACTACAAACAGGATTAATATAAATGTATATAATGATTCTGATAAAAATGGAGGTATAGAATAAACTAAAGCTTCTATCCTCGGATGTATTATTCTCATTACAAAAATACTTATAACTCCCCAAAAAAGAGAAAATTTTAAACAAACATATCCTTTTATATTAAATTTCTCATCAGTATAATCCCACCATCTAGCTCCAAATAATTTTTCTAATAAATACCCTGTAACATATTCTATAATACTAGCTAATATAAATCCTCCTAAAAATAAATAAAATGGATTATTCACTACAGGAGTTAGAAACCAAGCCATTAGAGCTCCACAACTTCCGTATATTGGGCATATAGGTCCATGTAAGAAGCCCCTGTTTACAAATTTTCTGCTTGAATATAAATGATATAATACCTCTAAACACCATCCTAAAAAGCTATAAATTATAAAATAAGAAAAAAGATAATAAAAATTAAAACCTTCCATAGATTACCTCCTAATTTCTTCCTAACTAGCTCCGTTGTATTTTAACATATGTGAACCTCTAATTCAATAATAGTAAAAATAATAGGTATATATAATATTATCATACTTAAATAAATTTATTATTAAATTGTTATCTTCTATATTGAAACTTACTTCAAATAATAATTTTTCTTTTATCTTCGCATCGATAAAAGAAAAAGATGGTTACTAAAAATTAGCACCATCTTCCTTATTATTTAAGTTTTGATTCTATTATTTCTTCTATTTGGTCAGCTTCTTTATCTATAATTAATATTACATAATTTCCAATAGCTTTTATTTTTCTATTTTTAACAAGTTCATATTGATCTGGTAAGTAACTTGACCATTGTTTATCTAAATCTTCTCCACGTTTTTCAACTGACTTTTTAATATCTTCAACTTTAGAGCTATCTTTAACTTTTATTATAGCTAATTCATTAGACTTAACATTCATCATTGCGGTTTTAATTTCCGCTTCTGCTACATCTTCTGGATTTATATAATAATTTTTCTCTAAGGTCTCATCTTTAGGCAAATTTACTATATTTAAATCAACTTTTTCTTCTATTGCAGCTATTATATCAGCTACAGGAATATCTTTAATTGCACCTTCATCTCCTTTTTTTACACATCCACCAAAAGTAAACACTATCAATAGCGCTGATATTAAGGTAATTAATCTTTTCATACGTTCTCCTCCTTATAAATAAAATTTAGCCCTCTTAAAAAATAACTAATTAAAAATGCAAAATAGATAATCATACTTACTAGTTATTGTTTTAAATATGTCTTATTTATACATCTAAAACATATACGAAGATAAATTTAATAAAGTTCATTTCTATGATATATTTTTTTAATCTTGTAAAAGATAATATACTTAAATTTCTTCACTTTAAATTAACTTATGCTGTTTTCTTTATAGCTTCTTCAGCATCAAGAAATTTATTGGAAGAGATTTTTACTCCTATAGCTCCAAGTGGAGCTGTTATTAATATAGATAAAAACGCTATTGCTAACATAATATCTCCAGATGCTACTCCCGCTGATAAAGGCACTGCTCCAATAGCTGCCTGTACTGTAGCTTTAGGAATATATGCTATTACACAGAATAGCCTTTCCTTTAGATTTAAATTTGTACCAATAGTACAAATAAATACTCCTATACTTCTTCCTAAAAGCCCAAATAATATTATCAGTATACCTAAAAATCCAGCATCTATAGCTACTGATATATTAACCTGAGCTCCTACTAATACAAATAAAAATATTTCTGCAAATATCCATATTTTATTAAATTTATCTGAAAGCGCTTTCCCTATAGCATTATCCTTTTCCATTATTACAAATCCAATAGTCATAACCCCTAATAAAGTAGCAATCTCTATTTTATCCTTTAATATTCCTTCTAAAGAATTTAATAATATTGCTGAAGCTAATACCAATAAAACCTTTTTAGTATCTCTAATTTTAAAATTTTTAAATACTTGAAGTAGTATTATCGAAACGATTATACCAAGTAAAATTCCGAGTAGTATTGATAGTGGTATTTCTAGTAACTTCAATCCTAAATTCACTTTGCTTCCCCCATACATACTTAAAAAAGAAGTAAATATAGTTATAGCAAATACATCATCTATGGATGCTCCTGCTAATATTATTGTTGGTATTCCCTTATTAGTACCAATTTTATTTTCAATAAGTTCTAACATAGATGGTACAATTACTGCTGGTGAAACAGCAGCTATTATAAATCCTAATATGCCTCCTTCTATAAAAGTAAAGCCTAATAATTTTGTACATATGATTGCAATGAATAATCCCTCTATTATCCCAGGAATACAACTAAATTTTATAGCAGTAATCCCAACCTCTTTAAGCTCTCTTTTATTAATTCCAAGTCCTGCCCTCAGTAATATAATAATAAGTGCAATTTTTCTTATATCAGGAGAAATTATTAAGATACTATTACTTAATAATTTTAATTCATAAGGTCCAATTATTACTCCCAAAATCAACATTCCTAATAATCCTGGTAATTTGATTTTATTAAAAATACTATTTACTATAAAACCTAACAATAAAATTAGTGCTATACTCGTAGCCATATAAAACCCTCCTTAAAAATCTTTAAACATCTAAACTTTATAAATTATTATGTGAATAATAGGAATAAAATAAAAAACTCCTACAAGATAGACCTCTGTCATCTTGTAGGAGTTATTAGCATTTCTGCGATTATGGTGAACTCCATCACCTTGTGATATTATTGAATATATGAGATGCATCTGAACCCTCTCACGACTAAAGTCGTAAGGTTCTTAGGTACTATCCAAACTTCTTTTGGATAGCTGATATTTGCTAAAGCAATATCAGTTGACACCAAATACTGACTTGGTTTCCCTAAGACTTTATCGGGCAAAGTTTCCGTTGAAACTATTATCACCCTATGGGGTTTATCATATTGGCTCGGTTCAAAACCATATGCCCCAAAGTAGTAATGGATATTCTATTATCATTTGCAAGTTGATTCATTATATTCTTTAAGTCTTTTTCTACATTTTTAACGAGAAGTTTATGGCACATTCATCTCGGCACCGAAGTATCGAGTATTCTGTGTCGTGTGATAAAGCTACATTATTATCAGTATATAATTTAGCAATTTATATGTCAATAATAAAATAACTAAAATTATAAAATATTAATCATATATATCTGAAAATTCTAAATTTACTCTATCCTCGTGACTATTTATAAAGCTCTTATCAGAATTATCTTCAATAGCGCAAGCTCCACAAGGAATCTCAATAATAAAAGAACTTCCTATATTTACTTCACTTTCAATATGGATTTTTCCGCCATGCATCTCTACTAATGATTTTGTTAATGAAAGTCCTATTCCACTGCCTTCTTGATTTCTTGTAAGGAGATTATCTACTTGTCTAAAACGTTCAAATATTATTTCCTGCTTGTCCTTAGGAATTCCCACTCCTGTATCTCTTACTATAATTTTAACTTTATCCTTTTCATCACGTATATCTACATAAATAGTTCCACCTTTAGGTGTAAATTTAACAGCATTAGAAAGTAAATTTAATATAATTCTCTCCATTTTATTTGGATCAAAACAAGCTATTTTCTCCTCTATTTCTGTATCAAAAATAAGACTTATATTCTTTCTCTCTATATAATTAGCTACAGACATTGTAATATCTTCTATAAATTCTATTATATTTAGACTTTGACATTGAAGATTAAAATATCCAGCATCTATTTTGGTAATGTCAATTAAATTATTTATAAGCCTTAATAATCTCATGCTATTTTGTTTTAATGCACTCATTCTTGTATATGTAGTTTCATTCTTATATATTATGCTTCCATTTTCTACATACATATCATGAAGTTGAAGTGTACTTAAAATAATATTTAAAGGAGTTCTAAGTTCATGAGATATATTAGCAAAAAACTCAGTTCTTAAATTTTCATATTCTATGGCTTTTTTATATAATTCATTTTTATATTCCATTTTAACAAATAATAAAATTACAATTAAACTCAATATAGCAATGATTAAAATTATCGCCGCTTTAATCTCTGTAGGAATTTGCTTAAAGACAGAGGGATGATTCATTATAACTGCATTACTTGGTAATTCTTTAGTTTTTATAGAACATTTTTTCATAACATCATAATTAAATATATATTTAAAATTTTTATCCATTACAGGTTCTATTGTCTTTACTTCTTCCCCATTTAGTATTCTATAACATATAGTTCCGGTAGCTTGTCCTATTTCGACTCCCTCTAATATTATTCCTCCCAATACTGCCTCACTAAAATAAGGTTCAACCCAAGTATATAATGGTGCTTTTGTATAATTAACTATAATATTAGCGCTATTTCTTCTATTTAGTATTTGATTATTTCTATCCTTATAAACTCCATAAATGAAATTTATACTATTCCTCTCAGTTCCCTGTAATTTATTAATAACTTGTTCTATATTATCAGTTTGGATTATGTTAAACTTAAAATCCTTGTATTTTTTTTCTATATTTTTAACTTCATTTATATAGACTGTAGATGTTTTACTATTATCAAATAAAAAGTTTAATACTTTTGCATCACTATGGAGTTTTAAAGCAAGTTCAACAGTGTTGGTTATCGGCTGTTCTTCTTTTACGCCTGTAGAAAAGTTTTTTAATGTGTCATTTATTTCTATGTTAGGATCATTAATGCTAGTATACACAACGGGAGTTCCATAAAATATTTCCTCATAACATTGATTAAAAGCCTCAAAAGCTTCATCATCACATACAACTATTAAATCATATTTTTGATTTTTAAATTTTATAGCGTAATTTTTTATCATTTGTTCTGTATCAATAGCATTTTGCTTGCTATCTAAATATTCAAAATTATATTCTATTTTTTTAAAACCTTTATCTAATATATTTTTTATTCCTGAAAAAATACTAGCTTCCCAAGGTTCGTCAAAGTGATAGGAGTTAATTATCAATATCTTCTTATTATCAGAATTAGAATCTAATGAATATGCTTTAGTTGAAAAATTTGTACATATTATTAATAAGACTATAAAACATTTAACTAATTGTTTTATTTGATTTTTCATATTGCCTCCATATTTTCACTAAGTTTCTTACAATATATTGGTATTATGTATTTTTTATACTATCATATTACCATTATACTACAAAACTAATGACATGAAAATGTTAACATATAATTAAATAAATGAAAATATCTGTTTACAATTAAAAAAGCTTTTAAATTTACTTTTTTTAATTTTTTTCATGGGTTTTTATGATTATCTTATGTCTAAGTTAGTGTGGCTATGTAATTTAAATCTTTTATAAGCTAGCTTAAACTTTAATATTTTATTTATTTTAAATTTATATATAAATACGTTTTAAGATAAATATTAGGAGGATTATCATGAAAAAACTAGGAAGTACTACAGTTATATTAGGCTTTATAGCCTTTTTCATAATTATGCTATTAATATATTTAGATTTTCAAATTGGAAAATCTCTTATAAATTATTGGCCTATATTATTTATATGCCTTGGTGGTGAATTGTTATATGAAAGTAAGGATACAGAAGATTTACATAATATAAAATACAATAAAGGTATTTTTTTAATCATACTTTTATTTTTATGTGCTCAAGGATATTACAATATTAATGACAATGTAAAAAATAATATCTCTAAAAATAAGTATGGTATAACTGTAGATGATATATTTACCTATAGTAATACTTTATCAACTTAGAGCAATAGAAACTCATAAAATTTTATATAAAATAAATTTTTTAAATTTATCCGTGGGTTTTTCTAAATTATGTTGTCTAAATATATGAAAAGAAATATGAGGAGGAGTGTTATGAAAAAACTTGGAAGCAATACCGTTGCAATAGGATTTATAGCTTTTGGTATAATTATGTTATTAATACAGCTGGACTTTCAGATCGGAAAATCTCTTATAAATTATTGGCCAGTATTATTTATATGCTTTGGTGGAGAATTGCTATATGAAAGCAGAAAAAGAGATAATTTCGGTACTATGAAATACAATAAAGGAATTTTTTTAATTATTCTTTTATTTTTATGTGCTCAGGGATATTATAATATTAAGTGGCATGTAGAAGCTAACCTTCCTGAATATAGACATTTTATAAATGCAAATGATATGTTTTTTAATTCTATGGGTACAAAAGCAGATACCGTTATTGAAGGAGAAAATACAAAATTAATATTTAATGCACATAATGCAGATTTACAAGTAGTAAAAAGTGATGATAAAGTAGTAAAATTTAATGGGCTTATATTTAAAAATTCTTATAATGATGAAGGTGTTACTACTTTAAAATCTCAAGTAGATAAAGGAGTTATTACAATAAATGCTAATACTGATGATATATATAACGTGGTTGGAATTTTGTATGTGCCTAAGAACCTTGAAATCACTTTTAATGTTGATAGGTTAAAAGTAAATGCAGAGGAAGGTGTAGTAATTAAATAATTTGGAGTGATTAATTTTGGAGGAAAAAGAATTAATAGATAGAATACGAGATGGAGATAAGGATGCATTTGTAGTATTTGTAGACAAATATAAGAAAAAAATTGTTTCCCTATGTTACTCCTATACCTCTGATTACGGTGAAGCCGAAGATTTATCTCAAGAAGTTTTTATAGCATTTTATAAAAATATAAGTAACTTTAGAGGAGATAGCTTGGTATCAACTTATTTATATAGAATAACTATTAATATATGTTTAAACTTTAAAAAGAAAAATAACCTAAAGAGTTTTTTAGGAGGACTTTTTAACGTTCATAAAGAACATAGTTTAAATTTAGATGATAAGACCTATGTAAGACAATGTATTAGAGAACTTCCTGAAGATTTTAAAAATGTTATAGTGCTTTATTATTATATTGGTCTTAGTTATAAAGAAATTGGTGACATTTTAGGAATTTCTGAAAGAGCAGTTGAAGGTAGGTTGTATAGAGCCAAGCAAAAACTTAAGGTTAAATTAGAAAAAGGAGAGGTAGTACTATGGAGCAACAAAGGGACTATATGAGTGAATTATTTAAACGCTGTGATAATGATTTTACAATAAGCGATAATTATAATAATAACTTATTAAACAAACTTGAAGAAAGCAATAAACCTGTAGAGGTTAAAATAAAAAATAAATTTTTAAATTTCTTTTATAAGAAAAAAGAAGGCTTTAGTCTTATATTTAGTGGAGTTTTAATGCTTTTAATAAACTCTTTAGGATTATCTTCAAAAATAGCAGAATTTTTTATGAGACTAAAAGTATTATTTTTCTTAGGATAATGAATAATATAGGAGGGTTATTATGATATATAAAAGAAGAAGCAATTTCTTAAACTTTATATTTGCATGTATACCTGGTGCAGGATATATGTATAATGGACTTTTAAAAAGAGGATTAGAAGTGTTATTAGGATTTGGATTTATAATTTTACTAGGTGATTTTTTACATTTAGGTGTTTTAGTACCAGCAGTACTTATACCGTTTTGGTTTTATACTTTCTTTGATACCTTCAATGTAAAAGCAAGATTAGATCATGGTGAATATATTGAAGATAAATTTATACTTTTAGATGATCCTTCAAATTTTAAAATTTCTTTTAACAAATTAAATCTCAAAGTAATAGGAACTATTTTTGTAGTTATTGGATTTTTCTCTGTATTTAGTTTAATAATCAATGATATTACTAGATATTTGAATTTAGATATAGATTTATATAGACTTTATTACACAATAAGATCCTATTTTGTACCTATTTTATTTATAGGTTTTGGATTATATCTTTTAAGAAAAAATAAAAGTAGTAAAGATTATAAAAAACTATTAATTAATCCTGAAAATACAGATGAAGAAAATCGTGGTTAATCACCACGATTTTTTTAATTATTAATATTTTTTAAAATAGAGTTTCTAAAGTTTAACTTTTATTATTTCATTTACAAATATTTTTCCCCTTTTAATACCTTTACAAAAATTCCTTCCCTCCGCATTATACAATCACCTATACTATGAAATATATTATATTTATTAGTTAGAATTTAAATTTCAGATATTATATTTCTATTTAATAATAATGCTATGAGCTTCAAAAAAGCTCTCTATACTTTCCTTTGATGTCAATTTATCTTTTAAAACTTCCTTTTCCCATAATAATTTATTCTCAGCATATTTTCTTAAATCTTTTCCATAAAAATCTTCAACTTCTTTTCTTGAAATATTAAATGATAATTGATTTTCTACATGCAAGTTTAATTCTATATTTTCTACGTTTTTAATCAATATAAACAATGTAGTAATATTATTCAAAAATATTTTTTTAGTATTTTCGTCATTAAAATATTTGTGTAAATCCTCTTCTTTTATATTTGACTGTCCTTTATATTCATAATCTACCTTTATACTATCATTCGTCAATGAAAATTCCTTTATGAACATATTCCCAGGTAAAACTGAAAGAATTCCTCCTACTTTACTATTATCACCAACATAAGAATCTTTATATTTTAATAATTTATCTATATCTAACTCATCTACACTGTATATATCTCTTTTATAGTTATTATCTTTAATTTCATTACTTTTACATCCTATCATAAATAACAGTGTAAAAAGTAAAGTAACTACTAAAAGAAATTTCTTCTTCATTTTTATACCACCTCATTTATTGATTGTATTTGAAAGAAAATAACAAGCCAAAAATATTAATGTATTTTATATAAGACAAAACATCGAGTTTTAGTAAATCAGTCTGCTATAAAATAGGCTAACATATTGGCTTATTATTTTTCTTTGTTTTTATCATCTCTGATTTTATACTTAAAAATATAAGATAATTAAATTTTTCTATAACTTAACTAGATTTATTTCAGTTCTATATCAAAACCTTCATAAATTTCTATTACTTCGTCAAAGTTCAAAGTACCTATATTATATATTTTATTTTTGTCTAAAGGTTCAGCTTCCCAAATGAAACTATAAGTTCTTTCATCTATCTTCTTAATCTTATCAAATTCTCCCCATATTTCATTTCCTTTATCGTCAATAAAGAATATATTAGAGTATTGGTATAATGGTGCAGTACCTTCTACTTTATAATGAACTAAGGTTTTGTCTTTTAAAAACTCTATCTTATTTATAATAAGTTTTCCTATTTTTCCTTGAGACAATTCTATAGGATATTCCCTATTAATCTTTTCTGATATTACAGTTCTAGCAGTGTCTTCCGAATTTATATATTTATATGGTACCACTTTAAGCTTTCTAGGTATTTTTTTAACTGGATCAAAAATTAACTCTCTTTCAAAATTTTCTCCAGAGCTTGACCCTCCTGCACTCTTACTTTGTATTTGCATATTACTATCATCAAACAAAAACCACTCATTATCTTCCTCTTTATTATCACTTAAACTTTTATAAACTCCTCTAATTGATATATTAGTATTTATAGGAGTAAGTGATATCTTCTCTACCACTATGTCTTCATTAGGTAAACTTACAGATTTTAGAGGAGTAAATATATTATATTCTTTAGCTGTATTTTCTTTTCCAATTCCAGAAACATCAAATTTAAAATCCCAATGTCCTTGTACATTACCTATTCCAGATATTCCTAAATCTAACTTAAAACTTTCCGGTATATCTTTATCTTCCATAAAATGAAAACTTTGATAAGCTATATAGGTTTTTTCATCAATAAATTCCCCCTTTTGACTCATACCACTGCCATAATCTCTATCATTTACTTTAAATTTATCTATTCTTATATGGGGATATTTAATATTTTCTTCAAATTTCTTATTGTTTTTTATAGTATAAGCTATTGTTATGTTGCTATTGTCAGTAACTATCTCATTGACAGTTACTTCTATTCCTTTATGAATTTTAGATATATTTATATTTTCACTATATTTAACATAGTTTTCTCCTATATTAAATACTTGATTTAACTTCTCAAAAACAGAATTTAAAATAGGTATATCCTTTGCCAATGTAGGATTTATTGTAAATAGCCCTATACCCACTGTTACAACAACACTTGCTGCTACTATACCTTTAATATTTTTCTTCCTTTTTCTTTCTGGTAAATTCTTTAAAGTTCTATCTATAGAATTTATCATATTCTCTGGAAGGTTAATAACTTCTTCGTTAATATCATCTCTTAATAATTTATCAAATAATTTCTCATTCATTACACTATCCCCCTATACTCTAAATGTTCTTGAAGCTTTGATCTAGCTCTAGACAGTCTAGATTTTACTGTCCCCTCAGGTATATCCATTATCTTACTTATATCTTTAACAGATATATCTTCATAATAAAAAAGTATAGTTGGAACTCTTAATTCCTCTGAAAGCTTATTTATGGCTTCTCTAACCTCTAATTTCCCATGATTATCTTCTACCCCGTCTTCTTTTAATTTATCAATAGAAACAATTCTTTTTTGAGAATTATAAATCTTCCTACATTCATTAATTAATATTTTTATAATCCAAGTTTTGAAATATTGATCTTTCTTAAGATTTATTATACTTTCATAAGCTTTAATTATAGTTTCTTGTATGGCATCCTCACAGTCTTCATCCTTAGATAGTATTCCTTTAGCTACTCTATAAAGACTTTTTTCACAACTTTTAATAAGAGATATAAAGGCTTTTTTATCACCTTTTTTAGCTAGCTTTACTTCATATTCTAAGGTTTTATTTATATCCTTTTTCATTACTAACTCCACCTTACTTCCTCCCTTCACAATCATTAGATAAATTATATAGGAGGTTGGTTCACTAAAATATAAATTATTATTTATATTTCTTTTATACAATAAAATAAGCCTTAGCATAAGCTAAGGCTTTAATTACATTTTATTATATTGAAGATAAATCTTTGGATTCATCAAATTCTTATTTTTGTTTATATTTCTTAATAGTGAGTCTCTTTCCTTAAAGTATTCATATACACTTTCTATAACAAATAAAATAGCAATTGCATTTACTCCTGTAACAATAGTAGAAACAGTGCTACTATTCACTCCATAGCATATAGTAAATACAACTATTGAAATAATAATTGTTATTAAAAACTTTAAGGTAGAATTTTTTAGTACACATTGCTTTTTTATAAAAGTTTTTGAACTACTATTTAAAAAAATATCTTGAATTAACTCTTGGCTTTGAAGAACATTTTTCTTACTTCTATTACATTCACCATATTGCTTGATAGAATTTATATCTTCAAAGCGATCTGCCAAAAAATTATAAATTTTAGCAGCTCTTATTTCATCTGTTGTAGAGCTGTGGTTTATTAAAGTTTCCTGATAATTATTAAGCTTTACTTCTGCTATATACTTACCAGTTGATAAACTTTTTCTATACATATTATCTAAATATGCCTCATTAAATTTTGAATTTTCATATAAAAACATCAAATTAGTACATCCCTTCAACTCTACATCCTCCTATCTATAAAAGAAATAAAATGACCTATTAAGAATACACTGTAAATAAATAAAATTCAATAGTTTTTTATATATTTATCTATAATATTTTTAAATAGCGTTTTTATTGCAATTTCTCTTTAAATAAATAGAATATTTTACAGCTTATTAAAGGTTAGTTTACATTGAAAAATCTGGCTTTCTGACTGTTTTTCAACTCCTTCAATGTAACAAGTGTTTTCGTCCTCTAAATCATTATATTTATAGAAGAAAATCTTTTCTTCACATTTTGCTTCTTTAATAAAATTTAATTGGAGAGTTTCTATTCTCATATCTTTATATATCTCTAATGGAAAACAATCCTCAACCCATTCTATATACTTAGCATTATTAACGTGAAGATTTAAATCTATATCATTGTATCTAACTTTCTTCTTCGCAACTAGAACTTTATCACCTTTAGGAAACTTAATCTTTTCTAGTCTCTCATAAGGTTCAAAACGATTTTCTATAGCTGGAATATTTATAGGTAGTTTACTTATTCTTTGAGGAAACATAGAATCTTCAGCCACTAATAAGTAAGCTGCATTAATGTCACCTATATGATTTTCCTCTCCATCATAAATTCTAAAAGAACGAGTAAAAAACATTTTATCTACACCACTAGGCCATGTCTCCACAATTACTTCATCGTTCCAATTAACATATTTCTTCATATTTATTTTTAATCTTGAAACTACCCAAAATAAGTTATGTTTTTTTAACTCTTCATATCCTGCTCCCAAAAGTTCTGCATGTATGCTTGAGGTTTCCTGCATATAATTGATTAATGAATGCATTTTTATCTTTGTACTATAGTCTGTTTCATTAAACTTAACCTTATAATTTTCTCTATGTATGTTCTTCATACCCATCACCTCTTGATTTATTCATAATTAAAAATATCATCTATTTTAAAATTATATCTAACATATAAATATTTCTTTAAGAAGAAATGTTAATAAATTATTTGTTATTAATTTTATTTCATTATAATTTTAGGATGGTATAGTATATTTCTACAATAACATTATATTTAAATATAAACAATGAAAAATCCTTAAATAGTTATAGCTTTCTATAAAAAATAATTTGATACTCAAAACATTTCCTGTATACTATAAACTATATGTATTTTACAGATTTGGATACTCAAAGATATTATTATAGATATAATTCTAAAGAGGCAGTTGATTCTATAAACCGTCATGATCATAGATTAAGTGAAATTCTAAACATAAATGTAGAATTTAAAAATCAAGGACTTATAAATGTTGATAATAATGAAAAAATACTAAATTATGATGCTTATCTAAAAAGTTGTGATGGCTCTGCGTATATATTTAAAAGATAAAAATAACACTTCTATTAAGAAAAAGGTAGAAAAAATACTATGGGATATAAAAAATAATTATGATAATTGTATTGAGAAAATACTCTCTCAGGAAGAAGCAGAGAATTTGGGAGCAGATAGAAATTGCGACTTTATGATAGAAGCGAAAGAAGGTTATTACTTTTTAGAGAAAGTAGATGGAAAAATTGTAGAAACGTTAAATCATTCTTTAGATCCTAATAATATATATTATAACATTGCTTCTCATGGATATTCGCCCCAAAAGAAAGATTACAGCACCATTTTTATAGCTTATGAAAAAGGAATTAAAAGTAAAGTTATCTTAGAAAAAGGACGTTTAATAGATGAAGGACCTACACTTGCTAAACTTTTAGGACTAGAGCTTATTAACTGAGATGATGTAGCAATTGAAGAAATTTTAGAATAAATGTAAATAGAAAAGTGTGGATAAACCACACTTTTTAACATCTACTTATTGGCCCATATTTATGTTTATCAAGCTTTAATAATGCTTGTGTCAGTTCTTCTACATGCTCCTTCTCATCCATAATAATCTCATACATTATAGTCCTACCTTCTGGATCTGGAATTTTTCTTAATTGATCTTCATATAAAACTATTGCTTCAAGTTCCCCTTTTATCTCTTCTCGTAATTTATCTAAAATAAATCTTCTATCTTTTTTTTCCATTCCATAGTCAATTCTAAGAGGTTCTAAATACTTAGATTCATTTTCATTTAAAACCCGTCTATACATATAATATTGCTCTTCATCCACTTTTCTAAGTAAGTTTAGAAGCTTCCCATAATGTTCTTTTTCTTCTTCTAAAATATGCTCAAGTATATTGTTTAGCCCTTTAATATCACTATAAGCAAGTATGTCGCTATAGTCATTGATAGCTACAAGTTCAGCAATCATAGCCTGCCTAAGTAAATTATCATAGCTATAAACCATTCCTTCAGGCTGCCTTATAGTTGTGTAGCTCATAAACTCTCTCCAATATATTGCTTCTAATTTTAATGTATCCATATAATTACAATTTGTTACCATTAAAGGCTAAAACACAAGCTATTGCCTTTTACAAATAGCCTTTTATATGCTATTTAATAAACTCTTATATAATTTGATAATGCATCCATAAGCTTTTCTTCATTTCTTAATGTAAGTTTTTTGAGATTAATATTAACCTCATCCTCACTATCTTTAATCATTATTATCATCATGTTATCTTTAATTTTAATCTTTTCAATTTTATCCATATCTATACTTCTGCTAAATATAGTTCCACTATTAACTATTATCTTTTTATTCTTTATACTTACATAGTTCATTCTACTTATATTAAAAAAATAGATAGTAAATACTAATGTTAGTATTACAAAAATAAGTATCAATAAACTAAAACCTTTAAATACTTCTAATAATGAGCTACAATTAAAAACTAAAAATCCAAATACAAAACTACTTATGACTGCTAAAAATAGAAAAATAATTGCAGTAATTGAATACGCACTTCTCTTCTTATACTTTAAATTATACTCGTTGATTTTTTCCATATTTAATCCCTCCCATTAAATATTATACCATATTGTTCCATAATTTTTAAGTAATTGTACGAATATTTTTACTATTTAAATTATTTTATATAGTATATAAATCAAGGTTATTTTTAAATAAGACATCTAAAAGATGAAATTTATAAAATACTAAAAATAATTTAAAAGAAGGAATGAACTTATACAATGGAGAACTTAATTTAATTCACAATCCATAATGCAAAATTCACAATTTTGGATATTTAATATATTAGCTAATCCTTTAATTATATTGCTTATCTCTATTGTTCTAATTTAATTGTTCCGAACTATGCTGCACCTCAGGGGAACCCTAAAGGGCTTCACTACTGTTCCCCAGAGGTGAAAAAACTAGCAATTGTATTGCTAGTAAAAAATCTATTAAAGAAATTAGTTTGATCAAAACTAATTTCAACTTTAATTGTGAATTTTGAATTGTGCATTATTTTAATTTGTAAATTGGAATATTTAATGATGTAGTTATTAGTTATACATTAACTTTTTAGGTGGTTTATCTATATAGTGATGTTTTATTTTAGAAATGAAAATTTAATAATTTATTTTCAATTTAAAGATTTTTTTAAACAATTATTTATTTACTTATAACATATTCTTAAATACTTCTAAAGCATTGGTATGCTCAATTAAAATTTTAATACCTATAAATATTAATATAATTCCTCCTAATATCTCTGCTTTACTTTCTAAAATCTTGCCTAAACTTTTACCAGTTATAACTCCAAAAAAGCAGGTTATAAAAGTAATTATAGCAATTAAAGCAACTGCTAACACTATATTTACACTTAGAAAAGCAAAACTAACCCCTATTGCTAAAGCATCTATACTAGTAGCAATGGCAAGCAAAAGCATCACTTTCACTGTTAGCTCATATTTAAGTTCATCTTCACTATTACCCTTTACAGCCTCATAAATCATTCTACCACCTATTATAAATAACAATGTAAAAGCTATCCAGTGATCAAACTTTATTATATAATCTGAAAAATTAACACCTAATAACCATCCTATAAGCGGCATAAGTCCTTGAAATATACCAAAATAAGCACCTACTCTTATAGCAGTTTTTATTTTATGTCCTTTCTCTTTCATTCCGATGGTTAAAGATACTGCAAAAGCATCCATTGCTAAAGCTAATGACGTTAAAAAAATTGATATAATGCTCATGTTAACCCATTTCTCCTTCTAAAATTTTAATAATAATTTTCTAATAAAAATAAAAGACTTATGTATAGCACAAAAAATATTTTTTGTGCTATACATAAGTCTCACTATTTAATACAAAGCCAGATGCAAAGCATCAGTATGTTGACCTTGAAACAGATTAATCTGCCAGCTACTCCCTTATGTTCCCTATATTTATCCATTAATTAATTATATAACAAACTAAACATATTGTAAAGCGTATGTGGAAGTATTTTACATAAACTATGTTTTATTTTGTTCTCTTTATTTGAGATAATTCTTCTCTAAAAGTGTCCTTTAATTCTCTAGAAATCTCTGCAAACTCTTCACTAGAGGAAGCTATTTCCTGCAGTGACTCATTTTGTTCTGTAATAACTTTAGAACTTTCAAGAGATATCTTTTCAATATTCTCAATAGCATATAGCATTCCATTAGAGGAATATTCTATATCGTTTATAAGTTCTAAAAGCTTTCCTACTCCATTTACTCCATCTAAAAGATCCTTATCAGTTTTCTCTATAAAATCTACAGTGCTTTGTACTATTTGTATTATGGCATCTATAGTTTCTTTAATTTCTTTAGTAGATTCTTGTGACACCTCTGCTAATTTTCTAATTTCCTCTGCAACTACTGCAAATCCTCTACCAGATTCACCAGCTCTAGCTGCTTCTATTGATGCATTTAGTGCTAATAGATTTGTTTGAGAGGCAATTCCTTGTATTGTAATTAATATATCCATTATAAGTTCTGATTTACCTTTTAAATCATTTATCTTGTCTACAGACTTTTTCATAGAATTATTTATAGATTCTATATTATCCTTAACTTCATTGCCAAATTTAGTACAAGCATCTGTTTTTTTATAGACTTCTTTAGCTTCATTTAAACTGTTTTTAGCCTCATTTAATACTTCATTTGATTGAACTTGTATATTACTTGAAACTTTTGATATTTCTTGCATTGAATTAGCTATTTCAGAAGACACACTATTAATTCTTGATGAATTGCTATCTACAAAATTTATTAACTCTTCGTATTTACTATTATTTTTAATTATCTCAACAGCACCTAATGGATTTCCCTCGTCATCATACATTCCTGAATTTGATGCTAGAGTTGAAAATCTTTTCCCTTTTCTATCAACCATTTCTGCTAATGAGTCTTTAATGAAATTTTTGCTATAGACTGCCTTAGTAGTAGGACAATCTTTGCAAATTTCTGTATTAAAAATTTGTTTACAAGTCATATTTTTTGCTTCATTTTCCGTATAACCTGTTAGTTCCTCCATAGTTTTGGGCCAGTATATTATATTATAATCCATATCTCTAACATAAAAAGGATCTGGTACTGCATCTCTTATAGCTCTTAACATATATACTTCTTTTTTTAACTCTTCTATTTCACTATTTTTCTCTTCAATTTCCTGTAATAGCCTTTTTTTCTTATCAAGCACTTAAATTCCCCCTTAAATTATCGTCTCATTAACTTTAATGTAAATTCACAAAAATTTACATTAAAATTAAACAATCATTAGTATATAAAGTACTCTATAAACTAATATGAAATTCCATATTTCTTGTATTTTATAATCCCCTATGAAGTTATACCCATTAGATTTATTTTTCATTAATTTTAAATTATTGATAAATTGCTATGTTAAAACTATTAGGTGTTAAGCTTGTTCACATACTTCGTTCTCCAAAATTGACATAACAATTAATGACTCATACTGATGATTACGCAGAAAACATTCTCTTAAAATCCCCTCTTCAGTGAATCCTTCAGAATCATAAAGTTTTTTTGCTCTATGATTTTTATAAAAAACATCTAGCCACAATCTGTGTGCTTTTAATTGCTTAAAAACAATGTTTTTAATTGTTCTTAAAGTTTCCCTTCCCAATCCTTTTCCTTTGTCACATATTATAAGTCTTTTAAGTTCAATGCTATGATTAGAACTTTGAAGCCCTGCTATAATTACATATCCAACAGCCTTATGTGTATTTTTATCTTCAACTATTAAATGCATAATATCTTCTTGCTGCAAAGCATTGAAATGCTCTTCTCTACTCCATTGAACTACATAATCAGCATTTTCATCTTCCCTTTCAGAATTAACCACAAAATCTAAATCACTTTCTTCAGTAAATCTTAAAACTATAATATCAGATTTTTCGATAAATTGCTTCATATCTTTACCTCTCATATAAACTAATTTGTTGCATCACAATATTTCTATAGATATACTATTAAAAAATCATTCATTATAAATTCTTCTTAATATATTTATGCCAGAAATACTATTATATATAATCAGTATAATAATAGTATATTTTACAATTATTATACTATATTTAATCTATACTACTAAACTATATTAGGATATAAAACAAAAATTTATATTAATATTTTTTTATGATATTTCAAAAAATTGTAGGACATTTAAAGAAAGCTTTAGAATTTTATAATTCTAAAGCTTTCTTTTTTAATCTGGTTCCACATGAATCATACAATGTTTCACATCTTCTATAGTGTCTTCTATACTATCATGAACTAAACTTGCAATATGATGGCCTTCTTCAACTGTTATACGTTTATCCACTTGTATCTCTATATCAACATAAATTTTATTTCCAAACTTTCTCGTTTTTAAATCATGTATTTCTTTTACTCCCTCAATAGAAGTAGCTACTTCTTTAATTTGTTCTATAACTTCATCATCAGCAGATTGATCAACTAATTGATCAGTAGCTTTTAAATAAAATTCTACTCCAACTTTTATAAGTATTAATGATACTATAATTCCGGCTACAGGATCCAAGAATTTAAAACCCATTCTTGCTCCAGCTATTCCTATAAGGGTACCTACAGAGGAAATAGCATCTGACCTATGGTGCCATGCATCTGCTTCCATTGCAATGCTCTTTACTTTTCTTGCAGTTATAATTGTGTACCAATACATTCCTTCCTTAACAACTATTGATGTTAAAGCAGCATACAATGCTATAGGTTTTGGAGTATCTAAATTTCCTGATAGTAAAATTTGTATAGCATTATAAGCTAAAAACACTCCTGTTCCTGCTAATATTAAACTAACTACTTTGGAAATTTCAGGTTCAAATTTTTCATGACCATAAGGATGTTTTTCATCAGCATCTTTATTAGAGATTTTCAACCCTATAATAACAACTACTGTAGTTGCTATATCTGAAAAGGTATGAATACCATCTGCTATCATTGCGCTACTTTTTCCTACAATTCCTGCTATTACCTTAAATATTGCTAATACTGTGTTAATAATTACTGTAATAATTGATACTTTTGCCGCTTTTTTATAATTATTCATCCCAATTCCCCTTTCAATTGAAAATACATTACCCTGACATTATATGCAACAAGTCCATTTTTATCAACCCTTTTATCAAATTTTATATTCACGACTTTTCTTATCAATTGATAATAGTATTTAGTATTATTATCATTAAGTTTAGACTTTCAGTTCATAATGAAATCCATCACCAAAAGAGTTCTTCAAATATGATTTTTATACGACTTTTTAAAATTTCTTTCCTAATCAAAAATATTCAATCCTATTATTTATAAATTTCTTATCACAAAAAAAGATAAGGCCTTAACCTTATCTTATATAACAGCTGTTGTTAAATCTATAAATCTTTTTATCTTATTATTCTCATCGTAATTATTAAACATTTCCTCTACGTTTCCAGACTTTAAGATTTTTCCATTTTCCATAAAAATTATTTTATTAGCTATATTTTTTATAAAGTTTATTTGATGTGTAACTATAATCATTGTTTGTCCTTCTTCTGCTAAACCTTTTATAGTATTAAAAACCTCAATAGAAAGTTCTGGATCTAATGCCGAAGTAGGTTCATCAAATAAATATATATCTGGTTCAAGTGCCATAGCTCTGGCAATAGCAACTCTTTGTTTTTGTCCTCCTGACAATTGATGTGGATAACTATTTTCCTTACCTTGTAACTTTACCTTTCTTAAAAGTTCTAAAGCTTTCTTATTTGCTTCTCTTTCTGGTACTTTATCCACTATCATTAAAGGCTTACTTATATTCTGCACTACAGTATAATGGGGAAATAAGTTAAAGTTTTGGAATACCATCCCCACTTTGCTACTTAGCTTTTTATTTCCCTGTATTATCTCATCATTAATTTTTATTTTTCCACTATTTATCTTTTCAAGCTGACTTATGCATCTTAAAATCGTACTTTTACCTGAGCCACTAGAGCCTATTATTGCTAGTATTTCTCCTTTATTCACATTAAAAGATACATCTTTCAATACATGATTATGTTCATAAAACTTATTTATTTTTTCTACCGAAAGAATAGTTTCCATAATATCACCTCTTATATGCTATATTTGTTAGTTATATTTTTTTCTAGAATTTTAGAAATAGTAGATATTATAAATACCATTGTAAAGTATAACAATCCAACCAAAAGATATATTTCAAATGGTCTAGAAGTTCTTGTATATATAAGTTGACCACTTCTAGTTAATTCAGTGATAGCCAATACGGAAACTAATGAGCTATCTTTTAATACAGAAGAAAAAGAATTAACTAGTGGTGGAAGCGCTATTCTTATAGCTTGAGGGTATATGATATGAAATAATATTTGGAACTTATTCATACCTAAGGTATATGCTGCTTCATTTTGCCCTATAGGTACTGCTAATATTGATGTTCTAAATATTTCTGATATGTAAGCACCACTATTTAAAGATAATCCTAATATTGCTGCTGTAAAACTACTCATTTTAATACCTATAGAAGGCAGTCCATAATATATAAAAAATAGTAGTATTAATAAAGGAATTCCTCTATTTATTTCTATATATACTGATAAAATGAAATTTACTATTTTAGGTGGCTTTGAACTTCTAATAGTACCTATTATAACCCCTATTAATATAGATAGAATAAAAGATACTAGTGTAATCTTGATAGTTACTGAAGTTGCCTGCAAAATATATTTCAAATTATCAAAGATAATGTCAAACTTCATATATTTATCACTCCATTATAAAATTTTAGTATGCAATATATACTTTGCATACTAAAATTATTTTTTTAGAACTTAAGCCACTTATTAAGTATTTCATCGTACTTTCCATTTTCCTTAATCTTAGCTAATGCTTCATTTAGTTTTTTTGTTAGCTCATCATTTCCATGTTTTTGTATCATAACAATTTCTGCAGAATCAATAGGCTTTTCTAAAACCTTAAAACTATTATCTTTTTTAATTTGATTTAAAGCATAAGCATATCCTACTGCTACTGCATCAATTCTATTGTTTTCTAAGTCTATGAAAGCTTCAGGATTATAATTATATCTTTTTATTTCTTTTAATCCTTCCATTTTATCAAGTGCTTGTTCGCTTCCTGACCCTAGTTGTACCCCAACAACTTTATCTTTTAAATCATCTACTGATTTTATTGAAGTATTATCCTTATTTACAGCAATTACATCATTTAAATTATAATAGGCGTCAGACATGTTTACATTTTCTTTAGATGCTTCCTTTTTAGACATACAAGTTATTAAGGTATCATAGTCTCCATTAACTACTCCACCTAATAATGCGGACCATTCAGCATCAATTATTTCCACTTTAAGACCTAATTCCTCTCCTAATGCCTTTGCTAAGTCTACATCAAAGCCTTCAATTTCACCAGTTTTTTCATTTCTTGATTCAAAAGGAGGGTATGCTGCACATAATCCTACCTTCAAATTTCCATCCTCTACTACCATTGAAGATATGGTTTTACTTTCATCTTTAGCATTTGAACATCCAATAAAAGTAAAAACTGAAATTACAGTTAATAATCCCACTAATAATTTTTTCTTAAATGCCTCTTTCATAACTACCTCCCATATATATTTAAGTTTTTATGTTAACTATGAACAAGACTGTAGACAAACCTTATCATGTCTTATTCATAGTTCACAATCTAGAGCTTATAAAATACAACTATGTAAATTTATCAACATAACTATTTTATACTTTAGAAATAATTCTTTATAGCTTCAATTGAAGACTCTACATTACTCTCGTTTAAAGTTAAATAAGTAGGATTAACCCCTATACTTTCTAGATTATTTTTAAAAATTTCCATAAAAACTCCTGGAGATTTAATAGTTGAAATATCATTTAATATTTCAGAGAGATTTTCATTTCCACTTAGTTCCCCACTCCACTTTTTAGAAGAGCAAGTATAATTAATTCCGCAACTAGGACTTCCATCAATACCTAATACTAAAGCTATTTCATAGCCATTGTTTTTATAATCCTCTATTTGATTAATAATAGGTTTTAATAAGCTTGTACAATTTTCTCTGAAATATGGTGTGTCAAACTGTTCTTTAACATGTCCCCATCTTTTAATTCCATAAAGATTAATTTCAGGACAAGGAAGTTGAATTATACCAAAATTTTTATTCATCAAAAGCTCCACTATTTCTTTTACTGCTCCTTTATAACTGCACAGTCCTTCAACCTTAGCATTTCCATTTAATATACAATGAGTAACTAAACAAATTTTCTTTGATCTTTCCATAAGACACCTCACTATTACATTATCATATCAACAATGATTATACATTTTGAAATAGTATTATTCCAATTCCACTTGCTAATAGATAAATAACTGTTTATTTGAAAATTCTATAGTTTTAAAATAAATTTATTTTCTAATTAATACTTTATACAATTAATAGTTATTAATGAATAATTTTAAATTTATAAAATTAAAATTTAAAAATAAAAATTATAGTTTATCAGAAAAACTCTTTAATTTTAATTATGTTTTTATAATCTATAGAATATGTCAACAATATTAATAAAAACAAAAGGAGTCAACTATGTTACATAATAATTTTTTTAAAAGATGGAATCCTTCAATCTTTCAAGGAAATTTAAATAAAAAAAATTATTTTGAAGGTTGGTATTTTAAGCTAGTGTCAGAAGATGAGAAAAATGTTTTTGCATTTATTCCTGGAATATCCTTTGAAAAAAATAAAAAAGGTCATTGTTTTATTCAATTTGTTAATGTTTCTAATGGAGAAAGTAAATATTTCACTTTTTCTATGTGGGATTTTTCTTATAGAGAAGATAGATTTGAAGTAAAAATAGCTAATAATATATTTTCTAAAGACTTTATAGATATTAATATAAATGATGATGATTTTAGAATAAAAGGTAAGGTTTATTTTCAAGATACAGTTCCTTTTCCTAGTAAAATACATAAACCCGGAATTATGGGATGGTATTCCTTTGTACCTTTTATGGAATGTTATCATGGAGTAGTATCTATAAATCACAGCTTGAAAGGTAGCTTAATTATCAATGAGGAGCTTTATAATTTAGATAGTGGAAAAGGGTATATTGAAAAAGATTGGGGAAAATCTTTTCCTTCTTCATGGATATGGTTACAATGTAATAATTTCAAAGATAGTAATTCTTCCTTTATGCTTTCTATAGCTAAAATACCTTGGCTAAAAAATCATTTTGTAGGTTTTCTAGGCTTTCTTTACATTAATGGAATACTATTAAACTTTGCAACTTATACAGGCGCAATTATAAAAGATATAACAATTATAAAAAATAAACTTTTTATAACCATAGAGGATAAAAATTTTAAAATTAATCTTTGTTCCATTAAAGAAGATGGAGTAGAATTAAAAGCACCTAGCAGTGGTAAGATGGAAAGAACCATAAGAGAAAGTTTAAACTCAAAGATACATATACAAGTATTTAATAAACATTACAAAAAAATCTTCGACGATATTGGAACTACTGTAGGTCTTGAAATTAGTGGGGACTTAAAGGATTTTAAAAAATAATAGGTCTATTTTAACTTACACTGCATTTTAAGAATATACTTCAGTTTATATTTACTCAAAGTCTTCTCCTCTTCCAACAAATATCCATCACATTTTCAATAATCATTTTCTTTCAGATGACTAAAAGAAATTATTTCTCAATCCTATAATATTCTAAAGTTGTTAACATATATAACTACTTTAGAATATTTTTATTTATAATTAACAATCTATATAATTCACTATTGATTATATATCAAAGCCCAATTAAAATTAATATAGAAAATTGATATAATTTAATTTTTAGGCATTTCACTTTACAACAATAATTCATAATGTAAATAATATTTTATCCATTATTTAAAATTTACTTTAATTGAACTTCTTCATTTAAATGTGCTAAATAATGGTATCATTTTTTGTACATGCATTAATTTTAGAAATATATAACTATAAATTGTTGTTAAATATTAATCTTTTATTGACAATATATAGTTTATTACATAATATGAGAAAGTATAATTAAATAAGAAATCACAGTTAATTTAACATAATTTTTTGAAATTCTTATGTTAAAGGTTCTAACTATCTTAAACTTCTGTTTTTTAATTATCTAACTATAAAATGAAACTTATAAATTACTATAATAAAAATAATGGAGGTGTTGAAATTGAGCCAAAAAACAGATTTGGTTAATGGCAATATTTTAAAATCACTTGTTTCCTTAGCAATCCCTATAATGGGAACTTCTTTTATCCAAATGGCATACAATATGACAGATATGATTTGGATTGGAAGAGTGGGTAGTCTTGCTGTAGCTGCAGTAGGTACTGCCGGTTTTTTTATATGGTTTGGTCAGTCTTTTATATTATTATCTAAAGCTGGCGCAGAAATCGGAGTTTCCCAAGCTTTAGGTAGAAATAATAATGATGATGCTAAAAATGTTGCCACAAATGCTATTCAATTAAATATTATTCTAGCGGTTTTATATGGATTATTCTTAATACTATTTAAATCTCCTTTGATAGGATTTTTTAAATTAAACAGTCCTGAAGTAGTTTCTATGGCAGAAACCTACTTATTTGTAGTTGCCTTAGGAATGGTATTTAATTTTATTAATCCAGTTTTAACAGGAATTTTCAATGGTAGTGGAAATAGTAAAGTACCTTTTAAAATAAATACTGTGGGACTTATATTTAACATGGTATTTGACCCATTATTAATTTTCGGATTTGGTCCTATACCAGAAATGGGAGTTTTAGGCGCTGCAATAGCTACCGTATTAGCTCAGTTCGTAGTTACAATGTTATTCTTAAGAGAAATGAAAAAAGAAAACCTTGAACTATTTAAAATAAACATATTAAAAAAATTTGATAAAAAATACTTATCTAAAATAGTTAAATTAGGACTTCCTGTTGCATTACAAAACGGATTATTTTCTTCTTTTGCTATGATAATAGGAAGAATTATTGCTGTTCATGGAGATACCGCTGTTGCAGTTCAAAAAGTTGGTTCACAAATTGAAGCTATATCTTGGATGACTGCTGGAGGCTTTTCCACTGCACTAAGTGCCTTTGTAGGACAAAACTATGGTGCAAGAAAACATGATCGTATATTTAAAGGATACTTTATTGCTATTGGAGTAGTTAGCATAGTAGGGATATTTGCTACTGCACTATTAATTTTTGGTGCTAGACCAATATTCTCATACTTTATTCCTGAAGAAGAAGCTATTAAAATGGGAATGGTATATTTAAAAATCTTAGGAGTTTCTCAACTATTTATGTGCCTGGAAATTACCACTACTGGTGCTTTTAACGGCTTTGGTAAAACCGCATTTCCTGCTCTAATAAGTATCATATTTACAGGTCTTCGTGTACCTGCAGCTATGATATTATCAAAACCTGAAATGTTAGGTCTAAATGGAGTTTGGTGGAGCATAAGTATTAGCAGCATAATTAAAGGAATATTATTGCCTTCTTTATTTATGTTATTAATTGTAAATAATAAAAAATTTAGAGCTTCTTTAATTGAAGATAGCTTAAATGATGGTAAAAGTGCTTAAGGAATTTAAGCACTTTTGTTTATTCATATATAGATGTACCACTCATAAAATTGTGTTAACAAATTGTTTTAGCTTATATTTATGTAATTGAGAATTGACGATTGACAATGGACAATTAAAGTGACGAAGTCACTTTAATTAAAAATCTATTAAAGAAATNNCCATAATTCTCAATTGTCCATTCTCAATTCTCCATTGATTAAAGTTGTAAATTAAAACATTTAAAGGTAGCCACATTTAGCTATAAATTAAATTTTAAGGTAGTTTACTTATATAATGTATCTCTCCAATCTTTTAAAAAACTCACCAATTCTTCCTTATTAGGACTTTTACCTTTTCTTACATAGTATCCTGAAACTGCTGTTCCTAACAGCAAGGATAATTCAATGGATAAATCTAATAGTTGTCCAAAACAAAAGCCTGCATTAAAGTTATCTCCTGCTCCTGTAGTTATTTTAGGACTTGCTGTAAATGGTCCTAATGTATGATAATAAATTCCATTGCAATATGATAAAGCTTCATCTACAGGATGGACTACTATTGCATAAACATCAATTTTTTCACTTATTTCCCTGCAGGTTTCTTTTAAATCCATATTGGTATAATTTTTTTCACTTATAGAAGATAATTTTAAAACCTTTGCCACATCAAAGCATTCTTTTTTATTAAGACCTAATATAGCTTTAAATTTTAAATTAAAATTAGAAATTAAATTCAATACTTTTATTACATCTTCTTCTGTTCTTTTTTCAATATCTGCCAAATCAAAAAATACAAACTTATCTGTTGATTTTATGTAAGGGTTTATTTTAGAAATCATGTTTTCAAAAATTTCATTCATATATGGAAGTGTAGTCCAATTTACCATAGCTAAGAGCTTACACTCTTCTATAAGTTCTCTGAAGGTTGAAAGCCCTATCTTTTTATCAATAAGACCCCAATTTATCTCTTTCATGGAGTTTTGCTTAGAAGTTATTAACTTTCCATCCTCAAATTCATAGGCTTCAGTGTAACTAGGATCACAAATAGATATAGCTCTACAGTTTTTTGTCATATCCTTAAAAACTTCATGTATATCATCTTCACCTAATGCTCCTATATAAGTTAAATCAAGTCCTAGATTTATAAGCGTATCACACATTATAGGTCCATTTCCTCCTAACTTAATTTTAAGAGGAACTTTTTCTATATTAGTACTCAGCCCTGCTGCTTTTGCTATTCTTTCTCCAAATGATTTTAGTGTTTTAATTCTTTCATACTCATCTGGACTTTTTCTAATATCTACAGCATGAACAAGTTCATCTACAAAACCATCAAATCCTACTACAGCTTTACACTTAATATTAGAGTTTTCAATCTTCTCAATAAGCTCTGTTATATTTTTAAATAATTCCTCCAAAATTCCCCTCCTAAATATATTAAATTTTCAATTCATAATTCACAATTATAGTTGAAATTAATTCTTTATAAATTAATTTCTCAAACTATTTTTTGCTAGCAATACATTGCTAGTTTTCCCGCCTCTGGGGAACAGTTTAATCAATGGAGAATTGAGAATGGACGATGCACAATCACGGTTGAAATTAATTTGTAAATTAATTTCTTTAAATAGATTTTTAAAGAAAAGTGACTGTATAACTTGAAAAATAAATCACCTCAAAACTTCTTTCCTAAAGAAGAAGTATCAATAATTCTCAATTCTCAATTATATAAAGGTTCCCCTGAGGTGCAGTGTATCCTGGAAGAACACTAATACATTTAACTAATACTATGAAGAAACTACAGCTATTAATTTTAGAACTAGTATATCTATATGTGGCAACCACCTTTATAACCTAATGTCATACTCTAAACTTCATATTTTTCAAAAAATCTTTCATTATTGCTTTGAAACAAATTTATTCCCCTTTATATAAAATCTATATAAGTAATCTTTCGCTTCTTCTGCATAATCAATTCCTATTCTTTTACACTCAGCTATTTCAAAATTCTCAGTATTATTATCTTCAATATATAATTTTTTACCACATAAATCTTCTCCATTTAATCCTTTATTAATTTTTAATGAATTACAAAGTTTTGCTGGACCATTTGTAAGATTTTTTATTTGTGCTTTTGTTAATTCATTATACTCTTTATTAAATCTATTTCTACTCATTAACTCTAATCCTTCTACTGGTTCTAGTGCTCTAACAAGTACAGCTTGAGGTGTTTCAACTTCCGCCGCTACTACATTAAAGCAATAGTATAGTCCATAAATAAAATAGACGTATGCATAGCCACATTCTCCATACATAACCTCTACTCTTTCTGTTCTTCTTCCTCCATAGACATGTGCAGCCTTATCTATAACTCCCATATAAGCCTCGCACTCTACAATAATTCCTGAAATTCTTTCTCCCTCTATTTCATGTACTAATTTTTTTCCTAATAACTTCTTAGCCAAAGTAATTGAATCACAGCTATAAAAACTTCTTTCTAGTTTCAAGTCCATTACACTCCTTATTTATTATATTACGTAGCTTATACTAATTATTATATCCATTTATCCATATAAAATAAAATAAGGCATATGAAATAAAATAGCTAGTTAAAGATGGAAAATATATTTTGTATCACACAAGGAAACAGGTTTCCATTATAGTCTAGCTATCATGGAGTTCTGACGACACAGTATGTTACAAAATAGATGAGCATACTGACTAGTTATTTTTTGAATATGCCTAACTATTTAAATATGAAGATTATATTCCAAATTAAACAATGAATTACTTTCTACTTATTTATAAATATTTTTAAAAGCAATACTATAGTATGAAACTACTTTTCAACTTAAATATGATTTATTCCAAAAATAATAACCCCAAAGTAATCATCACAGAAATTATTGATGATCACTTTAGGGTTTTTGATTTTAAACAGCAATACTGTAGATTTTTAGATTTTCAAAAGTTATAATATGGTTTTTAAAGCTCTATCTAAATCTAAAATTATATCTTCAACATCTTCAAGTCCTACAGCTAAACGTACTAAGTTATCTTTAATTCCAGCTTCTAATCTTTCTTCAGGAGCATATGGTGAATGAGTCATTGATGCAGGATGTTGAATTAAAGTTTCTGCATCTCCAAGACTTACTGCTAAACTGCAAAGCTTAGTATTGTTTATCATCTTTTTACCTTCTTCTACTCCTCCTTTTATTTCAAAAGCAATTATTGCACCTGGTAATGACATTTGTTTTTGTGCTAGTTCATATTGTGGAAAACTTTCAAGTCCTGGATAATATACTTTTTCAACCGCTTTATGATTTTCTAAGAATTCCGCTACCTTCATAGCATTATCACAGTGTTTTTCCATTCTAAGTGGAAGTGTTTTCATCCCTCTTATAACTAAGAAAGCATCAAATGGGCTCATACTAGAGCCTGTCATATCTTTAACTCCAAATAATCTTACTTGTTGTATAAATTCACTTGAACCTAGTACAAATCCACATACTACATCTCCATGGCCATTTAAAAATTTTGTACCAGAATGTATAACTACATCAGCACCTAATTCCAATGGCCTTTGAATATATGGTGTACAGAAAGTATTATCTACCATTACTAAACAATTTTCATTTTCATGAGCAATTTTACATATAGCTTCTATGTCTGATAAATCTAGATTTGGATTTGCTGGACTTTCTAAATAAACTACTCTAGTATTCTCTCTCATAGCATCTTTCACATTTTGTGGATTTTTTGTATCAACGAAAGTAATTTCTACTCCGAATCTAGTTAATCCATGACTTAAATAAGCAAAGGTACATCCATAAAGAGTCTTTGATGCTACAATATGATCTCCTGCTTTTAATGCTGTCCATAATGCTGAAGAAACTGCTCCCATACCAGAACTCATTGACATAGCAGCTTCCCCACCTTCAAGTATTGCTAACTTTTCTTCTAAAACGCTATTAGTAGGGTTACCTAATCTACTATATATATATCCATCTTCTTCTAGCGCAAATCTATTTCCACCTTGCTCTGCTGAATCAAAAACAAAAGTAGAACTTTGGTATATTGGAGTAGCTAATGCACCGTATTCATTTTTTTTAGCCCCACCATGTATAGCTTTTGTCGAAAACCCCATTTGTTTTAATTGCCCTTTATTCATATGTATACCCCCTTAATATTTTATATGGTATATTCACAAAATAATATTAAAGCAATTATTATGCCATAGGATAAAAAGCTTTTAAATTGTTAATAATCTAACTATTTTAGCTAATAATCTTAATATTAAACTATTATATAATAACCAAATGGAACTTTTTCAAACCAATAATGGTAAATAATTTTTACATATGGTTAATTTTATTTCCATTTTATATTATATTTATTTATCTTATTTATAATAGTAGTATGGGTGACCCCTAATGCTTTTGCAGTTTTTCTAAGACTTTTATGTTTTTGTAATGCTTCAATTATTGATGCCTTTTCTACCTTTTCTATACTTTCTTTTAAAGTTAAACATTTATCATCTTCTCTTGGTTCTCTATTAAAATTATGGGGATTTATATCTAGCATTAAACTATCTATAGTTAAAATGTTAGAAGAGGATAAATTCATGGCTCTTTCAACAATATTTTTAAGTTCTCTAATATTCCCAGGCCAATGGTATTCTAATAATTTATTCATAAATCCTATATCTACACCTACTATATTTTTGTTCAAAGATAGATTCAATTCTTCAATAAAATAATTTACAAGGCTAGGTATATCCTCACTTCTATCTCTTAAAGGTGGTATATATAATGGAATTACATTTAATCTATAATATAAGTCCTCTCTAAAACTTTTTTTCTTAATCATTTCTTCTAAATTTCTATTGGTAGCTCCTATTATCCTTACGTCTACTTTTTCTTCTCTACTACTTCCGATTTTTCGTACTACAGAATTTTGCAATACTCTTAAAAGCTTTGCTTGGAGAAGCATTGATAGCTCCCCTATTTCATCTAAAAATAATGTTCCTCCATCAGCTTCTTTAATAAGTCCATCTTTACCACTATTTAAAGCACCAGTAAAGCTTCCTTTTTCATATCCAAAAAGTTCGCTTTCAATTAAACTATCTGGTAATGCTGCACAATTTATTGCTATAAAAGGTTTGTCCATCCTAGGACTTAGGTTATGTATTGCCTTTGCAAAAAGCTCTTTTCCTGTGCCACTTTCTCCTCTAATTAATATGGTAGAACTACCCTTTGCTACTGTATGTGCGATTTTTTTAGTTCTTTCAATAACAATACTATTTCCAACAATCTCATTAAATGCACCTTCCTTTGTATAAGACACTACTTTTGCCATTTCTATAGCCTTTTTCATATCTCTTATAGATGACACCCATCCTAATGTATTTCCATTATCATCTTTTATATGTCTTCCTGTGGCAATATAATGGCTATTTCCCCTTCCATTTTTGCTAATAAACTCTAAATTAGTATAGTCCTTTCCACTTTTAACAAGATTTATTATAGGTGCATCTTCTTTTATTATGGTTCGAACATCTTTGCCTATAACCTCTTCTCTTTTATAATGAAAGATTTTTTCACAATAACGGTTAAATGTTTCTATTTGGAAATTTTTATTTACTGCCATAATACCATCATCTACAGAATCTATGAGTGCTAAAAGTTTTCTCTCATTTGCTTCATAGGTTAAAAGTTCTGCTTCATCTATGCTCTTAACCTCATCCATAGAAGTTATATTTTCCATTAAAGATAATTTTTTATCTTCGCTAATTTTTTCAATTTTAATATATATCTTCTTTGGAAATACCTCAATAGATATAAGATTTATATTAGAAGTATACAGTTTTTCTAATATTTGAAGAGTTATACCTATTTTATCTTCTGTTATGATTTTAAATCTAATATATCTATTCATAACTCTCTCTCCCTCAAACTACTTTTAAATCAAAGAAATCAATTTAAAACTTCTCTTATAAAAGAGAAGTATCAATAATTCTCCATAGTCAATTGTCAATTATATAAGATAGAAATTTTAATAATTTAGTAACACAATTATATAAATCTATAGATTAAATTTGGAAGTAGTACGTCTATATACGATGTTTCTTATCCTATATTATAATATACATTTCCAATCTAAAACCTTATTCGATTGTAATTTTATAAAAACCTTAATAATTTTCAAGTATTCCTAAGATTTCTATGTTTTTTCTAATTACATCTTCCTATAATTAATCTTTACTTATTTTATAAATTAATTATACCTTATAAACTTTCTATAATTAAAACTTATTTTCATGTACTTTTGTAACTTCAGCAATCATATTATTCAATTTTCTTATGAAATTCATAATATTTAACAAATATTTTACAAGAATTTAAAATTTAACAGTTATTTGTTCAAATTTTCTCTATTTACTCACTTTATCTTAAATGTTATAATAAAGAAAATAATAACTATATAAATTTAGTTAGTTATCAACTTCAACTGCTATAATTAATCAGTAAAATGTAGTAATAGATTTAGCAAGTAATCGATATTTTATTTAGTAGCAAGCATCGCCCTAATCACAGCTAATTGTATAACCCAAAATAGTTTAGTATTTTATTTGTTTGAAAGCATAACATTAGTTTTAGTAATATAAACTTAGCAATTACATTGCAACAGCCCAATCTATAGTAGTTGAAGTGATTTTTCTAAAAAACATAGCCCTACAAAAATGTAGGGCTTTTTACTTTTTTAATAAATATTTATAAATTTATATTCCTATACTATAATATAACTAATTATAACCTGTAATTATTATTAATTTCATTTTTTAATGTTTTGAATATATATTTTTTTATTTTTTATCTGAGCCTAAAAAATATGCTAATATAATTCCTACTACCATAGCTACTAGGGCTATAATTCCATCCATATTAAAAGTAAATCCAGGATAAATTGAAAATACTGAACCAATTACAAGCCCCAATATTGCAAAATATGTAGGTTGAGGAAATCTACTCAATAATTTATTAATAACCTTAGTTGTAAATATTAATCCTATCATTGCTCCTAATGCTATTGGAATCAGAAGAGGAATATTAAATTCCGCCACTGCAGTTATAGCTGTTGTATATAGTCCTATTAAGAGTAATATAAAAGAGCCACTTATTCCTGGTACAACCATCGCTGATGCCCCTATTATTCCTGCTAATAATAGTTGAATAAATGAATTAAAAGTTAAATCTCTAATAATTGTTGCATTAGTTTCTGGTGGCATTATTACAGCCAAAGCTATTAAAATTCCAAAAGTTATTGCAAATGGAATTATGCTAGATGTTTTAAATTTAGATTCTAATGCTTTTTTTCCTATCATAGGAATGCTTCCTAATATAAGTCCTATAAAGAAAAAGTTTGTAGGTATAGGTTTATTCTCTAATAAAGTTTTTATTAATTTACTAAAAAGTACAATACCTGTGCCTGCACCAATACCTATTGGCAATAAAAATATTAAATTTTTCTTCCAATCTTTCAAAATCCCACTTACAGAGGATATAAGCTTATCATATATATTTAATACTACAGCCATTGTGCCTCCACTGACACCTGGAATGATATTGGCAATTCCTATAACCATTCCTTTAAAGAAGTTTATTAAATTCTCCATCTTAAATCTCTCCTTATTTTTGAGACTAATCCTTAAAGTCATATTTATAATGTTAACAGATATATTATAAAATAGCTTGCTTATAAAAGCACTAGTTATTTGGTATTTTAATAAGTTTATAATATTTCTCTCAAGAAAATATATGAAGATCTATAATAGAATTCTTTATCTTAAATTTAAAATAAACCTTTTGTTTATTTGTTGTACTATTAATTGTTTATTGTTTACAGATTATACACAAAAATTATTTTAAATTTTCTTAATATAAACACTTTTTAAAACAATTAAAAAAACATGTATAGGTTATCATAAGATAAAAGTTACTTTATAGGGGGTTAAACTTATGGCAAATCAAAACAATTCTAAAGAAAAAACGCCTAGTTTTGGCGCTGCATTATTTGTAATATTCTTTCTTTGCGCCGCTATGGCAGTACAAATTTTTGTATTAAAACAACCGTACGCAACACATATTACATTAATTTTAGCAACAGTAGTTGCTGCAATAGTTGCACTTATGTCTGGATTTACTTGGAGTGATGTTGAAAAAGGAATACTTTATGGCTGTGAGATTGCAATGATTCCTATGCTTATACTAATGCTTGTGGGAGTACTTATCGCATCTTGGATACCTGCTGGTACAATTCCTACATTAATTTATTATGGACTTAAATTAATTTCACCTAAATATTTCTTACTAACTGCTGCATTCATCTGTGCAGTTGCTTCGGTGTCAACTGGAAGTAGTTATACTACAGGTGCTACCTTCGGAGTTGCCTTTATGGGAATTAGTATGGGACTTAATATTCCACCTGAGCTAACTGCTGGTGCAATTATAACTGGTTCTATATTTGGTGATAAAATGTCTCCACTTTCAGATTCAACTAACCTTGCTGCTGGAGTTGGTGAGGCAAATTTATTTGATCACGTAAAAAGTATGATTTATACTACTGGCCCAGCATTTATACTTTCATTAATACTTTATGGAATATTAGGTTTAAGATTTAAGAGTGCATCAATTGATACCAGCCAAATAGATATCATGTTAAATGGATTAAAAGATAATTATTGGATTAGTCCTGCAACTATAATTCCACCTATTGTTGTAGTTATCTTAGCTGTAAAAAAAGTCTCTGGTCTTGCAGTTATGGTTATTGCCTCCTTAGTTGGATTATTATTTGCAGTGTTATTTCAAGGATATGGTGTTGGAGAAATGCTTTCTTTTATGAATGACGGATTTGTTTCTAGCACAGGTATTGCAGAAATTGATTCTCTACTTAGTCGTGGTGGTCTACAAAGTATGATGTGGACAATTTCTCTTGGCTTCTTGGCATTAAGTCTTGGTGGAGTTCTAGAAAAAACTAAAATATTAGAAGTTATATTAGAGAAAATTTCTAAAATTGTAAGCACTCAAAAAGGCCTTATAACTACTCACGTATTATCTGGTATAGCAGTTAATATATTCTCAGCTAGCCAATATATGGGTATTATTATTCCTGGTAGAATGTTGGTTCCAGCTTACAAGAAACTAAATTTACTTCCACAAGTTTGTTCAAGGACTTGTGAGGACTCTGCTACAGTAACTTCTCCATTAGTTCCTTGGGGATTATGCGGTGTTTATTTTACAGGAGTATTAGGAGTTCCAACTCTTTCTTATGCACCTTATGTATTTTTAGCATATTTAACACCGCTAATAGCTATAATTTATGCTTATACTGATAAGTTCATGTTCAAGGAAGGAGATATTAAATCTTTAAGTAGCTATAAAAATAATAACTTAGAATTA
Source organism: Clostridium sp. UBA2485 (assembly GCF_002341865.1). Classification (GTDB taxonomy): domain Bacteria; phylum Bacillota; class Clostridia; order Clostridiales; family Clostridiaceae; genus Clostridium_J. The sequence goes on along the minus strand of NZ_DDOV01000049.1, from coordinate 150,685 downwards.
AAATAAGGAGAATACTAATGAATAAAACTAATTACATTAATAAGGAATCAGTAATAGGTCTATTATCAAAACTAGTTGAAATACCTAGTCCTTATTTTCATGAAAAAGAAATTATGAATTTTACTTATGATTGGTTAAAACATAGAGATTTAAATCCTAAATTTCATCATTATGCAGAAAATAATGTAACAAAATTTCAAGGGGTAAACGTTATAGGAAATTTAAAGGGTAATTCAAAAGGACCTTGTATATATTTAAACGCTCATTTAGATACAGTTAATCTTTGCAACGGTTGGACTTACGATGGATTAAAAGCAACTATTGAAGGCAACAAGCTTTATGGTTTAGGTGCTTTAGATATGAAATCTGGTGCAGTATCTATAATGCTTGCATTAGAAGCTTTTAAGAATGTAGTAGATGATTTTAAAGGTGAAATAATATATTCTTTTGTTTCCGATGAAGAAGGTCCCTATGGACTAGGTACTAATGCAGTAATTGAAGATGGAATTGCCAAAAATGCTGATGTAGCAATAGTTACTGAACCTAGTAGTGGTTTTTGCTCTAAACCCTTTCCTTGCTTGTGCTTAGGTGCTAGAGGTGGTTATAACTATACTGTTAATCTTTATGGCAAATCTGCCCATGCAGCTAACCCTGAAAAAGGTATAAATGCTGCTGTAGAAGCAGCTAAAGTTATGCTTGAACTTGAGAAATCAACTTTAATTAAAGATGATAAATTAGGAAAAGGCTCAATATGTGTAATTTCTGCTGAAGGCGGAGGACAAGCGTGTAGTGTACCAGACACTTCTTCCTTTACAGTTTTTAGACATATTGTAAGAGGTGAAAATGAAGAAACTATAAAAAATGAATTATTTGAAGCTGTAAAAAAAGCTAGCATAAATTCAAAAGTAGAATTTAATTTTAGGGAAGCTCCTAGTGAAGGAACTAGAGGGTTTATGCCTTATACTGTAGACGAAAATAACATCTATGTTCAGAACTTCGTAAGATCCATTGAAAGTTGTTGTGGTAAAAGTCCTCATATTGCTTATTTTTCAAGCATAGGTGACTTTAATTATATAGGTTCAAGATTGAATATTCCTACCCTGATTTTCGGTGCTAATGGAGAAAACTATCATACTGCTAACGAATTTGTATATATTGACTCAGTTATTGATACAGCACTTTCAATTTTTGATTTTTTAATAAATAGTCTTTCTACTTAAGCACTGACCTCCTATAGTTTCTATAGGAGGTTTCTCTACTTAAGTATTAATATAATTTTATGATTTCTTAAAGAAAAATCAATAAAAGCTTAACTTCACAATTAAGAGTTGTTTATCTTATTATTAATTCTTTTAAAAATTAAGATAAAATAATCTAAATATATTAATTATCTAAATATAAATACAAATTAGAACTGTTTTTTATTTCCTCTCAATGATAGAATATTACTAGTTATAAATTTAGAGATTCTCATGATTCATGAGATTTATAAATTTATTTAAGGAGTCTAAAATTTACTACAATAATGAATAGTTATTTTATATAAGACACCTAAGAGAGCAAAATCTCTTAATATATAATTATTAAGTATGATGAGTTCTTTATAATTAAATTAAAAGAGAGTTGAAGTTTATGATATCAGTAGATTTAATTTTATATAATGGAAAGATTATAAGTTTAGAAAATGATAATGCTATCTATCATTGGATAGCTATAAAAAATAATTTAATATATGACTTTGGAAATGATGGAGGTTTTAAAGCTTATATATCCAATAGTTCAGATGTAATTGATTTAAAGGGAAAAACCATTCTTCCTGGTTTTTATGATAGTCATGTCCATTTAGTTCAAACAGGATTAAATATCTTAAGTCTTGATTTAAGTAAATGCACAAGCCTTAATCAAATATTTAAATTAATTGAAAACAAGACTAAAGAAACTCCTAAAGGACAATTTATAAGAGCTACGGGACTTGATGAATATAAGCTAGATGAAAAAAGACTTCCTAATAGATATGAGCTAGATAATTGTGCACCTGATCATCCTGTATGGATAAATAGAGTTGAATATCACACTAGTATAGTAAATTCTTTAGCTCTTCATAAGCTTAAAACACCTTTAAATGCAGAAGGAGTAGAAACGAAAAACAATATTCCTACAGGAGTTTTAACAGGAAGTGCTAGTGCTCTAGTAAGAAAACAAATATTAGCTAAAATCAGCTCAGAGATGAGATTAGAAGGAGTAAATAAAACTCTAATAGATGCTATAGCTAAAGGAGTAACTTCTATAAATGCCATGGAAGGAGGATTTACCTTCCATGATAAGGATGCTGAATTTATTTATAACAATAAAGATAGTTTTCCAATAGATATTATTTTATTTTATCAAACAGTGAATATAAATAAAGCTCTTGATAAAAATCTTAAAAGAATTGGCGGAAGTATATTCCTAGATGGGTCTTTTGGTTCTAGAACAGCTGCCCTTTCAGAACCCTATTTAGGCTATGATAACGCTTACGGAAAACTATATTTCACTCAGGAAGAAATGAATTCTTTCATTCTAAAAGCTTATAAAAATAATATCCAAGTAAGTACACATGCTGTTGGTGAAAGAGCTATTGAGCAAATTATAACTGCTCATGAATATGCCCAAAGCATCTATCCTAATAAAAATCTGAGGAATAGAGTGGAACATTTTGAACTTCCATCTTTAGACCATATAAAAAGAGCAAATAAACTTGGATTAATTGCATCTATGCAACCTACTTATGAATATCTTTGGGGTGGATATGATAAAATGTACTCTAAAACAATTGGCAAAAAGAAATGCGAAGAAACAAATCCATTTAGAAAAATAATTGATAATGGACTAATAATTTGTGGTGGTTCAGATAGTGATGTAACTCCTATTAACCCTATTTTAGGTATTCATTCTGCTGTCAATCATCCTATAAGTGAACATAGAGTATCCGTTTTCGAAGCTATTAAGATGTTTACTATAAATAGTGCTTATGCAGTTTTTGAGGATAATATTAAGGGATCAATTAAAGCTAATAAATATGCTGATTTTGTAATCTTAAATGAAAATCCTTTAGAAATACCTAAAGAAAATCTTAAGGATATAGAGGTTTTAGCAACTATAAAGGAAGGACATATACTTTATGAAAATAACCTTAGATAATTGAAGATATTATTTAAAACAAAGGGTGATGTCAGTTGAAAAAACTTGAAATATACCTTCTCGGGAATATAGAAATACGATTAGACAATCAATCAATCTTAGAAAAACTAAGTAGTAAAGCTATTGCTTTACTATGCTTTTTATGTGCTAATAAAGGAAAAAAATTTGGAAGAGATAAATTGGCTACTTATTTTTGGAATGGAGTTAATATTGAATCTGCCAGATACAATTTAAGATACAATTTTTGGAATATAAGAAAAATTATAAATGAAAATAAATTTTCTGAAGACATACTAATTAGTACAAAAGATTCATGTATGATTAATCCTAATTATGATTTTTATATAGATATTTTTCATTTAGACAATATATTAAACTCTATAGAAAAAAATCTTAATATAAAGGCTAATCTTAATAATGCTAAAAAACTTTTTAAAGGTGAATTTTTAGAAGAATTTTATATAAAAAATTGTCCTGAATTTAATGATTGGATATTCTACGAAAGAGCAAAACTTCAAAGAACTTATGAAGATATTCTATGTAAACTTATAGATATACATTATGAAGATAAAGAGTATGATAATGCCATTAATCTTTTAGAAGAAATGTTAAATATCAATCCTTTTAAAGAAGAATTATATTTAAAACTTATGAAAATATATGTTGACTTAGGCAATAGAAATTCTGCTATTAAACAATATGAAAGATGTGAAAATATTCTTAGAGAAGAATTAAATGTGAGACCTATGGAAGATATTCGTAATCTTTATGAAAGTCTAACTAGTGGTTCTTTAAAACCTTCTCATAAAGAAAAACACATAGAGAATACGCCTGCCAAGTTAACACTTTTAAAAATAGATAAAAATGATATAAAAACATTGCAAATGAATTTATCAAAAACTTCATCGAAAAATATAATCTACACAAAATGTTATCCTATGAAAGCTATAAATTACTGTTGGATTTCAGACGCTATTGATTGTATTATTTCAATTTATGATATAGAACAATTAAGAAGATTTGAAAAATATTATTGGGTAGACGTGCTTAGAGTGCACCCTAAAGTTCAATATATAGATGATACCTTAATTGTCCGAGATATACTAACACCTCAAACAGAAAAAAATAGAATATTTATAGCTTTAGAAAATTTGTTAAATTATCTATCTACTATAAATGCTATTACAATTATAATAGAAAATTTACATATGATGGACAATATATCTTTTGATTTTTTACAATACTATATAATGAAGAATGAGAATACTAATATAGAATTTATTGTAAGTTGTGATGAAAATGATAGCAAATTTGATAAATTAAAATATACTTAATATAACTTATATAATTGAGAATTTATTATTGATAACTGATTATTTTTATTTGTAGCGGCGAACAGTGTTCGCCACTTTTTACACTTTTTAGAACAGTAATAAAACCTTTTAAAATTCCCCTGTGGAACCATGCTAATCAAAATTTAATATTTTAGTATTCCTATAAATGTTGAAATTAAAACTTACTCCAGAACAAGAAGTAATTATCTCTCCCCTATTCTCCAATATCCATTTTTTATCCTCATCTATATTTAAGAACTGCCTATCTGATTTATAAGTTTTATTTATTTTAGTAACATATGCAAACTCGCAATAACTTTCAAGCTCTCTATAAATACACTCTCCACCAATTATATATATATCCTTACTACTGTAACTTTTAAGAACCTCAAATAAAGTCTCCAAGGAATTTATGACTATAGCATTTTCTACTTTATAGTTTTTATCTCTAGTTAAGATTATATTAATTCTACTTTTTAACGGAGCTTTATTAGGAAATGATTCTAAGGTAGTTCTTCCCATAACTACGACTTTTCCTATAGTTTTCTTCTTAAAATCTTCTAAATCCTCTGGAATATAAGTTAATAAGTTTCCCTCATTACCTATACCAAAATTCTCATCAACAGCAACAATTAAATTCATAATTCATCTCCACTTTTTCTAATATTTTATAATTAACAATATTCTATCATACCCATATCTCTAATGCATAATTCTCTTATTTTAATTTATCCATTATCTTTTTTAATTCCTTTAAGAAATATCCACTATCAAAATTATTTATTTTTAAAGATAAGTAATTTTATTTCTAAAATTATGATTAACCTTATATATTTATATAGAAAACAAGTAATTTGAGGGGGAAACTTTGAGTGAAATAACTAGACAAATAATAATGATTCCCGGAATTATGGGAAGTACATTATCTCAAAAACAACTTACAATATGGCCTAAACATATCTCACATATTTTTGATATTAATTTTTACAATATACTTAAAGATTTAGATGACAATTCAATCTCCGCTTCTAGCATAATTCCTATAGCTTATAATAGCTTAGAAAAATTTTTAAAAACTCAATGCACAGAATATACAGCTTTTTACTATGATTGGAGGCAAAATAATCTCGTTCAATCCAGCATCCTAAGAGGAAAAATAAATAAAAATGCAGATGAAATAATAATTGTAGCCCATAGCATGGGTGGAATTGTAGCTAAACTATTTTTAGATGAATATAAAGATGATCCTATACTATCGAAGATAAATAAAATAATAACTCTTGGAACTCCCTACAATGGTTCTCCTGATGCCTATAAAGCTATATTATTTGGTAAATCTGTTCCTAATGAATTGTTTCCTATAATATTATCTAAAGGTGAGTCAAAAAAAGTTATTAAATATTTTCCAAGTATATATCAGCTTTTGCCTAATGAAGATTATTGTAATTACTATGAAAATCTTAAAGATTATTATTTAGTTAAAGATAACAATGGCCTATCTTGGGAAGAAATTTATAATGATATATACATGCCTTTATTAAAAGATGTAAATTTAGATGTAGATTTAACCTTAGATAAATTTTATAAAACTTTAACTTCTTCCCTACCATCTCATATATCTCACCATGAAGTTATAGGATTTAACATACCTACCCTATGTAATTTAATTGAAAATAATGGTGAGTTTAAAGGTAAATTTAATGATGGTGATGGTACAGTACCTCTTTACAGTGCTATGACTAATGCTACCAAAAAATACTTTGTTAAATGTGATCATGGTGAATTAACTAGGAGTTCTGTTGTGCACAATATTTTAAAACTTATTTTTAATAACACTGCGGTGCAGTATGGAGATAAGCATAAAGTTTATAATCTTAATGATATAAATTCTATAAATTTTAAATATAAAATTGTTAAAATTGCTTGCCCAGTAGTTGTATATTTAAAAGATAAAAAAGGCAATATCCTTTACGGTAGTACAGAAAATCTTCAATTGGACAAACTAAATATATATAGTTATAACAATAAAGTTCAAAGTATAGGTGACAGTATTTACTTTATAGTTGAAGATGATGATAATAGCGAAAGTTTCATTATTGAAGGCTACGATAAAGGTGCTGTAACAATTTCAGTAGACGAATATGAGAATGGAAATTTAAAAAAGACTGCGGTGTTTAAAAGCTTCAATATTGATAAAGGCATTAGAGCAGATTTAATAATTAATTCAATCATTGATAAATTTCAACTATTTATTAACAATGGCATAGAAAAAATTAAACAAAAACTTTATATTTTAGATAACTTTACTAATAAAAACAATATAGACCTTCCTAAAACAAAATATAGCATAATAGGAGAGAAAATAAATGCTTCTGATGAAGGATATTTATATGGTACTGGAAAGGTTAATTTAAAAATAGACAATTTAGAGGAAGGTTCTTATGGTGTAGTTCAAACCTGGTGTTCAATAAACAAAGACAAACCTATATTAATCGATAATGGTAACTTAACTGATTTAGAATTAAAACCTGGAATAAATAATATTATAGTGTATTCTAAGGATGCCTTAGGAAACAAAGAACCTATTGAAGAAAAAACATTTTATTATTTAGATATAAAAGATATAAAAGTAAAATTAGAGTTTAACAGCCTATCATATTCTATTTCTGTAGAATTAAATAATAAGAGTCTTTATAAAGAGATTGAGCTTATTGATTTATCTCTAATAGAAAGTGATAAGCTTACTAGAATAAATTATGATTATATTGACAGACCTATGGAAATAAAAGTTAGAGATGCTTTTGACACAGAAAGAAGTTTAAATTTTACTATTGATGAAGATGCTATAGAAAAGATAATAAAATCCCATAAGGACAGTTATAAATACATTGACCTCTTTATGAAAGGTCTAAAAACTGATAATTACAAAATATATAAAAAAGATAATGATATGTTAGTGGAATTAAAACCTTCTAAGGAAGATACTATTATAAGTAGTAACTCTATATTTATAATATCTGATGTTTTTGAAGTTGAAATAATAAAAGAAGAACTTTTAAAAGTGATATTTAATAGTCTTCATGAGGAAATAGACTTAAATAGTAATAAGCCCTATAACTTTACTTATAAGCTTTTTAATAAATCCTCAAAAGAACTATTAATATATCCTAATTTAAAATGTTATATAGGTATAAAAGATAAGGATAAAGCTTTTCAAGACATTTATCAATTAACTACTGCTTTTAATGAAGATTTTACTTATTCTTCAAAGTTAATTCCTAAAGATTTAAAAACTTCACTTTTAAATAAAAATATTTTCTCTGAGGAATTTAATACTTTTTTTCTTATAATTGAAGCAAAAATTAATAGTGTTAAAGTACTCAGAGTTCATAATATAATTTTTAGATATTAGGCATATAAAAATAGATTAGTATAGATAAATTACTTTAAAAATTAATGTATGGCTAGTTTTAATTTAAGGCTTAAGATAATGCATAATTCACAATGCAAAATGCACAATTATGGTTGAAATTATTTTTGAACAAAATAATTTCTTTAATGGATTTTTTAATTAGCAATGCAATTGCTAGTGTTTTATTGTAGATGTGAACGGTGTTCGTCAGTTCTTTTTTAATACGTCTTATAGTTTAGCATTTATTCAATAATATATGACGAACACTGTTCGCCGCTACAGTTAATCAATTCTAAGTTCTCAGTTACCACTGAGAAATATCCGAAATTGTGAACTGTGAATTTTGAATTTAGTAGTTTTAGTTGCAATACCAATAAGTGTTAATTATTTTCAGAGATAGATTAAATTTAGGAGTAGTACATCTATATGCTAAGATGCCTTAAAGGAGCTATTATGGAAGTAATATTAATTAATATAGTTCTCTTGATAATAATTTTTATCATTTATAGATTTATATATAAAAATTGTAGTAAAAAACTTTTAATAGATATTTTTATACTAACTTTGTATACAACTCTGGTGGCACCTCTAATTATCTTTACTATAAATTTAATTTTAAGACAATATTATAATCTTAGTGAAGCTCATTTAATATTTACTTTTATCCCTTTATCAATACCTACTATAAGTATTTGTAAGGGAAAAAATAAAGAGGCTTCAAATAAAAAATTTTCAAATAAATATCAGGATAAAATTATATACATCATATTAAATGAACTTGAAAAACAACATATATATATTGATAAAAATTGTATAAATATATCCTTTAATAATTTAAGAGGTACCTTTTATGCTGATATAATAGTTACTCTTTCTATTCCAAATGAAGAATATGATTATTTTAAGGATTATTTAGAAAAAAGTTTATGTAAAGAATTTAAAGAGGGACATTTTAATGTGGCTTTTAAAACTTATAGATAAAAAACTATATATCTAATGTCTAATAATAGAAAGCTATTTAGATTTTCGGGCGAACATTGTTCGCCCCTACATAAAATACACTTTCTTATTCTAAATAATACACATAATAATAATCTTTACGTTGTTTTAATAGTTTTTTATCTATGTATAACCATGCTTTTTATATTGCTGATTATTACGTATAATATTATTTTTACTAAATTGAAAAATCTATTTGTTTTGCAATATATTTTTATATATGTTTTATTATTCATGATATCGTAGGGGAGAACAGTGTTCATCAGTTTTTCTTTAAGTGATTTATTAAAGTTAATATAAAGTCATAAAATATCTGAATTGTAAAACAAAAATACCGTAAAATTCAGTTTTGAATAATAAGGTATTTTAAATAATTATTCGATTTTTATATTTGCTACGTGAAATAAAAATATTACATACTACCTAAAGATTATGCTCATAACCCTTATTTCATTGCGTAAATAGTAATTTCTCCTGGTAGCTTTTTATCTGTCCAACTTGGCTCTTCATTAAATTCTTTAATTGTAAATCCACTCTTAATCATCGAGTTAAGAATTTCACTAATATTGTATAGTCGGACAGAACAATTTGGAAATTCTTCACTTTCTACTGCATTCAAAAAGTCTTTATATGATACATCACCATTATGTATCTCTGTATCAAAGTAATCCTCAACTGATGACTTAAAGAAATTAATTGGCATTACTTTTCTAAAAGGATGAAAATCATTTAATATAATTTGTCCATTTGGTTTTAGTATGAAGAATAGCGTTTCCATAAACTTATCTATATCATGAAAATAATGAAGTATACCCCCTTCAAGATATAGCATATCAAAATAATTTCCATAAATATTCATATCTACATCATACAAATCACCAACAATATAATCTAGTTTAACGTGAGAACAATGTGCTAACTCCAAAGCATATTTTTTGTTTTCTTCTGATATATCAAATACCGTTACATCTGCACCTAAAAGTGCTAAAGCTACAGCTCGTCTACCATTAGAACCACAAGGATTAGCGATTTTTAACCCATTTATATTGCTGAAGTATTTTCCATGTTGTTTCAGCCTTTCCATTGGATTTTCCATAATAATTTTAGCACGTTCTTCTGGTAATCCATCATTCTTTAACCAAAATTCATATGCTCTGTATTCCCATGCTTTTTTATTTATTGCACTTTGTTCATTCATTTCATATTCTCCTCCTATACTAAAACTAATATAAATACCCTTTAACTAATAGAAAAGTTACAACTTAGAATTTCAATTTTAATCTATTCTCTATAAAACTATTTACATGAGCAAGAATATGTCCAACTTCTTCGGTGTCTGGCAAAGAAGTTATAAGCCGAGGAATATAATCATTGTTCACTATATATTCAATAGCATAATTGAAATTAATGTCAAAAAGCCATGCAACATAGGCTAATTTAAAATCATTATAGGTTTTAATATGATCATCTTCAGGACATTTATTAGATAAGATAGCCTGTACAACTTCTGGTGAATATTCTCCTGTATCCGGAAGGACTTTTAAAATTTCATTATGATAATCACTTTTCTCTTCAAAATATTTAACATGAATAAAATAATTATCCATTTTATCTGCATCTCTTATAAGTTTACTGAAAAGTAAAACTCTTTCATCTTCATTTTTAGGAAGTTGATATTTATTATGATATCTAATACTTCTCAAAATAATGTTTTTTTCTTCTTTAGATAAGAAATTTAAAACTTCATAATTCTCTAATAATAGGATTCCTAGTTCTCCATGATCTTTCACCGAATCCACAAGTGTTCTGTGCTTTATATATTGTTCAAATCGTCCAATATCATGAAATAACGCAATAGTTTCTCCTATTCGCAATTCATTATCACTCAATTGTAAAGATGTCCCAATTGACCGTACATTTTCACAAACTCTAAAGGTATGTTGAACTTTTCTCTCTATAGAATGTTTTATATCTAAATCTGAAATAACTAGATTATCTACAATTTCGTTAAAGAATTTATAAAATTCTTTTATATTTTTAGCCTCCATGACTTTCCCCCTAATTAAAAACATTTTTCTATCTTTGACTCCTTAGGTCATAGTATAAGAAATTTGCATCTTAAGAGTAAAAATTCATCCCCTCTTTAACAGCCCATTGTTGATGTTCATACAAAAATTCAGCACATTCAGGTGGTTCCATCCAAAGTAATTCATGATCTTTTTCAATTTCATCAGTTACATGTTGTTCTAAGCTTACAATGTAAAAAAATCCAATTGGATGCCTGTAATGATTAAATGCCTCAGAAAAATAATATTTAGATGCCTTACCAATAAAACTCTTAATAATGATATTATAGCCTGTTTCTTCTCTAAACTCTCTTATAAGACATTCTTCTAGGCTTTCTCCATCTTCTATCCCCCCACCTGGTAAAAAATATCCATAGGGATTTTTAATAACTGCTACTTGACCAGTCTCATTAAATACTACTCCATATACTCCTTCTCTTATAACATAAGTTATTCCATTTATTTTTTCACCAAAAATTTTTTCGTTTTCAATATTACATTCATTAATCATGGTTACCTCCATAGCCAAGTTACTTTACAGTGTCCTATAGTCAATATACGTAATTATATAGAGAAATAATATCTATCAAAATATAAACTCTCTATCCAATATCTGATAATAGAACCCGACTTGTATTTTCAAGTGAACACTGTTCGCCCCTACACAAAATAAATTTATACTACACATATAAATTCCTTTTTACTCATAATATATTCCCTGAAACCTATCGTTCTCCTTCCCCCTATTTTATAAAATAATTATCATTATGCTCTATAAGTTACTTAGTAAAGCTAATACAAAGTAATAAAATATTTTAAATTACAAATTAAAAAATACCGTATATTGATTTTTCAATGATACAGTATTATAAAAAACTATTTGATTTTATAGCTATTATGCCTAATACATGGAGTATGAATCATAATCTTTTATTATTGAAGCCATCTTTATTCAAAATATATTCTTTAAAATTACTCATTATTTCACCATTACTCCAATAGACTACCATTTCCTCCTCAGATATATCTGAAATAGGAACATCAAAACCTTCAGGAATAAAAAGCTGTTCAATTGAAGTACCACATTTCTTACCGGGCTTAGTTGCTAATTTTCCTCGATATGTTCCAGTAAAAACGACTGGTTTTTCATCTGGATGACAATATGCTAAACAATCTTGGATGATAATAGTACGATTAGTTTTGTCTTTCATTAAATTAATGTAATCATCTACGGAAAGCCATTCATTTACAAACTTGATAAAAGGTCCAGGAAATCCATTTAAAGATTCAATATAAAAACCAGCATCTGTTACCATAACTGGTTGATTTAGCTCCTTACTTGCCCAACTAGCTGAATACATAGCTACTTCTTGAACACTTTTACTCTGAATTTCAGGAGTGCTTAAACTCTTTTTTAATAGAGCAATTCCTGTATTAGTAAATGTTTTTAAAGCAACATCAAACTTAGTATCATTCCCTGTAACATAAACTAAAGTGTTATCCATAATTAAACTCCTTTTTATCTTTTAATTAATTTTTCTATATAATTCATACTTTTTTATAATGCAGAATTATCTTTAGGAGAATTGCACTATATTTCTTTAAATATGTATCAGCACATTATTTCTAATATAGCATTATTCAGGTTTTAGAGAACATTATTGTTATACTAAAGTTCATCAATTTCCCTCATCATATAAATCAGTAATATCTTTAATAAACACTGTAAAATTTATTACGGAATAATAGATTACCTTAAGAAATTCTTTGGTTTTACAGTTATTATATTATTTAAGAAAAAAGCGGCTTAACTTCTTAATTTGCTCTTTCTCCTACTACGACCTTGTTTAAAAACTCTTTACTTTGGTATGCAATTGTTTCATACTCGTAATCATGAACATAGTGACCACAATCTAATAAAACCTGTTGACTTTCAGGTACCCTTGAAACATATTCTATTAAATATTTTTGCCACTATCCTTTCTCCCAACCTGTTCCGTCACCATTTGAAATAAAGAATAACATAGGTACTCTCGGTGAACCCATTTCATTAATTTTTTTTTGCACTTTCTTGAATATATTCTAGTTCACGTAGCATTGTCTTTGTAGCCGTTCTTCTATAGAAAATTGCTCTATATATTTGCTTTTCATCATTAGTTAGGGAACCATATTGGATTGCTGCTGAATTGTCACAAATAGATGGGATAAATCGAGTTAATCCAATCCTAGCTGCAAATGCAGACAAGTTTAAAACAACTTTTTTTGGCAATGTATAGCTCTCATATGCATCTGGAACAGCTGGGTCTAACCCTACAATAGCTGCAATTTCATTTGGATACTTTCTTGCCCAATAAAATGCTTCTATTCCAGACATAGAATGAGGAAATATTACATATGGGGCTTTTTCTCCAGCTAGAGTTAAGGCTTTTCTCGTTTCTTCTAGAACTGTATCTATATCTCTCGGAACATCAACAACTTCACTAAATCCATATCCTGCTTTCTCTATAACTGCAATACGATAATCATCACTTAATCGAGAATATAGACTTTTAAAATCCAATGTTGGAGAGCAAGTCCCACCTCCTGACATAAATACTAAAGTAAAATCACCCTTACCTTCACTATAAACATGCATAAGATGTTCGTTGACCGTAACCATTGTACCTAATGGTTGAAGTAACTTCGACTCTTGATTTAACTTAATTTTATGATTAATAAAGCTAATCAAAATAATTATTAGTAAAATACCAGCAATTATTACAATGCTTACCCTCACATTTTTCCCTATCTTTATAATAGTTCCCCCCCTCTTCTGCTGAGTTATGTTATATAAATGATATTTGTTTTACCTTCTAATACAATGTAGAATTAGCTTTAATGAGATTGTAACCTATTTCACCAAATATACATCAATATATTTTACAAATTAAATAATAAAAGAATATTATTTTCGTATTTAATATTTATATATTTTTTTATCATTTAGTCATTTTATCTATTTACAATATATTTGCATTGCAACGCAAAAACACCACAAAATTTAGTTTGAATAATGCGGTGTTCAAGTAAGTCATTCATTTTTCGATTGTAACATTAAATAAGAAAACTATGAGCCAAGAATTATATCATATTATACTTTACCACTTATTAGTTGTCGGGCAAATAATCTTGAATGCTCAATTTTATCATTCGTTATAAAGGTAGATTTATATCCAAAATCTCTTTCAGCAAGCATTCCAATATATTTTAGCTGAGAGTGCTTACAATATCGTTTGATACCTTCTTCAAATAAATCAGCTCCTTCTCCTGGTTTATACCCACAGGTAGTTATAATCGCTAACTTTTTACCATTCCAAAGGGAAGGTCCTTTTTCATCACCATAATACTTATTCATTCCGTATACCAAACGATCCAATAATGATTTCATAGGTGGTGTACAGTACCATGAATAGATAGGNNGCTAAAATAATGACATCACAATCATATATTTTATCAAAAATTTCCTGCACATCATCAGCATATCGACATCCAAAAATTGTCCAGTCTTTTTGACAATTCCGACAAGCAGTACAAGGTTTGATATGTTTATCATAAAGCCAAATCAAATCATACTGAACTTGTTGAAGTTTAAATTCTTCAACAAAAGGTTTTAATAACTTGGATGTATTTCCATTTTTACGCGGGCTACCCATAAGAATGCAATATTTCATTTTATACCTCCATTTTAAAGATACTTCATAAAAATTTTCTATTTGGGCTTAACTGATGATAATTATATCACATTTATATAACAATGAATGATTGCTTTTGTAATAAATGTAAAACAACTTTATTTTCTAACATCCCATTATTCAATTTTCAAATAACATTATCCGTATCTGCATTTTCAAAAGTTACGTCGCCTAATACTCAGATTCCAAATTGATTTATTTAAAACTTAATCATTTTTTCTCCATACTCCTCCAGGACATGAAGTAAAACCACAACCTTGATAAAAATCGCGATTATTTTCTTCAAATGTTACTGTTACAATAGAAATTCCCCTATCTTCCGCCTCTTGCATTAACCTTTTTACAAGTGCATTACCAATACCTTTTCCTTGATAACTTGGATGAACAATAATATCCTCAAGATATCCGTGTTCTATGCCTGGACCTACCATATATCCAAATGCGATCAGATTATAATTCTTATCCCGTAGCCCTGCCCAAAATAAACAATGCTCAAATAAAACAGGATAGTCGCTATCTCTTCGTTCCCACCCTACAGCTTGCCGAAGATCTGGAATCTCATGATTTTGGATTTCTAAATTAATTAATATATTATATTTTTCCATTTTATCACCATCTCTTACTCGTTATAAATTACAATTCTAGCTAAATTAATTAGTAATTATAGCATATAATAGTGTTTATTATTATTTTTAGATAGATGAAAATTTTAATTTTATTTACCGTATTATTCAACTTTTAAATAACATTCTTTTCATATTTAATATTTATATATTTTAATTTATCCTTTAATCAATATGCATCATTATATAAAGAAATAATATATTTATAGATAATAGTATTAACTTTGTAAATATTATTATCATGATATAATCTTCACCAAATTTGAGAACCAATTTATTTTATAACATATTCTTTCATCTGTTTTATTATCTATGATATCGTATGTGCAAACAGTGTTGACCAGTTTTCCTTTGCATATTTAGATTTCTTTTCACTTATATACTATAAGCTACTTATTAAAGTTAATATAAAGTCGCAAAATATTTGCATTACGACATTAGTAACTTAATCTTTGACCACAATTTTTACAATACCGCCCATTGACTATTGAACCACATTTTGGACATTGCAGACTTACTGCTCTATTCTTAGTAACCTCTTGAGGTATTTGCTTGTTTACCGCTTCCATAGCAATTATAAATGCTTCTTTTTGTTCATCCGTCCAATTAGCCCATGCTAATCCTGCTTTTATAATCTCTATAACTCTTTTATTATCCATCTTACTTCCTCCTTAAATATTTGTATTGTAATTTAAATCATTTTAAGCATAACCAAATGTAGTCTATATCTTTTTACCAACTACTACTGTGTATATTCAAATATTTATATAGCCAAAATAAACTTGAAAGGTGGTTATTCTAATGAAAAAATTTATTGCTATGATTTTAATTTTTTTATCATTATCATTTAGTATTTTTACTCAATCTGTATACTCCGTAAATATCTTTAATGAAGGTGTTTATAGAGCAGCGGATTTTAATTTTTCACCAGAAAATAAATATATTGTTCAAAATGTATCTAATGAAAATAGTGTTTACTTACAAGTTTTTGATGAAAATCAAATTTTAATACAATCACTAAAACTATCTCCTAAATCTGACAAATATAATTTAATTCCTCTATTACCTAACTATAGAATTGTAATAGTTGGTAATGGTAATGTATTTATTTCTTAAAGGACACTTTAATAGTGTCTTTTATATTTGAATTGTGACATAAAAAATACCGTAAAATTCACTTCTGAATAATACGGTATTAAATCAAATTATTTATTACTTTATTAAATTAACTATTTTTTCCCCACTCTTTATCAACTCATTATAATTATTTTCATTTTTAATCTTATCTACATTTTCATCTGAAATATCTTCATTACTAACATTAAAATACTCTTTTAATATTTGATATTGTGTTTTTCCCGGTTTATCTTTGCTATCTTCTATTTCAGTTTTCCAATTAATATTAGCTTTATCCATAATTAGTCCTAGTGCAGCACCAGTTTCATATCTCATAGGTCTCTCTAGATAATTAGGTGATTCAGCTTGATTATTAGCTATATAATTATATGCTTCGCTAAAAGTAACATAGTAGGGTTCTTGTTTTTTTGCTAAAACAGTCAACTTACCTTCTATTAATTTACTATAAGAGTATTCTATATACCTTGCTGTTCCCTCAATAGCCTCAGTATTAGTCTCAGCCAATAATTGTGGCCATTTTTTATATCTATATGTTCTAATAATAGTCCATTCTCTTAAATAATTCTTAATTTCATTAACATTATTAGCTTTCATACATTCATCTAGTAATTTAAACTCTAAACCTATCAATGCATAATTTTCTTTATCATATGGATAGTTTTCTATATATTCTCCATCATTGCTATCATATAACCAATCTTTTTGTTCATATGTATGAAATGCTTCATGTAATAAAAATGAAGAAAAATTTAAATATAAATCTGGATTTTCAAACATATCTGGATAATACTTAAAATAAAATACATCTTTTCCTTTAATATTTACTTTGCCAAAATTATTTGGTAACCATGTATTGAGTGTATTAGGCTCAAATTTACTTAACCTATATACATTGGGTAATTCCAAAGATGTTGATACTTCTATTTTCTTTGAAAAAATACTTTTATTATAATCATCCAAATTAATAGCATATGCTTGATTTCGTATTAATCCATTACTTTTATTAGCTCTAACTAAAATAATAGGTTTTTCATTTAGTTTATATTTTTCATCCCATAATTTATCACTATTATCTCTAAAATTTATATAGATTTTTGATAGTTCTGTAAACATTTCTTTATCTGTTTGATCTAAAGAATTATAATCAATTTTAGTTGTTTTATTTAATACTATATTCCCAATTATCCATACTCCTAGAACTATAATTAATGTTCCTATTATTACAGGTTTTTTCAAACCTTTTTTCATTGTATCTAACTCCTCTTCATATTTAATAATGATCCCTACTTGAAGTTTGTCCTTATTATAATTAATAAATTGCTCAAGACCATTATTATATCATAATATGTTTATAGAGCCATACTATTAATTTATTTAATACCGCATTATTCAATTTTCAAAAAACATTGTTTGTGCTTTAAATTTTAAGATTTACGTCGCTTTTTATTCAATTTACGTCATTATAATAAATCAATAACATCTTTAATAGATGATACTGATTGTGAATAATATGATTATGAGGTGGTTTTGAATTTTCGGGAGAACACTGTTCTCCCCTACACAGAATGCATTTTTAATATATAATTATAAAATAATATTCTTCCTTTAAGTGTAATAATTTATATTTTTATAAATTTATATTATGTCTAAAACTCTTTTCATTCACAATATATTCCCTAGAAAATACTGTTTCCTTTCTCCTTATTCTAATAAAAATAATAGTTATTACAGTACTATAATCTACTTATCAAAAAAATATTTAAATTGGATAATAAAAAATACCGTAAAATCTATTTCTAAATAATACGGTATTTTAATAATTATTTAATTTTTATATTTACTACATTAAATAAGAATATTACGTAATACTATTTACTGCTTCTTTAATTCTTTCAAATGCCTCATTCAATAAGTTTCGAGGACAGGCAATATTAACTCTAGCGAACCCTTCACCATCTTTTCCAAATCCTGATCCAAATGTTAATGCAACCTTTGCCTTGGTCATAAAGAAATTTTCAAGTTCATCTTTATTCATTTTTAATTCTCTGCAATCCAACCAGACCATATATGAACCTTCAGGCTTAATTACTTTAATTTTGGGTATATTTACTTCAAAATAATCAATTAGATAGTGCAAATTACTTTGTAAATATGTAATTAATTCATCTAACCAAGGTCCGCCATGCCTGTATGCAGCCTCAACAGCAGCTAAACTAAATACATTTGTTGCGAAATCAAAATCATATCCTATCAATGCAGATTCATAAATATCCAATAATTGTTTATTAGGTATAATCAATATGCCATGAGTCAAACCCTGTAAATTAAAAGATTTACTTGCAGCTGTAATAATAATGGAATTCATTGCGAATTCTTCTGAAATAGATCCATAGGGTATATGTTTATGCCCTTTAAATATTACCCCACCATGTACCTCATCAGAAAGGATTAGAACTTTATACTTATTGCAAATTTCACCTATTCGTGTAAGCTCTTCACTTGTAAATACTCTGCCACTTGGATTGTGAGGGTTGACTAGTATAAATATTTTTACATTGTCAGCAATCTTGCTTTCAAAATCTTCAAAATCTATGCTGTAATGCCCATCTTTAAGTATCAGTGAGTTTGTTACCAAATCACGTCCACTTTTTTTTACTATATCAATGATTGGATGGAATGTTGGTGAATGTGCCATTATCTTATCTCCAGGCTCTGTAAATGAATCAATGCATATTCTAACTCCTGCCCAAATACCTGGGGAACTAGACAACCATTCTTTTTTTATCCTCCAATTGTACCTTTGATCATACCAGTCAATTATAGCATTATAATATGAATCTGATTTTAATTCATAGGCAAACATCCCTAATTTGGCCCTATTGATTAACGCTTCAGTAACACACTGTGGCGACATAAAATCCATATCCGCTGTCCCCATAGCTATAATTTCTTCATTATTGTATCTATCCCATTTTATTGAATTTGTTCCTAATCTAAAAATCCTTTCATCAAACATAATATAGCCTCCTTTTTTATTTTATTTTTATATAATTAAACTTTATTTGTTGTTATTTTTAAAATTTAGTGAACTATTATTAAATATAAAAAAACCCTTCATCCTAAAAAAATAGGACGAAAGGTATAACTTCCGCGGTACCACCTATGTTAGCTTACATATGCTCACTCGATATCAGTACAGAACTATTTCTAAGTTCGATACTGTCCAACTCCTAACGGTTTGGCTCCGTCCAAATATACACTCTAATATAAATATAGATTTCTATTGGAAACTCCAAGATGTTATTCATTACACTCTTAGCGTAGGTATTCCACCATCACCTACTCTCTTTAGCCAGTATTATGTAACTACTACTTCTTTTCTTCGCTTTTATTTATTAAATTTATAACGATAATAACATTGTATAAAATACTTGTCAATTATCTTAATAATATTATACTTTATTATCTATAATATCGTAGGGACGAACAGTGTTAGCCAGTTTTCCTTTGTATATCTAAATTTTTTCACTCATATAATATAAACTAATTGTTAAAATTAATATAAAATCACAAAATATTTGTAATGTAAATTAACTCCACTTAACTTTCCTTTATACTCATCTTTATTATTCCAATCTAACTTTTGACCGCATTTCCTGCAATTTTCCGCGCTACAAATATTTTTCAACTTGGGCAAAAGTATGCAATCCAAAGTTCTTTATCATACTTCAAAAGAACACTTTTCGCCATTCCTTCTTCCCCTTGTTACCCCTAATATTTGAAACGTGTATAATAGTTTTTAGGGAAGATTTCAATTCTATTATTTGTGTAAGACATATGGTAGAATTAAACATGCGCGATGTTTCATACAAATATCTCTTAAGCCGTGAAAATTATATATTGCATACTACAATTAACTAGTTAAATACAATTACTATAATTGGGAGGATGATTATTAGATGACAAAAATATCGAATCAACAAATTATAATTGACATAGCACCTCTAAGAGCAGAGGACCGTAACCGCTGGAATATTTTAGCTCGAAGTTACAAAACCTTTTACGAGACTGATCTCCCCGACTCCGAATACGACGAGGTTTGGAACCACTTGCTAAACTCCGATGAAATCTTCGGTTTTGGCGCGTATCTTCAAGGAAACTTGATTGGTATCACTCACTACCTGTTTCATCGCACTATCTGGATGGAGAAAGTCTGTTATCTACAAGATCTCTTTGTCGATGAAGTTGCCCGTGGGCGGGGTGTAGCTCGCGCACTCATTGAGCAAGTAGCTCAAGCTGCGCACGAACATAACGCTTCTAAGCTCTATTGGCAAACTCACCAAGACAATACCGGCGCTCGTGTTCTCTATGACAAGATTGCGCATCACAAAGGTTTCATTCGCTATGACTATCCGCTTGAATAAAGCAAGCATGACTGTCGTATCATCACATCCGGCTTCCAAGGTGGCCGGATTATTCATATACCTCAACTTAAATACAAACCCTACATGTTCTCACTCTTACCCTTGTGTTCTATCAATAATGGAATTACTTTGACAATCTGTATAAATAAACTTACTCCAACATAAAATTTCAAACAATACCCTTTCTTTGCTATCGCACATGTTTTTTCTAAAACTATATATTGTTCCATATTTATTTGAATTGTGGCGCAAAAATACCGTATATTCTTTTTTAATAATACGGTACTTTTACATGTTATATTTAGTCTTATGTAAACTACATATTAAGATAATGAAGTAATTTTGTTGTGTGTTATGCTCATGCCATCTATTTGTTGTTGAGTATATAATACACTTCATTGTCTATCCAAATACCATCTTCCATAATAAATTTTTCTCTAATATATTCAAATTTAAATCCTGCAGAGAGAACAACCTTTTTTGATATCTCATTATCTATATTAATGTGCGCTTCCAAACGATGAAAATTTAGATCTTCAAATCCAATTTGGACAATCGCACGGATGGCCTCTTTTGCATATCCTTGTTGCCAAAACTGATTGAAAATCGTATATCCAATTCGTGCATATTGAAAATCTTCTCTCATATGAGTGGTTATATCACAATATCCAACTGATGCACCATTAGCTTTCGAAAAAATATTCAACATATAGCTGTAATCTTTTTTACCAAGTTCTTCGCGCTCTTTAAGTTTGTTTTTAAACCATTCTTCTGTTAAAAAGGATGTATCAAACCATCCCTCATCAAACTTTGTTTTAGATGGCTCTTGTCCATTAAATCCTTCAAGCCATGTTTGGTAATCGTCCATATTTAATGATCGTATTTGTAAACGAGTAGTTTCTTTGCAAATGTCCAAATATTTAATCATCTAAACCTCCCAATCTAATGTAAATAGTCTTTGCTTATTGTTCTCTACAATGAAGAACCATTTATATAAAATTGTAACATATAATACAAAATATAGATGAATGTACTTGATAAACTAAGCGATAAATATTCTAATACTATATACTCAATTTTCAAAGACTATTATTCGTACTTTAAATTTCTAATGTTACGTCGCATTTTAATTAAATTATGAAACAAACTATAGTAGCCTAAGTCATTTAATTTTTTTCAACCTTTTAAAATCTATATCAATATAAGGTAGTCGATTCTCAATATTATATTTCATATCTTTTAAATACTCTTTCTGTGAATCATTAATCTCATAATTTGTCCATAATTTTAAAATAAAGTTATATGAGCAAATCCTTCTATATTCTAAAAATAATGGTATTCTTTCTATCCATTCTTCTTCAATTTTATTTTCTTCTAAATATCCTTTTAAGAAACTTTCAATAAACTTAACTCCAAACTCTATACGCTCTTGTGCGTTCCTTATAGGAACTGTTTGTAAAGAATGATAAAGAGCAATTGCAATATCACAAACATACCAATGATATAAACAATCATCAAAATCAAAGACTATTATACTACCATCATGAATAAAAAAATTATATTGATGGAAATCATTGTGTATCAACCCATAAGAGTCCTTATCTTTAGGCAAAGTATTCATTTCATTTATTATTTCTGTCCATATGTTATAAATAGCAAAATCCTCTTTAGTAATTCTATATCCTTCTCTAAAATTGATGTCTTCATTCCACTGTTCCCTTGCAACTATTCTTTCTTTCGGTATATAATCCTTCGTTAAACAATGAATCTTGCCCATTGTTTTTCCCCATTGATAAAATAATGATTCGTTCCATTCATTAACATTATCCACTCTTGGAGGGTGTCCATTAGCTTTTTCAAACACTGAAACAAAATAGCATTGGTCATTATCATATATAACTTCTACAAGCTTATTATTTATAGATGGTATAATTTTTGATACATTTACTTTCATATGAAATAGATAATTTATATAATACATTTCAGCCTCATAACGTGATAAATTACAGGAATTTTGTTTTGAAATTCTTAAAATATATGCATTGTTTTCATTTTGTAACTCGTAAATAAGATTAGCTGAATTGCCAATTTTATTAATATTAACTTCCAGTATATTTAATTGGAAAAGTTTAAAAGCTTGCTTTAGAATTAAATTATTATCTTTCATTTTTCCTCCCTATTCGCAACAATTCATGCAAGATTATCTATTTTCAGATTTTTTAATTGATAAATAATCAAATCAGTAAATTATTTGAATACAATATCTCATTATTATACTTTATTAATAACAAATTTCTTAGCTTTATTTAAAACATTCTACTTTTCTCATATATAATACTATAGCTAGCATCATATTCTCTTAGTACCTCTTCTCTCTTTTATCCTGTATTTCAAAATACATTGATTCAATTCCATCTTCAACAAATGTTTCAATTCTTACAAATCCAACTTTCTCTAATAGTCCTATTGATCCATAATTATTGGAATATGTAAAGGCTCCAATTTTTTCTATATCAAACTTATTGAATACTTCTTTAACAAAAGCTTTTGTAACCTCTGTTGCTATCCCCTTACCCCATAACTCCTTTTCAAAGATGACAACACTTAGCATAGACATTTTTTCATTACTTTCATCTATACTATAACACCAAATATCTCCAACATATTTTCCTTCAAAATAGATTACTTTGCCGTAGCTCAAAGCATCTTCTTTTAGAGACTCCTCAAATAATCTTAATGCTTCGTCTAAAGATTTAATACTAAAGGGAAATATTTTTTTTATTTCTTCATCTTGAGTTTTTTCCCAAAAGGTTACTACATGATCAGTCCTTCTTGTTTTTAGTATTATGTCCATAAAATTCATCCTTCCATAAAAATCCTATTATAATGCAAGTTTTATTTTTATTGTACTAAATTCCATTTAAAGCTTATTTTTATAAATTTAGTTCAATATTTAATTGTAATATATTCCCTATAAAGTATTGTTCTCCTTCTTCCTATTTCAATAAAAATAATTACTCTCCTTATTTTATAAATAACATTATCTATCATATTATTATAAGCTACTTATTAAAGTCAGTATGAAATGCGGCGTAAAGAAACCGTAAAATTCAGTTATGAATAATACGGTGTTTTATGAATCCTTCGTTTTTTCAGTTGTGGCGCTAAATCAGAATTGTCGGCATTGATGTGTATATAGTGGTGTCCATCAGAATTTGATATGCAGAAGTAAATGATTTATTCCGTGAATAAACATAAATAATCTTATGGAATAAAATGGTTACCTTATTCCATAATAATCGAAAAAACGTTCTATCTCTTTATATACGCACTGTTGGTTCAAGTATTGTCAATGTATTGTTATAAGTGTTAAGGTTAGCTTGAGCACCTATAGGTATAGCCATCTTGTATCTGCCATGCCCTGATGCTAAATTTGTCATAAGAGGTTTATTCAATGGCACTATAACTTCATTAATTAAATCTTCATATGACTTACCATATGCAATCGGACAATTCGTACATTCACCCATAATAATCCCTGCACAATCTCTAAATTTACCTGCTAATATTAGATGGTTTATATACCTGTAAACTGTATTAATAGGCTCATGAACTTCTTCGATTAATATTATCTTTCCTTTGGTATCAACTTCAAATGGGGTGCCAAGATTATCTACAAAGGATGTAAGGTTACCTCCTACTATAGGGCCTGTTACATTTCCAGGGATTCTGCTTATTAGAGGCATTCCAGGAGGATTTTCAAGTTCCCTTGGTGAGGTAAGTGTAGACGTAGCAGTGAAAAACTGATTGAAGTTGTATTCAGGAGTAGTCGGTTTAAAGTCTATTAAAAGAAGACTATGAAAAGTAATTAAGTCAGCCCATTCATACAAAACATTTAATAAAATTGTTATATCACTGTACCCTGTGATAATTTTAGGATTCTGTGCAATGACAGAGTAATCAAGATATGGTATAATACCTGCAACACCTACTCCACCCCTTGAGGGTATGATAGCCTTCACATCAGGGTTTTTAAACATCTCCATCAAATCAGAGGCCCTCTCTTCTTCTGTGGCTGCAAGATATCCATTAGAAGAATATACATATTTTCCTAAAACTACATTAAAGCCCATATTATTAAGAGTCTGTATGCCAGTATTAATGGCATTTGCAGATAATGGACTCCCTAAAGTAACTATTCCGATTGTATCTCCTGTACGTAAAATTTGTGGTCTTGTTGCCATACTTATTCACCTTCTAAATAACTTAATAGTGTATAATCTTACAATTCCGTAAAAACTACTCCTTGTCGCTATTTATATCTATCATCCCTCCACGGACAGGAAGTTTAGACTTGCGGAATTACTAAAACTTCGTTTCATTATTACTAGGATATTATATGAAGTTACTCATTATTACTTATATCCTTTGTATAAGAATATAAATTTTTCTATTTTAAACATCGTATTACTTCACTTATCAACGATTCATAATTTGCTTAACAGCCGCCAATGAAAATGAGCATGTAATGTATAGATATACCACTCCTAAATTTAATCTATCTCTGAAAATAATTAATGCTTATTGGTATTGTCACTAAAACTACTAAACTCAAAACTCACAGTTCACAATTTCGGATATTTCTCAGTGGTAACTGAGAAATTTAGAATTGATTAACCGTAGCGGTGAATAGTGTTTACCATATATTATTGAATAAATATTAAACTATAAGACGTATTAAAAAGAACTGATGAATACTGTTTACCCTTACATGTTACTACATAAAATATATATCCTATTTTAAACATACATGGTTATAAGTTGATATAAATCATAAGATATTTGTATTACAACGAAAAAACACCGTAAAATTCACGTTTGAATAATACGGTATTGGTTATTACTATTTATTTTTATATTAAATAATTAATTATATAAGATTATAGTTTTATATAATTAATACAAAACTAAGCTTTTACTTGAATATAAACTTTTATTTTCTCAATTCTTTTTTCTTTTATTTGTTCTAACTTAAATATTAAATTTTCATATTCAATATTTTCTTCCTCAGTAGTCTCTGGAATACGTCCAAGAAGGTCAACAATAAATCCACTTACTGTATCGTAATTGTCACTTTCAATATCTATATGAAAATAATCACTAAAATCATCTAGTGAAAGCATACCATCTATTATAAAAGTATTGTTATCAATTTTCTTTATAGCTGGTCCATCTTCATCATATTCATCCTCTATGTTACCCATAACTTCTTCAATAAGATCCTCTATGGATACTATTCCTGAGAACCCTCCATATTCATCAATTAATATCGCCATATGCTTTCTAGAGGCTTGTAATTCTTTAAATAACTCATCAATATTTTTTGTTTCTGGGACAAAATATGGTCGTTGTAATATACTTCTAATATCTACATTTTCAAAACCATACTTTCTTGCTTCAATGAAGAAATCTTTCATATAAAGAATACCAATAATATTATCAATCTGTCCCTCATACACAGGAATTCTTGAATATCTTCCTTCTATTAATTTATCTAAGATTTCACTTAAAGGAGTATCTATATTAATTAAGTATACTTCAGTTCTTGGTGTCATTACTTCATCTGCTAATTTATCATCAAAATCAAATATACTATTTATCATTTCTTTTTCAGTTTCATTTATAACTCCATGTTCTTGTCCAACTTCTACCAAAGACTTAATCTCTTCTTTTGACACCTTTTCATCTAAACCATCTATTTCAAGACCAAATAATCTAATCAAAATATTAGTTGATGCTGAAAGTAGTTTTACAAATGGTACAGTTATTTTAGATATATATAGTATAGGCATTACGGAAATCATTGCTATTGTCTCTGATTTTTGTAGTGCTACTCTCTTAGGAAATAATTCACCAAATACTAATGTTATATAAGAAAGTATAATAGTTACTATTATTAAGGCTATTTGTCCACTATAAGGAATATTAAATCTATTTAGATATTGCGCTAAATCACCTGATAATCCAGTAGCGGCAGAAGCACTAGAAAAAAATCCAGCAAGAGTTATTCCTACTTGAATAGTAGATAAGAATTTCGTTGGCTCCTCCATAAGTTTTAATAGTAGTTTTGCTTTCTTATTTCCCTCTTCTGCAAGAATTTTCATCTTGTTCTTATTTAAAGATACTATAGCCATCTCAGCTGACGCGAAAAATGCATTTATCAATGTTAAAATGACTATTAAAATTAATTGTGAAGTTAAATTCGCGGGTTCAGGGTCTGTTTCCATTATTAATTCCTCCAAAAATAAAATATTTTTATCATAATATCACAAATAATAACAATAGTAAAGCGAGTAGCAATTGATTGTTATGAGTATAATTTAGATATTACATGTCATACCTTCTACTATTATATTTGCTATTTAATATCCTTATACCTAAGTTATAATATTCTAATATTATAACTTAATTTACATTCAAATTATAATATGGCTTCTCTATTAAAATAAATTATTTCAATACCCTATTATTCAATTTTTAAAGAACATTACTCATATCCTCAATTTAAATAGTTACGTCATCTAATATTTGTGTTGCGATTTAACTATTGCCTCTTTGGATATTTAATATAGTCCTTTACTGAATATATTAAATATCCAAATAATAAATTTGCTATAAGCCAATACGTTAATTGAATATTAAATTAGAAAACAAAAATACCGTAACATTTAATTGAATAATACGGTATCAAGATTAATTATTAGCTTTCAATATTTTTATTATGGCACTTTCTGTTGGAAAAATTTATTCTTCAATAAATCTAATCAATTCTTTGTTAAATTTGTCTTGTTCGTCATAAAATGATGCGTGACCGCTAAATTTAAATGGTATAAGCTTCGAATTTCTAATACATTGATTTTGTACTTCACCTAATGAGAATGGAACAACTTTGTCATGAATGCCGTGGATAATTAAAGTCGGAACATTTATTTTTTCTAAATCAGAAAATAATACTTCACGTAACCAAGTATTTGCAATACTCGCAGTTGCCCATCCAGCTGCTTGTAATCCCAATTGGAAGAACCAATCAGATAATGCCTCAGTTATATGCTGAAAGAAAAATATGTCTCCGAAATCCTGTAGCATTTTAGGACGATCAGTATATGTTCCCTGAATAATTTTGATTACTTCTTCTTTATCTAAACCATATGGAAAATTCGAACGCTTGATAACACTAGGAGCTCCTGCAGCAATAAGAACAAGCTTAGATACTCCATGACCTCTATGACGAGCCATATATCGAATAGCTATAGCTCCCCCCGTTGAATGTCCTGCCAATGTGAAATTACATAATCCTAATTCGTCAACCACGCATCTAACATCATCTGACAATCGATCGTAGTCGTAACCTGTATAAGGTTTATCCGAATCTCCAAATCCTCTAGTATCTATTCCAATGCATCTATAACCCATCTTGGGAAGCTGATTAAATTGATATTCAAATAAATTATGACTACCAGGCCATCCGTGTAAAAACAAGATTGTATTCCTTCCCTCTGGGTTAAGATCCTCCACATAAATTTTTACATTTGGTTCTACCCTAATATAGTATCCCACTTATAACCTCCAATGAATAATAATTCTATTAATACATTATTCACTTGAGCATAGATTTATGAATAATTGATCTGACTCTTAACTACCGTATTATTCACTTTTCAAAGAACATTATCCATATTTTTATATTCAATAGTTACGTTGCTTTATAATTAATTTACTTCATTAATATGAATCAATAATGTCTTTAATAGATGTTATTATATTAACTTTGTGAATAATATAATTATGATATAATTTTTACTAAATTTGAAAACCAACTTGTCTTTTAATATCTTCTTTCATCTGATTTATTATTTATGGTGTCGTAGGGGTGAGCATTGTTCATCGCTAAATGTTACTACATAAAATATATATCCTATTTTAAATATATAAGGCTATAAAATAATATCCAAACTGTAAATAATTATGATTCTCTAACCTATTTTCCTTTCTTTTAGGTAAATATTTCAATTACTATTTATCTCCAATATATTCTAATAAAGACCATCTAAATATAGTATTGTAAATCACTTACTAAAGTTAATATAAAGTCATAAAATATTTGAATTACGCAATAAAAATACCGTAAAATCCATTTCTGAATAATACGGTATTTCGAATAATTATTCGATTTTATAGCTATTACATCTTATAAGAAAAATGTAACATAATATGGATGTTACGCTCCTGGCAAGTCAACAAAAAAATGGCAATAATTTAATATTTTTTTATTTAAGACCGTTATATTGGTCTGTATCATATTTTAATAATAGTTGTGTTAAATGCTCGGCATGCCCTTTCTCTTCATTAATTATTGAGTGCAATGCATACCTGACATCATCATAGGGGATAATAGCTAACTGCTGTTCATATAGGATAACAGCTTCAAATTCGCCTTTTATGTCTTGTCTTACATTATTTAAGATTATCTGTTTATCGTAGTTTGGTGTATATGTTTGCATAGGTGACTTAGGTCCTTTTTTATCGTCAATATGGTCTAAATATGCTCGATACTGTGCTGGATCATATTTACGAAGCAATGAAAGAATCATGCCATAGTGCTTCTTTTCATCTCTCATGATACTTTTCCAAGCTGCATTAATGTCTTCCATGTTTGAATTTGCAATATGGTCAGCATAACCGTTTATCGCATCAATTTCACCTATTAATATCTCCCTTAATTTATTTGTATCAAGCATTGCAATTCCTTGTGGCTGGCCATGTGGATTAGTGTAACTCATTTTATACCTCCTATATTGGAACTTACTTAAATTGGTAGACTGTTTTCATAATATATTATTCATCAATGCTCAATTACATTCATACTATATATAAAAACTACCAGAAACATAGGTTAGTACTTTAATCTAAAAAATAAAATTTGTACAGAAAAGAAATATTTTAATTGTTAATCGGTAAGCGCTACTTTATGCAAACTGCAGAAAATAGCCATTAAGTGCGCTTTATCTTACAATTATACACCAATATATCCATTAATTATATATAATTTCTTAATACCGTATTATTCAGTTTTCAAAGAAATTAATTTTTGTATCTTAGAATTCATTAACTAATTCGTCTTTTACTTAAATTACGAAATAAAAAATACCGCATACTAATGTTGAATAATACGATATTATAAATAAATTATTTAATTATATAATTATTACGTATTATAAGAAGATTCCGTATTACTTACCCTTAATTTTTTATAAAGCACAAAAACCCTCGCTATAAAAATTATACCTACAAGGATTCCAGTAAAAATTCTATTCGTAGCACACATAACTTCCTACAATTCTTTTTTAACTTAGTATAATAAATGTAGCAGAATTTTAGTCGGAACATCTAGTATCACAAACCACCATTTTAGGTACACGCTAAAAAATAAAACTAGAGCATTTTTTTTACTCTAGTTAATGAATAATAATAAGAAGAAGAATGTGAATTAAAAATTATTTTCAAAATAATTGTCGCTCTCTACCTTACAAATTCGTATCATATATTTTGAATACCATATCTTTTTTCCCATTTCCTTTGCATTCATATGGTAACTATTATTTTTCCATGCATTAATGCTTTCTAAAGAGTCCCAGTATGATATTGTAATCCCAAATCCATCTTCGCCGCTAATACTTTCTACCCCTAAAAAACCTTTTTCTTTAGAAACAATATTTACTATCTCATCTCCTACTTTCCTATATCCATTATCACCTAAAATTCTTATTGATGTAAAAATAACAGCATAATAAGGTGTTTTGGGTGTTTTTACTATTTTGCTCATGTACAGTCCTCCAATCAAAAGTTAATTAATTTTATTAATTTAAACAGTTAATACACAATATCATATATGGTTGCTGCAATTTCAAGTTTACTCTTATTGCAACCTATAAGAAAACTACGAATTAACATTTATTAGTTCAGCTACATATATTTCTTTCTCATAGTAAGTTAAATTATTTTATATGCAATTATGTTAAATATTTTAAACTCGTATTAATATTTTATATAATTTAATTGGGAAGTTATAATATGTTATTTTAGCATTTTACTAATAATTTATACACTTGAGTTATATTTATATAGTTAACGTGCAAATAGCTTATTAGCTATTTCATAGGAAAAATCGTGATCCAGTAATTTTGAAATTTT
The DNA here is from genome assembly GCF_002341865.1 of Clostridium sp. UBA2485. Classification (GTDB taxonomy): domain Bacteria; phylum Bacillota; class Clostridia; order Clostridiales; family Clostridiaceae; genus Clostridium_J. The sequence continues at coordinate 119,528 of NZ_DDOV01000049.1, read as the reverse complement.
GTTTTCATCCTGTATCTGCTTTACTGTTTCTATTAGGTTTGAATACGCAGTTCTAACAGGAGCAGAACCAAGGCTTAATCGTCTAACTCCTAATCGTTCTAAATTTTCTAAATTATTTGTCATAGGTGTGGCAAGAATATTAATAGGTGCAGGAATATTTTCTATTAATTTTGAAATATTACATTCTTCAATTGCACCAGGTATAAAAACACAATCAGCACCTGATTCATGAAAAGCATTGGCTCTTTCAATAGCAATAGATAACCTTTCCTCCTCTTTTCCTGCTTTAATAAAAAATACGCAAGTTCTAGCATTAATAACAAAGGGAATTCCCAACTTCTCTTTAAGCTTAGATATAGCCTGGATTTTTTTTATTTGAATATCTAGATTTTCTAGGTAAGGAGTTGGTTTGGAATAGCCATCTTCAATGTTGATTCCAACTGCACCAGCTTCAATAATCTTAGTTACATTTTCCACTATTCCATCAATTGTGTCAGCATAACCTAATTCAATGTCTACACTCACAGGAATAGATATCCTTTGAGTTATTTGCTTTACTATTTGAACAATATGTTCAAAATCAATTTTTTCTCCATCAGAATAACCTAAACTATAAGCAAGCCCAGCACTTGTTGTTCCAACTGCTGGAAAATTAAATTTTTCATATATAACTGCACTACCAACATCCCACGCATTAGGAAGGATAAACATCTTATTACGATGGTGAATTTCTTGAAATTGTTTTGCTAAGTATAATTGCTTTGTAATATCCATATTTGTCCCCATTTCATAAGTATTTTTATTATTTATAGGATTTATAATTTTATGATTCATAGACTCACCCCTTGTACAATTTGTATAAGTTATTATATACTATAGATACATCAATGCTCATCGATATATGAAATTATTAGGAGGATATATATGACTGGAACTCCACAAATATCACAATTAGCAGAAATTTTAGCTGATAAATCACGCGCTACCATTCTTATGGTAATGATGGATGGTGAATTTCACACTGTTAATGAGTTAGCTAGAGCTGCTGGAATTAAATCTCATACTGCTTCTTATCATTTAGCAAAGCTTACTGAATTGAAATGGATAGTTATGGAAAAACATGGACGATTTCATTATTATCAAATAAGTAATAAAGAGTTGGCTCAGATGCTCGAGAGTTGGCTTCAAATTTCTCCTTTAAAACCTTCAAGGTCATTAAATCAAAGTATTGAAAATCAGATGCTATATTTTGGTAGGGTTTGCTATGATCATTTAGCTGGAAAAATAGGAGTACAAATTACTGATTGGTTACTTGAAAAGAATTATATTATAAAATCAGAAGCTGGTTGGAGCTTAAGCACAGAAGGGGAAAATTTTTTTGAGTCCAATGGAGTAAATATTGAGTTATTAAAGAAAGAAAAAAGATGCTACTGCCGAATGTGTTTAGATTGGAGTGAGAGAAAACATCACGTAGCTGGTAGTGTAGGAAAAGCTCTAATGAACATATTTTTTAATAATCAATGGATAGAGCGTACAGGAGATAGTAGAGCTATTAAGTTAACAGCTAAGGGTAAAGAACAACTATCTAAAAAGTGGGATATAGATTTTGAGTCTACAAATAAATTTGTGTAGCATGTCAGGCTAAACTAAAATATGATAGTAGGCAAAAGTCTAACCTCAGTAATAATATCAAATGGTAGCTTGTTTTATCTGTCAATAAAGTTAATTTGTGCTTCACAGATGCGCCTTCTACCTCAACGAGAGAATAGAATTCTATTGTTTTTCCATAAGTCTTTATGTGCTCATCTGATGAGGTTTCAGCTAAATTCTTTGTTAAAATTAATTCTTCCTTAATGTCCTACTCCTAAGCCAATTGTAATTATCTTACTACCACCTTGTTTCTTGATATATGGAATTACTACTTTAGATGTATAATAGGCTCCACCATAAGTTTTATAATTTTTTTGAAATACTTTCTTTACTAATTCATTATAATTACTAGCGTCATAGGTTAATGCTATTGCATTCCTATTGTTCTTATTTGTAAAACCTGCTGTATCATAGATTTCATTCTGACTCCTTGGTAAACAGCATACTTTTGCACCACTAGTAGTATATTATGTTGCTATGACTTTACCTATTTCTCTTCCTACGCCTGTAATAAGGGGCCTCGCCAACATTTCTCTGAATCACAACCAACAGGAATTAAAAAGTAGCCTAGAGCTAACTAATAAGGGTAGTTCCAGCATCATATCGCCAGGTAAAAAGTAAAATCCATTTTAGGTAAATACTTCAATTACTATTTATCTCCAATATATTCTAATAAAGGACCATCTAAATATAGTATTGTAAATCACTTATTAAAGTTAATATAAAGTCATAAAATATTTGAATTGCTACGTAAAAACACCGCAAAATTCAATTCTAAATAATGCGGTGTTTAGAATAATTATTCGGTTTTTATTGTTGTGACGCTAAAAAAGATTATTATGTATCACTATAGCTATAATATAAGTTCATTTCTTATATTTTTACCAGTTTATTTCCAAACCCACTCCAACTTCTTTTACAGGCAAAGTTTTATGTATTTCTGCTCTAACAGCAAATGAAGTACAATGGCAAGGATATAACTCCTTTATATTGTTCTGTTTTAGATAATCGATAGTTTTATTAACCTGTTCAGTTACTTCAAATAAATGAAATCCTCCTATAACTCCTAATACTCGATTATCTTTACATACTTCTTTTGCATATTCGATTATATTGCATATCCCACTATGAGAGCATCCTGTAATAATATAAATGCCCTTTTCATTCTTATATGCAAGAGCTGTGTCATCTATTACATAATCATCAACTGAAGTTTGTCCAACAATTTGTTTACCAATAGGTTTTCTATTTTCGAAGTGGTTTATTTGAGGTATTTCCCCTAAAAAAGTTATATGTTCACTAACTTTAATAGGCTCTTTTGAAAGAATTAGATTGCATTTTTCTTTTAATTCTTCCTCTAGAATAGGAGAACAAATTTTTAAATTGTCTATGAATTTTTCTTTAAATGCATCTGGATGAGCAACAATAGAAATATTATTTTTATTATTTTGTTCAAAGTAGTATTTTAATCCTCTTGTGTGGTCATCGTGACCATGGGAAATAACAATAGTGCTTACATTTTCTAAATCTATACCTAATGCAGTTGAGTTTCTTAGAAATAAATCAGAGTATCCTGCATCCAGTAGTAAGCTAGTATCCTCATCTTCAATATAATAGGAAACAGCAGGTTCGCCACAATAATATTGGTCAATGTATGTATTATTGTCTACTAAAACTTTTAGTTTCACCCTTTTTTCCTCCTTTACTCATACTTAATATTGTGCAATGTTAAATATAAAGATTTGTACTATTTGTCTTGTAATAATTTATAATATTTTTTTCATTTCTCTCCCAGCTTATAAGTGCTCCAATTACTCCTCCTATAAAACCTCCAATAAAATATCCAAAATGGTTATAAGGGTCAAAGGATTTTCGGGTAATCAATATGCTAGTTATAGAGCCTACAGAAACCCCCATCGCCATTAGGATACCATTAATGAATACATATCTTCCCTGACCTTTTTTTCTATATTTCTCCACCTACGAATAAATTTTTCAGTATTCATTAACCAATCCCTCCCGATATAGAGCTATTAGTTATCACTACGTATTTTTTCACCATTCTGACTCAATTACTTGTAATTATATCATTAACCCCCAACTAATTCCATATATTATATAGATAATTGAAGATTTTCATACTATTTTTTCACCGCATTATTCAATTTTCAAAGAACATTATTCGTATTTTTAGATTAAAAAGTTAATTCATAATATAATCAAATTACGAAACAAAAACACCATAAAATTCCAACTTGAATAATACGGTGTTTTTATAAATTGTTCTTCTTTTCAATTGTTGTGTTAAATAAAAAATTTGTGTCTTAACTATAATAAACTTAGGCTCATCTTGCATAAGTTTATTATAGTTGAAAAAATAAATCAGCTCTTTCACCTATTTTATTGAATCCAATTTTTTTATACATTTCCTTTGCAGTATCATCCTCATCGGTAACCAGATAAATAGTATGGGAATTCTCTTTTATTGCTATATCAATTAGAGATTTCAAAATGATTATTCCGTATCCTTTGCGCTGATATATGGGGTTAACAGCAAAATCTTCGATTTTCGCAATCCCATTATACATAAACAAATCGCAATTTCCAATTATATCTCCCTTATGATAACAAACATAAGAATTGACCCCTTTGTCAGAAACATATACTTTGCCACGTCTGTAACATCTCCTTGTGCAAAAATCTTTCCCAAGATTTTTCTCATCATGTTGCAAGTCACAAAATAAAATATCATCTACCATTTCTTCATTGTTGACCTTCTTTATTATGCAACCAGATAAAGCATTTAGTCTTGAAAAATAAGAAATATCAAAGGAATAATATCCATTTGTTGATATTTCAGCATTGTATTTAATAGTAGACATCAAAGAGCTGTTAAAATCAGAACTTAAAAGAATATTACAAAATTTACTTTTTTCAGATAACCTCAGTGAAATTTCATCTTGTATAATACTTTTCAACTCAATTTTACTCATTGCTTTTTTTATATATGTATAATTGTGATAATACATATCAATCAATTGATTATCACGAAACCTAATTATATCTTCATTTTCATAAAACTCTGAAAAGCACTTTGTGTATTCAAATTCACATTCTACAATCTTCCCATCTATTAGCATAATACATCCCCATTTCTTCTTCATATAATATAGATAATCTTTACTGCATATAAAATTACTATTGTGTCTTAGCACTTGAAAATATGTTCTTAACTATAACATGTTTTAAATATCGAATTATTGAGTTTCCTAGTTGTTATGCCTTATAAGAACATTAAGTAGTAATATAAAATTGCTACATTTTATTCATCGTTACTCTTTGCTTTTTGATTAATCCATTCTTCTTTTAAAATTGCATATATTACATCGTCTGCCCATTCATTATCAAACCAAAAGCTTTTCTTAAAATGTGCCTCTTTTCTCATTTGAATTCTTTCAAGCAATGCTATAGATTTTATATTTCTAGGGTCAACTGAAGCAATTATTCTATGCTTTTTTAAATTATTAAATAAGTAATCTATTACAGCAATGATAGCTTCAGTAGCATATCCTTTGCATTGATGCTCTAAAGATAGTGTAAATCCTATTTCTGCCTGTAAGTTATCTGAGTCTATAAAATGAATCCCCATATCCCCTACTAACTCATCAGTTTTCTTAAGAAAAATTCCAAGTTGATACCATGTATCTGGTATATTCGGAATTTTAGCAACTTTTTCACTAATAAATTCTTTTACCTCTTCAACCCTTTGTGGTTTCCAGCCTTGAAATTTATATATTTGTGGATTTGAACGATATTTAAATATGGACTCTGCATCAGAAATTCTAATAGCCCTTAATGCTAATCTTTCTGTTGAAATATTTATTTCATTGAAATTCATTATTTTTACCTCCGAATGTATAATTTAGTTAACCAAAATAAGACAGTTCGTTTTTAAAACTTAAAGCATCGATACCTTCACAGTTATATTGTATATATCTTGTTGTATATAATACAATTATACATTACATAACCATTAATTTGCTTCTTTTCTTAATACCGCATTATTCAATTTTCAAAGAACGGCGCATAAAAAAATAATTTCGGACTTCCAGCCAGTTATTCACTCTTAGGCATCCTATCTTGTGAATAATATTGCACGATGAAGTAAACAATATTTCTTGACTAGCAAACCGCTTAAGGTGCCTGACATGATCGTCAAAGACTTTCCGGGTTTTGCCCCTGCAGAGACGGTTTCTGGCAGCTATAAATCAAAGGAAGGAGAGTAGAGAAAATGGGATCACGAATAAACTCAGGTATTGCTGTAATTAGAGCAAAAATGTTATCATTTAGGAGGTTGCACATGAATATGATTAAAAACAAAAGAATAATTACTCTCGTGGGACTGGCTATAATTGCCTTTCTCGGCTTTCAAATCGGTAATCAATTTAATTCCGCAACAGTGGCAGTATCGAAACAAGTTCCTGAGGCTGAGGTGAAAAGAACGAGCAAAACGCAAGAAAAGCTGACCTTCGTTATCATTCACGGCTCCTGGGCTGACGTCAGCCAATTTGATGGAGTCGCTGCTGAGCTTCGCAAGCTTGGCCATTCAGTTTATGTACCGGAATTGCCAGGCCATGGTGTCTTGACAGATAAAAACGTAACCCACGAGCAAATCACTAATGCCGTCGTCGAATATATCGAGAAAAAAGATTTAAAACATATCATACTACTCGGACATAGCTTCGGAGGTACGGTTGTTATGACAGTCGCCCAACAAATTCCTGATCGAATCGATCGTGTCGTATTTTCTAACGCTTTTGTTCCTCTGGACGGACAAAGCTTATACGATCAACTTCCACCGTCTGTTCAAGAAACATTCAAACAACTGGCCGATGTTTCAGGTAACAATACGATTATGCTTCCATTCCCGCTGTTCCGCGATTCCTTCACAAACACGGCCAGCTTAAAGGAAGCGAAAGAGATATACAGCAAAATTACGCCGGAACCTGCGGGTCCATTGTTCCAAAAACTCGATTTGAAAAAGTTCTACAGCCTGCAGATTCCAAAAAGCTATCTTAACCTGACTGAAGATATCGCACTTCCACCCGGACCGTTCGCTTGGCATACAAACCAATCCAGTCACCTCGGTTTTTACCGATACATTCAAGGTGATGGAGACCATTTTACGACCTTCCAAACTGAACCGAAAATGATTGCCCAAAAATTCGTGGAAGCCGGCAGACCATAAGCAATCGGGTAAAATGGGTGGCTAACCACAGCATCGCGGGCGTTATATTTCGGGTAATATCCCATGTGCCTCGACGTGAGTTCGCCATGCTGAATACTGTTAGTAAAAAATCAGCAGCAAATGCCAAAGTAACAGAATTTTCATATTTGATTTTAGTAAATTATTCATTTTTTCAGTTATTACTTTAAATAAGAAAGTTATAAATTAAATATATTTACTTTAATTTCATATGTAGTATAGGAAATGGATTTCCTCGTCATCAAGTTCTGATCTTTTAAATATACCAAATCCCATATACTTATATAGGGTTCCTTAATAAAAATTTAACTTATGCATGATTTTGATTTCCATAACAAAAATTCTTTTCTATGAATGAAAAATTAANNACCTTTGAAGTTTTTTGAGAATGAATTTCATCCTAAATTTTTCATTTTTAATTATTAATCCTTAATTTTTAAGGGATTAAACTACTTTTATTGTATCCCTATAGAATCCTACACTCTGTATATTCTGCTCATTTACATCCACATATTTTATATTTAAACTATAATATGACTCTCCATTAAAATAGATTATTTCAATGCTATATTATTTATTCAACTTTTTTAATGTATATTGGCTCATGATTATCTGAATCTATTTTTCCACTATCCTTAAAGCCTAACGAACTCCAAAATGGTGCTCCGCTAACTTCCTCTGGTGTTAGGTACATATATTCTGCACCATGACTAAAAAAGGTTCTCTCTATATGCTTAAATATATCGCTTCCATAACCTTGATGGCGATATTGAGGCAACACATAAAATTCCATAATATATCCAAGGTTGGGAGGTAGAATATTTTTTATACCTCCCAAATCAACTGCATAAAAACAGAATCCAACCATGGTATTATCATCATAGCAAAGTTCAAAGTGCATATCTTCTCGTTTTCCTTGTATATCCACTCTTTGACGAGCATATTTAGTTATTACCGAATCACTTTCTTTGCTTCCTATTTCTTTTAAATATGGAATCCACATTTTTAATAGCTGCTCATATTGTTCATCATTGTCCTTTTGTATTTGAATATATTTCATATTTTTCATTAATTACTCCTTTTTAATATATTTATATAAGCCCATTATTAACTTCCAGTATATTTAATTTAAAAAGCTTAAAAGCTTATTTTAGAATTAAATTATTATCTTCCATTTCCTCTTCTAATTTATATAAAATTCTTTATTTTCAGATAATAGTATCAATAAATTTTTCTCATATATCGTTTTTTTATTATATATAAAAAAGAACCGACGAACATTGTTCGCCCTATAAAAAATTAACTTTTACTATATTGCTTATATATCAATATATAATATACCTTCACTTCCAATTTCTTTTTTAGCTATAACTTTTCCTAATTTATCTACTGCATAGGCACCTCCAAAGTAATAATATTCAGTACTCTTTGAATGTTCAATATAATTAATCATCAATGTTAATGCATTACACTTAGTAATTTGCTCTATATAAGATGGCATTTCTTCTACATCCCATCTTTCTTGAGAAACATGTCCATTATAAAAAGATCTTGCAAATGGAAATACTAATATATCAATATTCTCCTCTCTAATCTTATGAACCAACTTATCATCAAATAAATCTCCACAAATTAAATAACCATATTTTTTGTTTTTAATGTAAAATGTCTTAATTTCTTCTCCTTCTTTATATATTTCTTTATCAGCTTCATTGCCGTGCCATCCCTTTGTTATTCTTCTATATTTACATATTATCTCTCCAGAATCATCAATACATATTGTACTATCATATATAGAATTATTATCTTCTTCAAAAAAACCCAGTGAAATATATATTTGATTTTCCTTTGCAGATTTACATATAGATTGAATAACATTTGAATTTTCACTAAAAGCTAACTTAAAATCGTATTCAGGTATATCACGATTATCAAATCCTGTAATAGCAGATTCCGGGAATATTATAAATTCAGCATCATTGCTTTTTGCTTCCTTAATAAATTTTAATATTAACTCTACATTTAGATTAATATCAGATGTAACTTTATTCACTACTAATGCGTATTTCATTTTATCATCTCCTTTAAATTAAAATTCCATATTACAATAGATTTTAATTATAAAATAATACTAATTCACCTCTCTGAATTAAATCATCTGATGAAAATAAGTATATTTTCTATAAGTTATTTCAATTATAAATCATTTATGTATAATAGTTCCATATGGAATATATTTATCCTTCACATATACTAATAACTTTTAAAGTGAGTTAATAATTTTTTTACTTGTTATAAAAAAATTATAGTATATACTTTACTCTATATTCTTCTTCAAATAATATTTTTATTTTGTATAGCTAAAGATTCCAAGAGAGGTAAATACAAAGTGTTATATTTTGCTGCATCATATTAATGATATTTAATTATATTTATTTAAGTTTAAATTACATAATTAAATGACACAAACATTATTATATTTTATAAACAAATAAATTAAAGGGGCTATCGCCCTTGACTAAATTTTAATCATATTGCAACAACCCCTTAAGAATAATAAATTTAACTATTATTTAGATATCCTATTTTGATATTTTAATTAATTAAACATGCTATATTCAAGTCAATTTTCTTAACAAGATGTGATTATAAAAAGATATATTTCTATACTCATCTATATCACACACTTTCATTTCAACTTCAAACATTTTTTCTTGCCACATTGGATTATACTTAATTTCATTATTTTGCTGCAAAGCAAAAAACGTTCTAACTCCAAGAACCTTTTCAATATTAATATCTAAATCATCTATCCATTCTTTAACATCATTTATATTATAATAATCTACTTGTCCAAAATTCATAACTTTAGCTTCTCCACCATCAAGCAGAGATATTGCTTCATCAATGTTATTTTCAAAAACAACTTTTTGTATAACTCTTCCTGTATGATTGTGTTTTACTATGGATATTATTCCATTTGGTTTAAGAACCCTATATAGTTCTCTAAATATTTCTTTTCGCTCTTTAGCATACTCAAAGACATTATGGCATATTACAACATCAAAGGAATCATCATCTTGCTCTTTTAATTGTTCTATATTACCAATAATCTGTTTATAATTGTTCTCGCATATTCTCATATCTATCATGCCAGCATCTGGTTCTATTGCTACCACATCATTATTCTTCGCTAAATGATTTGCAGTAATTCCCAATCCACTTCCAAAATCGAGGACTTTACAATTAGTTACTTGCGGTAATTGCTCCCAAACCAATCTATAGTATAATGCACTCCAAGGCTTTTTCATATTTTCCAAATATGTCTTTAAATCATTAATCATTATATTCCTCCAATTACATAAATCATTTTCTATTGTGATATTTTTCATTTATGTAATATTCAATTTTTTCCTCCTAATATATTCCCTAAGAAATACTGTTCTCCTTCTTATTCCAACAAAAGTAGTAACTAACATAGTTCTATAAGTTACTTATAAAGTTAATATAAAGTGCAAAATATTTTAAATTGCGCAATAAAAAACACTGTAAAATCTATTTCTAAATGATACAGTGTTTTAAAAATTTATTCACTTTTGAAGTTGTTAAATCTAGTATATACGCATAATGCATTCTGCTAATTAAATCATATATCATATCAATTAATATTAAAATTATGAATTAATTAATAACTGTGAATCAGTACTATTTAATCATTATGCTCTGAATATTTCATAATTCTTTCTTTTAAGAATACATTAAATTTATTATATTCATCCTCAGATAGATTTTTATTAAAACTCATAATCTTTAGTTTATGACCTTTATACTCTTTTCTATATGGTGGATGAATATGCTCAAATTCTTGCAGCTTAAATCCTAGGTTAGAATAAAACCCTAATCTTTTAATTGATATATCATCTACTGGTGGGTCTATTTCTAAAACTATAGTTTCATTATTCTCGCAAAACTCCTTTAAAATTCTAGAACCATAGTTTTTTCCTCGTATACTAGGCGATATTGCTAAGTGTTCAATGTATTTACAGTTATCTAAATCCCAATATAATAATATTCCAACTAATTTATTGCTTTCACAAACAGCCATACAATTATATTTATCATCTTTTAAAACATCCATTTGATCTTTTATAGTTCTTTGCTCAAATATAGGAAAACTCACTTTATATATATTCATTACATCATCAAAATAATTATTATCACTAGAATTTATTCTTACAAACTCCATTTCTATTTCCTCCAAAAGTTTTATATTAACTATAGATTATATCATATATTAAAATAATCTAAAATTTATTAGTTTAAGATTTATTATTGTAACTTAGTTGCTCCAAATACACTCTTACTACGTAATATTTTGTAATTACATTATGTTTAGTTTTCAAAGAACATTGTTTGTATTTTTAAATTTAAATATGTAAGTTTTAACATAATAAAATTACATATTTAAAAATACCGTAGCATTCATTTCTGAATACTACGGTATCTTAGAAAATTATTTAGTTTTATAGTTGTTAGAACTTTATTTATAATATATTCTTATCATAAATCTGTTAAATTTAGCGTAATATTTCATAAAACATATGCTGCGCACCCCTGAAATCTCTAATTCCAAGACAAGTCATTCCAATTTTCTTCATAACTCTCATAGACCCAATATTTTTAGGATTAGCCATACCATATATTTTTGTTATATTACTATTTTTAAAAGCAGTTTCTATGACAGCTTTTCCAATTTCAGTAGCATATCCTTTATTCCAAAAATCCACTCCTAATTGCCATTCAATTTCTGGTTGCTTCAACAAATATGGATTCAAGCCTGTTAATCCTATAATTTTATTGCTTTCTTTTAATATAACTGCTCCATGAAAGTTATCTAATGATAAACTTTCTCTACTAATATTAAATTGGATATATCCCTTAGTTCTTTCTTTAGTCCAAACAGTGTCCCCAGTGTATATATGAACTCGCTTGTCTGACATTAAGTTGTACAGCTCATCAGCATAATCTAATGACCAAGGTTTTATATATAAACGTTCTGTTTCAATTATAATTTCCCCCATATCATTTATCTCCAATACTAATTGAATTTAAATGATTTCTTTCATCAATTCTTCTAATCATTGAATAGTAATATGGGGTAAAATGTTTAAGCCAAAAACGTCTTCCCTCAATATTAGCAGATTCAAAATCTGTAGAACAGCGTTTCAAGCCCTTTTCAATAGCCCAATCAGTTGCTACATTTAATAATCTTGACATTATATGCTGTCCTCTATATTCTGATAATACATAAGCTCCATTTATTGCCATTGTATAACCATCATCTAATTCATCCATATTAATTTCAGTTGTATTTGTTTTTAAATAACCTATAATTTTGCTATTAATCTCGGCAATCCATAAGTTATTACCTTCTGTTTTAAGCCAATCGCTATATTCATCTATATAGTTTTCACTAATATGATTATATAAATATATTGGTGATGATGAAAGATGCTTGTCTATTCCTTTAAAAAGATGTTCCATATCAATAAGGTCTGTTATATCAGCCTTTCTTATCAACATATTATTATCTATATTGGATATAGCTATTTTCTCAAGAGGACGTACAGCGTCAATAACCAACATACCAAATCCATTCATCACCCAAGAATCAATTACATTTTTATCATTAACGTACAACATTACAGCATGTGTATAACAACCTGAATTAACCCACAAATCAGAAGCTCTTCTATAGAGTTCATTATATAAATACCTTTTATCATATCCATCAGCTATTCCATGAAGTGAAGGTAATGATAATACTCCTTTTGCTGTTCCTTTAAACTCATTAATGCTAATTCCATTTATAAATCCAGTAACTTTACCAGATTTTATAGCTACAACAAAATTGTTGTTATCTACATATTTTTTAATTTCCTTTATGTGCATTTCAATATTTTCATATTTATCAGATAAAATAGGTAATGCTACCCTCGCATTTTTATAATTAGTTGAAATAATAGTAGCTATCTCTTCAACATGAGAATCATTTAAATAAGTATAGTACATAACAATCTCCTTCTAAGGTGATAAACAATATAAAACTATACTCAATTCACATGGTTAAATGAATAGAGAAATCTATAAAATAATCGCCTCATAATTTTTTTCTGTAATTTTAATTATCATAAAAACATCCTTCTTTCTCAGTATTAACCAATGATTAAATATTAACATTAATAGAATTTATAGTAGATAACTATTATTAATATAAAAAAATATATACATTAAAAACAGGTAGTCTAACTTCCACTGGCAATTAGACTACCTGTTTTTATTCTCATTTTATTCTTTTTAAATGCTGAATATGTATTCCTAAATGCCCTATACCAAGTATAATAGCAGAGGCAATCAACCAGATAACTTTCCCATAAATACCTAATAATAAAAAAGCTATGACAGGCAAACTTGTAAGAGGTATCGGAATTCCATAAAAACTACGATAAAAATTATATTCTGTATGTTCATTAATAAAATATCTAATCCAACAAATCTCATAAAGTATCATCAGTAAAAATGATATAATAAGCCATAAAGTCCATATTGAAAATGAAGTAATATTAAAATCATTAAAAATCAATACACTGAACGTACAACATACTTGACCTACACGTTCAAATAATAATAATATTTTATTTTCTTCAGTAGTATCGTAATTTATTGGCCGATTTTTACTCCAAATAATATTAGGAATAAATAGCATCAATAAATATATAAGACCTATATATGAAAATCCTAAATGACCTAACATAAAATACTCACTCCTGAAAAGTTACTATTTTCTATATAATTAAATTATGTTAAACATTGCCATGAATGATGCTAGAGTATTAGCACAACCATGAAGTAACCAGCTTGAAATTATAGATCCTTCTGATTGTTTTTCATTAATCCATCCCATTAACCAACCTGCCATAGCAGTGATTAAAGTAACTATTACAGCTCCTAATATTCCCGATAATTCCATAAACATAATTCCATGCATTAGTCCAAATAATAATGTTTGAATAGAATTTCCAATTTTAAATCCAAATCTTTTTATAAATCTTTTTGTTAAAAATCCTCTAAAGAAAAGTTCTTCAGAAAGTCCTGTTTGTAAAAAAGCATAAATTAGAGTGGGAAAAAGAGCAGAAATACCTTTTCCTTTAAACTGTGAAGTTGCCATATTAGAGTCGTCTACAAATAATGGCACAATTATAAAAGCTGCAAAGGATAAAATAAATATGGTGAATATAAAAGTTAATATATATCTACTTTTGTCTTTTACAATTGGCTTTTTTATACCTAAATACTTTAAAAAGTTTGACTGTTTTTTATCTCTTGTAACCCACCAAATAAATGGCAAAATTAAAAATAATATAACTTGAATAATTGCACTAATTAACAAATTAATAAATTCCATATTATAGCCTCCTATTATAATGCACTCTTCGCAAAATATAATAATTATGAATTATATTCTTAAAAAAATATTATCTCCCTAATCCTTATCTTAAAAGTTGATAGTTATATTGTAATATAATCATCCTATAACTTAACAACAGCTAATTTAACAATTCAGAAACAGATAAAAATGTAATTAAGACGCCCAAAATAATCCAACTTATTCCAGTAATCTTATAATAATTCTTATTTTCTTTTAAATTTGTTCTCTTTATAATATTAATTCGATCTACTCCATTAATAATATTACTTACACCTAAAAATAGAAAAGCAATATTCCTTTCAACAAAATGTAAAAAATATAAAATAACTATAATCGCGGTAATAATATTAAATGTCCACTGTATTATTGAAATAATTTTATAATTGTTTTTCAAAATTACCCTCTCCTCTATTTATAATAATTTAATTTATATAATCTAATATTTATATCTCCCTAAACTTATGTCTATAATACATTCTCTTTAACACTTCAAGTTCCTTCATATTCCAGTAAAAAGACGTCTATATATTTTTAGAAATGAATTATTAAATTTAAGATTGCTTGGTAAGCCATTCCTGTCACAAAATAAAAAACACCGCAAATTCACTTATGAATAATACGGTATCTCAATTTATATTTACTTTTTATATTAGTATTAATAAATCCTTATAATAATTTACGGCTCATTAAAGCTACCTATTAAATATTTTTAGACATATTTATATCAGTAGCAATAAATCCTGTCTTTTCATATAATGATAAAGCCCTTTTATTATGTGCGAATACATGTAATGAAATTTTATTAATACCAAGTCCTTTAACTACGTCATCAAGAGATTTAAGTGCTTGAGTGCCATATCCTTTACTACGAAATTCTTTAAAAACAATGAAGTCATATACAAAGGCTTCTTTCTCAATTAATTTTTCATAACATTGAAACCATAGATATCCAACCTTTATCTGTTTATCATCATCTATTATAGAAAAGAGATATTGATTTTCACTATAAATACCCTTTGGAAGTAATCTAGCAAAAGTTTCTTTAGATAGGTTTTCTGCTTCCTCTTGAGCCCAAGCACCTGCTTTAATTTTTTCAGCAGCATAATCCTTAATAGAGTTATTAATGTAGTTATCAAAATCAAATTCATTCATCTTTTCTAATCTAACCATATTCCCCTCCAATTATATAATTTTTTAATAAATATTTTAAAAACAACACAACTTATAATATCTCCAGATAAAGATTATGTTCATTCTAGAATGTATATTACTTTATATAAGATTTTAGTATATCAAATATTCACCACTCTTAAACATAACATTACCTCAATAAACAAGTTATATAGCTGTATTCCATAGCTCTTTAATCTTATTGAAAAGCTTTTGATAATCTAAGCTTATTAGCTATGTAAGGCTTTAATCATATTAGCAATGAAACATATATGCTATAAATAGTTTTTAATCTATTTAATTAAATTAAAATAATAAACTACATCTTTACATAATTGATTTAACTCAATAGAAGAAATAATAATCTTATAAATTGGGAAAATCATAATAATTGTAATAGACAGCTGTAAAGATTTTTTATTGTTTTCTCTTTTATATAATTGACTATCTTTTCGTAAATCTATAAAAATTTTTAAAATAAAAATTAAATATAGTAGAAATACAAATAAATGAAATCTTTTAACACTAATCTCACTAATATTATTTCTAAAGTTCTCAAGTGTTTCCTTATTAAAATCATTTTCAATAATATTGTTTTTAATGTTATTTTTAGATATTGCCATATCCCATTTTAAAATTTCTGTACTATTTTCATTTAAAATATCTATTTTGCAATAATACTTTCCACTTCTAAACTCTAATCCTTGGGAATAATTAGAAATATAGAGCATAAAAACTACAAGTATAATAGCAAAAATTACAGAGTCAATTAAGATCTTTTTTCTAGTTTTACTACTCATAACCGGTCTCCATTAATATACTAAATATTTTTTTAGTTTACATTATCTAACTATTTTTTATTATTGTATGTTTATAATTTAATTAAGATAATTCTTTACTAATAAATTCAAGATGGTATTCTGTCATATTCGTTTTAAAACCTAATTTTCTCACTAAATTAATTATTTTTACATTATTTTCATATACGTTAAAATATATTTCTTTTAAGATGCATTTTATCATTTCTTCCATAATCACTCTGATTATTTATGATATACATTAATATTTTTTACCATTGTGTAACAATTTAAGAAGAATATAATTCAATCTAAATAAGTATTCTACTTAGTTTGTTTATTTAGTAAATCTAATACTTAATTCGATGAGAAACTAATATAACTACTTTCGTAATATTCATTTTTTAGCATTGAATATATAATTTGATCTAAATAACCACGTTTAGATTTATAGCTTTGTCTTAGAACTCCATCTCGATGCATTCCAAGTCCTTCATAAAGCCTAATCCCTATCAAATTATTCGGATACACATCCAACCAAAAGCGATTAATATTTCTATTTTCAAATGCATATTTTAGTAATGCGATCATGGCTTCTTTTCCATATCCTACTCCTTTGTGAGAAATAGCAATTCTTCTTAGTTCAAAAATTTCTGATTTAAAATCTAATCTAATTAGAGCATATCCAATAATTGAATTGTCCATTTTTTGTCTAAATACAAAAAGCAAGTGATTTTTATCTTCAATTTCTGCTTTGTGCTCTTCATAAGTACCAATCCAAAGAAAGTCTCTATTATCCTCATGGCTTTCCAATTCGATAATAGTTTCAATATCTTCTTCAGTAGCATCAATTATGTAAAGACGTTTTGTTTCTATCATACTGGTCACCCCTACTTTTTAGCTATTCCTATTATTTAAATGTTTTTTATTTCCCCAATGATCATGTTACGTCACATATTCTATTTAAGCTTTATATATTTTCTTACATCCTTAATCTTATTGTAAATTAAAAAGCTTATTCTTATATGATTTTTACCAATTTTCATAGTGTATTATTTCTTCAAGATTCTTTCGCGGACGAGCTTTTGGAGTTTCATTTGTATATCCAATAGTTATAACACCTACTACATACTTATCAGATGGTATATTTAGTATTGGTCTAATCTCTTTCTGAATAAACCACCCAACCCAACAGGTGCCTAATCCTAAACTAGTAGCTTCAAGTAACATATGTTCTATAGAAATTGATGTATCTCTGATTATTTGCTTCAGCTCCATTTGTGGACTATCCTCATTTAGTACTATATCTATATCTTCTCCCATTCTAGAGCGTATATCGGCAACACATACAATAAAGACTGGAGCAGAAAGCATCCATTTTTGATTATGGGATACTTCAGCTAATCTTTTTCTAGTAGATTCAGATTTTACCACAATGAAATGCCATGGCTGCGTGTTGCTACCAGATGGTGCAAGTCTTGCACTATCAAGTATCTGAATTATTTTTTCATCTTCAACAGATTTAGCAATGTAATTTCTAATACTTCTACGATTTTCAATTTCTTTAATCATATTTTTAACTTCCTCCATTAAAATATAATATTAAAATTTACTTCATTTTTAATATATTCCCTAGTAAATACTTTTCACCTTCTTTTTATAAAAATCAAGGACTATTCAAAAGTATTTTGAATAGCCCTTAATTTTTAAAATATATTTTTAATAAAACTGTTAAAACTTCTTAAGGATAAATAACTATATAAGCTATTTCTATACAGCTACTGTAATACTTTGTACTTCTTTTAAAGTTTTCTGAATTTAATTTGCTCCATAGCCATCTATAATAGTTTTATTAAGCTTATAATAGTTCATTTTTACAGCATCGCTAGAATTTCCTTCAATAGTACGAATTGCTCCTTCAGAAGGTAAATATTCTACTACAATACCAGTATGATAATAAGAACCTGATGAATTTTTAAAGAAAATAACATCGCCTGGTTTTGGATTGTATCCTGAAATTCTTGTCTTGTATCTTCCACGAGCTTTATACCAATTTACTCCATCTGAACAAAGAGCATACCTTGGTACAATACTTCCAAGTATTCCAGCTTTATTAGCGCACCAAGACACAAACATAGCACACCAAGGTTGACCATTCATTCCATACCATTCGCCATAAGGATTTATATTGTTCCCATTAGTTTCTTTAAATCCTTTTTTAAGTTCTTGTTTTGCTACTTCAATAAATTTACTAACACCTGATCCACCTACAACTACATCATCATTCGAATTTGAAGAACTATTTAATGCCTTCCAAGTTGCTGGTCCTACTATTCCATCTGCTGATAATCCGTTGGCTCTTTGGAATTTTATCACCGCATCATGAGTACCTTGTCCAAATACTTCATCAGCTCCATATTGACCTACGCTATATCCTTTATTTATTAATTTTTGCTGTAGTTCTCTTACTTTATCTCCTCTTGATCCCATTTTTAATAGTTCTCCACCAGAAGAATTATTACCAGAAGAATTATTAAGTGCATTCCAAGTTGCTTGTCCTACTATCCCATCTGCCGATAGTCCATTGGCTCTTTGAAATTTAATTACCGCATCATAAGTACCTTGTCCAAATACTCCGTCAGCTCCATATTGGCCAACACTATAACCAAGTGAAATAAGTTTTTGTTGAAGTTTTCTTACTTCTTCTCCTCTACTACCCTTTTGTAATAACATAACATCCTCTCCTTAATTTTAAATTTGTTTTACACTATATAAAGAGAATGTAATAGTACCTTTGTAACCCTATCTTTAAATAAAATTTTAATTTTACATTTAAGATGCTAATCTTTTTATTTCTCTATAATAAAAAAGCACCTATCACGGTGCTATAAGGACTTGTTAAAGATTATATTAATTTAAACCATAAAAATTCTATAAAGATACAAGCTCAAATTTTAAATTATCCATAAACCTTAAAAATATTTTTATACAAAATAAATAATTGATTTTTAAGTAATCCCTGCTTAATATAAATAATTAAAATAAGATTATTATAAATAATCTTATTTTATATATACAAATATTCCATTATATCAATTTATCTAGACTATTATAAAAAGGAGAATAATATCAACTACTCTCCCTTCATCTCTTTAATTTATAATTTAAAAATTACTTTACTATATTTCTTCGAAAATAATTGTTCTTATCTTAGACACTCTCTTAAAAAAATGCTCACTTGGAACATTTGTTATCATAATAATTTGAACATCTTCCTCTGGGAAAACTTCATTTGATGCAAGAAATCCAGGTATTATCCCGCTATGGTCTACCCTTTCTCTGACTTTGCCTCCAAGTTCTTCAGAAATTAAATGTACTCCATATCCATAATAATCATTTTCTTTAACCTTAATATATTTTTCAGTTATTTTCTTTAATAATTCTTCACTAATAATTTTTCCTCCAATTAGTGCTTTATTCCAAATATATANNAGATCTTCAACGGTTGAGTATAATGCTCCTGCAGCATGGGGTATACTCATATCTATAAATTCACAATTTACCATCCCTTTTTCTTCGCCTTTTAGCTCATAACCATTAGCTCTCTTCTTAATTATTTTATAATAATCATCGTATCCAGTATCAGCCATTAAAAGTTTATTGAAGATATTTTCCTGTAAGTATTCTTCATAGCTTTTATTAGATACTTTTTCAATTATATATCCTAGTAAAGCATATCCAGAATTTGAGTAAGAGTATTTTGCTTCTGGTTCAAAATCATATGGAACATACTTAAATTCATTAATGAGCATCTCTAAACTATGTTTCTTCCTCATAGTATTCTCAATTGAGCCTTCAATACTAGTATAATTAAATATCCCTGATGTATGGGTCAATAAATGATGAATGGTTACCTTGTCTCCTTTGGGATAATCTGGAATATATTTATCTAATGTGTCATCTAAACTTAATTTTTCTTTTTCAAAAAGTTGCATTATTGCTACTGCTGTAAACTGCTTTGTTACAGAACCAATACGAAATTTTGTTTTAGATGTATTTAAAACATCTAATTCATAGTTTGCCATACCATATCCTTTGCTAATTATTTTCTCACCTTTTATAGAAACTAATATGGCGCCGCTAAACTTCTCTTTCTCTACAAGATCATTTAAATAATTATTGATATTTATACTAATCTTATCTAAGACTTTTTTATTTATCATAGTCTTTATATTCCCCCCTTTTATTCATAAATCCATAACCATATAATAAAATTTACTTTTATTATACATAATTTACTTTATAGCTAGTTCATTCTATATGATAACTAATTTAAAACTTCTCATTTTCTATAAATCTATGAATTCATCTCATTAATAAAGCTATTTTAGCATTTTTCAGAATTAACTGTCAATTTTTGCATAAGCAATAGATTTAAATGTATATTCTATAAAATCCTTATAATAAATTTTTCAACTTATCCTTTTCTTTATATATACTTTAATTAATTCAGTTTTGCATATACAATATAGATAAATCATTTTAAAATTTAATATATAACTGAGTATCTATTCTTTTAGATATTTCAGTTTGAAACTTAAAGAAATTAACAATTAAAAGTGGGCAATTGACAATTATAGTTGAGATTAATTCTCTCCGAATTAATTTCTTTAATAGGTTTTTAACTAGCAATACAGACTACTAATATTCCACCTCTGGGGAACAGTAGNNTCAATTTTCAATTGTATAAGTGTTTAATAAAGGAGAATGTTAAATGGAGAGACTTTATTATGAAAATCAATATATTAAAGATTTTATAGCAGAAATTATAGACGTTAAAGAAATTGATGATAAATTTCATATTGTACTAGATAAAACAGCTTTTTTCCCTGGTGGTGGTGGTCAGCCTTGTGATTTAGGTTTAATAGAAAACTTAAATGTTATAGATGTATATGAAGAAAATGGAGTTATATATCATGTCACTGAAAAGAAGCCTATAAAAATACATAGAGCTAAATGTTCTATAGATTGGATAAGAAGATTTGATGGTATGCAGCAGCACCTAGGTCAACACGTACTTTCTGGCTGTTTCTTTAAATTTTTCAATGCCAATACCTGCGGATTTCATTTAGGACAATTCGTTAGCACAGTGGACATAGAAGGTATTTTAGATGAAGAAACCATTAGAAAAGCTGAAGCTATGGCAAATGAAATTATTCATAACAATTTAAAGGTAGAGTTTTTAATACCAAATAAAAAGGAACTAAAAAAATTAAATCTAAGAAGAGATCTTCCAAAAACAGATGAACAAATAAGGGTAGTTAAAATAGAAGATTTAGATATAAATGCTTGTTGCGGCGTTCACCCTTCCTCAACGCTAGAACTTCAAGTAATCAAAATAAAAAGATGGGAAAAACATAAAAAGGCAACTAGACTAGAATTCTTAACAGGAAATAGAGCTGTTGAAGACTATCTAAAAAAAGATCACTATATGAATCTTATATGTAGATATTTAAATACCAATGAAGAAGAAGCTATAAAGGGTATAAAAAACTTGCATGAAGAACTTAAAAATACTATAGAAGAAAATAAAAAAGCTATGATTGAATTAACTAATTATAAAACTCGTGAAATTATAGATTCAGCTGAAAAAATAGGAGATATTTCTATAGTTAAAGAAATTTATGATAATGAAGATATGAAGTATGTAAGTAAATTAGTTTCAAAAATTACAGATAATCCTAAAACTATTGCCTTAATTGCTATTAAATCTTCTGAAAAAGCTAATTTAATATTTGCAAAATCAAAAGATGTAAAAAATATAAATATGAATAATCTTCTTAAAGATACTATCACCTTAATTGATGGTAGAGGTGGTGGAAGTGAGTTTCTAGCCCAAGGCGGAGGAAAGAACAATGGAAATGTAGATTCTGCCTTAAACAGTGCCTTTATAAAAATAAAAAATAGCTAAATTATATTTATATTATATAAATGATTATAAAAAAAGTGTAAGTAAATTTTGTCTCACATAATCTACTTACACTTAATTTTATTTAATTATAATCAGCTATTGAGCCCTTCTATTCTAAAAAGCTCCAAGGGCTTTGACGGTGGAGTTTTAANNTTTTCATTCTTAATTTTCAATTTTTCAAGAAAACTTTAGGTCTGTATTATCCTTAAGTATGATTACTTTATCTTCATAAGATTCAAGCATCTGTAGAATATTATCTTTAGATTTTTCAAAATCACTACTCCATTTATACATAGAAAAAAGCATTTTCATAGTTGGAATATAATTAGACTTTTCTAGTTTTAAATTTTGACGAATCCAACGCTTTGCAATACGATATTTTCGTTTGAATAATGGTGTATCTAGTAAAATAATAGTGTCTGCTTTATTAAATCCCTCTTTAAAGCATTGACGAAAAACACCTTCAATAATCCATTTCTCAGAATCAATAATTTTATTGAATTCAAAATCTCTTTCTTCTGGAGATTTTCTTACATCACCACTTGGTAACCTCAAATGAACTACATTATCTAATTCATACCATGAAACATTGAATTGGTCTGATAGTTTTTTTGCCATTGTAGTTTTTCCACTTGCCACTGAACCTATAATATATATTTTAGATCCTCTATAATGATTGTTTATAGTAACCTCTCCTCTCTAAGCCATATAAGCTAAGAATATTAATATTTACATATACTTTTTAATTTCTATTATTTTATATTAATAGGTTATAGTTCTAAAAATATATAATTTAACGCTCTATAACGGGGAGAATAATTATTGCCTTAAACCCTTTCTCCTCTTGACTTTCAAGTATAAATTTGCCATTATGAGCTTTAATAATCCTTGAGACCATAGGTAATCCTAACCCATGTCCATTATGAATGAAGCTCTTTCTTTTAGAAGAATAGGGTAATTCCAATAAATTTGGTATTTCACTTTGTGGCATTCCTTTACCATCATCTGATACAATAAAACCACAAGTTTTTTTATCTTCATCTAAGATTGATTGTAATAATATTCTACAACCTTCTTTATTATGAATAATACTATTTTGAACAAGATTGGTTATTGCACGAATTAATAGCTTCTCATCCCCATCTATTTTTATATATTCTTCTGAAACATCTAACTCTATAGTATATTTTTCCTCTAATCCATTATTTAAAAACTCCGACGCTACTTGTCTTGCAAGTGATGACAATTTAAGTATCTTTTTATTTAGTGGCTGCATATCATACTCTAGCATTGATACCATATTTAAATCTGCAACAAGAGAGCGTAAATTTTCCCCTTGATGACGAATAATACCTGCCTGCTGGCGCTGTTCCAAAGTTATAATTTCATTTTCCTCAAGGCTACTTGCATACCCAAGCATTATTGAAAGCGGTGTTCGTATATCATGAGATATACCTGCGATCCAATTGAACCGTGCTTCATCTCTTGCCCTTAATGCAGTATTTTTTTCTTCTAAAAGTTTAGAAGTATAATTAACACTTTCTGCAAGATCACTTAAGACGCCATTAGGCTCAATATCTACAGGCTTTTCTTCCGTTAGTGCATGAATACCACCAATAATAGATTTTATAGATTTTATTAAACGAGAACCAATCAAAAGTGACAATAATAATGCTAAAAGAATGTTTATTATTATTAAAGATAATATTCTTAAAGGCAAAGAACTTACCCACTCTATAGGAAAATTAAATTGATATTTAGCAAAACTATCTTTTGGGTATCCAACAACAAGAAGTTCATCGCTATGTTCCCATACATAGACAGGATAGTCCATTAAATAATTCCGTGAAAATTGTGCTACATCTGTAATGGAATAAGTATTAGGAACCTCCTTTGGCATTCTCTCATTCCATATCACATCACCTTCTTTATTTATTAGCATAGCCCAAGCCTTTTTTTCTTCTAATAGTTTTTTAACTTCATTATCCAAGCTATAACTTAATCCATTATTACTTAATCCTTCTGAAACCACTTTAACTGTATTAAGAGGCGATTGTCCTTGTGGTTCACTCATTCCTTTAAATATCAGTGTTCCAAGCATAATAAAATTTAAAATTACCAAGCCAATAGATATGAATATAGTTGCTCTTATGAAATGCCTTAAAATTTTATAAGCGCCATTCATATTTCTTTTTCCTCTACTATGAGTTTATATCCAAGTCCTCTAATAGTAATTAGGTATTTAGGCTTAGATGGTTCTGACTCAATCTTTTCTCTAATACGCCTTATGTGAACCATTAAAGTGTTTTCATAACCGAAATAATCATCTCCCCATACAGATTGGCACAGAGCATCACTTGTAGTAATACGTCCTTTATTTTCATAGAGTTTTAAAAGTAAAGCATGTTCTTTAGCAGTCAATGGTTGTTCACCTTTTTCGCTGCGTACCATTGCACTTTCCAAATCCACAATACAATCACCAACAGTAAAAATAGGTAAGCTCTCCTTAATTGATGAGTTATAAACCCGTCTTAATATAGCCATAAGCCTAAGCATAAGCTCTCTAGGTAAAAAAGGTTTCACAATATAATCATCTGCTCCTAAGCCCAGTCCTAACAAACGATCTTCATCCTCTCCCCTTGCTGATAAAAAGAGAACAGGTAATTGTGAAAATTTACGTATGGAGGAAAGCAAAGAAAAACCATCACCATCTGGTAACATCACATCTAGAATAGCAATATCAGGCTTCTCAGTCTGGCATAGCATTAAAGCTTCTTTACAATTTGATGCATGATATATTCGTGAAAATCCTTCTTTACGTAAAAAAATTTCTACCATATTTCTTATTTCACTCTCATCATCAATAATGAGTATCTTTCTATATTTTAAATCTTCCATATTTCATCACCCAACTTTATTATATAATACAAATTCTGTAACTTCTAATAAACTTCTTCTCATTACATAAATTTAAGGTTGTCGTAAGGTTCTTGTAAGTGGAAAGAAAGGTTGTGGTGCTACACTACTCCTAGAGAAAATTTTTAAAAATAAAAGGAGTGAAAAAAATGAACAC
Organism: Clostridium sp. UBA2485; assembly: GCF_002341865.1. Taxonomy (GTDB): domain Bacteria; phylum Bacillota; class Clostridia; order Clostridiales; family Clostridiaceae; genus Clostridium_J. The sequence continues at coordinate 94,112 of NZ_DDOV01000049.1, read as the reverse complement.
AATTGTATCAACACATAATCTTTCAAAATACTACGATAAAATCTATGGAGTAAACAATGTCAATTTAACAATTTACGAAGGTGATGTCTATGGCTTTGTTGGTCCTAATGGAGCTGGAAAATCAACTACTCTCAAAATGTTATTAGGTCTTGTAAAACCCACTAATGGTAATATTAGAATTTTTGGAAAAGAACTTGCTAAAAATCGCCACTATATTTTAAGTAATACAGGTTCTCTCATTGAGTCTCCTTCTTATTATGGGCATCTTACCGGAATGGAAAACATGCGTATTATGCAACATCTCTGTGGTGGATCAGATAAAAATCTTCACAAAGCTTTACAAATTGTTCGATTAGAAAATCAGAAGGATAAAAAAGTATCACAATATTCATTAGGTATGAAACAGCGTCTTGGCATTGCAATGGCATTAATCAATTTTCCTAGACTGCTTATATTAGACGAGCCCACAAATGGCCTTGATCCTGCTGGTATAGGAGAAATTCGTGAACTTATTAAATGCTTACCACAACAATATGGAATTACTGTTTTAATTTCTAGTCACTTGCTATCGGAAATTGAGCAAATAGCTACATCTGTTGGCATCATAAATCATGGGGAGCTTTTATTTCAAGGCAGCATGGACTTATTAAAAAATATGAGCAAGCCTCATATCTCTATTAAAACACAAAATAATGAAGTAGCAGCAAATTTGCTTCAATATAAAGGGTTTTCACCAGTTGTTAATAATCATTCTCTGACTTTAGGAGATATGAAAGATAATGAGATAGCAAAAGTAAACAAATTTTTGATTGAGTCTGGTATAGATGTTTTCCGTATTGAAGAGCATAAGAGGAATTTAGAAAGTGTATTTTTAGAATTAACAGGAAAGGAACAAAGCCTATAATGAGAACAATTATATTAGAATTTTATAAATTACGTCGGAAACGTATATTATCTATGATTACCATATTCATCGGTGCAGAAATATTATGGGCATTTATGGCTATAAGTATGTCCATGAGTCGTAATCCAGAAAGTATAAAATGGGAAGCAATCATTGCAGTTATATCTTCTATGAATGGACTATTTTTACCAATTATTTCAGCAATTGTAGCTTCTCGTATTTGTGATATTGAACATAAAGGAAATACATGGAAACTCTTATTATCCACAAGTAAGAAAATTAGTCACATCTATGCATCCAAATATTTATGTTCTGCCATACTACTATGTTACGGAGTTATTATTCAAATTCTTGCTATCTCAATCTTTGGTATAGTAAAAAACGTACCTGGCTCTATACCTATTGCATTATTAATAAGATTTATAATATCTACTATGCTTACCAATATGGCTATACTTGCATTGCAGCAATGGATATCTTTTTCCATTAAAAATCAAGCTTTTGCTCTATGTTTAGGAATGATTGGTGGATTTTTAGGAATGTCAGCAGCACTTTTCCCAACATCTTTACGTCGTATCTTTATTTGGTCTTATTACATAGAGTTATCCCCTGTAACCTATATATATAATGGTACGTCAGCAGAATACATAATACGTACTATTGACCCTAAAATTATAGCTATAGTTTTATTAATGGGAATAGTTTTTTATATTGCTGGAAACGCTCATGTTTCTAAACAAGAAATATAACGGAGGGATTTTAAATGATTAAAAAATGTATTAAGGCTGAATTACTTAAACTTCGCCATTCTCATATATGGCTTATCCTAATTATACTTCCAATTGTCAGTATATTGATTGGAGGAGCAAATTTCTATTTTAATCAGGGGATTTTGCAAAATGAATGGTATAGTCTTTGGACACAAGTAAGTCTATTTTATGGTGAGTTCTTTCTACCTATTCTTATTTCTATCCTTTGTGCTTATGTGTGTAGACTGGAACATATGAATAAAAATTGGAATACGGTAATGACAGCTCCTGTTTCAATCTCAAGTGTATTTATAGCTAAGCTATTAATAGTTGGATTTCTAATCTTTATAGTACAAACTTTTTTTATTAGCTTGTATTTTTGCTCTGGAAAACTTTTTGGATTTTCATCACAAATTCCAAAAGAAATTTTTGGTTGGATGTTTCGTGGCTGGCTAGCATCTATATCAATAGGGTCAATACAACTTTGGATATCCATTCGTATCCGCAGCTTTGCAGTCCCTATTGGCATTTGCGTTTGTACAACTTTTATAGGGTTAGGAATATATGTTGCAAAATTTGGTATGTTTTTCCCATATTCATTTTTAACAATTGGTATGGGTGTTTTAAGTCAGGAAAGCTTAACTATTATAGAAAACAGTATATTTCTTTTAATGAATTTGGTTTTCATAATTATATTTTCTCATTTTACAATCAAAAGACTTACAAAAGTTGACATAATAGCTTAATAAAAATAGAAAGGGAGAGCTTAATGAAAAAGTTTTTTTCTATTATATGTCTAATAATGCTTATGATAATTTCTTTCTCAATTTTATTTCTTAATCCAAATAAATTAACACCAGAAAACCCAGCAGGCAAAAGTATTTACTATACTTCTATAAATAATAAAAATATATTTCTAAATGACGATGATAGATATGAATATATCCTAGATTCATATGATAATAAAGGTAATGTGAAATCTCTAACATTTACTGCAAGCAAAGAGCTACGAGAAAATGCTTATTTAGAGTTATATGTCGCACCATTCCGTGGTGTCACTTATTGGCAGGAAATACAATACAATGATTTACCAAGTATTGTTCAAAAAATATATGCAAAATAAATATATATATTTGTTATCTATTGTTATTACCAGAGGAGATTATCTATAAATAAACTACCTTAAAACTTAATNNCGAACACTGTTCGCCGCTACGGTTAATCAATTCTAAATTTCTCAGTTATCACTGAGAAATATCCGGAATTGTGAACTATAAATTTTGAATTTAGTAGTTTTAGGGACGACACCAATAAGTGTTAATTATTTTCAGAGATAGATTAAATTTAGGAGTGATATATCTATATCCAAATTGTAAAGATAATGTAATTTATTTCTTAATTCAAAAGAAAAGGCTGAGCTTCAAAAGAAACTCAGCAAAATACAGCCCTATAGTAAAGTTTAAAGAAATATAATCTTTAATAGTTCTATAACCAATACTATTGAAAATCCTATTAAAATTACATAGTAAGATAATAAAACTTGTGAATTAAAGATTACTCCAAAGAGAATTAAACATAAAGTAATTGCTATAACTCCAATGGAATACTTAAACTTATTAAAATTTTTATAAGCTTTAACACTTAAACTTATTAAAATTATCAGCAATAAAATTAACCCATAAATTATCTTTAGTCTTAAGGATAATTTATCATATACACTATTTCTATAAGTTAATGATCGCATTACTCCCATCTTTTCATCAGATAGATAATGAATAGTTAGTACAAAAATCACTAAAATTAATTGAATAGTCGTACTTGTCCATTTGAAAATTTTTTTAAACTTCATATTTCATACCTTATAAAATTTCTATTAATTATTGTTGTTTTTTAGGTTCTCCTGTTTCTACAGGTCCTGCTGGATTTCCGGTGTTTCCACTCCATTCATTCCAACCACCATCATAAAGAGAAATATCTTTTAGTCCCATCACATCAGCATATACTAATACTTCTGCTGCTCTCCATCCTGTTCCACAGAAAAAGGATAATCTTTGATCAGGTGTAATTCCCCATTCTTTCCACATAGCTAGAATTTCATCTTTATTACGCATTGTATTATCTAAATTTCTGTAGTCCTGTAAGCTTGATGAGTCTGTACCTGCATGTCCCCAAACAGCTCCAGCTGGACGTCCTGTTGGTTTAATATAGTCATAACCTGAGATTTTACCTGTATACTCTTCCCAAGCTCTTATATCTACTAATTTACTTCCTTGTTTATCTGCTAATATCTCTTTAGCTTCTGGCATATCAATAATATACCCTTTATTTGCTGGTGTAGTTACTCCAAAAGAACCTACTGGAGTAGCTTTATTCGATTCTTTTTCTAGTTCATATCCTGATGCTTTCCACTTTTCAGTTCCACCATTTATTACTCTAACATCTTTAACACCTAAATACTTTAATATAGCAGCAACTCTATAAGCTGCAGTTGAATCTGGTCCATATAATATAGTGGTTGTATCTACTGTAATTCCCTTGCCTTCTGCAAATTTTATAAGTTTATCATCTGAAAGACGATTCCAAAGAGGTCCTTCTTCAACTTCATCGGTATTTATATGTACTGCACCTTTTATGTGACCAACTTTTAAATAATCTGGTGATTTTGTCTCATCACCCCAGCTAACTTCAAATATTTTAAAGTCATTGCCATTATAAGTTTCGGGTTTCTTTCCTTCTACTAAATCTTTTACCCAAGATACTGGAACTACCATTTCATAATTTGGATAAGATTCCATTTCAAGACTTGAGTCCTTAGCCCACTCTTTAACGTCATAAGTATATAAATTCTCATATCCCTTTTTAGCTAAATAATCTGCTACTTCACTAGCATCTTTTTCATTAGCATCATAAAGAACAATATTTTTTTCATTTGAGATTCCCTTTGTTTTCAAAGCTTCATCTAATATTTTCTCCTTATCCTGAGAGTCAACCTTTAACCAAGAAGCTGAAAAGTCTGTAGCTCCTTTTACATGACCACCTCTTGTGACCTCATCAAATTTCCAACCATTAAAGGCATCACTTTCTCTCGTATCTACAATAACCCAATCATCTTTACCAATCTTATCTTTAAGCTCACTTGTAGAAATTGTTTTTCCTGTTGTCTCTACCTTAGACTCTTCCTTCTTGCCACAAGCTGCCAAAAGAACTATAGATAGAGATAAAATTAAGATAAGAGATAAATTTTTTGTTACTTTTTTCATTTTGTTTCCCTCCTAAAATTTTAATTATTTATAAGAATCTTAAATGTATTTTATCTAATAGTTATTTATTCTAATATTGACATTACCTATAAAGAGTACGTAAATAAATTTAATAAATGTTAAAATGAGATAAATATGTTTTTAAGCTAAATTTTACTTAATTAAATTTACTTTTACTTTTTATTCCTCATCTATAATAACATTTTTTAAATCAAAACATTATTTATTTATCAAATAGTTCACGTCATATCTATAGGTATAATTAATACAGAAAAATTGTCCTTTCTACTCAATTACTATTTCATAAATCTACTACTTAAAATATATAATTCAAAGATTATATTTACTAAATAAACATATTTTCATATAAATAAAGAAATTGGTATCTTATGTTATAATTAGTTACATATATGCAAAATAGAGGCCTTTTATTAATGCTTAAATTATATATCATGAATATTTTTAGGAGGTTTCAGATGATTAAAAAAGTTACTGTTATCATTCTTATTTTATTATTATCTATAAGTACAAATGTTTTTGCAGGAGATATACCAGAATCAATTATCTTAGACGAACAAGAGGCACTTTTTATAGGTAAAATCACTGATATTAATACTGACTTATACAACATTAAACCATTAACTATTATGATGGGAAGTATTGAAGAAAAAGAATTTCAAGTGAAAGAATTTGACAAATATTATGGAACAGAGGACATTCCTAGAATTGGAGACGTTATTGTAGCAATTTTATTAGATGATAATAAAATTAATGATACTTGGATATTTAAATGTACATCTGAAGATTATAAAACTTTAGAACTTATAAGTTAACCATATGAAATGGTACTTCGTTACCAACAATACATAAATGAAGGGAAATACTTTGAAGCACAAAAAAAGATTGATGAAGATAAAAAACAATCCGCTGCTGCAACTAATGCGAGCATACAAGATAGAGACACAAATCAAAATAACTATAAAGATAAATCAGTAAAGACTTTTCTAATTAATAATATATTTATGTTATTATCGGCTTTAATAACTATAATAGTATTTATAATTTTTATTATATATAAAAAGCAACATGATAACTAAACAAGGTATAACATAGGGCCTGTCCTATATGGTAAGCCCTATGTTCTAGAAATACATCAATAATTTTTACCTAGCATAACTTTATAGCTTCTTTAATATTTACTCTTTTAAATCTATTCACTTTCTAATATTTCAACAAATTTTGTTGAAGAGGGTGATAAAGATATATTTTTTAGAAAACAAATTCCTATGCTTCTTTTTGGAATCTCTTCAGTAAGCTTTACTTCATATAATAGACCATTTTTTAAATACTCTTGCGAAAATTCTTTAATAACACAGGATATACCTAAATTTATTTTTGCAAATTCTAATAATAATTCATGAGAACCAAGTTCAATTTCTGGTTTCATTTTGATTCCTTTTGATAGCATATACTTTTCTACATACAGTCTTGAATTTGAATTAGTTTCAAGTAATATAAGTGGTAGCTCAGCTAACTCTTCAAGACTTATAGGTTCAGATAATTTTTCTTTATATTTTTCTCCACAAACAAAAACATCTCTAATATCTATACATTTTCTTATCTCTAAAGAAGAGTCTTTAATAGGTAAATTACCAATTGCAATGTCAATTTCCCCTGACTTTAGCATATCACAAAGTTCTAAAGTTGTACGATTGATTATTTTTAGCTTAATATTTGGATATTTACTATGAAACTTTTCTAAAAAAGGTAATAAAAAATATCGTGAAATAGTATCTCCAACACCTATCTGTAAATCTCCAACCATTAAATTTTTAACTTCTTCTAATTTTTTTTCTCCTACACTAATTAAATTAATAGCGGAACTTGTATATTCATATAACAGTTGTCCTTCCTTGGTAAGATTAACTCCTTTAGGTGTTCTAGTGAAAAGTCTTATATCTAGTTCTTTTTCAAGTTGCATAATTGCTTGGCTTACAGCTGGTTGTGTCATGTAAAGTATTTTAGAAGCTTTAGAAAAACTTTCACATTCAGCTACTTGACAGAAAATTTTGTATAAATCTAATTTGTTTATCATATAAGCTCTCCTTATACCTAATATAATATCTATTTACTTTACTTATATCATAAAAATAGTATATAGTAAAAGGGTAAAGTACATTTTCAATCGAAAATAAATAATGCTTAAGGAGAGATTTTAAATGGAAAGAGTAGTTGGAACTGTTGTTAGAGGTCTTCGTGCCCCAATTATAAATAAAGGAGACAATATAGCAGATATTGTTGTAGACAGTGTATTAAAAGCTTCAGAAGTAGAGGGTTTTTCTATTAATGATAAAGATGTGGTTACTGTAACTGAATCTGTAGTCGCTCGTGCTCAAGGAAACTATGCAAGCATTGATGCAATTGCAAAAGATGTAAGTGCAAAATTTGGTGATGATACTGTTGGCGTTATATTCCCAATTTTAAGCCGTAACCGTTTTGCAATTTGCTTACGTGGTATTGCAAAAGGAGCTAAAAAAATTGTATTAATGTTTAGCTATCCATCTGATGAAGTAGGTAACCATTTAGTAGATATAGATATGCTTGATGAAAAAGGTGTGAATCCTTGGACAGATGTTTTAACTGAAAAACAATTCCGTGATCATTTTGGATATAACAAACATCCTTTTACTGGTGTTGACTATATTGATTATTATAAATCTTTAATTGAAGAATATGGTACTGAGTGCGAAATAATATTCTCAAATAATTCAAAAACAATTTTAGATTATACAAAAAATGTTCTTACTTGCGATATTCATACAAGATTTAGAACTAAAAGAATTTTAAAAGCTAATGGTGGAGAAAAAATTTATAGCCTAGATGATATTTTATCAACATCAATAGATGGTAGTGGTTATAATGAAAACTATGGTCTTTTAGGTTCAAATAAAGCTACAGAAGAAAGTGTTAAACTTTTCCCTCGTGACTGCCAACCTGTTGTTGATAGTATACAAGCTGCACTAAAAGAAAAGACTGGAAAAACTGTTGAAGTCATGGTTTATGGTGATGGTGCATTTAAAGATCCAGTGGGAAAAATTTGGGAACTAGCTGATCCTGTTGTATCACCAGCTTATACTAAAGGACTTGAAGGTACACCTAACGAAGTTAAATTAAAATATCTTGCTGATAATAATTTTGCTGATTTAAAAGGAGAAGAACTTAAAAAAGCTATCTCTGAATATATTAAAAATAAAGAGTCAGATCTTGTAGGTGCTATGGAATCACAAGGTACTACTCCTAGAAGACTTACTGACCTTATCGGTTCTCTTTCTGATTTAACTTCAGGAAGTGGAGATAAAGGTACACCTATTATATACATTCAAGGTTACTTCGATAATTACACTAAATAGTAATTTAAATTAATAAATACTCTAAAAATTCCTCCTTAGGTTGATGATTAATTATAATTTAATCATCTCTCTAAGGAGGAGTTTTTCATTATTTTACTTAATTATATTATCAACATCTCAATATATTTTCATCTATAGATAAAATAATGTATATTCCAATATATCTATGCCTTTAAATATTATAATTTACAACCTAATTTCTTTAATAGATTTTTAATAAAAGTGACCTTCTCACTTTTAAAAGATACAAATTTAAAACTTCTCTTATAAAAGAGAAGTATCAACAATTGTCCATTGTCAATCGTCAATTCTCAATTGCATAAGTTATTGACACTGATAATTACTCATAAGATTATCCCATAGCTCTTTATTGAAATTTTTTAAATTAATTATTCTGAAAGTTTTCCTATCTACAAAGGTTTGAAGAGTACTTCCTTTAGCTAATATTTTATTATCCTCTTCTCTTCGAATAACATAAGCAACTCTAACCTTAACTGGCGTTAATTGGCTAATAGTAGCCTCTACTACTAAATTATCATCATATTTAGCAGCCTCCATATATTTACATTGAGTTTCTACAAGTGGCAGCATAACTCCACTTTCTTCTAGTTCCTTATACGAAATTCCTAGTTCCTTAATTAAGTCCTCTCTAGCTACTTCAAAATATAAATAATAATTGGCATGATGTACTACCCCCATAGCATCAGTCTCTCCATATCTAACGGTAATCTTAGTAAAACTCATATACCTCTCTCCTCTCTTATACATCTTTTTCTTATTGTATCACTAAACCATTTATTGTTAAAATCTTTTATAATACTAACAATTTAAAAATAGTATATCTAAAGTAAAAATTGAAGTAATAATTTTAATAAAGATTAGAAATTAAAAATAATTTCTAATCTTTATAATCTCTCCACTTTTAATATATACCCTAGGAACTCTATGTTTAATCATACAAATCACTTCATAATTAATAGTTCCCATAAGTTCTGCTATATAATCTGCATCAATATTTAAATCGCCATCTTGTCCAATAAGTATAACTTCATCACCTATTTTGACTTCTCCTATATCAGTTACGTCAATCATGCATTGGTCCATACATATTCTTCCTACTATTTTCGCTAATTTCCCATTTATTATAACCTTAGCCTTTCCGCTTAAAAGCCTTGAATATCCATCTGCATAACCTATTGGCAAAGTAGCAATTCTGCTTTCTCTTTCTGTTTTAAAGGTTCTTCCATAGCTTATATACATATCCTTCTCTACTTTTTTAACATGTGCAACTTTAGTTTTTAAAGTAAGAGAAGGCTTTAAAGTTATTTTCTTTATATCTANNGCTGGTTTTAAAGATATCCTTTCTTTATTTACATAGGAGGATGGATAATATCCATATAATAATATACCAGCTCTAACTCCATCTAAGTAAGTCTCTGGTAAATCTACTATAGCCCCACTATTAGCTGCATGTTTCAGTGGTATGTTTATTCCCTTAAGAGAAAGTCTATTAGAAAATTCTTGTAGCTTTCTAAACTGCTCATAAGTATATCTCTTATCCTCTTCATCAGAACTTGCAAAATGAGTGAATATGCCTTCTATTATAAGCCCTTCCAAGGAGCATATTTCTAAAACCTCTTTAAAACTTTCTTCATTAGGTAAAAATCCTAATCTACCCATTCCTGTATCAACTGCAATATGAATCTTAGCTTTTTTCCCTCTTTTTATTGCTTCCTTTGATAATTCTTTTGCGTAGCTTAGACTATATACTGTTTGCTCTATATTATTTTCTATTATTTCCTCTGCAAAATCTATAGGTGTGTATCCTAAGATTATTATTGGTGCAACAACTTCTGCATGTCTAAGTTCCATAGCTTCTGTTATAACTGCTACAGCTAATCTTGCAGCTCCATTTTCTAATAATACAGTAGCTACATCAATAGCTCCATGTCCATATGCATCTGCCTTTATTACTGCTATTATTTCTTTATCCTTTAATAAACTTTTAAGTTGTTTCATGTTATATGCAATTGCATCTAAATCTATTTCAGCCCATACTGGTCTAATATTTGAATTCATATTTACACCTCTAATTATAGTATTTATTTGTAACACTATTATAAGAAAGTCTTCCATAAACAATAAGAACCACTATAAGGATAAATTTATCCCATAGTGGTTTAATTCCTTTTAAGCCGAAATATATTTTTAGTTAATACTTAAATTTAATCTTATCTTTTCTTTTAATGTAAATTTGCATTTATTTGCAATGTTCTCTTATGTTCTTAAATTTACTTTGCTCTCATTCCAATTGCAAAAACTTCAAAACCCATATTTTCATAATAAGGAAGTAATTTTTCTTCACAAAAAAATTGTATATGTAAATTGCTGCTTTTACAATATTCCACTAATCTCTTACTAATCTCAGTTCCAATCCCTTTGTTTCTATAATTGGGGTCTACCCCCAATCCACATAGATATGCATTTATAATACCATCGGAAATTATTCTACCAGTACCAATGAGTTTTTCTTGGTGATATGCATAGACTGAATACCAACTTTGCTCCATTGCTTTTAGTAATTGTTCTTGGCTTAATTGTAAAAAATCATTCCACCCAAGACACTCATATAAGGAAAATAGCTCCTTTTTTGTCGGTAAATTTACTGTATATTTTATCTCCACAGTGAAACCTCCTTTTACCTAATATAGACTTATTGACACATCATTATCTTAACTTTTAAACTGCACGATTTCACCTACTATTTTAATGTATTGATGACTATCAAGACCTATCTTATAATGAAATAATATTTATTGAAATGTGAACTGACTGTCCAATATCTGATAATGGAATTGGATTTGGATTTTCGGGAGAACACTATTCTCCCCTACAGGAAATAAATTTATTATTTTAAATATATATAGCTATAAAATAATATTTCCTTTACTCTAACTATCTGGATACTATTATTAATTTTTTTATTGTGTTGATTGCAAACCCTCTATGATCTACTCTTATCATAAATGCTAACATTCATCTATATCTTTATTACGCTCTTTGAAAAAATTATCCATTCTTTCATATAGTCTATTTTATTTATAGGAAAAGTATTTATAAAGAATTTATAAAATATTTATTATATAGTGAAGTGATAATTATTGAAGTTAAAATTGCTATTAATGCACCTTTCGCAGATTTATTAATATTTTTAAATTCAATTTTTATATCTTTAAAGTAAACTTTTCTTGTATAAATAATTGTAAATATGATTATTATAATACATTGGACGTAAATTAATGAGTCTTCACTCTCCATAATAAATTCTCCTCATTTTAAATAAGGCAATAATTCTTATATATGAACTTTATTGAAGTGTATATATAATTACATGAAAAATAAATATATTAATTATTTGAACCAATATAAATACAAATACAATTATAATATTTGTTCCACCACGATCTACTATTCTTGAATTTACATACTTATCATTAGCTTCATTTTTTTTAATTTTAGTAATTTTTTTTATCGCATGATTATAGTATAGCTTATTCCAATATACTCCTCCAAATATGCTTACAACCAATGCTATTAATGGTACCAATGGTTTAGGAATTATAAGGTATAAGAATAAAGAAATTAACATAGTTACAATTACATACACATACATTTTTCTATAACCCATCCAATGAAGGGGAAATAAAAAAGCTGCCCAATTCCAACCTGAAGAATTATTATTTTCGCTATACCTATTGAATCTCCACTTTGACATGTAATAATCCACATTTTCTCTTCCAACAAATAGTTGTAATTCCTCGGTAGTTACTCCTAAGGAGAATTCACCATCTGTTTTAAAATCCTCCTTTAAATTTAATTTTTGTCCACAATTAGAACAAAATGACATACTTTGATTAACTTCCTTCCCACATCCATTACAATACATGTCTGCTTTTCACTCCTTTATCACAACATATTACAACGTGAAATTTAAATCATTCTACTCATCTCGTTGATATTCAATACATTTTAACGTAAAATTAATTATGCGAAAATTATACTAAGATTGTGAGGTATTTGTTTTCTTAAACATATCTTTAACTTCTTTTAATTTCTCACTTACAATATAAGTACGTATCACAATAACTCCACACAGTGTCATCAATCCAGTGTATGTAAACATATGATATGATATTGTAAAATCATCCCATACAAAAATAAACTGACCAATTATAGAAAATATAAATGTGTTAAAAATATAAAAAATAATCATTGCTACAATATCCTTAGATAAGTGTTCCATTACAAAAATTTTTCCTTTATATCACTTAATTAATACAATTCATCTAATAAGAAAATTACAACATATTTTTTATATTTTTATAAAAATTCCCAACTTATAATATCCTATTATTTAGTTTTAAGAATGTTATTTTCCTTTTAAAATATACAATGTATTTTAAAAGATTGTTTTATACAAATAGTACAGACATTTAAATTTCTATTTATTTCTCATATATCCTAACAAGAATCATTTAAAATACTGATATAAGTTATTTGTTAAAGTTAATATAAAGTGTAAACTGTTTGGATTGTAATGCAAAAATACCGTAAAATTCATTTATGAATAATACGATATCTTAAGGAATTATTCAGTTTTTATTGTTGTTATATAAATAAGAAACAGATACATTATCTATAACTACTGATTATGCTCATTAGTCTTGGTTAATTTTAGACTTCTTTTTTAGAATAAATGTAGTAACTCCACAAGTTACAAAATAAAAAACTGCTGTAAATAGCGTTTTTTCTATAATTCTATAAGTCCATGGGATAAATCTAAAAATAGTTTCAGATAAAATAATTATAGGAAAAGGTAATATGAACCAAATATTCAGTAAATAAAATTTCTTTCTCGTTAATTGATTTTCTCCTTCAGTGGCATAACGGTCTTTTAAGCCCTCAAAGACCATAATACTAATAATTTGAACAATAAACCCAATACTAACAGAAAATAAAGTCTGCCAAGTGAATTGAGCTACAATTGACATAATTAACCCAATTATAATCATACCAGTGGTCACAGCAAATAGTGTTTTCATACCATATTGGTTCTTTAAAGAATTATTGCTATTTTTTACAACTGGAATATCCATATCACTGTCGATTTCATCATGAAGCAAATAATCAGTTGAAACCTGAAATATTTTACTTAATTGAATTATTTTATTAATATCGGGAAGAGATTCTCCTAGCTCCCATTTGGAGACCGCTTGTCTTGAAACATTAAGTTGCTCTGCTAATTGTTCCTGTGACAAGTCTCTAGTCTTTCTAAGTTGTTGTATTTTTTCACCTAAAGTCATATAAAGACCTCCTCTTATTTGATGTCTTTATCCTATCACCGCTTCTTGGTTGCACTCTACCAAGCAAGCCTTGAATATCCGCAACTAGCAGTTGCAACCCTTTATTTATAAGGATTATAGACTTTATCCTTATTTAATATTATTAAAAAACTTTATCTTAATTATTAGTGATTATATCATATACTTTTAATTAATTCATTTACTATAGGAATTCTTTGTTCAATTCTAGATTTACTTTGCGAAATATAGTCTTTCATCCATTGATTCATGAAAATTTCCAATTAAATTTAGAGTAGAAATATCTATACCGAATCGCCTTGTGTACTCTTCTAAAACTTGTATATTAAATAATTCTTTTACTTCCTTCTCCAATTTCTTCACTTCCTTATTGAAATAATCTCTACAAATTAATTACTTGCTCTATAGCCCACATTTGATGTTCTAAATACATTTTTTCTTCTAATTTTTTGATAGAAATCCATTCAAGTTTATGATCTGTTTCTATTGATTCTTGTACTTTACTCTTTAAGTCTGCAAGATAAAAATATCCAATAGGATGAAAGTAACAATTAAGTGAATCTGAATAGTGATATCTATCACTTTTACATATAAATTTTTTAATCTCTATATCGTATCCTGTTTCTTCAAGACATTCTCTTATAAGACACTCTCTATGCGTTTCTTCCTTTTTTATGCCACCGCCAATAAGAAAATAACCTTTTCCTGTTTTTACCGTAGCAACTTTACCATTGTTATTAAGAATTATTGCATAAACGCCTATTCTATCTTTATACTTCTCATTTTCTAATTTTGTTCCAAAAGTTTTTTCACGCATTTTTACCCCTAATGAGAAAACTATTTAATTTTCACATATAAACTATTCTCAAAATTAAAACTAATTTCAATATAGATTATCCTACTAATCTATATTACTCTCCATACATCTTATCAACTTTATATTTCTATTTGTATAATCTGAATTATCTATTACTATATCTGCAAATTTCTCAGGTTGATTATCCTTAAGATACATTGAATAAGCTTTATGATATCGCTGTTCAAATTTTCTTTTTGCTTCATCCAATCCACCTAAATCACAAGCATCTCTTAAAGTTCCTCTTTCTTTTGCTTTTTCTATTGGAACTTGTAGATATATTGTTAAATCCCATCCATCATATAATTTAGGAGTTAATAAAAATGCTCCATCTACAACACATATTGAATTCAAATTTACATAAACAGGATCTAATTTTATTGCTTTATCTTCTGTTAGATCCATAATTGCAGGAATATAATATGGTTTATCTTCTGTTAATGGTTTAAGTACCTTTTCATAAAATGAGTCTAAATTATATGCAAATTTATAATATCCTTATGCTGAATCTCTACCAAGCTGATATCTAATGTTAGATAGATTATGGAATCCATCAATAGTAACATGAAAAGCTTCAAAGCCTTTGCTCTTAAGAAAATCAACAAGTTCAGAAGCAAACATAGTCTTTCCAGAGCCTTGAGCTCCATTTATCAATATTCGAAATGGATGAGATTTTTGCTTATTCTCAATGGCATCTCTTATTTTCTTAAAAACATATTCATTCATATAAATTAACCTTTCTATATGCTTATAAACATATAGAAAATTATAATATAAAAACACATAATAAGTATAAAGTAAAGATACACAAAATATATTTTCTATTTTAAATATGGATAATTATGAAATAGTGTTGTCTAGAAATAATTATAATTCTAATACCATATGTATATCATATGGTTCTAACTCATATAACTCTTTATTTATTTCATTTGTTAATTTTGAACCTACAGCAAAATAAAAGTTTACTGTATTTTTAAATGGTGTTGCAGATATATAAAGACTTTTAGCTCCTAAATCCTTTGCCTTTTCACACAATAAATTTACTAAATTTTTGCCTATACCTTTTTTACGGTAATTATTACTTATATAAAGCATATCAAGTTTAAGTTGGTCATTATTTTTACCAATAAATTTACTTTCTAAGGCAGCTAAACCTATAATTTTATCATTATCAAATGCACCATATATAGTTCCATTTCTATCGTATATATCTTCTAATCTATTAATATAATCTTGTAATTCTTCTAAAATCCATCTTTCAATATTATAAAATTCATTTACTATTTCAAGTTTATTATTTTTAAAATAATAAACTTCATTTACTATTTCTTTTCTATCAATTTCACTTAATAATTTAAGTTCTGATTTTTCAAGTAATCTATAATTCAAAATAACCAGCTCACTTTCATATAAAATTATTTTTTAGTTTTAATATATAATATCATATTTAACTTTTTTCATTTATAATATATTCTCTAGAGAATATTGTTCTCCTTCTCATTTCAACAAAACTAGTACCTAACATAATACTATAATCTACTTATTAAGAATTACTATAAAGTCATAAATTATTTGAATTACGACGTAAAAATATCGTAAAATTCATTTCTGAATAATACGGTATTTAGAAAAATTATTTGATTTTATATTTTAATCGTTAAATAAGAAAAATGTAAAACATTATCTATCTATGTCCTTCTAATCTAGCCTTAATATATCCCATATATGTCATTGTTGAACTATCAGATATTTGAGGAATTTCAAATCCGCATTTTTTATAGAAGTCATAATTTTCTGGAGTTGTATGCGCCCACCAATTTCCATGGGGTAACTTTTCTAAACACAGGTCCACAAGTTTTTTACCTATGCCTTTTCCTCGATACTCTTCTTTCACAGCCAGATCTTGGATTGTTGCAGTCATAACTCTATCTGACACAACCCTTACCATAGCTATCATATCTTCCTTATCCCAGACAGTGAAAACCCATGATGAATTTTTAAAGCAGATTTCGTACTTTTCATCTAGCCATGACGGTTGACTTGCAGACACCCAACCAACCTCATTGTACATTTTTTTAATCGTATCCCCTTTAAGCCCATCTGCTCCTTCTCTAATAATCAATCCCTTATAATATTGATACATAAGATACCTCCCTAAAATTAATTTAGACGCAATTTCCTACAATTGTGATTAAAACATGTCCATTTTATCCATATTATAACATGCTTTCAAATACCGTATTATTCAATTTTCAAAGAACATTATTTAGTTTACAATATAATCAATTTGCTTAATCATATAAAGTAATAATATCTTTAATGGATAATACTGTATTAACTTTATAAAATTTATATCATACTAAATATCTTTTCATTCGTAATATATTTCTTAGGAAATACTTTTCTTCTTATTTCTACAAATCTAACCCTTATCATACTCTACAAGTTACCTATTAAACTCAATATAAAGTCGTAAACTATTTTGAATGATAACACAAAAATACCGTACATTCATTTCTGAATAATACGGTATTATATTGAATATTTTATACAATTAAAGCTAATCTTTAGCTTACCTTTTGAATATGTAGTTATCCTTTATTTACCAACAAATGTAGCTGCTCCATTATCTCCACTATAAGGAGGAGCTCCTTCAACAGTTACATAACAAATTATTAGTTTATATTCTTCTCCTCTAGGAATATCTTGGTTAAAAGTTAATATAAATGTTTTTGCTGAACCATCCTTCGAACTAATTTTAACTAAATTATCAGTAAGTGAATTACTTTCATTTACCTTATCATTTTTACCAAGAGTAGCTATATGTTTGGGTTTAACATTCTTTGTATCTTGAATCCAATAATTAGTTGCTTTAGTCCCTAATTTCTTATCTACATCTCTATCATAGCTTATTTGAATTTGATTAGGCGAAATCTGCTCAACCTTTACTAACTTTGGAATAGGAAATTTTTTATCCTCAGTGGAATTTAGAGAAGTAGCTGAAACCTCAACAACTGGTTTAGCACTTATATTAATTCCCATGAACGATTGAACTACCATTACAGTACATATAATTAAAAAATAACTTAAATATTTCTTCATAATTACCTCCTAGTATATTTAATAAATATTGTCGCAAAATTATCTTTCCCCAAATTTATTAAATATATCAGCCTAGAGAAATCATTTAATGCTTTAATATTCAGTTTTTATTGTTGTAATGCTAAATAATCACTTTCACGTAATTGTATAGAATAATATCTATTAAAATATTAACTTTCTGCATAATATTTGATAAAAGTTATAGTTTTTTAAGATTTTATTCTTACTGTAAATACTAATCATTAAATATTTCCATAAATTTTTCAGGATTACTTAAATCGCTAAATCCAAATTTTTTATAAAACTCATGTGCATCTTTCGTAGCAAGACACCAACGCCTTAAATTTTGTAAATCTGAATATTTAAAAACACATTGTAGAAACCATGCTCCTAATCCCTTATGTCTATAATCTTCAGCAATTACAACATCACATAAATATGCAAAGGTAGCACAGTCTGTGATAACTCTTATCAATCCAATTTGTCTATCCTTATGAAATAGAGAAAAGCATAATGAATTTTTTAGGGATTTAATAATTACATCTTTTTTGCGAGAATTGGCCCAATAAGATTGTGCCAGAAGTGAGCAAACAACATTAATATCTATTTTTTTAAAATCCGTTGTGATATAAAAATCATCTTTTTCATATTCTACTATTTGATACATAATAACTACACCTCATCCATTTAGAAAGTCTAAATAATATAGAATCAGTCTTAAGGTTATACTGCATTTTACTAAATACCTATTAATATATTTTTAAAATCTAATAGCCTACTTATTCGTCGTTACACAAAATATATTTTTTAAATACATATAACTATAAAATAACATCCTTCATTTAAATACTGTAATAATTTATATTTTTATAAATTTGTACCATATCTAATTTTTTATTCCTAATATATTCTCTAGAGAATACTGTTCTCCTCCTTATTTAAATAAAAATAGCACCTATCATAGTATTATAATTTACTTATTAAAATTAATATAAAAATCGTAAAGTATTTTAAATTATGCAATAAAAAACACCATAAAATCCATTTCTGAATAATATGGTATCTTAAGAAATTAGTCGCTTTCCTAATTATTACGTAGTAGTATCTAACAGAATATTATTTAAATGTATTTTCCGCTACATTAGGTAATATACTATAGATTGATTTACCAATTTTATCTTCAAAATAACGTTGATTTTCAAAGGTTGATTTCCACCTTGGTATTGTATATTCGTTAATCCCACCTCTTAATGCTATATCTACAAGTCTTTTCTCAATTAAGCAAAATCCATTTGGTAGTGATAAATAGTCACATAATTTTATTAATTTATCATAGTCTGTCTCATCTGTACCTGATAAGTATTCTTTTACAAAGTTATATTCTTCCTTTGTACCATCCCATTTTCCTACAATAATAACTTCATTGTTATATTTAAAGGCTGTATGACTTAAACAAGTTCTTGCTACTAAATCATATCCATTTCTAATTGCATAATTGTATCCATCTAGTCCATGCCTCATGCCATGTACCCCTTCTCTTCTTCCTATATCATGCAATAGCCCTAAAATATATGCTAATTCTGAATCTAGATTATCTGTTTGTTCTGCAATTAGTTTCGCCCCCTCAGCCACATACATTGAATGCTTGACCCAACCACCAGGATTTAACTTTTCCGCTTCCTTTAAAATTATCATTGCTTCTTCTAATGTTGGTACACTTTGATTATTATATTTCATATTATTTGCCCCCCTTGTACTTTAAGTTACTTCTTATAATCTTATAATGTATAATTGCCCCAAGAAAATTACACCATTATATCATTCACATTTATTATAAATTTTTAATGCAAAATCTTTAGCATTTTCAATAACTTCTTCAGTTTGAAAATCAATAATCCCATTAATGTCTCTAACTGTTAACATTCCTAAATAATCAAGATGTGAATGTATTGAAAGTCGCTTTAATACTTCTTCAAATAAATCTGCACCGCTTTCTATCTCATAACCACAGGTAGCTATAATTGCACACTTTTTGTTTTCCCATAATCCATAATGCTTTTTAGTATTTCCATAGAATTTATTCATACAGAAAAGCCTGTCCATAACTACCTTCATTGGTGCTGTACAGGACCAAGAGTAAATTGGAGTAGCAAAAACTATGCAGTTTGCTTCCAAAACTGATTTATAAATTTGTTCCATTTCATCTTTTATAGGACAACCTGGCTTATCATCGATATCTTGACAAACAAAGCAACTTTTACAAGGCTCAATATGTTTATCACAAAGCCATATGTATTGAACTTCTACATCTTGAGATTTCAGTTGTTCTACAAATGGTCGTATTAGCATTTCAGTATTGCCATTCTTTCTCATACTGCCCATTAAAACACATATATTCATTATTACTTCACTCCTAAAAAACAATTGCCATTATAATTTATGTCCTACTCAAATTTCTCATATATCTTAACCTATAATCTCTCTTACCCACTTTAATCCTTCTTCCACAACCTTTTTACTTGGATTAGTTTCTGGTGTATGTTCAAAAATAAAGGATACATCCTTACATTGTGCTAAAAATCTTATTATGTGTTCAACTTTATGACTGTATCCATTATGCTCTTGATCTGGATGAACTGGTATCCAAACATAATCCTCTCCTTCATAATGAATATTGTGTAAATGAACTTCTATTATAAAATCCTTCCACTTTTCTAAATAATCTAAAATTTCATCTCCTGTAGCAATAAGATAATCACCAATGTCTATACATATCTGTATGTTATATTTTTCCCATATTTCTATTGGAAAGTTTTGAAGGTATTTTATGCCTGCTCCAGAACGATTTAATCCAAGCTTTGGCTCACATATTAGCTTAATACCATACTTTTCTTGTATATAACTTAATTTCTTTAATCCCTCTTTAATTAACTGATTAGTATTAAGTGATACCTCATCCTTAAAATATGGAAAGTGGACTAAAAGATATTCTGCACCTAAATCTGCCATTCTTTTCGCTTCAATTTCTAGCATGTCCCATGCATCACTAGGCTTATATTTAACTTTTTCAAGTAAATCATATTTACTCCCATCACGTAATAATGGTGAATGAATTCCAAATGAAAGTCCTTTTACTTTATTTATTTCTAAAAATTTATTTAGTGCCTCTTCATTAGGGAATTCTCCAATTTCAATATGATCAATACCCTCTATGAAT
This sequence comes from Clostridium sp. UBA2485, assembly GCF_002341865.1. Classification (GTDB taxonomy): domain Bacteria; phylum Bacillota; class Clostridia; order Clostridiales; family Clostridiaceae; genus Clostridium_J. The sequence continues at coordinate 73,230 of NZ_DDOV01000049.1, read as the reverse complement.
AATTCCGAATATAATTCTGGATTTGAATAAATTGTACTTCCTGACATCCCTAATCTATTTCTCATATACTTCTCCTTATGTACCCTATTATTTATAATTCTAAGCTCCTATTTGATTGGTGAGGCTTTTTTAATAAATATCTCTTATTTTATAAAGCATTTACTTTACCCTCTCTTTAAATATACGAATAAATTTAAAATTCTTTTTCAATATACTAATCATATATAATTATTTAATATATTCACGCTTTAAAATTGAATACATTTCTAAATCAACATAATTACCATTTTCAAATTCATATTCTCTTAATAATCCTTCCAATTTAAATCCGTTATTTTCTAAAGTTTTCTTACAACCTATGTTTCTTTTATCAACTAATGCTTCAATTCTATTATAATTTCTATCACTAAAACCAAATTCTAAAGTCTTTTTTATACATTCAGTCATTATTCCTTTATTCCAATACTCCTTTTTAAGCTTAAATCCAATTTCAATTCTATTATGATTTTTATCAAAATTAAAAACACCAATATCTCCAATATATTTATTGGTATCTTTATCTGCTATGACCCATCTTGCCCCTTTTCCTTCTTTTAAAAGGCTTATAAACCAATTAATTTCATCTTCTGCTTCTCTTATGTTTTTATATGGATCCATTCCATAATATTTTATAACTTCCTCATCATTAGTTACACTTAATAATTCTTTTGCATCTTCTAAATTAGCTTCCCTTAATCTAATAATATTGTTTTCAAATATTGTTTTCATTTTATTTCTCCTTACATATCAGTATTATCATATTCATTCTTTCAGATTTTAAATATTATAATGTAAGTATTAAACTATACTACAATATTTATCTTAACAGTCATACAATATATACAGATTCCGAACTTAATCTAATTATATTTTATATTAAAACATCATATCATCATTTACTATTTCTATGCATTATATTATATTCAAATCTCTTTTCTCAACATATTCCCTAGAAAATATCTTTTTCCTGCTTCTTATTACAACGAAAAATAGTATTATAAGCTGACTATTAAACTTAATATAGAATTATATTTCTATTAAAAAATACCGTAAAATTCATTATTGAATAATACGATATTTTAATAAAATATTTGAATTTTTAATCTTATATTTAACTTTTACCACTTAACCAATGTGTAAATTATTATTAGCTTTTATATTATCTACATACTTTTTTGCCTGTAATAAATCAAAACCTAATGTTTCTCTCACTAATTTTACTGCTTTCACATCTTTATTTTCATTTAATAAATTTCTGATTTCACCATCTAAATTTTTATCTTCTCCCTTTTTTAGCAATAAAATTTCATTTTCTAATTGCTCAATTTTTATTTTTAAAGCAGTCTTAGAATTAGATGTCTTTTCTAATATTAAAATAATTATTAATATTCCGCTTAAAACAGTCAAATAAATATTCAATTTCAATCCCTCCAATAATTAATATTTATTTTAAAACACTATTTATTAAAATCTCAAATTCTCTACCAATATCTGATATTGAAAATATATATGCAATTTCTAGCTTATAAATTTCCTATACCAATTCTCTTTATAAGTTCTGTAATCATATTCAATGTATTAATAGCCGAACTTTCAATGTTATTTTCAAAGTTCTCTCCCCCTCGATTATAGTAGTCTACACTATAAAATCTTTAACATCTCCTTATATTTAGAAATTATTTATATGTATATTCTGCAAAGCAAGCAATCTCAATAAAATTATTTCTTTCATATAACCTTTTAGCACTAACATTTGATTTTGTAACTCGAAGTCTTATATTTTTAACAAATTTATTTGTCATCATATTTCTAATGCAATGTGCTAATATATAACTTCCATATCCTTTGTTTTGAAAACTTGGCCTAACAACAATATCTGTTATATAATTCTGCTCAAATATATATGCACCTACTAGTTCATTATCTAACCAAAATGAACATACTTGATTCAATTTATCTAATTGATTAAGTTTATTATGAAATTCTTCTGCATATATAGCATGACTATCTATTTTCCATCCATTATCTTTATTCAACTGATAATATGAACTATCAAATAAATCGATAGATTCTTTTAACATACTACTGTTAAATCCTTTATTAATCATTTTGCAATCATTTATCATAGGTGCATCTTTACCAACATATTCAAGATGAAATCCCTCCATATCTATGTTAAACCCTAACATTCTTACCAAGTTGATTACTTTTGAGTTTTCCCCATATACATTAAAACAGATTTCCTTTGAATTTATTTTTGAAATATATTTATTAGTTTTATCTTCTATTACTTTCAAAACCTGCTCTATATTAGATTCATTAAGAAAAGAAGCATAAAAGATACAACAATCATCATTATCAACTATTAGAAATACACCCTTATTTTCTTCTGTTGACATAAAGTGGACTATCTCAACTCTTTTGTTATCAAACGCTTTACTTACATAATCTTTTGCATGAGGAGATATATTTTCTATTAATCTTAATATTTCTTCTAAATTCTCTAAATACATGTTTTACCTTTCTCCTTACCATTTGTTTAATCATCTTATGAAGATAATATTCTAAAATATTATTTGTTGAAATATAAACTATTAGTCCAATATATGATAATGAAATTCCATTTAAATTCTCTGAAGAACACTGTTCTCCCCTACATAAGATATATTTATTTTTTCTATTAAATAGTCACAACCCTTTCTAGTATGCTGTCTGTACTATACCTCAATTATAACACTATTTTCAACAGTTCAGTATAATATTGTTAAAAATAGGATTTACTTCTTGAACATATTCTTACAATGAAATTATTTCATAATTCTGTGTTTTCCATTATAATTAAAAGATGACTATAATCCATATTTAGACTTAGAAAAGAAAATGATTAACTAAATTACATGTGGTATTTTATTTTATACACTGACTAGTTATTTTTTAACATGCATTATAGAAAGAAGGGTTTTTAATGGTTATTCTTGATGCACTTCAAAGCGTTTTTACCATTTTTATAATGATGGGATTAGGATTTTATCTTACTAAAAAGCAATGGTTTAATAATGAAGTATCGAACTTATTCTCTAAATTAGTAATAAAAATATCTCTACCAGCTTTTATGATTTCTAATGTAGTAACTAACTTTACAAAAGAAACACTTTCTCAATCACTTATAGGTTTATTAGTACCTTTAGCAACGATGCTTATAAACTATCTATTAAGCTTTATATTTATCAAGCTTTTAAAAATTGATAAGAATAAACGTGGTACTTTTAGTGTTATGTTTTCTCTTTCTAATACTATATTTTTAGGAGTACCTATATGCACATCATTATTTGGTGAAAATGTAATAACCTATGTACTTTTATACTATATAATAAATACCTTAACATTTTGGACCATAGGAGTTTATGGAATTAAAAAAGATGGTGGTTTTTTAACAAATTCTTTTATAAACAAAGATAATTTAAAAAATATATTTTCTCCACCACTTATTGCTTTCATATTTTCTATGTTTTGTATACTATTAAATATAAAACTTCCTAAGGCTATATTAGATAGTTGCAAATATATGGGAAACCTAACTACGCCACTTTCTACTTTATTTATGGGAATTACTCTTAGCGAGCTTAAGCTAAAGGATTTAAAGTTAGATTTAAGTACTATTGTAATATTAATTGGAAGGTTTATTATATCACCTTTAATAATGATTTCTATTCTCCAATTTGTGGACTTGCCTTTACTTATGAAGAAGGTATTTATAATTGAAGCCGCCCTTCCTGTGATGACTCAAGTAGCTATTGTTTCAAAAAATTATAATGGAGATTATAAGTATGCTACAGCTATCTCTACACTTTCTACTGCCTTTAGTCTAATATTTATACCTATATATATGATATTATTTACCTATATGTAACTTTAAACCAGCAGAGTATCTGCTGGTTTTTATATTAAACTATTATTATTTTTACTATATTTGATTTACATATCCTATTTAAATTCCACTTTTAAAGAAGCTAAATTGTTCTTATTTTTTATAATGTTATTTATGTGATGCTTATAGACAACTTCATTTAAGTTAACACCAATATTTTCTGATATATAACTTTTATTGTCTTCAGTTGCTATTACATCAGTGGAATCATCCTTAGATAAACTCATGAGTATTTTAATATTGTAAAGTATGATTTTACTATGTTCTAAAACACTTTCAATATGTTTAACATTTTTCTTTTCTTTTTTTAAAAGTTCATGTTCTGATAAATAAAGCTCTAAATATTTTTCTAAAGTCTTTATTTTATTTTCAATAGAAATTAATTCTATTTCACCATCATAATATGTATCTTCACTTACTATATTAATAGTCTCATCTATAAGTTCTATACACTGTTTCTTTATTAATTCTATATGCTTAGGAGGACATATAAAATAGTTTACTAAAGAAGCTATTATTATTCCAATAAAAGTATCTAGAGTTCTATAAAATGCATATATGTACGGACTATCTCCATTTAGATTTAACATTATAGCACAAAACATTAAACATCCTACATAAGAAGAATTCTGCCATTTTAGCACATTCAGTAAAAATATTACTGTTACTATGCCTATAAAAATCATAACTAAGTTTCCTGGTGCAATTAAAGCTGAAATAAGTCCAATTATCGCACCTACTATCGTTCCTAATAATCTATCCCGTCCTACTTCATAACCTCTAATAAAAGATCCTTGCATTGCAAGAACAGCAGCAATAGCTGTAAAAAATGGATATTCTAAGTGTAAAAGCTCCGAAGTAGCCACACTTAAAGTTACTGCTAATGCTGTTTTAATATTTCTCATTCCTATATATTTTAAAACACTGTCCATATTTTTCCATACAACTCCTTTGCTCTAATTATAAGATATTCTTTATTTAGCTGTATAATTATATATTATAGACAATCAATGGAGAGTTGAAAATAGACAATTTACAATTATGGTGGAAATTAGTTTTATAAAACTAATTTCTCTAATTATTTTTTATAAGAAGTTACTTATGTAACTTCAAAAATAAATTAATTCTAAATTTCTCAGTCTCTGCTGAGAAATATCCATAATTGTGAATTTTGCATTGTGAATTGTGAATTAAATTAAGTTCTCAATTGTACAATATTTGTCTGTACATAAAAAAAGTGCAACTATAGTCAGTAGTATATTTTAAGTTAATATTTAGTAGGTGCTAAATTACTAAATATTAAACAAACATTGCAAAGGAAGAATTAAAATACATACTCTAACTATAGATTGCACATTTTAGGCATCTGAAATAAAATAACCAAAACATTGACTAGTTTTTTAAGACACCTTAATTTGTAATATTAAATTATTAATAGAAATTTAGAGATTCTATCTCTTTAGATTTTATATGAGCTTCTCTTTCTTCATCTACCAAAGCTATTGCTTTTCTAATATAATAATATCCAGTTACCGCTGAAATTATATCAGTTATTGGATAAGTAATCCAAGCTCCTGTTACTCCTAATGATTTTACTAGAAGTATTACTATAGGTATAAATAATATTAACTGTCTATATATTGAAAGTATAAAACTTGTTCTTGCTTCTTCAATTGATTGGTAAAAGTATATTGATACATAGTAAAGTCCTATTGTAGGGAATACTGATATACATATTCTAAATGCCTTAACAGCCTGTGGTAATAAATCTTTCTCTTTTAAGAAACTTCCTATTATAGGTTCTGCAAATATCAACATTCCTACCCAAAGTATTATAGAAGTTACTACCACTCCAATAATAGCTTTTTTAACTATTTCTTTTAATCTCTTATAATTTTTAGCTCCATAATTAAATGCTGCAATTGGCTGCATAGCAGAACTTATTCCTATTACTGTTATATATAAGAACATTGAAATTCTTGTTACAACTCCTACAATTATAACTGCTGCATCTCCACCTTCTGATGCCAGTATGTTATTTAATAATACAGCAACCACTGCATCCGATATCTCAATCATAAAGGTTGAAAATCCTATTGCCATTATAGTTTTACTTATAGCGCTGTTTAAGTTAAAGCTTAGTTTTAATCTTAATGCACTTTTAACTCTTGAAAACTTATAAACTACAAATATAAATGATATTATTTGTGATGTTACTGTTGCTATTGCCGCTCCCATAACACCCATTGGGAATATTACAACTAATACATAGTCTATAATTACGTTACATATAGCTCCTATTGATGTTGCAATCATTGTTATCTTATTATTTCCTAAGGCTGTCATTATATAGCAAGGTACAAATGTAAATGCCTGGAATATTCCACCAAATAATATGATACTTATATATTGATTTGCATATGGAAAAATAGTATTACTTGCACCTAACTTTGTTATAATAGATGATTTAAATGTAAAAATTATAAGTGGTATTACTGTAAGAGATATTAAAGTTAATATAAAGGCATTGTTTATAGTTTTCTTTAAATCATCATAATTTTCTTCTCCTAAAAATCTCGCTACCGCAGTAGAAGCTCCAACTGCAATTAATAATGCTATTGATGAAAGTAGTCTTTGAATTGGGAATGCTATTGTTAACGCACCTATAGCATTAGCCCCTACATATCTGCCTACATAAAAAGTATCTACCATATTATAAAGTTCTGCAACGAACATCGATATTACTGTAGGCAATGCAAATTTAAGTAATAACCGACCTACCTTTCCGTCAGAAAAAATTCTATTGTCCAATCCCATGCTATCCACCTCGTATTAATAGTATTAAATGTTAATTTTATTTCTTTATCTTTCATTTCTTAAATTATCACTCTCTTTCATCAATGCTTTTTGTACTAATACCCTTCTAAAAAACGTCTCTACTTCCTATACTACTATTATAATAGTACAAAAAAATATATGCACTCACCTATTTGCTCTATAAAAAGTACATTTTTAAGGACTTTGCGTTAAACTTTATTCTTCAAAAAAGTATAAAAGCACCCTAAAAAGGGTGCTTTTGTACTTTTTTGAGTAAAATTAGTGTTGCACCATAGCCATCTATATTAGGAGCTAAGTGAAATACTGTACTTTTTTTAGCATATTTAAATTTTATACTAGGAAAGGCTGCTTTACTTAAAAGTTCAATTTCATCTTCTTCAATAAATTGCGGTTTCCCTAAATTCAACCAATAATTAAAGGCTGACCCTTTCTTTTCACTAATTTCATACATAGTAACTCTATAATCATGATACAGATTCGTTATATTTAAGAAATATTTCTTTTCTTTAACATTTTTACTACCTCTTTTTTTTCTAAGTTCTTCAAGTTCAATAAGATTCCCTAGATCTTCACTATGAGTGTATAAAAGGATTTGTAAATCATCTCCCTTAGATGTTACAATATATCCTTCACCTTTACATACTAAAGTATCACCTAATTGACTTAAAAGATAGTAAGCAAAATAAGATGGTTTTTTAATTCCAAAGCTATTTATAATTCCACTATCACCTATAAAAAGCTGATTGTCTATATTTATATCCTTTTGTATTACATCTACCGCTTTTATAAAATCTTTGGATTCTGTCTCTAAAGTTGCCTTGTTTATTATATATGGGAGCATATAAGAGGTATCATATATGGGATTTACGGTTTTGCTTTCTGCATAAGACTCATCTATAAGTTGGAGGCTATATTGTTCTGTAAATAGCTCTATAATTTGTTCCTTTAGCTCACCTTCTATAGATTTGTGAAGCTGAAACTTCCACTTTTTAAATTCGTAAGCTCCATACTCTTCTGTAAAAAATTTTATAAAATATTTTAATATATATATTAAATTATCATCTTCAAAGTTTTTATTTTCAATTACAATAAAAGGTCTCAGCTGCATACTTAAAAGAAAGTCTACTATTTGCTTTATATACATAAAATTTATAAACTCACTGTTTTCAAATATTCCTAAGTGCTTTGAAAATAGTTTTGTAATTTTCCCATATTCAAATCCTATATTATCTTGAATATTTTTTATATATTTTCTATGATTTTCTTTTAAAAGATCATAACCATACCCTAGGTAAATCACTTCTTTATAATCATGATTAAAATTTCCCTTTGATTCAGCTGCATCTATTTGAAGTCTTATTATTTTTTCCTCATAATTAAATNNTAAATCTTTCATAATCATCTAGATATTCAGATACATAATCTATAGCTTCTTTTATATCTAAATAATCTATTTTTTTTATTTTTTCAAGATCCTTCTCATCTACTTTATATTTCTTTCTGTACTGTTTAGGGGTGAGTTTATAATGTTTTTTAAAATGCTTATTATAATATCTACTATGAGAAAATCCTACTTCTTCAGATATATCGGAAATTGTCATATCTGTATCTAATAAAAGCTTTATAGATTCCTCAACTCTAGTCAAGTTAACGAACTCTTTAAAACTCAATCCCATAGTATTTTTAATTTCATGTGAAAGATAATGCGTACTTAAAAATTCCTTCTTTGCAATATCTTGAAGACTTATCTTATTATTATAATTATGATAAATGTATTTAACTATTCTGTGATATCTTTCAAGTTGTTCTTCATTGTCCTTAAGTTCTTCTTTCTCGTACATTAAATAGTGGAAATTATTTATAAGATGATATAAAAGTTCAATTAATGTTTCTTCTATCATTTCATCATAATCATCCTGCTTTTGTACTACTTCACAAAGCACTATAGATAAATAATTTCGTATCACTTCATATTTTTCTTCATTTTGAACTCCCACGTCAGATGAATTAACGTAAAAGAACATGTTTTTTATATCTTCATAAAATTGCTCAAAAAATTTTAAGTCTATATGAAACATTAATACTTTGTTTTCTTCATCATCACTATAAATCCTATGAGCTTCTTCTGTATTTATAATTTCAATTTCTCTTTCTTCCACTTCATAGGTTTCTGATTCAATAGTTACATTAATAGTTCCTTTCAATACAAAAAGTATCTCAAGGTGTTTATGCCAATGTATAGGATATTCTTTGATATTTACTAGCTCAACTTCTACTGGTAAATTTTCTCTAAAACTTGTATATTCTAACCTCATTTAGCATCTCCTCACAAATTGATTTCCATACCATCATAGGCAAATTTTATATTCTGTTCTCTATACTTTTCTTCTAATTTAATATAATCACTATAAGATTTTCCCCAATCCTCCTCAATATGAGTTATTATTACTTCTTTTATATTGTACTTATTCTTAATTTCTATAACTTCCTCCATTGTAAAAAGAGTTTGTCTTAATATATTATCTTTTGGTATAAAATATCCACCCTTTAGTGGTTCATCCGGTATAACATTACCTAAAATCATACATTCAGCGTTATAAAGGGTTTCTTCATCTTTTGGAAAAGGTTTTATGTCACAAGGAGCATATATAAGTTTTCTTTCTCCCTCTTCAAAAACAAATATTGTAGATGTATCAGGAGTTTTTACCGGGATAAAACTTATTTTTATATTATCTATAGTTATAGATTCATGTTCATTTAAACTCTTAATTTCAATCAATCCTGTACTTTCATAATACCCTAGATAAGAGCCATATTTATTTCTTATTTGTTTTAAATCTTCAATAACGTCATAAAGTCCATAAAGAGATATTTTATTATCAGCAGATTTATTATCAACTAAAAACTCAAGCCATCTTAACTTTAGATGCTCTATAACTCTCATACCTAATGTATGATCCGGGTCCCAGTGACTATATAATATATTTTTAACTTCACTTATATTTTCTCTATTAATTTGATAAACACTATCCTCCGGAGTATCTATAATAGTTTTTATATCTTCAATAAATATTGAGCACCCACTTCTTGAAAAGGGTACCCCTTTGTTTCTAGCTTCATTGCAAACTTTACATTGGCAAGTAGGCAGTGGAAGTGCAACACATCCTCCTGATCCTAAGACTTTAATTTTCATAAATTCCCTCCTAAACAACTATATATCAATGGAGAATTGACGATGGACAATTGACAATTATAGTTAAAATTAATTCTTGCAAATTAATTTTTTTAATAGACTTTTCAATGCAAGTGACCCTGTCACTTCCAAAAGAAATCAATTCAAAACTTCTTCCACAAGGAAAATTATCCACAATTCTCCATTATCAATCATCAATTTTCAATTGCATAAGTGACTGTGTCACTTTTAAAAAGAATAAATTTAAAACTTCTCTTACAAAAGAGAAGTATCCATAATTGTCCATTGTCAATAGTCAATTCTCAATTATATAGGGTAAAATCCCAAATAATTAATAACATAAGTATATAAATATATAAGATTAAATTTGAAAGTAGCCAATCTATATTTATATAATACTACTTCAGCAATAATTAATCAAAATACATTGAAATATGTAAAAAACCAAGTTGAACACGATTGCTGTTCAACTTGGCTTTTATGGGGATTAAAGATTAATTTATGTTATTTTATCTTGCTAGCTTAATAGTATTTTTTAAATATACTTTAAATTAATTATGCTTTAAAGTATATTTATCTCTCTTTCTTCAGATTTTACTTCCTTAGTTTTAAAAATATATATACCTATTAATATAAAAATCAAATTTAAAATTATCCAGTAAACTAAAGAAAACATTATGGTAGGTTTTTCATCTACTGTTGCAAAGTTATGCCATGTAATCGCTGTATTATAATGTACAGCATAACTGTTATATTTAACTAGTCCTTTTATCTCAACCGCTTGACTTAAAACACTTGGGCTATAAGCTAATATAGTAGTTATAAAACCTTGATTAAATAATGTACTAACCACAAAAATTATCATTCCTATAAGGTTAAAATATAAAAATAAAAATAATATATTTAATAATATTGCTGTACTAGGTAAAATCTTTTCCATCATGGTTAATAAATTATTATCATTATAAACATTGAAATAGTTCTTGAAGAACTCACTCCACTCATTGTTAAATGGCAATTTTATAACTGTAAAAATAGTACAAATCATTACTATAGCTCCTATAAATATAAGGCTTGATACAAAGATAATTATTATAAAATTTTTATAATAATTTAATCTACTGTTGTATTTTAAAATTAAACATCTTTTTAATCGTTCACTTTTTCTTAAGTTGAAAATATAAAATATATATCCGGCCGTAAAAACAAAGGTTATACTAAAATAATCGCTTAATACATATATAAAAAAGTCATAACCTGTTCTAAAGACTCCTATTTCTTCGCCATTAAAAGCATGCATTTGATACCCTATAAATAGTATGAATATAAGTGCTATTAAATAATTCTTTTTATTTTCCATGTTTAATTTCAAAATAAATTTTAACCGCTTAATCATTCTTGAAAGTCTCCTTCTCTTTTAATCACCATATAACTTTAAATTATATATATAATAAAAGTAAATTATTAAACGCTATTGTATATAATTGTTATTTTGTATGATTCTCCAATTTTAATATAATATTTTTCTCATGCAAATAATAGAGTTGCTGCCTATTTTGACCTTTAAATGTAATAATTGTACTAATTTTTGATAAAACTCTTAAGTTTTACTCATAAATATATATAAATAAAATTAAGAGTGTGAAGCCTAATCACACTCTTAATTTTACTTATTAAAGATTTATTTTTTCTTCTTTATATGATTTAAATTTTGGATATTTTATAGCAATAGCTGAGAAATTTAGAATTGATTCTCTTTTGAAGTAACGCTGTCACTTCTTATAAAGAAACTAGTAGCTGTAGCTTCTCCATAGTATTAGTTAAATTTATTGGTGTTGTTTCAAGCTATACTGCACCCTTCTATAATTGAGAATAAAAAATTGACAATTGAGAATTATTGATACTTCTCCTTTATGGGAGAAGTTTTGAATTCATTTCTTTTTAAAGTGACACAGTCACTTTTATTAAAAGATCTATTAAAGAAATTAATTTGTAAAATTAATTTCAACCACAATTGTCAATTGTCCATCACTAATTCTCCATTGACTAAGTTGTGAATTTAACTACTCAATAGTATAGCTATAAATTAACTTTTTAGGTATCTTAGTCTATAGATTTATTATCACTCTCTTATTCTAATTAATAGAAAATAAATCTTCTATCTCTTCTTTACTCATTTTATTTATTATATTTTCATCTTTAAATTCATCTGATATTACATTATCAATCATTTCTTTTTTCTTTTTTTGAAGATGAAATATTTTTTCTTCTATAGTTCCCTTAGCAATAAGCTTTATAACCTCTACTGTTTTCTTTTGCCCTATTCTATGAGCTCTATCTGTTGCCTGATCTTCTACTGCAGGATTCCACCATGGATCAAAGTGTATAACTAAGTCTGCTGAAGTTAGGTTAAGCCCTGTTCCTCCTGCTTTTATGGAAATTAAAAATACTTGAGCACTTCCTTCATTAAATTCATTTACCATTTTAAGTCTATCCTCTATTTTAGTACTACCATCTAAATACATGTAGTTTATTTCATTTGTATTTAATCTTTTACCTATATTTTTAAGTACAGAGGTAAATTGAGAAAATATTAGTATTTTATGATTTCCATTTATACCTTCTTCAACTAAACTTTCTAATGCCTCAATTTTTCCGCTACTTCCCTCATAGTTTTCTATAAATACAGAGGGATCACAACATATTTGTCTTAATCTAGTCAATAGTGAAAATATCTTTATCTTACTTTTATTAAAACCATTATTATTAATTTCTTCTTCCATTTCATCTTTAAATTGAGCTAAATAAGCTCCATATATTTTTTTCTGCTCTTCTGTCATTTCAACTACTAATCTATGTTCAATTTTAGGGGGTAATTCTTTAATAACATCCTTTTTAAATCTCTTTAAAATAAAGGGTTTAATACGTCTGTTTAAAGACTCTAAAGAATTACTATCATTATATTTTACTATTGGTAGTTCATATTTTTTTGTAAATTTTGAATGGGATAATAAATATCCTGGCATAATGAAGTCAAAAATTGACCATAGTTCCGTTAATGAATTTTCTATTGGTGTACCACTAAGAGCAAAATACCCCTTTGCTCTTATCTCTTTTACAGAAGAAGCATTTATAGATGATGGATTTTTTATTTGTTGAGCCTCATCCAATATACAATAATTAAACTTAAAATTTTTATATTCTTCTATATCCCTTCTAATTAATGGATAAGAAGTTATTACTACATCATTTTCATTTAAATCCTTAATAAGTTCTTCTCTCGTAGATTTATTTCCTGATACAACCGTTACTTTAACCTCTGGTGCAAATTTTTCAAATTCACTTTTCCAATTATATACTAATGATGAAGGCGCAATTACTAGAGATGGAATTCCATTCTTTTCTGAAGCTAAAAAAGCAATGGTCTGAAGAGTTTTTCCAAGACCCATTTCATCTGCTAATATTCCTCCAAAACCATAAGTTGCAAGAGTCTTTAGCCACTTAAATCCAAAAACTTGATAAGGTCTCAGTATATTATGTAAATTATATGGAAGTGTATAATCTAGCTCTTTTATGTCCTTTATATTGTTAATAAGCTCTCTAAAATTTTTATTTCTTTCTATAGATTCTATATTGCTCTGTTTTATATTTTCATCTAAATAAAGTGCATTGTATTTTGATAATATTATATTATCCTTATCAAGCTGTGAATCTTTTATATCTAAATAATCAATTATATTAGCTACGTTCTTTAATTCTTTTTCCTCTAAAGATACAAAATCACCATTTTTAAGCTTATGATATTTTTTCTTTTCTTTCAAAGATTTAAATATATCTTTAAGTTCACTTTTATTAATCCCATCTATATCAAAGCTAAACTCTAAAAGATCATCATTATTTAATCTTATAGCAGCTTTATAATTTGATGACGTGTAAATTTTCATATTTTTAAAGCTATCAGAATAGTAAACCTCTCCAAAATTTTGAAGTTCATAAACTTTATCTAAAATAAAATCAATAATTTTGTCTTGATCTTTTAAGATAAAGGCCTCTTTATCTTCTACAAATCCACAATTATTTATATTATTTATAACTTTTGTTTCCTCTTTCAAATCTCTTATCAATATTTTGTTTGAAATTTTATCTAAATTATTTTTAATAGGATTTATACTTACATCCTCATAATCAAAAGAAATTTTAGCGCTTATATTTTCATCAACTTTATCTAAATAAATTTTAGTATTTAGATTTTCTTCATAAAAATTGTCCTGTATATTTTTATCTATTTTTACTCTAGCTCCACTATTTTTTAATGCTGGTATTATATAATTTGCTATATTTTCTCCTTGCTCCATAGAAAAAATCAATTGATTCTCTCTACGTTTTCTCATCTCATCAAAGATAGGTTTACAAAGTTTTATTTGTTCTTCTGTGAGTATATATATTTTATCCTTATAGTAGACTATACCTCCATCTTTAGTTAATACATTAAATTTATTACTGTGTGATAAATAAATTTTATTATCCTTGCTTTCAATATTAAAATTTAAAGGGAACATCTCATCTTCTACTTTTATATTCTTAATAGTTCCAAATTCATTAATTGTATTTATTGTTTTACCTTTAAATATTGTAAAAAACCTTTTAACATGCATATCTGTTAAATAAGCTTTTTTGCCTTTTAACATTTTAAAATTAACTGAAGAATAACTATTAGCTTCAATAATATTATTTAACTCGTGAATCTCAAGCAACAAATTAATAAGTTTCATATCATTATCATTAAAATATTGTTCATCAAGATTTAATGTAAACCCTTTTCCATACTCTAAACATTGCTTTCTATCTATAGCCTCTAAAAAAGATTTCATATTCTTAATCACATATTTTTTATTTACTCCTAATTTAAGTTCTATAGAACTATATTTTTCATATTTATCTATAGGATAATATATAATATCCATAGAAAGCTCTTGCTTTGAGTTTTTATTATCTTCAAAATTACTTTTATAGTTTTCTATTAAATTTTCAATAAAATTTTCTCTTGAGTTTTTTTCTTTTAATTCTATAGCCATTTGAGAATAGTTTAATAATACAGCTACAACGTGTTTACAAGCTTTTTGATGACCATAATCATTAAAAGCAAGACAAGTACAATTACAAGAAAGCCTTTTAAAATTTTCTCTTAAAGCTATTTCTACAATATAACTATTATAATAAGAACTAGACTCTACATTAGCTTTTATATATTGTATTTCTTCATCCAACATACTATTATATCCATTTTTAATATCAAAATTAAAAACTCGTCCTTGTCTATAGCAACTTAACCCTCTATTAAATGTACCTAAATCTGTCAATTGTTTTATACTTTGTGCATTAATACTCAAAACTTTAACACCTCGTTATGTTTTATTCCTATCTAAATATTATAACCTAATTTTATATTTGCAACATTAGACATATTTTAAAATAACTAGTTAACAAATTAATGTGTCTATTATAATAAATTATATCTTTATTATAATTAGGACTGTCCAATTCACAATGCAAAATTCACAATTGTGGAAATTTCTCAGCATAGGCTGAAAAATTTAGAATTAATTTATTTTTGAAGTTACGAAGTAACTTCTTATAAAAACTAGCAATTGTATTGCTAATAAAAAATTCATTAAAGAAATTAGTTTGATCAAAACTAATTTCCACCTTAATTGTGAATTATGAATTTTGAATTGTGCATTATTTTAAGTTATGAATTGAGGTATCTTCCTCTATTTTTAGATTAATAACTATAATATTTATAATAATTTTATATACTTACCCCCTACAGCCATGCGAACATATGTGCTATAATTGATTTAAATGTAAATATATACGCTTTAAAAGTCAATAAACATGTGAAAATATTAGAACAACTTTGCCAATTTACGATATGTTATCTTAATTAATTAAGGAGAAATATTATTATGAATATAATGGATAAACTTAAAATATTATCAGATGCTGCAAAATATGATGTCTCCTGTTCTTCCAGTGGAAGCAATAGAAAAAATACTAAAGATGGTATAGGTAATGCTAGCGTTAGTGGTATATGTCATAGCTTTGCATCAGATGGTAGATGTATTTCTCTTCTAAAAATACTCCTAACTAACTATTGCATTTATGATTGCGTTTATTGTGTGAATAGAATAAGCAACGATGTTCCTAGAGCCTTTTTTACTCCCCAGGAGGTCATTGATTTAACCATAAATTTTTATAAAAGAAATTATATAGAGGGGTTATTTTTAAGTTCTGCAATAATACAAAATGCTAATTATACTATGGAACTATTATTAAAAGTTATTAAAACTTTAAGACTAGAACATAAGTTTAATGGATATATTCACGTTAAAGCTATTCCTGGTGCTGATGATGCTTTAATTGAAGAAGCTGGAAAATATGTAGATAGAATGAGTATTAACATTGAACTTCCCTCCTCTCAAGGACTAAAATTATTGGCACCTCAGAAATCTAAAGAAAATATACTAAAACCTATGGATTTTATAAAAAATCAAATAATTCATTCAGTAGATAATAAAAAACGCTTTAAATCTGCCCCTTCCTTTGTTCCTGGAGGTCAAAGTACACAACTTATTGTAGGGGCAACCAAAGAAAGTGATTTTGATATATTAAAATTATGTGAAGGGCTTTATAACAAGTACTCTTTAAAAAGAGTATATTATTCTGCTTATGTACCTGTTAACAATAGTCCTAAGCTACCAGATATAAAAAATCCTCCACTACTTAGAGAAAATAGATTATATCAAGCTGACTGGCTTTTAAGATTCTATGGATTTAAAGCCTCCGAGCTTTTAAATGAAACTAATCCTAATTTTCACGAAAAACTAGATCCTAAAATTACGTACGCTCTTAATAACATAGATAAATTTCCTGTGGAAATTAATACTGCACCATATGAATTATTGCTTAGAATCCCAGGTATAGGAGTGAGATCTGCAAAAAGAATTGTATTAACTAGAAAAGTGTCCTTTTTAAGTTTCGATGATATAAAAAAATTAGGTGTAGTATTAAAGAGAGCTCAATATTTTATAACCTGTAGAGGAAAGTACTATGGTGATGTAGGATTTGATAGAGACAAAATAGAAAATAGATTATTAATAAAAGAAGAAAAACTTAAGACAACAAACTCCAATTATGAACAACTTTCTTTCTTCTCTACTGTTCCTACCATATATAAAAAAGAAGATAAAGTTAAAGCCATTACAGGAGAGATTTAATACAATTGAGAATTGACAATTGACAATTAAGGTTGAAATTATTTTAGACAAAATAATTTCTTTAATTATATGACGAACACTGTTCGCCGCTACATTTAATCAATTCTAAATTTCTCAGTTTCTGCTGAGAAATATCCACAATTGTCCATTGTCAATAGTCAATTCTCAATTGACTGCATAAGAGGTGTTCTATGATTGTTTATATTTTTGATGGAAGTTTTGAAGGGTATTTAACCTCCATTTATGAAAGTTACTATAATAATAAAAAACCCAATTTAATTATTACTGAAGCAAACTATAAGCCAAATTTAATAGATGAATTTATAAATATATCTACTAACTATGAAAAAGCTAATAAGGTTTATAAATCCATGAATAAAAATTTTTCTTATGAAGTGATAAAAAACATAATTTATTGTTTTTTAAGTAGCTATTCTAATACTTATACTTTACTTTATAAATATATTAGATTGGCCTTTAAATTGGGGAATGAAATTGAACTTCATCTTCATAATGAAATTGTAATGGAAATTGTTAAGATTGTAAGAAGAGTTAACGTTGAAAGGCATAGTATGTTGGGTTTTGTAAGATTTAAAAAAATAGGAGATAACCATTATTACTCAGCTATTGAGCCTGATCATAATATTTTAACATTAATTGCTCCTCACTTCTCTTCAAGGTTTTCTAATGAAAATTTTATAATCCATGACCTTAAAAGAAATTTAGCTATTATAAATAAAAATAACACTTGGAGTATAGATGTGTTTACAAAAGAAGATGGAAAAGTATTTCTAAATGCAAAAGATGAAGGAGAATATGAAACTCTATGGAAAAATTATTTTAACTCTACATCCATCAGTAGTCGTGAAAATTTAAAACTTCAACGTCAGCATATGCCTATCAGATATTGGAAACATTTAACTGAAAAATTATAATTAATATATAATCTTATCTGGTATAAATATAATATTTATACCTTTCAATTTTCTCATTATATAACTTTAATTTGAAAATTCTCCGTTTAATTCTTATAATAGTTATGGGCTTAATTTTTTAAAATTAAAGAAGGTGATATTTTGAGTAAAGATAGCAATACCCTTAAAGCTTTATCTCATTGGCAAAATTTTAAACAAAAGCTTATTATAAAATCAATTTTAGTAGGAGCTTTTTCTGGACTTATTGCAGTACTTTACAGATTTACTTTAGAAAAAATGGAACATTTAAGCCAAAATATCTATAAGTTTCAAAGAACAAATTATTGGTTTATTCCACTCTGGTTTATTCTTCTTATAGCTCTAGCATTAATAGTAGGTTTTATAGTAAAAAAAGAGCCTATGATTAGTGGTAGCGGTATCCCCCAAGTTGAAGGTACAGTTCTCGGGCCATTAAAAATGAATTGGTTAAAAGTTGCTATATCAAAATTTGTAGGAGGTGCACTTTCTATTTTAGGAGGGCTTTCCTTAGGTAGAGAAGGTCCATCTATACAGATAGGAGCTGCTATAGGTCAAGGTGTTTCAAAAGGATTGAATTCTGATCACAATGAAGAAAGATATCTAATCACTAGTGGTGCTAGTGCTGGACTTGCTGCTGCTTTTAACGCTCCTTTAGCAGGTGTTATATTTTCTTTAGAAGAAGTACACAAAAGCTTCTCTCCATTAATATTATTAAGTACAATGACAGCAGCTATAACTGCAGATTTTACTTCTAAACTATTTTTTGGCTTTAACACCGCCTTTAAATTTGACAATTTATCTTCATTACCTTTAAATAGTTATGGTTATCTAATTATCCTAGGTGTAATTATTGGTATAGGAGGAGTAATATTTAACTCACTTCTTGTAAAAGCCTTAAATTTATATAATAGTCAGAAATGGCTACCGCCTCAATTTAGAATTATAATTCCCTTTGTGATAGCTGGAATATTAGGGTTAATACTTCCTCAAGTATTAGGTGGAGGTCATAGCCTTGTAATGTCTATAATTGAAAAAAATCCTACATTAAAAGTTTTATTCATACTTCTAATAGTTAAGTTTTTATTTACTATGATAAGTTTTGGTTCCGGTGCACCTGGTGGAATCTTCCTTCCGCTCTTAGTAATAGGTGCAATTATAGGATGTATCTATGGAAACATTTTAGTGAACTTAGGGCTAACTTCTCCTAATTACATACATAATTTTATGATACTAGCTATGGCAGGATACTTAACTGCAATAGTCCGTGCCCCTATTACTGGTGCAGTATTAATTACTGAAATGACCGGATCTTTAAGCCACTTATTATCTTTATCTATAGTATCTATAATAGGATATTTAGTTGCAGACTTTTTAGGTTCAAAACCTATTTATGAAACTCTTTTACACAGATTATTAAGTAAAGAAAAAAATAATAATTTTGCAATAAATGAAGTAAAGAAAACAATACTAGAAATTCCTGTTTCTATATGTTCCTACTTAGACAAGAAAAAAATTAAAGATATTCAATGGCCAGAAAATTGCCTTTTAGTTGGAATACGAAGAAGTGGAGTTGAAATTATTCCTAAAGGAGATACCTATATTTTAGGTGGAGATTACCTTGTAGTCCTTGCTGATGAAGATAAAAGTAGTAATATTACAGAGTATCTTATGAAAATAGCATATGAATAAAAAATCCTGATTACTCAGGATTTTTCTATTGAAATTAAATATGTGAAAATAATTGATGTTTTTTAGTATTGTACATAACTTTTTCAATTCACAATTTTGGACATTTCTCAGCAATAGCTGAGAAATTATAATTGATTTATCTTTGAAGCTACGTAGTCACCTCTATTTAAAAATCTATTTAAAGAAATTAGTTTGATAAAACTAATTTCCTCCTTAATTCTTCATCTTTCATACTTAATTCTTAATCTCTATATTTTATCTATATACTCTTTTATACGTCTCAATAAACTCCTCCACTGTTAAAAAAGTATGGTTATATCCTAGCTTCTTACAAAGTTGAGTTATATGAGGTGCTTCTAAATAAGCCTTATTTATTATCTCTTCTTTTGAAAATACATCTCTTGTATTTCCATCTAGAAGTATTTGTCCTTTGTTAAAAACTATAGTTCTTTCAAAGCATTCTGCAACAAAGTCCATATCATGAATTACCGTTATTACTAGCTTTCTTTGTTCTTTTAACTTCTCTATAATCTGCTTTATCTTTTCTCTTCCTTTGTAATCTTGAGCAATAGTAGGCTCATCCAAGATTATAATCTCGGTGTTCATTGCTATAATAGAAGCAATGGATATTAATTTTCTATCAGATAATCCCAAATCATAGGGATTATCATTTAATTTATTTCCTAACTCTACCATTTCTAGTGCATTCATAGAATTTTCCATAGCCTTATCTTTAGGTAATCCTATATTTAACGGACCAAACATAACTTCATCTATTATTTTATTCTTAAAAATTTGATCATTAGGATTTTGAAAAACTAATCCTATATGCTTTGATAGCTCTGCCACTGTAATTTCTTTAGTATTCATATTATGAATAAATATATCTCCACTACAAGGCTTTAATAATCCCTTCAGGAGCTTTACAAAAGTTGTTTTGCCTGCACCATTTTGTCCCACTATAGCAGTAGCAGTTGAATCAAAATCTAAATTAATGTTTTTTAAAATCTCCTCATCTTTTTTATAGGAAAAGTTCAAATTATTAACTATAATTTTTTTCATTGCTCTTCACCACCAAATCATAAGCTTCTTCTAGAGTTATTGGATATAGTCCTGTTTTACTACTTTTAATATTTAATTCTCTACAAATTTTAGTAAAGGATGGATAATTTACTCCATAATCTAATAAATCATCTCTTGAAAATATCTTTTCTGGTACATCAAAATCTATAATTTTCCCATCATGAAGAAGTAATACCTTATTAGAATATTTAGCTATTTTCTCTATCTTATGTTCTACCATTATTACTGTCATATCTTCTTTGCTTAAATTCTGAACTGCTCTAAACACATCTTCTGAGCCTTGTGGATCAAGCTGTGAGGTAGGTTCGTCTAATATAATTATTTCGGGCTTCATTGCTATGATACTAGCAATTGCCATTCTTTGCATTTGTCCTCCAGATAAATCAAAAGGATTTTTATCCTTATATTTATATATATCTAAAAGCTTTAAAGCATAGTCTATTCTCTCTACCATTTCTTCTCTTTTAATTCCCATATTTTCAAGTCCAAAGGCTATTTCTTCATAGAGTGTAAGCTTAGAACCAGTAATTTGAGTAAATGGATTTTGAAATACAATTCCAACCTTTAAACATATATCACTAATATTGCTTTCTTTAATCTCCATTCCATCGATTATTACCTCCCCACCATAGGCTCCACGATAAAAATGAGGTACGAGCCCTACTAAAGCTTGGCAAAGTGTTGATTTCCCTGAGCCATTTTCTCCTATTATACCTATAAATTCTCCTTTTTCCACTTGAAATGAAATATCCTTTAAGGCCAACTCATCATTTAAAGGGTATCTATATTTTAAGCTATCTACAACTATCTTCTTCATAATTTAACTCTCCAAATTATTGCTAAAACTATGGACCATATTAAGAACCACTTAATTCCACTATCGTAACTTGAACTTTGACTTTCATTTAAAAAACTTTTCTCTATCTTCGAATTAAATCCTCTCACCTCTAAAGCCATGGCTCTTTCTCTAGTAACAACTAAGGAATTCATAACTACAGGTCCTATTAAGGGAAAAAAAGCTTTTATTCTTGTTAAAAGCTTTCCTTCTGTCTCCATCCCCCTTGATCTTTGAGCATCTGTTATAGTTCCCATAGTAGAGCTCATTTCAGGAATAATTTGAAGTACAGAACTCAACACATAACCTATTTTAGGAGATAATCCTTTTCTAACTAATTCTTCAATTAAATCTGAAGGCTTAGTAGTAAGTATTAATATTGAAAAACTACATAATATATTCAAAACTCTTATACAAATTTTCAATGCATAAAATAATCCTTCTTTATAAAAGATAAAATTCCCTACAGAAAAAGCAGGCGTTATGTTATCAGCCTTAAATAATCCTTGAATTACAATAATTGAAAATAATAGAATTAAACTAAAACCTAAAAGAGGAATAACTTTTTTAAAAACTTTACCAATTAATAATATAAAAATACTAATAGCTAAATATATGAGTCCCACAGTTATTTTAGGAATTATTATTGGTATAAGAATTGATACTACTATATACATAATCTTGTTTATTGGATTTATTTTATGTATTATGGTGTTCTGTTCTGAATATAGTGTTAAACTCTTCATTATATAAGCCTCCTTACAGTTTAGAGCAATGCACAATTTACAATCTTAAATCTTTCTTAAGTTTACTGCTAATTAATTCAATTATAAATTATGCATCCTGTATTAAAAGAAATTATGAATTAAAAAAGTTTAGATTAAGTTTTTCTATATTATAAAGTTTCTATATTACTATCATTTTTATAAAGAATTGTGAGCTTTTTAGGCAAATTTTTAAATATGCCGTAAGCAATAATCACCGTAGCAATCTTATCTGGAATATCCACAACTAACTCATCTAAAAAAGATGCTAACCATAATGGACTTTTATTTGCTGTTAATACTGCAAATACGCTATCTCCCCAAATATTTCCGGTTTGTCCACCCCAAAAAATTATATTCAATGGAGTAGATATAACTGTTGAAACTAATGCAACTATAAGACCTGTAAACACCGCTTTTGGTAATGTATCTAGCCATCCTTTATGGGCTAAAACCCCCACTGTAATTCCTATTCCCAAACTAGTAAATGCATAAACAAAAGATATTGGATTCATGGTTAGTCCATAAATTACATTGTTAACTACCCCACAAATTCCTCCTATTATTGGACCTGCAAGCATACTAGCAAGCAATGTTCCTATAGCATCTAACCATAGTGGAAGTTTTAATATTTCTGCAAAGCTTTTACCAATATAGTTAATACCTACAGCTGCTGGTATAAGAACTAATGCTGCAGTATTAAATTTAAATGACCAAATACTTTTTTTACTCATAGATTTTCCCCCTGTTATAATTTATATTTAGGGCAATATTTTAAGTTATTACATATATAGATAGACCAGTTCTAAAATCAATATATATAAACAATTGATATTTCTTAGTATCATAGCTGAAACTGTTGAATGCACAATTCACAGTTCACAATTACGGATGCTTCTCTTTTACAAGAAAAACTTTAAATTCATTTCTTTTTAAAGTGACAAAGTCACTTTTATTAGAAAATCTATTTAAGAAATTAATTTATAAAATTAATTTCAACCATAATTNNTCCATTCTCAATTCTCAATTGTTTTAAGGTGTAGCTTTATTCAGTCATAAATCAACTTTTCAGATAGTTTATCTATATTTTATTATAACTTATACATATATATCCTATCCCCATTATTATGTAAATTATAACATTAGTTTCTTTATTATACAATTTTTGATAATTAAATAACACATATTTACACATCATTTTTTATTTTTGTAGAAATTTATTTAAGGTATGAATAAAGAATTTCTATGAAAAAAATATAACAAATAGAACCATGATAAAATCATGGTTCTATTTGTTATAATATACCTAAAATTTTTGAACTAATTATATTTTTAATATATTTAAACTGTATCTCAAATATATTACTTCTATCTAATAAGTTTAGAATTATATAAATCTATAAAAAAGATACGTATTAAAAACTAACTTAATTATTTATTCTTTAAAAATTTAACTGTTTCTTCAAATATCATAGGTTTAGCATAGTAATATCCCTGTATAATGTCACAGTTATTAGCTTTTAAATACTTAATCTGTTCTTCCGTTTCCACCCCTTCAGCTATTACTGAAAGCTTTAAGCTATGTGCAAGTTTTATAAGTCCATCAATAATATGCTCACTTTTTTTATTAATTCCTATATCATCTATAAAGCTTTTATCTATTTTTAAACAATCTAAATTTAAAAGCTTTAAATACTTTAATGGTGATAATCCTGTACCAAAATCATCTAGTGAAATACTCATCCCATATTTATGAAGCTTATCTAAAACATCTAAATTTTTCTCCAATACGTCAATTATAACACTTTCTGTTATTTCTAATTCTATATATTTAGGATCTAAATTATATTTTTTTAATATATTTATAAAATTATTAGTCAGATTTTTATCTTCAAGTTGTACCTTAGAAAGATTTACGGATATTTTAAAATCATCATATCCCATATCTAAAAGTTCTCTGCATTTTTTACAAGCTTCATCAAAAACAAATCTTCCTATTGGTATTATTNNTATTCTATTTACTTTTTCTAAATCATTAAATTCAAATAAATAATACTGATCTTTTCCTAAACTTTTTGCTTTATACATAGCCATATCAGCTTTATAAACTAAATCAGAAAGTATTTCGCCGTGATCAGGATAAAGTGCCATGCCTATACTTACACTTATAAAAACTTCATTGTCAAATATCTTAACAGGAGAATTAAATAACTTTATAATTTGTTTAGCTCTATTCTCTAAATCTATATATCCTTTTATATGTTCAATGAGAAAGGAAAATTCATCACCACTAAATCTACAAAGTATATCATCTTCTCCAACCATTAATTTTAATCTTTCAGCAACTTGACGTAGAAGTTCATCACCATAATTATGCCCAAAGGTATCGTTTATATGTTTAAATCCATCTATATCTACAGATATTAATGCAATCTTCTCTTTCATTTTTAAAGAAGCATCTATTTCTTTTTTTATTAGTGCTTCTCGTAAAAAAAATCTATTAGGCAACCCTGTAAGATAATCATTATATTGCAATCTTCCATATTTACTTTTTTCAAATTTCTCTTTGGTTATATCTTTGATTGATACATATAGATAATCTTTATTGCCTAATTCATCGAAAGTAGCTTTACTTCTAGTTTCTAGCCAAACAATCTCATTATTTGCATTTAGTATTCTATACTGATCAGCATAATAAACTTCATTACTATTTAAAAATTCTTTAATACCTTTACAATAGTTTTCCTTATCTTCATCATATATATATTCCATCCAATGCCTATAGTATTTTATCTTTTCATTTGCCTTATCATCTCCAAGTATATTATTTATGGATGAACTAAAATTCATAATTTTTTTCTTTAAATCCACCTCACAAATACTATCTAATGATCCAGCAATGGTTAATCTATTTTTTATTTGACTTTTTACTAAAGCTAATTGTTGTTTTTTTTGTTCTGTTATTTCTATTATAAATCCTGATGCTAAGTTTATATTCTCTTTTTTACTTCTGTATATTTTTCCACTACATCTAACCCATTTAATATTTCCATCTTTCTGTATTATTCTATATTCATGGGAAAATTCTTTATCATTAGAAATTTTTATTTTTTCAAGAAAGCAAATAAAAAGAGGATACAAATCTTCCGGATGCACAAACTTAGACAAAGAGTTTATACTATTTATAGATTGTGAGCTACCTTCTATTCCTAATAACTGATCGCCTTTGCCACTTAAATAAAATTCATCGGTATTTAAATTCCATTCCCAAATAGCCCCATCAAAAGCACTTAAGGCTAAATTACATCTTTTCTCTTCTATAGAAAGAGAATGGTATTCTTCTGAGAAAAAATAATCATAATAATTTTTAGCTTTATCAATCAATTTTCAACACCTCATGCCTAATTAAGATTTCCATTGTCATCAATTCTTTGTAATCCAAAAAATTTGTATTATTTGCATGTATTTTGTAAATAAATATATATATTCATTTATCATATTCCATATTCTACAACTTATTCTAAAATCCTCTTACAATAAAAGGCTATTGATACAACATCAATAGCCTTTTATTTGTTAGCTTTCCAATTTTTATAATTATTTCTCAGTAGTAGAAATTAAGAAGCAGTAACCACTAATCACTGCTTCCCGTTATAATATTATAGTGCTCTTTTATATATTTCTAATATATCTTCTGAAGTTAAAGGCGGATAATTTCCTACTTTTCCGTCCCCTGCACATTGCTTAGCCATAATTTCTAATTTTTCTTCTCCTATTCCCACTTCTTTTAATGTCATAGGAATACCTAAAGATTTTATAAAATCTCTTGTTTTATTTATAGCTTCCTTAGCAGTTTTATATTTATCTTTATCAGCTGTTAAATTCCATACATTTATTCCATACTCAGCAATATCATCTACAGTATCATCATTTAAAATATATTCCATCCACACAGGAGTTAATATACCTAATCCTACTCCATGAGTTATATCATAAAACGCACTTAATTCATGTTCCATATCGTGTACTGACCAGTTTGTATCCTTTCCATAACTCAATAAACCGTTAATAGCAAGACTTGATGCCCACATTAAGTTTGCACGAGCTTCATAGTTTTCTGGCTCATTAAATGCTATTGGTCCATAATGAAAAACTGTTTTTAATAATCCTTCTGCCATTCTATTTTGAAGAAATGCAGTTTTTGTTGGAGTAAAATAAACCTCAAATATATGGCTCATAATATCTACTGCACCTGCTGCTGTTTGATTTTTAGGTACAGTATAAGTATAAGTTGGATCTAAAATTGAAAACTTAGGCAAAAGAGCAGGATGTCCTGTTGAAAGCTTTTGGTTAGTTTCAAGATTACTTATAACTCCTCCTCTATTCATTTCAGAACCAGTTGCCGCTAAGGTAAGTATTGAAGCTAATGGCAATGCTTTTGTAATATCTCCTTTGCCAATAAAGAAATCCCATGGATCTCCATCATAATAATATCCACCTGCAATAAATTTAGAACAATCTATTACACTGCCTCCTCCTATTGCAAGAATGAAATCTACATTATTTTCTCTACAAAGCTTGATACCTTCTCTTACGCTAGTAATACGAGGATTTGGTTCTACCCCTGCCAGTTCTACAAAGTCTATATTATTTTCTTTTAATATATTAGTAATTTTATCGTATAGTCCTGTTTTCTTTATGCTTCCTCCACCATAAACTAAAAGGACTTTATTCCCATACTTCTTTATTTGCTTACCTAAAACTTTTATTTTTCCTTCACCAAAAAATATTTCAGTCGGTATGCTGTAAACAAAATTTAACATAAATGCACCTCCAAATATAATACATGTTATTGTTTAGATATCTTCATACCTTAAGGCATCTTATAAAAATAACTTGTGAGTATAATAATCTATTTTATATCACCCTATGTTATCATAGCCTGTTTATAGTCATCTTATGAATATAAGCTATTTCCTTATCTGAC
Organism: Clostridium sp. UBA2485; assembly: GCF_002341865.1. Lineage (GTDB taxonomy): Bacteria > Bacillota > Clostridia > Clostridiales > Clostridiaceae > Clostridium_J. The sequence goes on along the minus strand of NZ_DDOV01000049.1, from coordinate 45,644 downwards.
ATAAAATATTGATAACATCTTTCACTAGATATTTTACTTTAGACACCTACTTATAAATTTTATTCTCTCAATACATTAATTGTTTAAGATTATTATACACTAAACTATATTAAATATATCTATTTAAATTTATAATTATACCTATATTTTTTTATTGTATTTATTTATAATTTCAACTGTATTTTCTCTTCCTACTATAACCGTATCAGCAATATCAAGAAATAATCCTGTATCCACAACTCCAGAAATCATTTTTATGTTTTTTTCTAATTCGTAAGGATCTTCTATCTTTTGTATAAATAAATCTATTATATAATGTTGTCCATCAGTAACATAATAACCATTATAATTTTTTCTAATAACAGGGTTTAGACCTAACTCCTTTAATTTATTAAAAATTTGACGATATGCAAATGGAACTACCTCTATAGGAAGGTGAAATTTACCTAAAGACTTTACCATTTTATTTTTATCAACTACCCATATCACCTTTTTTGACGAGTTAGCAACTAATTTTTCATATAATAATGCGCCTCCCCCTCCTTTTATTCCATTTAACATATCATCAACCTCATCTGCACCGTCTATGGTCAAATCAACATAATCTACTTCATTAAGAGATATTATAGGTATTCCTAATGATTCAACAAGCTTAGTAGTGGAATTAGAGGTAGAAACTGCCTTAATATTTAGTCCTTCTTTTATTCTTTCAGATAACTTTACAATTGTATAATACACAGTTGATCCGGTTCCAAGTCCGACAATCATGTTATCTTTAATAAATTCAACTGCTTTTTCACCTGCTATTTTTTTACTATTCATCACTACACCTCACTTTTATTAGATATATTCTTTCGTATTCTAAATAATTTATACTTTTAACTTCATAACATCATATGTAAAATTTGAATCTTCAAAGCTGTAATGATATTTCCCTGTTTCTCTAAAATCGCATTTTTTATAGTAATTTATAGCCTTTATATTACTTTCAAGCACAGCTAACCAAACTGTAGCAGGAGAAAATTTTTCAAAAAACTTTTTACAAGTTCTCATAAATTCAAGTCCTATACCGAGCCCATGGTATTGTGATAATATATATATTTTCTGTAACTGTACTTGATTTTGGTCATCTATCTCGTCATAGAAAGAATTTTCTTTTATCTTAACATATCCAACAGGCTCATTATCCAAATATACTATAAAAAAATGATTGTTTTCTTTGCTCAAACTTGATTTGATTTTCTCAGAATTAAATGTTGTCTGTAAATATCTATCTAATACTTCTGGCTTAAATAAATAACCAAAAGTTTCATTAAAGGTTTCCTTCCCTAAGAAAGATATCTCATTATAATGGTCCATACTAGCTTTTATAATTTTTATTTCCCTATTTCCTATATAATTTATAACCTTTTCCATTATTATTCTCCCCATTCAATATATAATTTACAATATACATTTTCCTTTAAGAAATCATTAAAATGCTTAAAGGCTTTCTTATATTTAAATTATACTTACAACTTAATAGTTTTTCTTCCTAAATTTTGCTATGTAATTTTAATAATAATTTCTTCAATATTTTTTATATAGATTTTCAAATTATAATCTTATAAATCTATAAACAACGAATTAATGCTTATCCAAGTTGGATAAGCATTAATTTGTATATTTATTTTATATTCTAATATATTTTAACTAAATAATATTTCAATTTTAAAATAAAAAACTGATTAAAATTAATTATTTTTTTCTATTTTTTTCTTTTCAATTCTCTTTCTTACTATTAAATAGAGTATTAAATTTGTGGGAATGTTAAAAGAACATAATAGGCCCCAAAACCAATAATATTTATTTCCTCTTTTTCTTGCATCTCTAAAAACCCATGTTCCTTGTATAATAAGTATTATAAAAAGAAATATATAGATAATCTTGTTACCCATTATATTCACTTCCTTTTATCTGCTTAATGGATACAATTACTAATATAATCGGTGATACAATTACTGCTAAAATCAAATAAAACTTAACTAGATTTGGAAGAATTATAGAGGTAACTATTCCTATAGCTATAATTGATATACAAGTACACAAAAATATTAATAGCTCAAATTTTTCTTTTCTTCTATTTTTTATTTTCTCACCTTTTAAAATACTTTCTAATATATTTACATTTATTTTTTTATCCTCTTCTATTTTTATAGTTGATGTTAGCTTTTTTAGTTTTTGCTCCAATTCTTTTGCTTCTGATAGATTTTTTTCTATGATTTTATCATCAAATTTCTCCTCATAATACTTGTCTATAATATTTTCTTCTAATTTTTTTCTAGTCATTGATTATTACCTCCTTCCAATCTTTTCATTAAATATTTAACAGAATAATGAAGTCTGGATCTTACTGTACCTATCGGACACTTCAATATCTCACTTATCTCTTCATATTTATAGTTATAATAATGTTTCAATATAAATACTGATCTTTTTTCCTTTGGAAGTTCTTTTAATAGCATTAATATCTTTTCATAATCTAATTTAGTTATGATTTCTTCTTCTACATCTACCTTAGAAATTTCTTCATAACCTTCAAGAGATATAAATCTTTTTTTCCTTTTTAAATTATCCCTATAGATATTAGTTGCAATAGTAATCATCCAAGTAGAAAATTTACCGGTAGGCTTATATTTTTCTATATTTAATACTACCTTTACTATGGTATCATTTATAACATCAGAGGCTTCATCTGTACTTCCTGTTAACTTCAAGACATATCCTGATAAAATATCATAATTATTTAAAATTAAAGTATTTAATGCACTTTTATTTCCATTTTGTGCTTCTCCTATCAACTTTTCATCACTCAAGACGAAACCTCCTTTCTTTTATTTTTATCCTCATTATATAACTGTTTTCATCATCAAAAAGTTCAAAGTTTTATTTAACTTATTTTATATAGTAAACCTAAATTATTTACTTCTCTCTTTCCATTAACTATACTTGAAATTATTAGCTATACTACATTAATATTTTTAATAAATATGGCGAATAACTTTAATACTAGCAAAACATATAATATAGATTCTGCTACATTAAAATCTATAATTATTTTATCCAAATCTATAGTGATATGCTGGGCTTTGAAATTTCAGTACTATTCCTTTTACTTTTTTCAAATTTTTATTCATATTTATAGTGATTTTTTTAAAAAACACCTTTTTATATGTAAATTCTATTGAACTATCCTACTAAACAAAAAAATTGTATGTCATCTTATTAAACAACATACAATTAAGTAACCTAATATCTGTAAGTGATACTATAAAACTCATCAATCAATAACTAAATATCAAGTTGGATAGTTATATTAAAATATCTTTTTATAAATAAAAGCTAAAGTTTTACTATCTATTAAAATAAAAACTCCTAACATTATAAATATTATTGGAACAAAAATATGTCTATATTTTTCAATAAATTTTTGCACAAGTGGATGCTTTGAAAGCTTCAGAGCAATAAAACACCATATTGCTACTAGGAACATAAAAATTACTATTGTTACTATAATACTTACTAAATCCATCCTTGTAAAAAGAGGTATATAAATTCCAATATTGTCTCCACCATTAGCAAAAGTTACACTAAACACTTTTATAATAGCTGAATTAATAAATCTTCTACTGAAATCTTTCTGCTCCCTAATTTCAGTATTAGTTGTTTCTTCAAATTTATTATTCTCAATGTCCTTAACTTCTCGATAGGCTATATTTTCCTCGCTTTTACTTTTTTTCTTATAATCCACATATGCCTTTATCCCTAAATACATTGGTACAAATCCAAGAATACCTATATATTCATATGGTACTATAGATACCCCTAGTGCCCCTATAATACTTATTATAGTTAATGCTCCAATACCTAAATACTGTCCAATAATTATGTGATGAGTTTTCATAGTATCACTTGTTTCTGAGAAAAATATCATAAGTATAAATATATCATCAATGTTGGTACTAATAAAAGAAACAAAAGCCATTATTATTGTGCTAATCAATAAAATCCACCTCTATATTATAATCTTTTAGCTTATATCTTTAATTTATTATAATAAATACTTTAATATACAAATATATATTAAATCTATAGATATTTCTTAATAAAAAAGATATGTATCTTCTAATAACATTATAGAAAATACATATCTTTATCTTTAAATTTTATTTATCATAATTTCCCTTTAAAATTTTATCGTTAAAATTTAAAATAAATTGTTTGTCATATAAATCAGCACCATTTAATAAACTAAAACTTTCAAGTTTATCTATTCCTAAGAAAATTAAAACATTATTGTTTTTATTTTTTGGAGTGTTCCCAACTAACATTCCTGTTATATTTTTATTTTCTATAGTAATACCACTAAATTTAATTTCTTCTTTTGAAAAATCTATAGGGAGTTTGTCCATAAGAGAGCTAAGTGCTGTGTTTTCATTATTATCTCCAATAAATATTAAACTCTTTTCTTTAAGCTCATTTTCTGTAATATCTTTGTCTTCTTTAACTATAACATTTAATCCAAAGCCATTTTCTAAGTTTATTTTAACTGTATTTACCATTGAATTAAATTTATCCATATTTTCTTTAGCTATATTTGCTTTTGAAGGCTTTACTAAATATACATCATAATCATTTAAAGCTTGTACAAAAAATGCTCCAAAATTATCTTTTCCTTCTTTTCTTAAGTATTCAATAACTTGTTTAATTTGTTCTCTAGTCTCTTTACTACTCTCCTTTTTCATTTCTCTTAATTCAGCCAATTCACTCTCATTTAATTTAAGATTTTCTGGATAGAAATCTTTAGAATTAATATTTGACAATACTCGATTCTTTGCTTCTTTTCCGCCAACTCTTTCAGTTACATCCAAAAGTGAATCTAAGGTAGCATTTTTTAATGAGTTTTCAGTATAATAAGTTCTTATTATCTCTAAAAACTTTTCTTCCCCTAGTGTTTGTCTAAGATCCTCAAACACTAATGCACCCATAATATAAACAGTTTTTCCCCATTCTTCTGGATTTATTTTATCTACAGATGAATTTATCGGACTTGAAATATCTTTAGCATAGTCCATTAACTCTCTTAAACCAAGAACTACACCTTGTTCTGAATATTTTCCTTGAGTTTTTTCAAAATAATATGCAGTAGAAAAAGCTGTTAATGATTCATCTAAAAAAGAATTCTTAAATTCATTGTTACCTACAGTTACATACCACCATTGATGTGCTATTTCATGAACCATCGTTCCTGCTGTAAGTTCAGGATTACCATTGTATTTTCCCATTTGAATTAATTGAGGATACTCCATAGCAAATCCCTGTACATAGGTTTCTACAGTATCAAATTCCTTATATGGATACTTACCAAAGTTTTTACCAAAGAAACTTAATGCATCTATGGTTAAATTTAGTAATTCTTCAGCAGTTTTAGTAGTATTTTCATTTCCATCATAAATATAAAAGCTATTTACTGTTATACCATCTACTTCTTTAGTAATAACTTTAAATTCTGGACTCATAATAAATGTAAAATCTCTAACTTTTTCAGCTATAATATCATAGATTTTAGTACCATCTTTTTCGTCTTCACTCGATTTAGTTATACCAGTAGAAGCTAGTTCCATATTACCTGGTACATTTATAGAAACCTTATAATTTGCTATATCACTATAGTTTGACTCTCCTACAGGATGGAAAGGGTTCTCATCCCAAGTATCAGTTCCAACATCGTAAATAGATATTATAGGATACCAATTTGTGACAGAATAAACATTATTATAATATCCTAATCTACTTTGACCCATTGGCAATTTAAGTGTGAAATTTATTTTTATATCTACAACTTCATTTGGCTTTATAGCTGCTGTAGGTATAATTTTTAAGATTTGATTATCTTGAGTAAATTTCATTTCTTTATTTCCAACAGTAACTTTAGTTATGTTTATATCACCAATCTCTTCTTCTTCAAGCTTTTCCTTTTGTATACTCATACTAGGCATTGTTTCTACACTTTCATATGAATCAGCATATAAATGAAATACTAGTGATTTAAGATCTTTTCCATAAGTATTAGTAAATTTAACACTTTCAGTAGCTGTGAAAGTTTTATTAGGTTCATCAAATTTAACATTAATATCATATTGAGTTAAATTACTTTCAATATTAGTTACAGAACTTTTTAACTTATCATTAGATAATTGCAATTCTGTCATTGCAAATACTAAAGATGAATTAAAGGATAGTAGCATTACTAATACTAAAATACTACTTAAGATCTGTTTGAAAAATTTTCTCTCGAACAATTAAAATCATCTCCATTTACTATTATTTTTTACCTGCTATGCATATTATATCATATTTTGTAAAATTATATATGTATTTACTATATATATAATTAATGTAATAATTAAATAATTTCAATAAAAAATGATGGATATCTTGGCCTTTTACCAAGTGTATCCATCACTTCTAATATACTAAGATTATTTTTATTCGGTTTTAATAAATCGTAAAATGATTAAAACTTTCGATTTTTTGCAAGCTCTTTTCTATTTATTTATATTAACTAACTGGCTTACATGATTGAATTTTTAGAGCTGGTGATTGAGGTGGAATTGAACTAGTCATTACTTCACTTAATCTAATAAACACAACATCACCTTTTGCAAAATTGCCTTCTTTAACTTCTTTACCTTCACAATCTAAAATTTTAGTATCTGGTCCAACTATAGCTATTAATTTTTCTTTATATACCTTCTGTCCTTTTATGTATCCTTCTGCCAATACCATAGTATTTCCCTGATTATCTTTATTAACTTCTAAAACTTCACCCATAAATATTGGTCCTCTATGTTTTTCTCTAGCCATTACAGGAATACCTATAGAAACAATAAAAAGAGCAACTAAAGCTGATATTATTATATTCTTCATCTTCATAATTTTAAATACCTCCTTATATACTTTATACAAAATTATCTTTCGCTATTAATAAAATATTATTCTTTATATACTAAAATACTTTTTTAAATAATATTATATTTTTAAATTTATAGTTTCTTCAATACAGAAGTTTTTTAATTATTTGCAAAATGTTATTATTATAATAATTACTAAATCATGGAGGATGGTATATGTTTAATAATATTAAGGTTATATATTTTGACATGGGAAATACTCTTTTACATTTTCATTACGGTGATTCTGATGAAGAGAAAGATATGGTCGGACTTTACAAATTAACTCAATATTTAAATAAATTTCACTCTAAAATAAGCTTTGAAGAAGTCAGAACGGGATTTTATAATAAATGGATGAGTATTATGAATTTAAGAAAAGAAACTCTCATAGAATATCCTATTGAAGAATTTCTAAATGAATTTCTTAAAACCTATGATGTATATCTTACAATTAATCAATGTATTGAAGCAATACATATATTTTATGGTGAATATAAAAAACAATTATTCTTTGAAAAAGACCTTCATAAAACACTAATTAAAATAAAAGCAAAAGGATATAAAATTGGGGTAATTTCTAACACTTGTTATTACGATGAGGTTATGATTGATTGTTTTAAAATTGCAAATTTGTATGAATTAATTGATGATTTCACCTTTAGCTATTCTCTAAAATTATGTAAGCCAAGAGAGGAAATATTTAAAAAAGCCTTTAAAAAAATGAATGCATGTGGAAAAGAGGCTATTATGGTAGGTGATAATTTAAAATGTGATATTAAGCCAGCCTTAGATTTAGGTATGAAGACTATATGGTTAAACAAAAATCAAAGTAAAAATCCTACAGAAATAAAACCACATATTATAATTTCTAATTTACATGAAATAAATGAGTTTATATAATCAATTCACAATTAAGAATTGATTAACTGTAGCGGCGAACAGTGTTCGCCATATATTACTGAATAAATATTAAATTGTAAGACGCAAATTGTAAGTTGTGCATTGCTAAAGCCCTATGGTACAGTAACTATATACCTCTTATTGAACAGTATTATAATTATATTACTTATCTCCAAAGTTTTAATACAAATTAGCTGATTTTTGTTCCAAGTTATACTGCACCTCAGGGGAACCCTAAAGGGCTTCACTACTGTTCCCCAGAGGTGGAAAATACATTAAAGAAATTATTTTGATTAAAAATAATTTCAACCATAATTGTCAATTTTCCATTATCAATTGTCAATTATTTAATATCCATATCTCTCATTTCAATTTCAGTACCTTCCGGAGCTTTAATTTTAAATAGATATCCATCTTCAACTTTATAAATTTCTTTTCCATTTTTAATCTTGAAATTGCTATAACCTAATTTTTTTATCCTATCAAATTCTTTCTGAACATCATCAACTAAAAAACACATATGTACTATTCCTTCATTTAATGAACTCCAGATCTTTAACTTATCTCCCTTTTTAGCAGTCTGTAATTCAATCATAAATGTTCCTAGCCTCAACCAAGTATTAAAATCCCGATTATGAAAATTTGCCGTTTCTGTAACTAATTCAAATCCTAAAATTTTAGTGTAAAATTCAAGTGATTCTTTATATTTTTCTGTTTGAATGCAGACATGATGCATCATCTTTGCGCTCATAGTATATTCTCCTTTATATGTCTAATTTTAAAATAGTATTTTCTATTAAATTATATAGGATATTAATATAAGTTCAAATAATTAAAATTATCATATATATGATGAAAAACTTAAATAAATTTAATAAAGAAAAAAACCGTGGTTACCCACGGGAAAAAATTTTTTTATTGTATCAGAAGGGAATACTAATTGTGACTTAGTTATCAACCTACTAAGTCACGATCAATATCTATGATAATATTAAAGATTATTAGCTTTTAATTAAAATATTTTTTATGAGATTATTCCTTGCAATATTTCTTCCATTATAAATCTCATTCCATTAAAACCAACCAGTGGTTTTCTATCATATATAAGTATTTTTTTCACATTTGGACTACTAATTTGTATTTTTGAGGATGCTTCATTTAAACTATAAATAAATTCTCCATCCCCTAATAGTAGATTAGTCTTACTATTTATTAGTTCGTTTTTCTTACTCTCTGTAGGGTTTACATATAGCTTTCTTTCTATCTTCTCATTAAGCTTCATATATTCACCTTTTAAATTGTGGTTTATTACTACAGATTCTACTTCAAGACCTAATTCTTCCTCTACAAATCTACTCATTCCATTTACAACATCGTAATATCCAGTAACTAAACACTTAGTATTATTTATTACCTTTCTTGTATGATGTTTAAATCTTACAAGAGCTTCTCTACATTTAATCTTACTTTTTTCTAAATAATCACTATTGCATTTTATTCCTGTTAACTTTTCTATAGATTCAATAAAATTCAAAGTACCACTGGTTCCATAAAGGCATGGAGTTATATATTCCATATTATATTTTTTCTTTAGTATTTTTGAAGCATCTATTCCTTCTGATCTTACAACTATGTTAAAGCTTGCTTCAGAAGCTTTTTTTATTTTTTCAATTGAACTTCCATTTGTAAATATTGTGTGTATTTTCATTCCAAAGCCTTGTAACATAATTTCTTCTATTTCTAATAAATCACTATTAAAATTATAGTAATCTGGAGTAAATCCAATTATGTTATAAGTCATATACTTTTTCTCCTTAGGAGGCTCTACAATTTTATTACAGAGTATTTTCAATGCTTCTCTTACACCTAAAGAGAAGTCTCCTTTTGCTTTCCCAAAATATAGGGGGATGACTTTTCCTTCTAATTTACCATCCATCTTAAGAAGAAAATCTTCGCCATCAAATCCAATGATTGAACATAAAGTTGATGGAGCTACGAAAATAATCTCGGGTTTTCTATCATCATATATTTCTAAAATTTCTTTTTTAAGCGGTTTTATGTCTCCAGAAATAATTTGAGATTCATCTAATTGGCAGCAATGAACTTCTCCTTCTCTATCAACATTAAATTTTTCATACATGAAATTTAAATAATGAGCTGTACTTATAGCTCCATACTCCACAATTGTGCTATTTTTAATGTTTAAAAGTGTCCATAAAAAACCCATTCTAAAGTTAGGTAATGGTAAAAAACTATTATTCATGTCTATCCCCCTTTACAATTTTATGATTCTTTCTATCTTAAGAAAGCTACTACTAAAGATAAATTTATATTTATTAATTAAATCATAAATATTTTTATAATCTTAAATTCAATCTATGCTATATTAATAAGATTTTAAGTTATGATTTTAAAATATGCGTAAAAAAACTTCTCAACCACAAGGATTAAGAAGTTATACGCCAATATAAATATACATCAATTATGTATATTTAACAATTCCAAAATAACACTCACCATCTCTCGTAGTTTAACTGTGTTTAGATATAGGCAGGTCTTCTGGCTAAAGAATCAACACTTTCCTAACCTTCCCAAACAAAAGTTCAGTGGCACAACTAGGAAAATTCCTCTCTTACAGCGACGGGATCGCGTGGGATTTACACCCAACTTCCCTTTTAATCAATTAAAATATTTACTTTAATTAAACCTAATCTATTCTATTTACTTTTCAACATTTAAAATGTTATCATAATTCAAAATATTTTTCAAGTAGCAAATTATAATATTTTTCTCTATTTTAAAAATATATTAAATAACTTATGAAATTTTCATAATGAAAAGTAGAGAAATACCCTATCAGTAATTTTTTATGATATAACTTTTTACTAAACTCATTCTACTTTTAAAAAATATATCTTATAAATTAAAAATAATGATATAACCCTTTCAAATAATACTAACAAATATTATATTTAAGAATAAAGTACTAGATAAATCTAGCACCTTATTTTTCTACTACTTCTGCTTGTTTTAATGTGTAACTTTTTTTAAATTTCTTAAAACATATAAATGATACTATTAAACTTATGCTTTCAGCAAAAGGTACTGTTAACCATACACCATTAATCCCAAAAATTTTAGGTAATATCATAAGTCCTATTAAAATAAATATAATACCTCTGCTAATAGAAACTATAGATGATGCTCTGGCGTTTTCAATTGATTGGAAATAGGAAACCATAGAGATATTGCATCCCATAAATATGAACGCCATGAAATAAAGTTTTATACCTCTTACAGCCATAGTCATTAATTCAGTGTTCTCATTATTAAATAAAGAAACTATAAATTTAGGGAAAATTAAACCTATAGAATAAAATATTATTCCAAATATTCCTGCTGTTACAATAGCTAATTTCAAAGATTTATAAACTCTTTTTTCTTTTCTAGCACCATAATTTATACTTATTATTGGCTGTATTGCTTGTGCTATACCATAAAATATAGCTGCACAAATTAATGAGATATTAGCTATTATACTATAGGCAGAAACCCCTATAGAACCTACTAATCCCCAAATTACATTATTAAAAGCAAATATTATCATTGCATTTGACATTTCCATTATAAAACTTGGTGTGCCATTCTTAAATATTCTAGTTATAGTATGAATATTTAATTTAAATTTATTAATTTTTACTTTTAAAGTATTATTACCTTTTATAAAGTGAAGACTTAATAAAAGTAAAGTTATTGTTGGAGAGCAAACTGTAGCTGTTATTGCACCTTTCATTCCCCATCCTAATTTCATTATAAATATATAATCTAGCACTACGTTTGAAAGATTACCTATTAGCACACTCCACATAGCAAGCTTTGGATTTCTATCATTCCGAACAAATACTGATAGCATTTGAGATAATATAAATGCAAAACTAAACATCATTAATAGTCCTAAATAATCTTTAACTAGTGGAAATATTTCTTCTGTAGCTCCTAAAAAATAACATAATTTATCAATGAATACTACACCAAAAACAGTAAATAAAAATCCTAAAAATATACTTATTATAATAGAAGTTGTAAATATTTCATTAACCTTATCATACTCTTTTTGCCCCATAGATACAGAAGCCGCTGTAGCACCTCCAATTCCTAACAAAAGCCCCACAGCACCTAGTACATTATACATTGGAATAGCAATACTAAGAGCTGCCAATCCTTCACTTCCTACTCCACGTCCAATAAATATAGTATCAAAAAGTATATTTAAAGATATTCCAAGCATACCAGCAATGCTTGGAATTAAATATTTAATAAATATCTTTTTTATATCATCATTTAATAAATCTGCTCTCTTGCTCATATTATTACCTCCCTTAAAATAAAATTGCAGCTAAAAGTTATTTTAAAGGTTATAGTAGCTATAATGTCAAGAGTTTTTAATAGGAATTTGTATTTCTTTTATATATTCCCCTTTATAATCGGAAAAAGCACTATCTATTATAGTTATTAATATACCATCACCTATAACTTCTAATTTATTATCTTTTATATATCTCATCAATTCTTCATAATATTTTCCACATTCATCATTATCTCCATTATATGCAATAGTGGCATATTTACCTTTATGTAAAATATTTAGATGTTCTCCATTTATTATATCTTCCTCAAATATTAGTCCTACAGTTTTACAATGATTATAGTTACCTTTTTCTATATCTTCCTTTGATGTAATACATGCTATTACTCCGTTAAAAAGTGAAAGATCATCTTTAAGCATTTTATATAGTTCTTTCAAACCATACTCAAAATCTATAGTGTCAATATGATGCTCTAAATTAAAATATGCTATTTTTCTAGACTTCAACTCTATAATAGAACATTTATAGGCACTATCATTATTTTGATAACTTTCAATTAGTTCTACCCTACTTCTTATACTATTTAAATGTTTATTAAGGGTTTCTATTTCTCTTATTATCATTTTTTCCTGATGTTTTAATAATCTTATCATAGAATTTAAATCTCTATCATGAAAATAATCTTTGATTTCCTCTAATGGAACCCCTAATTTTTTAAAGAATAGTATTGAATCTAAGGTAGCAAACTGCTCAATGTCATAGTATCTATACTTATTTTCATAATCTATATGTTGAGGTTTAAAAAGACCTATTTTATCATAATATCTTAGGGTTTGTGCGGATATATTATGAAGTTTAGCCATCTCACCTATTAAAACTTTATTTCTCACAAGCATCCATCCTTTCAGAATATTTTTTATTTGATTTTAGTATCTGAAATAAAACAATAAGTTAAAGATATTTGTATATTTTATATACAAAAAGCCTTGTCATAAAAACAGACAAGACCTTTAAACATTATATTGCACTAGCTTAAAAAATATATAATAAACAACACATATATTATTTAGTGTATTGCTTTGCTCTTTTTATAAGTTTGCCATATAAATAAACATCATGTGCATCAAAATGCTCAACTGTAAACATTTTGGTTTCAAACCATGCTACATCAGTATTCTCGTCTGGCTTTACTACCAATTTCTCAAGTTCATTACATATAAGTATATATGCTATTGATAAATGCAGATGAGAACTGACATATTTTCCTCTCTTATTATGGCCAAAAACCGGAAGAATATCAACAGATGCAATTTTTTTAGATAGAGGGGCTATATTTAGTACACCGGTTTCTTCTCTTGCTTCCTTAATAGCTACATGCAATAAATCTGAATCACCATCAGCATGTCCACCTGTCCATGCCCATACACCGCGAATATTATGATGAATCATTAATACTTTATCTAATGATTCATTCATTATAAATCCTGAGCTTGTAATATGTGCAATCTCATTTGTCCTTAGCAAAACATTATCTCTATACTGGTCAATATAATCTAAAATTATCTTTTTGTCGTTATATTCCTGCTCGTTATCCGGTATGAACTTAACGACTTCTTCTACAAAACCCATCCTCTCTATACCTCCAAAATTATGTACAATGTAAAAACTATTACTTCATACTTACAATGTCCCATATGTATATTCCATCCACCTGATAAAATTCCTTTGCATTAGCCCTTTTTTGAATTAAAAACTCTCCTTTAAGGTTACATATATTCATGTATCACTGTACAATACTGTCCTTCTGGTGAACTCTCACCCTTAGGTGCTATTTTACCACTTCTGCTTTCATCTTTATTTAATATATCAAAATATTCCATAAACCCTCTTCCTAAATTCATATATGTATGTTTCATAATTAAAACTATCTTTTAAAAAATTATACCATATTTAACTAAATATACATCAATATATTTAGTTAATATGATATAATTATTTAGAATTTTCTTTCAATTTAAATTGCTATTTATCTTGATTCAGTGTCCTTAATTTTAGATAAGTTTCTTTGCCACTTGCCCAATTTTTTAAATTAATTAACCGTTCACCATTATCTCCATGCTCTTCATTATTAAAGGCCTCTTGCAGTCCTTCGCAGGGCAGCTGTGAACAATGTCCACAATGATTATATCCCTTATCAATTGAGCATTTTGCAATTGAACATTCTCCCCAAAAGGGCTTACTTTCACAACCTTGACAGCCTGGACAGTTTGTTTTTTCCTTCCATTCACATACTCCACAATAGGCACCACACATTCCAATCATTTTTTTATCCATATATGATTCCCCATTCTTATTTTGAAAAATATTTTATTGAAAAAAAATTTCTCCTATATAATAAATCATAAAATTTTCATTTAATTTATTAAAGATTTTCTCATAAAAAAATATCTCTAAAACTGCTAATTAAGAAATCTTAAATCATCGAATATATTGTCAATCCAAACTTGAATATATTTCGTTTCAAATTTTAATATGCAGTATTCAGGATCATTAATTCCAAGTGGGAAATGTTCTATAAACCAATCTTGCCAAAGTGCCTCTTTTATACTTTTATCCTCTACAATAGTAATATCGCCATTTAATGTAATGTTATTACGATCTACATTATAACAAATGCTAGCCTTACAATTCCTTTGAAAATTCTTAGTCTTATTAGAGCTTGTCCCTGTAGAAAACCATGCAATATTTATTCCTTCAGTTTTTAAATTTGAGATTGTAGCAGTTCTTGGATAGCCGTCTTCATCAATGGATGAAATAGTAGCCACTTCTGCTCTCTCCATTAACTCTCCAGCCTTTATAAGTAAATCTTTTGTCATATAAAAAACATCCTCTCTATCTTTTTTCTATATGATATCATAGTGAACTTGCCAACTGTATGTCATGTTCATTTATACTTATTTAAAATATTCCCTGCAGATACTTTTAGCTGATCTATTATAGATTTAGGTGATAAAACCTCTACCTTATCACCTAGTCCCATTATGAACTTCATGGCAAAATCATGATTAGTATAATGCAAATTAAATTTAATACGATTGTCTTCAGTGATTTCATAGGAATTTACTCCATAACTCTCAACCACTTCATACTCAATAGATCGATCTATAAGCATAGTGATAACTTTTTCATCTTTAGTAAAATAGTTATCTAATTCAGTTAGTTCAGTTGGAATGTGACGAATAGTAAATTTTATATCACTTTCTTTAACAGAATTCATTCTATTAATCTTAAAAAGTCTAAAATCCTTACGTGATTTACAATAACCAAAAACATACCATGCAGACCATTTAAAAGTAATAAAATAAGGTTCTATACATCTTTTAGATATTCCCTTGGGGGAAAAATATTCAAAGGTCACTTCACTTTTATCATAAATTGCTTTTCTTAATATACTTATTTTGTGAGAAAGGCTTGTTTTATAAAATGAAGATAAATCTATAAACATGTTATTACTAACTGATATAATATCCTCTCTCTTTGGCATAAGCTTTTCTAAAAGTAACTTAACATTGCTATCATGTGATATACTTTCTATACTTTTTAAGCCTATCATTATATTATCAAGCTCCTCAATGGTCAATATATTTTTATTAATCACATATCCCTCTGAAATACCAATACCTCCATTGCCACCTTGATAGGTTACTATTGGTATGCCAGCTTTACATAAATCTTCTATATCTCTATATATGGTACGTATTGATACTTCAAATTTTTCAGCTAAATCCTTTGATTTTATTTTATCATTATTTAAAAGGACTGTTATTATACCTAGTAATCGATCGATTTTCATTGTAATACTTCTCCTTTGATAATATTTCTGCATAACCGTAGCGGCGAACAGTGTTCGCCACTACAATAAAACACTAGCAAATGTAGCCTCTCCATAGTATTAGTTAAACTTATTAGTATTGTTCCGGGCTATACTGCACCTCAGGGGAANNATTAAAGAAATTATTTTGATTAAAAATAATTTCCATCTTAATTGTGCACTTTACATTGTGAATTGTGAATTAAAATACTAAAAGTTTTAACGTAGTTTATCTATATATTACAGCTTATTATAGTAAAATAAAACACCGTAAAACTTGCTGTTAAGTAATACGGTATTAAAATATACATTAATATCTTTAAATCTTATTTATTGAATTATTAGTACATCATTTAATACGATAATCATAATCATCTTCATTTTATATTATGAATTAAAAAGAATGCTCTGATAAAGCAAAAGTTTATTCAGAGCATTCCAGTTGTAGATATTATAAAATACCTATAGCTTTTCGATTACATAAATAATGTTCATTCCGCAGTCTAACGTCCCTGGTAATTTAGTAAATTCAATCTCTTTTCTTATAAGGAGTTCCCAAAATTCTTTATCTTGTTTTGCTTTGGATAAAGTTTCTTCTTGTGAATGCATAAATAACCCTGCAGAACTTTTTTCCAGAATCTTTACCTGCTTTCCTTCGAACAAAGCATCAATTTCCTTACTTGTCAGCATGTGTACATAATGCTTACTCTCTACTGGATAATGCTCTTCATCTTGCATACCAGTGGTAAATAGCCATTCTGTCGCATCAATTCCGAACATACCTTTTTCATATATTACCCCATCAAAATGGTACACTAATGCACCTATTAATGACATTGACCCAAGAATCAACTTGCCCTGCGATTTAAGTATTCTCAGCATTTCGTTTATCGCATTTTCTTCCTTATCGAATAAATAGTTAATAGGTCCTCCAATACATACAACAACATCATAAGTGTTATCTGCGATGCCTTCCAAATTAGTTATATCCAAAATTTTGAAACCTTGAACTTTATCAACTAACCCCAACTCCTCCATTTTTCTTTTGTTGATTTCAATTTGAACCGGGGATAAATCAGACGTAACTAAGGACTTGGACATATTCACAATATCTTTTGTGAATCTTCCTGCTCCTGCACCTAGTTCAATAACATGATCCGAACAAGAGATATAGCGTTTTAATATATCAAGATGTACATGATATAATAGTTCTCCTAATCTATCCTTTTCCAGTCGTTCCCACTCTCTATTTCCAGATTTGTCATAGCGGGCTCTTGGAATTTCTGGGTTATACTTCATATTCATCACTCCTAAAATAATTAATTATTGCAGTATCTATATAAAAAATATCGCTAATGTCATCGCCAATCATAGCTATCACCTCCTAAAGTAACTTTTGATTTTTGTGGTACAAAAAAGAAAAACTCTCGTCCCTATAACAGGACGAAAGCCTAAATTTCGTTATACCACCTATTACGACATACCAACATATGCGTCCTTATTAACGGTAGGAAACCGGCATCCCCTACTACCATAGAGTATTCTAATGATTTCAGGTTACAACTCAGGAGGGATTTTCAGATGTTTTTCTACTAGTGTCGGCTCACACCATTTCCGACTCTCTGCAACTTTCAATAAACACTTACTATCTCCGTCATAGTATTTAATATATTTACTATATTATAAATGAATTAAAGATATTTGTAAATATATGTATATAAAGCAGCTTTTCTACTTACTGAGATAGTACCATATAGCTTAGTCAATTATTCACACAAAAATGCATACACAAAACCTTGTAAGCATTTCCTTAAAATAGTATAATATAGAAAATTATTCTAAACTATTCTAGAAAGTAAAGCTAAAAATGGGGGTTACGTTCTATGCATACAATTAAAGGTAGTGAAAGAGAAGACATGTTAGAAGCTTATGATAAATATAATAATTTAGTAGGAAAAGCTGTTATTTCACCTTTTATGGAGTCAGATTTATATGAAAAGTCTAGATTAAATATTTATATTGATATTATGGTAACAGATGTTACAAATAAGATTGAATTAAAAGATCAGCTCTTTGATGAAATAATGAAGCGTTCACGGGCTATAAAAGAGAAGAATAAAGATCTTGATGTAAGAGTTTACCATTGTTGTTTTTCAGATAACAAAGAGAACATAGCATATTATTCTTCTAAAGAAGGTTTTAAGTATGATGAAGGTATGCATATAATAAAAAAAGAGATAACTGAGGATAGCTTTGAAATTTTAGATATTGATGGTATTAACTTTACTAAACTTAAGTTTATAGATGAAGATGAGTTAATACAACTGGTGGAAAAACAAAATAAAGTATTTGCTTGGGGTTATTCTGTTAACGATTTAAAAAAACTGAGAAATGAAAATCAGTGGTTTAGTATAGCAGCTAAACATGACGGTGAGATTGTAGGCAATATAGTTATTGTTATGAAAGAAGATGAAGTAAACACCAAATATGGTTGGGTAGATGATTTATTTGTCTCAAAAGAATGGCGAAAACGAGGCATTGGTAAAAATCTACTTATAAGAGCTTTTAAAAATTTAAAAGATTTAGACATTAAAGAGTCAAGATTAGAAGTTTGGAGCGCAAACAAAAGAGCATTATCCCTTTATAGTAGTGTAGGATATAAATTTTATAAAGAAACAGAGTCTTCAATTGGTATGTTCCTTTAGTGTTTATGCTATCTGAAATACTAAAGCTTAACAATAGTATTTCTTAATATCTATATACCCATAGATATTAGTATTAAACCACTAACTTACATTAAAACATATTTAAATAAAAGTTAGAGCAATTTAAAAAGAGAATAGCAACGCTATTCTCTTTTATCAAATCATATTTATCATCATAAACTATTTCCTCTGAATTAGGATATATATTCCTTTGGAAACTATCATGCTGCAAAAGTACATTGCTACCTCAATGATAGTATTTTATATTGCATTACTTCATTTTATACAAATTAAGTATAATACGTTATATAGTAGATTAGTAAAATGCTTATTTAACATAATCATACATTGTGCAGCATTCTAACATTATAGAGATTTTATATACAAATTTTTAGATAATTCTCGAAGTCTATTCTCATCTAATATATATACTGTTTTATTGTCACATTTTATAATTCCTTCTGTTTCAAGCTCTTTAAAAGTTCTGTTTAAGTGCCTATAGGTTGTTCCTAAAAACTGAGCAATTTCTATAAAAGATGAACTTAAAATTATATAATCTTTATCTGTTATATGTTCAACTAAATAGCTAGATAATCTATTTATAAGGGGATATACAAAGTTGTAGGAGCTATTATTAATAGTTGCATAAAGTTTTTCACTTAAAGAATCTATTAAATGGTGCAAAAACTTTATATTGTTTAAATATTTTTTTCTAAGTATATCTGTAGGTATTGCTACCAGATAAGTATCTTCTATTGCATCTATATTGCATCTTATAGGTATATTTTTTAAAAGCTCTAAATCTCCTATAGTATTAAACTCTTTATAAAATTTTAAAAACATGGACTTCCCATTTTCAAAAAGATAAGAAATTTTAATTTTTCCATCTACAAGTAAATAATAGTACTGAAGTTCAGATTCTGCTTCTAGTATATATTCATCTTTTTCATAAAAATGAAGTTGTGCATACTTTAACATATCTTTATCAAAAATATTTTCCATATTATGTTTATCAATGTAATGGTTTAAAAGATTATTGTCTGAAATTCTTCTCATAAGATCCTCCTAACATGACATATGTCATGTTCAAGCTCATAAAAATATTGTAATTTATTTATATAGTATTGTAAAGTGTAGGAGGAATTTATGTATGTATAAAAACTTAGCACTTATAAATGGTGTTATACTTGCCATAATGATTTTTTTAAATGGAATGCTAGCCAATATAACAGGACCGTATATAAGTACTCTAATATTTCATATAATAGGATTTATATTGATTATAATTATATCTATAATAAAGAAAAATAGGCTTTCAAACTTGAGGAAATTACCACTTATGTTTTTTCTACCGGGTATACTAAGTGTTGTAACTATCCTTTTAAACAATATATCTATCCCTAAAATAGGATTAACTCTTACTATAGGAATAACTTTATTTGGACAACTTGTAATGTCTAGCTTGGTAGAGCACTTTGGATTGTTTGGAATGCCAGTTAATAAATTTAGGAAAGAAAAAATATTAGGATTTTCAATAATTTCGCTTGGAATAATAGTTATGATTACTATGTAAGGAGGAGTAATATGATATATATATTCTTATCATTCCTAACTGGAGTGACAATAGTTATAAGTATGATGTTAAATGGAAAAGTTGCTCAAAAAGAAGGCATGATAAATGGAGTTATTATAAACTACTTAATGGCTACCATATCATCTATTTTATTATGCGTCATTATGATAAACTCTATGCCATCTTACTTTTCTATAAAGTCTATTCCCATCCCCTATTTTTTAGGGGGATTCATAGGAGTTTTAACAACTTATATGTTTAACATTATAGTTCCTAAAGTACCAGCAGTATATATAGTTATACTTCGCTTTATAGGTCAAATGCTTGCAAGTGCTGTTATAGATTATATATACCTAGGTATTTTTTCTCAAGGTAAGGTAATAGGAGGAGCACTATTTCTTATAGGACTTATAATTAATGCAAGAATTGATAATAAGTATAAACAAAAAAACCTTAAATTAAATAAAAATGTTTAAGCCTATTGGATTATTCAATATTCTAGGGCTCTTTTATAAAAGAATTTGTATGTTACAATTAGAACTATTAAATTCAATGGATCTTGCTCCGATGTATACTGCATCCCTTATACAATGGAGTATTGACGATTGAGAATGGAGAATTATTGATACTTCTCTTTTATAGGAGAAGTTTTGAATTGATTTATTTTTAAAGTGACACAGTCACTTCTATTTAAAAAATCTATTTAAAGAAATTAGTTTGATTAAAACTAATTTCATCCTTAATTATGAATTTTGAATTGTGCACTCTTTAAGGTTGTAGCTATCTATCTATACATTTAATCTAAATTAATTTATATATATGAGGAGGTTTATTATGAAATACGAGATTATAATATTTGATGCAGATGATACTTTATTTGATTTTAGAAAATCTGAAAGAGATGCTTTTAAAAATACTATGGTTGAATTTAATATAGAATATGATAAAAATTATCATTTAAAAGTATACAGTGATATAAATACAGCTATATGGAAAGATTTTGAGGATGGACTTATTACCCAAAAAGAATTAAAAGTTGAAAGATTTAAAAGATTATCTGATAAATTAAATATTGACTTTGATGAGGTTGAATTTGCAAAATCATATATGAAGCATTTGTCTTTTGCATCCTTTTTATATGATAATAGTATGGACCTTATAGAAAGTTTACATAAAAATTATAGACTTTCTATAATAACTAATGGTCTTACAGAAGTTCAAGATAATAGAATAAGAAAATCTGCTATAGCAAAATACTTCGAGAATATAGTAATATCTGAGGAAGTTCAAGTATCAAAACCAGATCCTAAAATATTTGAGCTGACTTTAAACAACATGAAGTATACTGATAAAAGTAAGATATTGATGGTAGGAGATAGCTTAACATCCGATATACAAGGCGGAATAAATTTTGGTATAGATACCTGTTGGTTTAATCCTGATAAAATTACAAATAAAACAGGAATGAAACCTAATTATGAAATTTCTAATTTAATGGAGCTTAGGGATATACTTAGGGAATAAATGAGGTATCCAATATTAAAACTTAAAATATATTGTAGAAAATAAATCTTCTATTAATCTTTATATAATTATAATTATAAATGAACATTTCTAATAAACAAATGCATCTATCTGTTTCTATAAAAACTATTATAATTGTATTGCTATTAATGTAAGTATGGTATAATTTGATATAAAAAACAAGTTATTGTTTATACACATAAAATACAATTTTAGGAGGTGCACTTTATGAAAGGTTTTGGAATGAAATCAATAAATCAACCAGGATGGTTAGAAAAGGAGAAGCCTGTAGCAGGCCCTTTAGATGCAATTTTACGTCCTATCGCAGTTGCTCCTTGTTCTTCTGATGTTCATGTTTTACATGGTGGATCTAGTGAAAAGAAGGATTTAATATTAGGTCATGAAGCTATTGGAGAAATTGTAGAAATAGGCAGTATGGTTACTCGTTTTAAAGTAGGAGATATTGTAGTTGTTCCTGCTGGTACCCCTGATTGGCTTGCTTTAGGTGTACAGGGAAAATACAATGCTCATGATACTGGATTAATGGGAAGCTTTAAGTTTTTATCTTCTAAAGATGGTGTTTTTGCAGAATATTTTCATGTAAACAATGCAGATTCCAATTTAGTCTTATTACCTGAAGGCATGGCACCAGAAGCAGCGCTTATGACTGTTGATATGATGTCTACAGGATTTCACGGTGTAGAACTTGCAGAAATTGGTTTTGGAGATACAGTGGTAGTATTAGGTATCGGTCCTGTTGGACTTATGGCAGTAGCTGGAGCTAAATTAAAAGGAGCTGGAAGAATTATTGTTGTAGGTACTAGGCCAAACTGTATTGAAATTGCAAAAGAATATGGTGCAACAGATGTTATAAGCTATAAAGAAGGTGACATTGTTCAGCAAATTTTAGGGCTTGTAAAAGGTGGAGTTGACGCTGTTATTATTGCTGGAGGAAATCAAGATAGCTTTGCTCAAGCTATTGCTATGACAAAAGAAGGCGGTATAATTGCCAACGTAAATTTCTTCGATGTAAAAGATACATTGAGTATGCCTGCTTATCTTTGGGGGCTTGGCATGAGTAATAAAGACATCCGCGGTGGATTTTGCCCTGGTGGCGCATTAAGAATTCAGAAACTTCTTAACATGGTACAATATAACCGTGTTGATACAACTAAATTAATTACTCATAGATATTATGGGTTTGATAAAATTGAAGAAGCATTTGATATAATGGATAAGAAACCAAAAGATTTAATTAAACCTGTAGTATTTATCGATTGGGATTAATTTAAGAAAAAATTTAACTAGCTATAGAGTGCAATCCGTACCTCATAGCTAGTTTTTTATTTATTCTCTTTTTGTAAAAATATTTATTCCAGAAATAACTGCTGCTAGGAACAATAAAATCAATCTAAGCCAATCCATTAGAAGCCAAAACTCTCCTCCATTTACAACTGCAGGAGTTAAATTGTATTCATCTACAAATATGCCCATATTCCAAAATAATTTAAGCGAAATAAGTAATGAAATAACACTAAATATAAACACTAAAATAGACATTGTTTTTTTCTTCACTTTTCTCCCTCCTTACCCACATCATATCTTATCTTTTTACTAGGAAATCATCTATATACTTATTTAATATCCATGAATTATCTAGCTATTCTCTTTATTCTTCATACATAAGGATAATCCTCCAAATCCACTCATAATAGATATACAAGATCCAAAGGCATACCACCAAATGCTGCTTACAACTTCATAAACTCTAATACTCTTACTAAAAATATCTATTATAAGCAAGATTGACGCTGCCCATATTTTTTAATCTCAGCTATAATCTACGCTATTACTTTATATAATAAATTTAAACTTCATATTATCTAAATTTGTTGCATAAATAGTATAATTAAGTTAAAATAGAAAAATTTTAATTTGATGAAGGGATAGTTATGTATGAATATAAATATGTGCCAACAACACTAGGAGGATTTTTTTCTGATGCTGACCATCATGAAATCATAGATGAATATGCGAAAAATGGATGGAAATTAGTACAAGTTCTTCCTATGTACTATAATTCTCATGGAAGACCTAGAGATTATGAAATAATATTTGAAAAAGAAATTACTGAATAGCATCGGAGGGATATATATGGCTTATATACATGTCTATGCAGGAAATGGAAAAGGGAAAACCACAGCAGCCTTTTGGGTTGCGCTAAGAACATTATTTAATGGTGGAAAAGTATATGTAGGACAATTTGTTAAAGATATGGAATATAGCGAAACCCATTTAGAAAAACATTTTTCCAATATAATTATAGAACAGTTTTGAGATGGATGCATAATAAATAGAAACCCTAATGAAAGAGATAAAAATTTAGCTAAGGCTGTTCTAGATAAAATGAAGGATATAATAACCAGTGGAGAATATGATTTAGTTATTTTCGATGAAGTAACCATAGCTTTGTATTTTAAATTTTTAACAATAGAAGAGGTCCTAGAGACTTTAACTCATAGACATGAAAATTGTGAAATAATAATTACTGGTGGATATGCACCTAAAGTGCTAATAGATGCAGCTGATTTAGTAACTGAGATGAAAGAAGTTAAACATTACTATACTAAAGGAGTTTTATCAAGAAAAGGTATAGACTGTTAGGAGTGTATGAGTGTGAATTTAAAATTAGCTGCTCGGCAGAATCTAATATCAGCTTATACCTAATTAAAATACTTATATAAAAAAGATTACTTAAAAATATCATAAGAAGCTATTTTATTATCAAAAAAAATTAAGTACTAGGAGAAGATTTTTATAATTAGGCATGAAAGTCATGTTGCGACTTCCATGCCACTAAAATGATTATCATAGAAAGTTATCTACAGAAAAACTTCATGCTTTCTTACAATTATAAATTCTAATAATTTATAGTTAGCTTCTATTATCTTAATCTTTTATACTAATCCTTTATTTAAATCTGTTTATTTAAAAAAATATTCAGACAATTATTTCTTTTTCCTATAAGCTGTATCATCAAAAGGAAGTTTTTTTCTAAATTGTCCGTCAAACTTTAAATAAGCTCCTTGAGCTGCTGGAGCTGTTGGTATAGTTGTGATTTCTCCTACTCCTTTTGCACCATAAGCTAAATCATTTGTGTTCTTTTCAATTATTATGGATTCAATTTCTGGTATATCTGTAGCTCTAAATAATCCTAAAGTTCCAAATTTAGCAGTAGGAACAGAGTTGTTTAATGGATAATCTTCTGTAAATGCATATCCAAGTCCCATAACTACTCCACCTTCAATTTGTCCTTCTACATTAGTAACATTTATAGCCTTTCCTACATCATGTGCTGCAACTACTTTTTCTACCCTTCCATCTTCATCAAGGATAACAACTTGTGTTGCATAACCATAAGCCACGTGACTTACTGGATTTTCTTTATCCGAATTAATAGGATCTGTGATACCTTTATATTCTCCATAGAATTCTTCCCCTTCACACTCTTCTAGTGACTTAGTTAATAACCTTTCTTTAAGCTTTAATGCCGCCACTCTTGTAGCTTCTCCAGTAAATACCGTTTGCCTTGATGCTGTAGTTGTTCCTGAGTCCGGTGCAACCATTGTATCTGGTAAATCCAAAATTATCTGCTCTGGTAATAAATTTGTTGTTTCACATATTATTTGTGTAAGGATTGTTCCAAGTCCCTGTCCTATACAAGCTGCACTAGTTCTTATGTGAACTTTTCCATCTATCACTACTAAATTGCATCTACCAACATCAGGTAATCCAACACCAATTCCTGCATTTTTCATACAACAAGCTATTCCAGCATATTTATTATTTTCATATGCATCTTTTACAGCCAATATAGTTTCTTTGATAGCAGTTCCTGCATCTGCAATTTGTCCATTAGGCAATACATCTCCCGGTTCTACTGCATTTTTAAATCTTATCTCCCAAGGGGATATACCTACTTTTTCTGCTAAAAGATTTAAATTACATTCTGATCCGAAAACTGACTGAGTTACACCAAAACCTCTAAAAGCTCCACCTGGGGGATTATTGGTATATACTGCTGTACCTTTAATCTCCACATTTGAACATCTATATGGTCCTGCTGCGTGAGTACAAGCCCTTTGAAGTACAGGTCCACCCAATGATGCATAGGCACCAGTATCTGCTATAATTTCAGCTTTAAATGCTGTTAAATTTCCTTCTTCATCACAAGCAGTAGTAATAGTCATTTCCATAGCGTGTCTCTTAGGATGGATCATTATACTTTCCTTACGGCTTAAAGTTACTTTTACAGGCTTTTTCATATGCCAAGCAAGTAGAGCAGCATGATGTTGTACACTCATATCCTCTTTTCCACCAAAGCCGCCTCCTACATATTTACTTATAGCTCTTACTTTTTCACTAGGAAGTCCTAAAAGCTCAGAAATTTCTCTTTGTTCATCATATATCCCCTGAGATCCAGTATAGATAATAACCCCGTCACCATCTGGCATACCTATAGCACTTTCTGGTTCTAAAAAAGCATGTTCAGTAAAAGGAGTAGAATAATGATTTGTAACTACATATTTAGAATTAGCTATAGCTTCATCCACATTACCTCTTTTTACTTTTTCCACTCTTAAAATATTTCCATCAGGATGAATTTTAGATGCATTTTCCTCCATTGCCATAGAAGGACTACTTAAAGGTTTTAACTCTTCATATTCTACTTTTATAAGATTAAGTATTTCTTTTAAAGCTTTTTTACTCTTTGCTGCAACTAGTGCAACTGAATCTCCAACATATCTTGTTTCTTCTCCTACTGCTATTAAAGCTGGCCAATCTTTTGATATATGTCCTATAAATCTCTTTCCTGGTATATCTTCTGCCGTAAGTACCGCTTCTACTTCTGGATGTTTTAAAGCTTCTGAAATGTCAATACTCTTTACTAATGCTCTAGGATATTTCGTTCTTAAAGCAGAACCATAAACCATTCCCTCTACTTTCATGTCATCTACATACTTTCCGGTACCTAAGATTTTATCCTTTGCATCTATTCTTGGAATATTTTCACCTATTTTACCTTTATATTTTTCATCAGGTAAAATTCCGCCATTTCTAAATGCTTCTGCTGCCATTTCAATAGCTTTTATTATTTTAACGTATCCAGTACATCTACAAACATTTCCTCTAATAGCAGTTTTAATTTCTTTTTTACTTGGATTTAAATTCTTATCTAAAAGTGCCTTTGCACTTATAATCATACCTGGTATGCAAAAACCGCATTGAACTGCACCAGCCTTTGAAAAAGCCCAAACAAACACATCTTTCTCTTTTTCTGAAAGCCCTTCAACAGTCAATATATTTTTTCCATCTGCTTTTACAGTTGTAAATAAACAAGCTCTCATAGCTTTGCCATCTACAATTATCATGCAAGCACCACAAGCTCCTTCTGCACAACCGTTTTTCACTGAGGTTAAATTTCTATATTCTCTTAAATATTCAAGAAAATTCATATCTTCTTCAATGTTGATTCTTTCACCATTTAAAATAAATTCAGACATAAGAGCTCACCCCATAATTAATATATTTATATTTTATTACTCATAAAGAAACTTTTAGAATAAACTATAGTTAAAAATTGAGAGCTGAAAGTTAAGAAGTTTTTTAGCCCTCAATTCTTTACTTTCAACTCTCAAATTAAATTTAATCTTATTTATTTAGTGTGATAACTGTTCCTGTCTTACCTTCTAGTGCATCTACAGCACTGTAAAGTGAAGTTATTATAGCTTTATGATTTGGGTTCGCTTTTGCAAACATTACTGCTGCCTTAACTTTTGGAAGCATTGATCCAGGAGCAAAATGTCCCTCTTCCATATATTTTTCAGCTTCCTCTACAGTAATATGATTAAGATCAGCTTGATTAGGTTTATTAAAGTTTATTGATACCTTTTCAACCTCTGTAAGTATCATTAGAGTATCTGCATTAACATCCTCAGCAAGTTTTTCAGCTGCAAGATCTTTATCTATAACTGCGGCAACTCCCTCTAATGATCCATCTTCTTTTTCAATAACTGGAATACCGCCGCCGCCTGCTGCTATACATATAGTTGAATTCCATAATTCTTTAACTGATGAAATCTCTACTATTCTTTTAGGTACCGGTGAAGCTACTACTCTTCTCCATCCCCTTCCAGAATCTTCTTTCATTACATAACCCTTTTCTTCTTGAAGTTTTTTAGCTTCTTCTTCACTATAAAAAGCTCCTATAGGTTTAGTAGGGTTTTTAAAAGCAATGTCATCTTTATCAACTACTACCTGTGTAACAATTGTTGTCACTTGTGTATTCTTATTTCTATCAGCTAAAGCTTTTCTAAGGGATTGCTGAATATGATATCCTATATAACCTTGACTCATAGCACCACATACATCAAAAGGCATAGATGGTGTAACATTTGCAGCTGCTTCTGATGCAAGTAGAATCCTTCCTACTTGTGGACCATTTCCATGAACTATTGCAATTTCATATTTTCTGCAACTAAGCTCTGCTATATACTCACAAGTCTTTTTAACTACTTCTAATTGGGCTTCTGCTGTCGCAGGGGTTCCAGATTCTTGAAGTGCGTTTCCGCCTAATGCTATAACTAATTTACTTAGCCCCATATCCTATACCCCCTACTATTTGTTAGCAAATTCTTTTACATAAGTTATTGGAATAAGTGCATACATTGCTGCACATTTTACTAATTCATCTTTCCAAGTTCTTTCATTAGGAGCATGAGCTTGATCTTCATGTCCTGGTCCAAATCCGATACATGGTATTCCATATCTACCCATTATAGAAACTGCATTTGTAGAGAATGTCCATTTATCAACTTTTGGTTCACTCTTGAATAGGTCTTTGTAGCATTTTACAGCTGTTTCACATGCTGGGTGATCTTCTTTTAATACCCAAGTTGGGAAGAAACATTCTGTTGGATATACTAAACCAGTATATGAAGGTCTTTCATAGCTATACATTTCAACTTCAGCATTTGCAGCTTTAACTGCTGGTAAATTCTTAATTTGTTGAACTGCATATTCCCAAGTTTCACCATCAGTAAGTCTTCTGTCTACAGATATAGTACATCCATCTGCAACAGCACATCTTGAAGGTGATGAGAAGAATATTTCAGATACAGTTAAGCTACCTTTTCCTAAGAATTCATCATATTTTAAGTTTTCATGTAAAGCTTTTAATTCATTTAGTATAGGAGCCATTTTAAATATTGCGTTATCTCCTCTTTCTGGTGCTGATCCGTGGCAGCTAACACCACGAGTTGTAACTTTTATTTCCATTCTTCCTCTATGTCCTCTGTATATATTTAAGGAAGTTGGTTCTGTAATTACAACAAATTCTGGTTTTATTTTGCTTTCATTGATTATATATTGCCAGCATAGTCCATCACAGTCTTCTTCTTGAACAGTACCAGTTACTATTAATGTGTAATCATCTTCTAGTCCAAGATCTTTGATTATCTTTCCAGCATAAACCATAGAGGCCATTCCGCCTTCTTGGTCTGTTCCGCCTCTTCCTATTATTATTTCATCATCTTCATAGCCCTCATAAGGATCATAATTCCATAGATTTCTATCACCTATTCCAACTGTATCTATATGAGCATCCATAGCTATAACATGTTTTCCATGACCTATATATCCTAATACGTTTCCCATAGGATCTATTTCTACTTTATCAAATCCTACTTTTTCCATCTCTTCTTTTATTCTAAGTACTACTTCTTTCTCTTGACAGCTTTCACTTGGAATTCTAATCATATCTCTTAAGAATTTTGTCATCTCTGGTTTATATTTCTCAGCTAATTTTAATATTTCTTCTTTTTTAATAGTTTCCATTTAAATCCCTCCAAAACCTTATAAATTAAAATCTTTCCCAAACTTCAGTTGCTAGTTCTCTGCTTCTAGCCATAATTCTCTCTTCATCAACATGAAGAAGTTTTCTATCTTCCATTAGAACTTTACCATTTATAATAGTTGTATCAACATGTCTTCCATTGATACCAAATAATATATGGCTGTTAATATTATTTTCATTAATTGGTGTTGGTGGATTATAATCTACTACAATTATATCCGCTAGTGCACCTTCTTTTAAAATTCCAACCTTACCATCAATAAATCTTTCGGTAATTTTTCTGTTGTTCTCAAATAACATTTCAGGAATTTCACCCCATGCCACAGTTGAATCCTTAGCAGCATGTTTATGAATAATGTTAGCAACTTTATAAGATTCAGTAACATCTGGAGTGTATCCATCAGTTCCTAATCCTAATAAAATTCCCTTTTTATACATTTTAAGCACTGGAGAAACACCTACTGCATTTCCCATGTTTGACTCAGGATTATGAACTACTATTGAATTCTTTTCTTTGATCATTTCCATTTCATCATCTGAAACATAAATACAATGTACTGCTATGGTTTTATCACAAAGAACTCCTGCATCGTACCATCTTTCTATAACGCCCTTGCCATACTTCTCTTTTGAATCTTCTAAATCTTCAATACCTTCTCCGCAATGAACATGGAAGCCTGTGTTTAAACTTTTAGCTGCATCCACACATTTTTCTAAGGTCTTTTCAGAAATTGTCATAGATGCATGAAGTCCAAACATTCCTTTAATCATATCATCATTTTTATCATTGCAATATTTAATAAATTCTGTATTTTCGTCGATGCCTTCTTGTGCAATTTTTTCTCCATCTCTATCAGAAGTTTCATAACACAAATTACTACGAATTCCCATTGTCTCTGCTGCCTCTGCTATTTTAAATAAGCTTCCTTTGACAGCATGAGCACTAGCATGATGATCAAATACAGTGGTTACACCATTTTTTATTTGATCCACCATAGGTACCATAGCACTATAGTAAACATCTTCTAAATTCAATGCTTTATCTAATCTCCACCAAAGACCTTTAAGTATATCAGGGAATGATTTTGCTGGAGGACTGTCATTAGCCATCCCTCTAGCAAAAGTACTATAATAGTGCATATGAGTATTTATAAATCCCGGCATTATGAGTTTGCCTTTTGCATCTATAAATTGGTATTCTTTATACTTATTCTTTAACGTTTCAGTTGATCCAATTTCAATAATTTTATTTTTCTCAACAGCAACACATCCATTGTCTATGATTGGTCTAGTATTATCTCTAGTTATAACTTTTCCATTTCCAATCAACAACATTTGATTCACCTCCCCAATTCTAAATATTCTTTATGACATATAGCTATATTTATTTATGAAAGTTTTGATCATATTTTCCATCTCATTTGAGATGACATTTAATTCACCAATGGTATAATCTACAACTTCGGCATTTTCTTTTCTAACTTTGCAGATTCCTTTATCTTTATCTATGATTAAAAATCCTTTGTTTGTACTATCTTCAAAGTCTTCTTTGCTCCAGAAAACTGTTGTTTTATCTTTATATGGATTTCCTTCATAAGGACAGAATATACCACAGTTACCACACTCATTGCACATTCCATCTAAGTGTATTATTTGATGTGAAGATTGGAAACCTTCATCCACATTAACGACTATATTTGCTCTATTAGGACAAACGTCTACACAAATTTCACATACCTTGTTACAAGATAGGCATCTCTCTGATTCTTTTTCTAAACAATCAGAAGCTTTTAATATACCTTTCTTGTTATATGTTTCCTTTTCATTTGCAGTAAAGACTTTTTTATCAAAATCGTTACTTAATCCTTCTTTTAATAAAATATCCTTAGATACCGCTTTACCATCAGCTATAGCTTTAACAATAGTAGATGGTCCTTCTTTCATATCCCCAGTAACATATACATTAGTAATGTTTGTCTCACAAGCTTTGCTTACCTTAGGGAAACCTTTATAATCCAATTCTATTTTATTTTTTCTAAGTAAATCACTGTCTATTTGCTGTCCTACAGCAGAAATAACTGTATCTGCTTCTATCTCCACAATTTTGCCAGAACCTACAGGTCTTCTTCTTCCTGAAGCATCTTTTTCTCCTAATTTCATCTCTTCACAAATTAGTTTGGAATCTTTTATTGATATTGGTGAAAGTAATTCTTTGAATAATATGTCTTCTGATTGAGCTAACTCTATTTCTTCTAAGCTAGCTGGCATATACTTTTTAGTTCTTCTATAAACTATAGAAACTTTTTCTACTCCTGGAGTTCTTTTAGCTGCACGTGCTGCATCCATAGCTACGTCACCACCACCGATGACACATACATGCTTTCCTAAATTCATATTTCCTTTAGAACTTTTGTGATTTTCAAGGAATGAAATAGCATCAATAGCTTTTTCTCCACCTTCTTTTAATGGTAAATTACCTGGTTTCCAAGCACCTATTGCTAGTACCACATAATCATATTCTTTCTTTAGTGCATCTACATCTAAATTTTCATCAATACCAAATTTAAAATTAACTCCCTGTTTTTTAACAAGTTCAAAATCTCTTTTAATCATTTCAGAAGAAATTCTAAACTCTGGAATAACATATTCTATAACGCCATAAGGTCTTTCTTTTCTATCCATTACAGTTACATCTACACCATTTCTTCTTAAGAAAAGTGCAACAGATAGTCCTGCTGGACCTGCTCCTATAACTGCTACTTTTTTATTACTCTTTATGTCTGCTTTTTTAATATTTGCAATATATTTATCTGCAGCATTTAAAACTGCTACTTTTTTCATGTCTCTAATTAAAACTGATTCATCATAATCAAGTCTTGTACATTTGTATTGACAATTGTGATTGCATATAGTTCCTGTAATTGCTGGTGAAGCATTATCTTTAACTATTAAGTTGAAAGCTTCATCATATTTTTTCTCACCAACTAAAGCTACATATTCAGGTATTTGTTGATTTATAGGGCATCCTATTGTACAAGGTGCTATTGCACAATCATAAATTGGAAGTTCAGAAGAAATCTTCCTGCTGCTTACAGGTCTAAGATCTTTAAGGTGATATTTATCATTTAAAGCTGACTTTGCAAACTCATTTAAATATTCTGTATTTATACCTTTAAATGCACCTTTAAGATTATCTTCTACCTTTTTAGCCATTTGAGTTATTCTTTCATAACCACCTGGTTTTAATATAGTAGTTGCAAAAGTGATTGGTTGAATGCCTGCTTTTAAGATTTTTTCTACATTAAAGAAATCTGCACCACCAGAATAAGATATCTGTAAATCTCCATCAAATTCTGAAGCTAATTTGCTTGCTAAAGATATAGTTAGTGGGAAAAGAGAGCGGCCTGACATATACATTTCTTCTCCAGGTAATTCGCCATTTTCAATTTTAACTGGCAGAGTATTTGTAAGCTTTACTCCTATTTCTAATTTTAATTCTTTAGCAATAACTTTTAGACGTTTAAGCATAGATACTCCATCTTTATATTGCAAGTCATTTACAAAATGTTTAGGATTAAGAACTACGTAATCATATCCCATTTGATCAAAGGTATNNTTTTTCTCCTAAAAGAGTTGGATTCATTTTTATAAAAGTATGAAGATTTTTTTCTTCTAAAAGATACTTTGCAATCTTTTCAATTTCTTCTGGTGGACATCCATGTAGTGTAGATAAAGTAATGGACGGGCAAACTACTGGTGAAATTTTGTCCAAATCTTCTTTACTAAAATTAGAGAATAAATCCATATTAGAAAGTAATCTTTCTTTACATTCCTTCCAAACCTTTGTAGTGGATGCATTTCTCATTCCTTCTATATAAGCATCAACTTTAGGAGATTTTATACCTTCTAAATCATAGCCTACACTCATGTTAAACATGAAATCTCTTTCTTTGCTTAAGTTTAATTCTTTCATTAAAACATGAAGTAAGAACCAAGCCTTTATATACTCATCATAAGCTTCTGGCACTGTTAGTTCTGTAGACCATTCCACATTATAGCATTCATCTTCTGCATGGATACATGGTTTAGCTACGGGTAAATCCTCTCCATCAATAACTTGCACTGTTTTTAATTCAATAAAACGGCTCCCTGTTAAGTAAGATGCAACTATGTTTTGTGTTAATTGAGAATTAGGACCTGCTGCAGGACCAATTGGAGATGCCAGTTTTTCTCCAAATAATTCTATATATTTATTAGTATTATTTTTGTAAAATTTATCCTTGTGGATTCCAAAAATAGATTCCTTTTCTTTAAGTTCTTTTATAATCCATGTAATCATTCTTTCAAATGAAATTGGTCGCATCTTGTCGCCCATACAAACTTTTCCCCCTTAAAGATATAATAAATTTTTTATTACATCATAATTATTTTCCGTAAAATCTTGGATTATTTGCTTTTAAAAGCTTCTCAATTGTTTCAACTGGATTTTTAACTTTGCTTAAGAATATCATTGAAGCAATAATATAAGGTTTATATCCGGCTTCTTTGTAAAGTGGTTCACGGTAACGATCAAATACTGATGCAGCTACTTCTCCTTCACTACAGCTAACTCCTGTGATGTCAGCTGGTAAGCAGTGTAAATATAATGCTTTTCCATCTTTAGTAAGCTTCATCATTTCTTCTGTACATTCCCAATCTTTATGTTTAGCATTTTCTTGTAATAATTCTTTTTCTAGTACATCTATTTCTTCAAATTTACCTTCTCCATATAGGTCTGTACGTCTTTCCATGAATGCAAAAGGTGCCCAGCTCTTAGGATATACTATATCTGCATTTTCGAAAGCTTCTTTCATTGAGTTAGTTTTTATAAATTTACCGCCACTTGCTTCAGCATTTTTTCTTGCTACTTCTTCTACTTCAGGCATTAAGTCATATCCTTCTGGATGAGCAAGTACAACTTCCATTCCCATTCTTGTCATTAATCCAATTACACCTTGTGGAACTGAAAGTGGTTTACCATAAGATGGTGAATATGCCCAAGACATAGCTATTTTTTTACCTTTAAGATTTTCTTCTCCTCCAAAATGATGAATTATATGAAGTAAATCTGCCATACATTGAGTTGGATGGTCTATATCACATTGAAGATTTACAAGTGTAGGACGTTGTTCTAAAACTCCTTCTTTATATCCATCTTGAACTGCCTCAGATACTTCATGCATATATTTGTTTCCTTTACCTATAAACATGTCATCTCTGATACCTATAACATCAGCCATGAAAGAAATCATATTCGCTGTTTCACGTACTGTTTCTCCATGAGCAATTTGTGACTTTCCTTCATCTAGATCTTGAACTTCTAATCCTAATAAGTTACATGCGCTTGCAAAGCTAAATCTTGTTCTTGTAGAATTATCACGGAATAGTGAAATACCTAATCCACTATCAAATATTTTTGTAGATATATTATCTTCTCTCATTTTGCGTAAAATATCTGCTACTGTAAATACAGCATTAAGTTCGTCATCTGTCTTTTCCCAAGTTAAGAAGAAATCATTATTATACATTTTTTCACATTTGAAATTTCCTAATTTTTCAGTTAATTTTTTAATATCTTGCATGAATACGCCTCCTAAATTTTTATAATTAAGTTTTAAATTTTAAATTTACATACTAATTATTTAGAATCTTTAAAATGAAAAATTTCTATATTTTCTTTTTAACTTTTGGCCTCCTCCTTTACCATATTTAATAAGCAATATCTATGCCAAATAACTTAAAGCCTATAAATGGTTAATTTAGAAAAATTATATGGATAAATTTATTATTAAAATGANNTCATTTTAATAATAAATTTATCGAATGTTGTAAATATTCACTCTAATACCCAACTTAGTAATATATCTTATCATATTGATAAATTAAGAAAAAAGAACCTTTTTAATCTACAAAAGGTTCCTTATAACTACAAAATTATTATTTAGTCAATAGTAGAAAGATCTACTTTTTTCTTTTTAGAAATTGTCCATATCCTTTTTCTCCAATAAATACATTATCTTTTACTATAACTTTTACTCTTGAAATTGTCATTATTGGATATCCTTGAAGTTCAAACCCTTCATAAGGAGTATAATCGACATTTTCATGTAACATTGACTTTGTAATTTTAACTTTCTTATTAGGGTCAATTATAACAATATCTCCATCGGAGCCAATTGCAATAGTCCCTTTCTTGGGGCATAATCCAAATATTTTTGCAGGTTTTGTACTTACTAAATCTACAAATTTATTTATTTTAATTCTTGCACTACTTGATTTTCAAACATGCCCTAATTCTGATTAGTTCCACCTTCTTCCATCACTTTTTCTACTGCCGATACAATATTGTGATATCCAGTACAGCGGCATAAGTTTCCTGCCATATGCTTTTTAATAGCTTCTCTGGAAAGTTTTTCTCCTCGTTCTAATAAAACAGTAGCTGACATTACAAAGCCTGGTGTGCAGAATCCGCACTGAACTGCTCCTTCTTCAATAAATGCCTCTTGAATTCTGGTTAATTCCCCATTTTCTCCAAGGAGTCCTTCCAATGTTCTGATATTCTTACCTTCTGCCCATACGGCCAAATAGATACAAGAATCAACTGTTTCACCATCGATAATTACGGTGCAGGCACCGCATTCGCCTACTTCACAGCCTTTTTTTACCGAAGTAAGTCCTAAACGGTTACGTAGCATATCCAATAAGGATTCCCTCACGTCTACATATTCGGCTACTTCTTTTCCATTTACGATGCATTTTACCAGCCGCATCTCTTTATTCATGATGATTCCCCCTTGAAAGTTCTATTGTTTTTGCCAGTGCCCTTTTTGCAATCTCTCCACCGATCTGAAGGCGAAATGCTTTAGAAGCTCTCCATGAATCTCTTGGATTAATCTCTTGGCGAATGGTGTCTTCTACTACTTGACAAAGAGATTCCTCAATCATTTTTCCTTTTATGGCATCTTCCGTCATATGGCAGCGGTAAGGAACAGGCGCTGCAACTCCAAAGGTAATTCTTACATCCTCTAAAACATTGGTCTGAGGATTTACCTTGCTTACAACACTACAGCTTAGTGTAGCAATATCCATAGCATTTCTCATAGAATATTTAATATAGCGTCCCCAATATCCCCAGTAATTCTCTTTAGGGATAATAATATGCGTAAGCAGTTCGCCTGGATGCAAGTCCACACGTCCCGGTCCTAAATAGAATTCTTTTACCGGTACAATTCTTTCACCGTCACTGCTGACAATCTTTAATTTGGCATCCAAAGAAAAGACTGTGGGAGCACTATCTGCACTAACCGCACCATTACAGATATTACCGCCGATTGTTCCAATATTTCGAACCTGCGGTCCGCCAACTTGATCTACTGCTTCTCCCAAAACAGGAATATATTTTTGGATAATCGGATCATTTGTAATATGGCTGAAAGTAGTGGCAGCACCGATATGAATATCTTTATTTTCTGTTAAAGTAACTCCCTGGAGTTCCTTGATGTCACGAATACAGAGCAGATCTGTTCCTGCCATTTTTCCTTCCCGAATCTTGATTAGCACATCACTTCCTCCTGCAATAATTCTTGCATTGGAATGTTCCTTCAGAAGGGAAACTGCTTCTTTTATTGTTGCTGCATTATAATAATGATTAATATCGTACATAACATTCCCTCCTTTCTATATTAAACCTGCTTTGGTAAAAGCATCGATTAATCTTTGAGGAGACATAGGAATCTCATGAAGGCTGACACCAGTTGCATGTAAGACAGCATTACGAATAGCTGGAGCTGGCGGAATGGCTGGTGGTTCTCCCAATGCTTTATTGCCATAAGGTCCTGTAGGTTCTTCTAATTCTACGAAATCAACATCCAGGTCCGGTAAATCCATTGTTGTCGGCATTTTGTAATCTAACAATGTACCATTTAAGACTCTGCCTGTTTTCTCATCCACAAGCAATTGCTCGCTTAATCCATAACCAATTCCCATGGACATTCCTCCATGTATCTGCATAACAGCAAGCTGAGGATTCAGTAATACTCCACTGTCATGGACATTGATTATTTTTATAATCTTTACTTTTCCAAGCTTAATATCTACTTCTACTTCTGCAAAGCAGCATCCAGTTGCTATGGCATTCTTTTTCGTCTGAAGAGATACTTCCGATGTAATAACAGAGGAATTGCTGAGGCTGTAGTAACTTTCCATAGCTAACTCTTCTAAGGACAATACTTTTTTCCCATCTCCTAATATCCATCCGTCTTCAATCTCTAATTGGTTATATTCTTCTTTCAGAAGTGTTTTGGCATAAGTTAAAATCTTTTCATACATCTGTTCTGCACACTGTTTTACTGCGGTACCTGTTACATAAGACTGTCTGGATGCATAAGCACCTGTATCAAATGGTGTAACATCCGTATCCTGAACAGATTGGATATGAACATCTTCCACATTTATATGCAGAGTTTCCGCTACCATTTGTGAAAATACCGTATCTGAACCCTGTCCTATCTCAGTAGCTCCAACCATAAGTTGTACACTGCCGTCTTGATTCATAACCAGCCTTGCACCTGCTATTTCAAGAGAAATAGGCCATACACCAGTTTTATAACTAAACACCGACATACCGACTCCCCTGCGGATATTCCCTGTCTGATTTCGGTATTGTTCTCGTTTTTTCTGCCAATCAATATACTTAGCACCCTTATCCATACATTCCATAACACCATTTGTATTGGCTGCTATAGGAGTAAGATAAGGATCTTTAAAGTATCCCTTAATTAAATTCTTCTTACGGAACTCTAATGGATCCATATTAATTTTATAAGCAATATCATCTATAAAAGCTTCACTTGCAAAGCACATCTGTGGAATGCCATATCCTCTCATGGCTCCACCTACAGGAGTATTGGTATAGACCGTATAAGCCGTTGCTTTAATATTGTCTACATGATACAAATGTCTCCATGCAGTTGCACCGTTGGCAGCAATCGCATGACCATGAGAAGCATATGCTCCTTGATTGGAATAAGCATGCATTTCTTTGCAAATGATTATTCCTTCTTTATCTACTCCTGCTTTAAGATCATATTCTATGGAGTGTCTTGTTCTAGTGCAAATAAAGGTTTCCTCTCTTGTAACATCTAATTTTACAGGACGGCCACCTACCTGTGTTGTTAAAAAAGCATTCAAGGGCTCATATAACACATCCTGTTTATTACCGAATCCTCCGCCGATATAAGGTTTTATAACTCTTACTTTTCCCCATGAAATTCCCAATGCCTGTCCTACAACCCTTTTTACAATATGGGGAATCTGTGTAGAGCTGACAATCACAATACGTCCTTTCTCCATATACGCATATGATATAGGATTTTCAATATGGCAATGCTGCACAACCTGGGTTTTATAAGTTCCGTCTACAACCACTTCCGCCGATTCAAAAGCTTCTTTCACATTGCCGATTTCATATTCGCTTTTGGCAAGAATATTATCAGGCTTTTCTTCATGAATCGGAGGATTGCTCCCTTTCATAGATTCTCTTGGATGTATCTCAGGCTTATATTCTTCGTACTCAACTTTAATTAATTTTAAAGCCCTAGTCGCGATTACTTCATCCTCTGCAATAACAGCCGCAATATCATCTCCATAATAACGGACTCTTCCTGTCAAAATATTACGGTCTGCCACATCTTGATGAGCAGGTTCCACCGACCAGGGATGACCTGGAGTAGGATAAGTTTGTTTTGGTACATCTTTAAATGTTACAACCTTTACGACCCCGTCTAAAGCTTCTGCTTCACTGGTATCAATTGACTTTACAATTCCATTGGCAATGGTAGAATGATACACTTTTGCCACAAGACATTGATTTAAAATCAAATCATCCGTAAATTTTACTCTGCCAGTAACTTTTTCGTAAGCATCTACTCTCGGAATGTTTTGTCCAATCACATTATTCAATATTTGTCACCTTCTCAATTTTTTATTTAAAATATAGTTAACGATTACAAATTTAAATTATTATTGTATGATATTTATAAGTAATTTCTATATTCAATTATTATTTTATCACCGTTGTAAATAAATGTAAAAACAACATTCCATTTTTTACATTTATAGTATAACGAGATATCTCTAATTATGTTATACAATTACTATCCTTTATTATTTCTGCTTTTTCACAAGAACTTCTGCAGCCTTTTCATAAATATTTCTTTTTGATTCCAGATGCATAAGGCTAAGCTTTTCCTATGTATTTCTAAATTCCTATACATTCAAGAGTATTCATTCATATATTAATTAGCTACTAATTTGGAGATTGATCATTCTGCATTGCTGATTTCACTAATTCTTTATTTTCTTTACCCATTGGAAAAAGAATACTTGCTATAATTGAAACGATACAGCATACGTAGCCGGTGAACTTATAAGAGGTTGTACTCCACTAAGGAATGGCTGCAAAAAT
Organism: Clostridium sp. UBA2485; assembly: GCF_002341865.1. Lineage (GTDB taxonomy): Bacteria > Bacillota > Clostridia > Clostridiales > Clostridiaceae > Clostridium_J. Next base: position 5,290 of record NZ_DDOV01000049.1, on the reverse strand, counting down.
TGTGGAAATGTATCAATAGCAAGCTTCATGGTGGTAAGACCAATACCAAAAGAAAATGTAATGCCGATTATAGTTGTATTTCTTTTAGAAAAGCCTGCTTTAGCAATCATCTTAATGCCATCTAGTGTAATCATGGCAAATACTTTAAAGCCTATAAATGGTTAATCTTTAAAAATTATAGTCATAAATTTATTATTAAAATGATGAATTTATCATTTTAATAATAAATTTATCGAATGTTATAAATATTCATTCTAATACTCAATTTAATAACCTATATATCTTATCATTTTGATAAATTTAGAAACAAGAACCTTTTATTTTACAAAAGGTTCTTTATAATTAGAAAAATCGCTATTTATTTAAATATTGGAAAAGTCTGTTTTTTCTCTTTTTAAAAATTGTCCATATCCTTTTTCTCCAATAAAGTCATTATCTTTTACTATAACTTTTCCTCTTGAAATTGTCATTATTGGATACCCTTGAAGTTCAAATCCTTCATAAGGAGTATAATCGACATTTTCATGTAACATTGATTTTGTAATTTTAACTTTTTTATTAGGGTCAATTATAACAATATCTCCATCGGAGCCAATTGCAATAGTCCCTTTTTTGGGGTATAATCCAAATATTTTTGCAGGCTTTGTACTTACTAAATCTACAAATTTATTTAATGATATTCTTTTCTTCATAACTCCCTCTGAAAAAATCAACGGAATTCTAGTTTCTATTCCCGGTACTCCACCTGGACATTTAGTAAAGTCATCTTTTCCTAGTTGTTTTTCTACATTGAAATTAAATGGACAGTGATCTGTTGCAATAACTTGTATATAGCCATCTTGAATTCCTTTCCACAATGCATCTTGATTAGACTTTTCTCTTAAAGGAGGACTAGCAATATATTTTAATCCTTCATTGTTTTCACCATTATATTTGATTTCATCTAAAAAAAGATATTGAGGACATGTTTCTGTAAAAACATTCTTTTGTCCATTATCCATAGCCATTTTTATATAATCTAATCCGAGCTTACAGGAAAGATGCACTATGTATAAAGGAGAATCTCCTGCCATTTTAGCAATATTGAGCATTTTATTTATAGCTTCTCCCTCACAACATACCGGTCTGCTCTTTGAGTGGTATATCGGTGCCGTAAGACCATTGCTTGAATAGTATTCTCTAAGATAATTAACAACGTCATTATTCTCTGGATGTACAGCTGTGATTATACCAATTTCTTTAGATTTAATTAGTACTTTAAATACTTCTAAATCGCTTAATCTATAATCGTAGGTTAAGTAAATTTTATTACTTGTTATTCCTTCACTAGATAGCTCTTCAAGTTCTTCTAATATATTATCGTTTACATGTTGTATAACACCATGAAATCCATAATCTATAACTGCATTATCGTTAGCATAATTATGATATAAATTTACTTGATGATGTAAATTACATCCTTTTGGTCCAAATGCTAAATGATCAACTATAGTTGTAGTACCACCACATGCAGCTGCTACAGTTCCAGTATAAAAGTCATCTGTGGCCACAGCTATTCCTACATCTAAATTTAAGTGAGTGTGAACATCTACACCTCCAGGAATTACATATTTTTCATCAGCATCAACTATTTCATCAGCTTCTTCAATTAAATTCATGCCTATTTTAGTTATGATACCATTTTCTATATAAATATCTCCTTTAAAAATATCTCCTGAAGTAACAATAACTCCATTTTTTATTAAAGTGGCCATTGTAAAATTACATCTCCTTTTATGTCTATATAAAACATAATTTTAAAGTGTTATTTTCATTTCTTTTTTAATCTGTTACGCTTTACAACTATCTTTATTAACTACTTCTTTATTATCTTGTATTGGTAATTTTTTATTTTTTCCAAGCTCATTAAAGAATAAATTTAAAAGTATAGCAGATAAACTACCAGTTGTTATACCACTATGGAAAAGAGTGTCTACCCATTGTGGAAATTTAGCATAAAAAGTTGGTACTGCTAAAGGAATCATAGCAAGTCCAAGGCTTACTGCTACTATCATTCCATTTTTAGTTCCATTAAATTCAACCTTGCCAAGGCTTGAGATTCCACCTGAAGCCACCATACCAAACATAGCTATTCCAGCTCCTCCAAGGACAGGATATGGTATAGAAGCTACTACTGCTCCTGCTTTTGGGAATAATCCCAATAATATCAAAATTATTCCTGAAGCAGCTACCACAAAACGGCTTTTAACCCCTGTTAAATTTACAAGACCTACATTTTGTCCAAAAGCAGTGTGTGGGAAGGTATTAAATATACCTGCAAGCATTGTGGCAAATCCATCTGTTCTAAGTCCTCTAGTTAAGTTTTTATCATCAATCTCTTTACCAACCATTTCATGTATAGCTATCATATTTCCTGTAGATTCTGTCATCGTAACTAACATAACTAATATCATTGAAATTATAGCCGTTAAATTAAATTTAAGTGATCCAAAATAGAAAGGTACATCTATATTAATCCATCCAGAACTACTAACCCTGCTAAAATCTGTCATGTTTAACATTGAAGCAGCAATAGTTCCTATAACTATACCCAATAATATAGATATATTACCTAAAATCCCTTTAAAGAATTTATACATAGTCAGGATTAAAATTAGAACAAATAAAGCTAATAAAATATTTTTAGGACTAGCGAATGTTGGAGAGTTTATATCATTGCCTGCACACCATTTAACTGCTACTGGAAGTAACGATATTCCTATTATAGTTATTACAGTACCTGTTACTACTTTTGGGAAAAATCTTATAAGTTTTCCAAAGAAAGGTGCCATAATAAAGCAGAATAATCCAGCTACAAATGTAGCTCCAAAAATAGTTGTAATGCCTGTTATAGGATCTCCTGGATAAGTATTTGCAATAGCTATCATTGCCGATACAGATGCAAAACTTGCTCCTTCAATAACAGGAACCTTTGCCCCANNCCCCAATAAAATTCTTTATACCTAAAGACTGTATTAAAGTTGCTATACCTGCCACAAAAAGATCTGCATTTATAAGAAATATTACTTCTTCACTAGATAATTTTAATGCACTTCCTATTATTAAAGGAACAGCAACTGCACCTGCACACATTGCCAAAACATGTTGTAAACCTAAAATAAATAACTGCTGTGGTGGAAGCAATTCATCAACAGGAGCTATTGCTTTTTTCACTTTATCATCCATTTTTATACCCCCATAATTTTTTTTATTTTGAATATTCCCCATTCCAAACAATTTGTCTATATTTATCTGGATCTGTGTCTCCTTCTGTACTAAATAATAGTATTCTAGAATTTTCATCTAGTTTTAATTGTTCCCTTAATTCTTTCATGTCATCTCTTGTCATTATTGCACTTATGAGTCCAGTTGTTACTGCTCCTGATTCTCCAGATATTACTCTTCTATCTTCTTTTACAGGATTTCCTAATATTCTCATACCATTAGCTGCAACCCAATTCGGACAAGATACAAAAGTTGAACTGTAAGATTTTAGTACTTCCCATCCTATAGTATTTGCTTCCCCACAAGCAAGTCCTGCCATTATAGTAGGCATATCTCCAGTTACCGCTCTTGCTTTTCCATCTCCAGCTACTGCTGATTCATATAAGCAAGCTGCCTCTTCAGCTTCTACTACTACAGTTATTGGACATTCATCTTTAAATACTGAAGCAAAATATCCTTGAACAGCTCCTGCTAAAGAACCAACTCCAGCCTGTACAAATATATGTGTAGGTCTATCTACATTTAGCTCTTTTAATTGTTCTAGTGCTTCTGATGCCATAGTTCCATATCCTTGCATTATCCAAGTAGGAATCTCTTCATATCCTTCCCAAGCAGTATCTTGAACCACAACCCATCCATTTTTTTCTGCCCCAGAAGCTGCAAGTCTTACAGCATCATCATAATTCATGTCAGTTATAGAAGCCTCTGCTCCTTCTTTTCTTATATTTTCAAGCCTTGTTAATGAAGATCCTTTTGGCATATACACTATTGATTTTTGTTTTAACTGTGCTGCAGTCCATGCTACTCCACGACCGTGATTTCCATCTGTAGCTGTAATAAATGTTATATCCCCAAGTTCCTTTTTTATTTCCTCTGATGTAAGTTTTTCATAGCTCAATTCTGAGATGTCTTTTCCTATTTTTTTTGCTAAGTATTTACCCATAGAAAAAGATCCACCTAATACTTTAAAAGCATTTAATCCAAAACGGTAAGATTCATCTTTTACATATACTCCACCTACACCTATATGCTTTGCTAAATTATCTAAATTTACTAAAGGAGTCTTAGTATATTGAGGAAAACTTTCATGAAAATGTCTAGCTTTTTTTATTTCTTCCTCTCCTAAAAATTCAACAGATGCTTTATTTTCCTTCTGCATCATAGTATTTTCTTTCCATTTTATTTTTTTACACATCGCTATTACCTCTTTTCTTCTTTGCTTTTGAAAAATTTTTACTTTCCGAAAATAACTATAAGCAATAGCCATGCCAATTTTTGTCTATTAAATTTTATTTATATATTTAACTTTCCTTTAAATAATGGATTTTATCTAAATTATGAATACTTTATTAAAAAAAATACAAAGCTTATTAATAGCTTTGTATCTTCATATAATTTTAAAGTATATAATTTTATTATCAAAACAATAATTAGTTATCATTACGATAAAGCATGTATTTTTATTGATTTATAAGATAATAGATATAAAAAAATTATTATTTTGATAACTCTTTTATCCCTTCTAATTTTCTATATAGAGTAGCTATACCTATTCCTAAATGCTTCGCTGCCAATTGTTTGCCTTTGGTATCATGACCGTATATATCTAAAGCTTTTAGAATATATTCTTTTTCTATATCTTTTAAAGGTCTTATCTCTCCCTCTATATAACTTCCATAAGAGTTAAGATTTTTACTCTCTACTATATTTGGCGGGAGCATATCAACAGTCACAACTCCACTATCATCTGCCATATTTATCATGAATTCTACAGCATTTTCTAGCTCCCTTACATTTCCGTACCATGGATAATTCGTTAAAATATTTATACATTCTTTATCAATTTTATAAACAAACTTACCAAGTAATTCATTATATTTTTCTACTAACATGTCCATAAGAAGTTCTATATCTTCTTTTCTCTCCCTTAAAGGTGGTATTTTTAATGGTATAACATTAAGTCTATAATACAAATCTTCTCTAAATTTATTTTCTTTTATAAGTTTTTTTAAATCTTTATTAGTAG
>NZ_DDOV01000048.1:17622-31080 GCF_002341865.1 Clostridium sp. UBA2485 | reverse complement strand
ATCCCATGTTAAGGTTCAATCGTGCTACTTTTTCACCTTACACCCTTCTAGACTAGATTTAAATACATCCCATGTTAAGGTTCAATGAATATTCACTACTTGCCTGTAACTGAAGAAATTGTATTTAAATACATCCCATGTTAAGGTTCAATTGTAAATTTTTTCTTCATATTATCACCTCTAGCTTTTTTTATTATTTTTCCCCTATTAATTGTTAGTACACCTGTTAAATTTAAACAAAAAAAGCAAATTGATAAATCAATCTGCTTTTTTGTTGTTATACTACTTTACAGTTATATAACTAATATCTAATATATCATTTGGAATTAAAGCACTAGACCCAAATACATAAGCTTTATTTATTGACCATAGGTTACTTTCTATTATTCCTCTTGCAGTAGCCTCTCTTGGATGAGTTAAGATTATAGGATGTCCACCCTTAGCTGCTAACGCTGAACCTGATAGTGCATCAGGATAATCCATTCCAGTTGCAACATATACGTTTGAAAAGCTTATAGTTGATTTAAACTCATTAATGATAGCTTTATTAGTGTCATATCTATTATTTCCACCTAATCTCTTCACCACCGGAAGGTTTGATGCTACTTGTTTACTAATAACACCTTCTGCTCCAACTACATAGCTTTGCTGAATATTTTGACTATCCACATATTCTTTTACAACTTTATCAATATTATTTTTACCAACTAATACTATAGGCATTGATAAATTTGCTGCTATTGGTGCAATAGACAATGCATCTGGATAATCTAAACCTGTAGCAAAAACCATCTTACCACTATTTCCAACTTGTTTTGCAATTAATACTGAAGTTTCATATCTATTAGCTCCGCCAATTCTCTTTATATTAATTCCTAAAGCTTTTATTTGATTTTCTGTATTTTTGCTAAGAGCACCTTCTCCTCCAACAATAAATACTTGTTTAACTTTTAATCTTTGTAATTCATTTTTAAGACCTTCAGTTAAAATTTTTTGTTCACTTAATAAAATAGGTGCATTATATTTTTTTGCCAGTGGTCCAGCACATAATGCATCTGGATAATCTACTCCACTAGCTATTACTGCATAATCAGAATTTTGCCATCCTTTTTTTGAAGCCTCATAAGATGTTAAATATCTATTACTTCCAAAAATTCTTTCTCCTACTACATTACCTTTAACATGTACTGTTGCTGAAGCCTTAAATCCTCCATCTTTCGTTGTTGCCGTAATAGTAGTAGTTCCTGCACTTTTTCCTATTATATTACCATAGGCATCTACTACTGCAACATAAGGATGACTTGAAGTCCATGTTACTTGTTTATTTCCTGCATTTTGAGGAGCTACTTGTGCTTGAATTGCCACTGTATCATCTTTCTTTAAGTATACAGTATCCTTATTAAGAGTAACACCAGTTACAGCCTCTCCTCCAGTTGGAGGTGTTACCGTTCCAGAAGAATCTTTTAAATAAGATAAAACTCCTGCTACAATGGCATTAGCGCAATCTTCTCTAAATTTATCTGTTCTCATTTTTTCTTCTACAGTTGGATTACTTATAAACTCCAATTCAGCTAAAATTGCTGGCATATAGGTTTGTCTAATAACTGCAAAATCTGCACTTTTAACTTGTCTATTTTTAGAACCAAGATTATTGAGAAGATTATTTTGTACTAATCCAGCTAACTTTTTGCTTTCATTTATTCTTTCTCCAGTACCAGTATAAACATAAGTTTCTGTTCCACTTACGCTTCTATCACCAAATGAATTATTATGAATAGACACGAAAGCATCTGCTCCAAAAATATTTGCCATTTGTGCTCTTGGAGAAAGATCAACAAATACATCTGTGGTTCTACTTATTTGAACTTTGATCCCTTGAGCTTCTAATTTACTTTTAACTTTCATTCCTACAGCTAAAGTAACTTCTTTTTCTGTTAACTTATTTAATCCAATGGCACCTGGATCTGATCCACCATGTCCTGGATCTATAAATACTTTATATTCTTTATTTTTGAAATTTGCATTGTTTACTATGTAGCTCTGTGGTGCATTAAGGTCTAAGCTCTTTATCTTTTCTTCAAATTCACTAAATCCACCTTTAACTTTTTCTAATGGTTCATCATTTAATTCAAGTCCACTATCTTTATTTTTAATATTCTCACTTTCTTCTTCATCACCACTATAACTTTTTACAGATACAGATTCATTTCCTACTTCTTCTACATATATTTCAAATACATATTTTGTACTATCATCTATAGCATATATTTTAGCTTTTCCGTATTCTAAAGCACTAATCTTTCCTAAACTATCAACTGAAACTATATCTTCATTAGAAGACAACCAAACTAATTTCTTTGCATCTTCTTTTGTAGAAACCACATATTTATATAAATAAGTATTATCACCTTTGGATAAACTTATTGGCTCCTTATTTATTTCTAAATATTTTTCATATTTTTTTAACTCATTATTAAAATTTGACGAATTATTTTCTAAGGAAAATGTAACATTTGAAAAAAGTGTTGAAAAAATAAATGTAAAAAGTAAAACTAATGAAAAAAACTTAGTATATTTACTTTTTAAATTTTTATAATTGTCCAATGAAATCCCTCCTTGCCCCTCAGCATAAGTTTTTTATTCTCCATAAAATTATAAAATCCTTCTAAATATATTTAAAAAGTTTAGAAAGTTTCCTTTCGCTTTTATATAGGATTTTAGCATTAAATCTTAACTTATTTTAAGCGAATTACTGACAAAATTTTATTTTTCAATACTGTTGAGTAAAACTTTTATGAAAATACAGAACTTATAAACAAGTTAAAATGCAGCCTTAAAAGCCTATAGATAATTTTAATAAATATAAATCAATTTTTAATTTTTTATCATAATGTTATTTGATTTGTACATTTTAGAAATATAAACTAATTATGTGTTTTAGAAGGTTAAATAATTAGAATACAAAGATATTATCTTAGGAATATTTAGTGTATATATTCCATCCATTTATGGTGATATATGTAAATTGTTATATGTGAAATCATATAAATAGTACACCAAACAGACAAAAACTGCAACCTAAAAGTTGCAGTTTTTGTTATATTTTTCGTATTATTTTTATTTAACTTAAATCTTAGTAGATATTTATTGCTTACCTTTTCTATTAATATAAAAGTAGAATAGTTATTGCCTACTTTATTTTTTTATATAAAATTTTAGAATACATGTCTATATCTATTGTTAGGAAACATCATCTTTAGCTAAATATTAGATTGCTAAATCAGATTACTTTTTCTCAGTTATATCACTTTACAGTTATATAACTAATATCTAATATATCGTTTGGAACTAAAGCACTAGATCCAAATACATAAGCTTTATTTATTGACCATAGATTACTTTCTATTATTCCTCTCGCAGTAGCCTCTTTTGGATGAGTTAAAATTATAGGATGTCCACCCTTAGCTGCTAATGCTGAACCTGATAGTGCATCAGGATAATCCATTCCAGTTACAACATATACGTTTGAAAAATTTATAGTTGATTTAAACTCATTAATGATAGCTTTGTTAGTGTCATATCTATTATTTCCACCTAATCTCTTCACTGCTGGAAGATTTGATGCTACTTGCTCACTAATAACACCATCTGCTCCAACTACATAGCTTTGCTGGATGTTTTGACTGTCTACATACTCTTTTACAACTCTATCAATATTATTTTTACCAACTAATACTATAGGCATTGATAAATTTGCCGCTATTGGTGCAATAGACAATGCGTCTGGATAATCTAAGCCTGTAGCAAAAACCATCTTACCACTATTTCCAACTTCTTTTGCAATTAATACTGAAGTTTCATATCTATTAGCTCCGCCAATTCTTTTTATATTAATTCCTAAAGCTTTTATTTGATTTTCTGTGTCTTTGCTAAGAGCACCTTCTCCTCCAACAATAAATACTTGTTTGACTTTTAATCTTTGTAATTCATTTTTAAGACCTTCAGTTAAACTTTTTTGTTCACTTAATAAAATAGGTGCATTATATTTTTTTGCTAGTGGTCCAGCACATAATGCATCTGGATAATCTACTCCACTAGCTATTACTGCATAATCAGAATTTTGCCATCCTTTTTTTGAAGCCTCATAAGATCTTAAATATCCATTACTTCCAAAAATTCTTTCTCCTACTACATTACCTTTAACATTTACTGTTGCTGAAGCTTTAAATCCTCCATCCTTTGTTGTTGCTGTAATGGTAGTAGTTCCTGCACTTTTCCCTATTATATTACCATAGGCATCTACTACTGCAACATAAGGATGACTTGAAGTCCATGTTACTTGTTTATTTCTTACGTTTTGAGGAGCTATTTGTGCTTGAATTGCTACTATATCTTCTTTCTTTAAGTATACAGTATCCTTACTAAGAGTAACACCAGTTACAGCTTCTCCTACAGTTGGAGGTATCACTTCTCCAGTAGGAGGCGTTACTTCTCCAGTAGGAGGTATTGCTGTTCCAGAAGAGTTTTTTAAATAAGATAAAACTCCTGTTACAATAGCATTAGCACAATCTTCTTTAAATTTATCTGTCCTCATTTTTTCTTCTATAGTTGGATTACTTATAAACTCCAATTCAGCTAAAACTGCTGGCATATAAGTTTCTCTCACAACTGCAAAATCCGCACTTTTAACCTTTCTATTTTTAGAACCAAGATTATCAATTAGATTATTTTGTATTGGCGTAGCTAACTTTTTACTTTCATTTATTCTTTCTCCAGTGCCAGTATAAACATAGGTTTCTGTTCCACTTGTACTTCTATCGCTAAAAGAGTTACAGTGAATAGACACAAAAGCATCTGCTCCAAAAATATTTGCCATTTGCGCTCTTGGAGAAAGATCAATAAATACATCTGTAGTTCTACTTATCTGAACTTTGATACCTTGAGCTTCTAGTTTATTTTTTACCTTTAAGCTCACATCTAAAGTTACGTCTTTTTCCATCAGCCTATTTAATCCAATAGCACCTGTTTCTGATCCTCCGTGTCCAGGATCTATAAATACCTTATACTCTTTACCTTTAAAAGCTTCGCTATTTAATATGTAATTCTGTGGTACATTGAAATCTAAGTTTTTTATCTTTTCTTCAAACTCACTGAATTCTCCTTTAACTTTTTCTTTCTCTTCATTATTTAGCTGAAGCTCATCATCTTTAACTTCTATATCTCTGTTTTCATTTTCTTCGTTTTTACCACTTTTTATAAATGCAGTTTCATCTCCTAAATCTTTTACATATACTTCAAAGACAAATTTCGTGCTGCTATCTATAGCATATACTTTTGCTTTTCCATATCCTAAAGTAGTTATTTTACCTTCATTATTAACAGAAACGATATCTTCATTAGAAGATATCCAAACCAAATTTTTCGCTTCTTCTTTGGTAGAAACTACAAATTTATATAAATAACTAGTTTTACCTTTAGATAAACTTATTGGTTCCTTATTTATCTCTAAATATTTCTCATACTTTTTTAACTTATTATTAAAGTTTGATGAGTTATTTTCTAGAGAAAATGTAACATTTGAAAATAATGTTAAAAAAATGAATGTAAAAAGTAAAACTAATGAAAAAAACTTAGCATATGTACTTTTTAAACTCTTATAATTGCCCAATGAAATTCCTCCTCTGCCATAATCATAAGTTTATTATTCTTCATTGGAGTATAAAATCCTTCTAAAAGTAAATTTGAAAACTTCTCCCTATTTTATGTAAATGCCTTTAATTTCTTACAATTGCATTTTTATTATCTTTTATTACTTCCTTAATGAAAATATTAGTAGAATTTTAAATCTATATTTTACTTTTTATAATAGTAAAAAAACAGCTACAAAGAGCTGTTCTCAAAATAAATAAACTAAATATAAAACTATTGGTCTACAAAACTACTAATAAATCTTTTTCCTATTAGATTAAGAATCATATTTAATTTAAATAAATATTAATTATTATAGAATCTTAACTATTGGCTATTTTATTTTTTCCTATAATCTTTTTTGCTACTTTATTCGCATTTATTCTTATATCTTCTGTATTCATAGTTAAAAGAATACCATCTTTAACCACTATCCTTCCATTTACCATAGTATATTTAACTAGGCTACTATTACCGCAACAAACTATAGCTACTATAGGGTCATGGCATCCTGCATAAGCCACATCATTTAAATCTATAGCGATAATATCTGCTGCCTTTCCTACTTCAATATACCCAGTATCATATCTCCCTAATACCTCTGCTCCTCCTCTTGTAGCCATTTTTAGTAATTCATAAGCTGACAATCCTTTATCTCCATACTTTAAATGATTTAAAAGATACGCCCTTCTTACTTCTTCCCACATATTAGAACCGTCATTAGATGCACTACCATCTACTGCAATTCCAACTGGAACATTTACTTTATATAATTCCGAAGTTCTACATATTCCACTGCCAAGTTTCATATTAGAGCTTGGACAATGAGCTATTCCCGCTCCTTGTATAGCTTTAATTTCTCTATCATTTAAAAATATTCCATGTGCATACCAAACATCTTTACCAACCCATTCTAATTCCTCCATAAGTTCTACAGGTCTTCTTCCATATTTCTCAATGCAGAATCTTTCTTCATCTAATGTCTCGGCTAAATGAGTGTGCATCATAACACCTTTTTTTCTAGCTAAATCTTTAGTACTAATCATTAAATCTTTACTTACAGAAAATGGCGAACACGGTGCTAATGCAATTCTAGTCATTGCATAATCTTCCTTATCATGATATTTATCTATTAATCTCTCTGAATCAGCTAGTATCTCGTCTTCCTTTTGAACAACTGAGTCTGGTGGCAATCCTCCATTACTTCTTCCTAAACACATAGAGCCTCTTGTAGCATGAAATCTTATACCAACTTCTTTTGCTGCTTTTATTTGTTCATCAATCAATCCTTCACTATTATTTTTCGGAAATAAATAATGATGATCCATAGTTAAAGTACACCCGGTCTTTAATAATTCACTAAATCCTACAAGTGCTCCATAATAAACTGCACTACTATCAATATATTTCCAATATTCATAAAGGCCTATGAGCCAAGGAAAAAGTGGTAAATCTTGTACTTCTTTAATTCCTCTAAAAAGAGTCTGATAAAGATGATGATGAGTATTAATAAATCCAGGCATTAAGACTAATCCACTACAATCTACAACCTCAACACCTTCTCTAACATTAATATCTTTAGCTATTTTTTCAATTTTATTGGATACTACTAATAAATCTACATCATTTAATATACTTTCTTTATCATCCATAGTTATAAGTGTAGATATATTTTTAAACAATATATTATTCAAAACATCCTCCTAAGCTATAATTATTTCTTAATTATATGTATATTACTTTATATATTTTTTTATAATTAATAATTTTTCAAATAATAATCTTATTGCTTGCCTCTCTCCAATAAAAATATATAAATTGCTTAGAAGAAATAGATTATAATTTTTTAATAATAAAATGTAAGAATAAAAAGTTTTAATTTTCAAAATGTTAATATCTTTTTCAGTTTTAGGATGATATAATAATAGAAAGCAATAATTGGCAGTAGTTAATTATTGTTTTTTATTATACCTATAATTCTTTATATAATATATTTAATAAATGGAGGTGATTTAATGGAGTATACTCTAACTACTATGGAAGCATTTGAAATATTGTATGATAATCCGACATATAGAGCTATAAATGCTGAGGGTCATACTTTAGAACTTAGAGGTGAAGAAAAGTATATTATTCATCGACGTGTTAAACTTGCTAAAGATAAACATGTCAGTATGAAGGATACTTGGAGGATTATAAAGCCTATATCTTATGAAAGAGCAAATGAGCTATTTAAACGTTTGAGAACTATTGAATGTAGATTTGAAGATGGAGTAAAAAAAATATATAGCAAAATGCCTATTAATGGTCAATTCATTATAGAAAGTGATTTGCCATATTGTAAGAATTGTTTATGGTATTGTTTTAGCTATATAGATGAGGAGTAATTTTACAATAATTATTTATGGATACTTGTGAAAATTATTATAAAATAAAAAGACAATAGGAGTTTCTATTTAAATGAAACATCCTATTGTTTTTTTATTTATAATGATGATATAAAATTGGCTAATCATCTTTTGAAAACATCTTATATGGTCTTTCATATCTTTCTTCTAACTATTGATTATAATTAGAGTAGAAAATACTATCATAATAATTATAAAAATATACTATTTGATTATAAATATTGTATTTACTTCTATAAAATTTATCTTTATTCGTAATCCCTCCTAAAATATATATTTTATTTTAGTAAGAAAATCTTAGAATCTATGATCTATTATTAGATTTACAAAATTAGCTTTTTTCTTATTTAGTCATCTTAATAACTTTTGTATAATTAATTGATTTTTGTGATGTGTACCATATTTTGTAAATTACTATATAATATTATAGAGATATCTTTAGGAGGTTTACTATGAATTATGGAAGAAGTGATATTAGAAGTCTTAAAGGAAGTGAAACTGAGAAAAACTTACTTAGAACCTTTGCTGGGGAGTCAAGAGTTTCAAATAAGTATATGCTCTTTGCAGAAAAAGCTAAGGAAGATGGTTATCAATATGTAGCACAAGTATTTGAAGAAACCGCTTATAACGAACGAGCTCATAGTAGAGTTGTATATAGAGATTTCCTAAAACAAGTAAGATCTACTGCCGATAATTTAATGTCTGCTATAAAAGGTGAAACAGAAGAAGTTACTAGAATTTATAAAGAATATGAAGATGTAGCTAGAAGTGAAGGCTTTAATGAAATTGCTAATTTTTATAAAGAATTAAGAGAAGTTGAGGAATCTCATGAGAAAAGGTTCAAAGCATTATATGACAGAATTATGGAAGATGTGATGTTTAGGAGTAGCAAGGTAGAATCTTGGCAATGTATGAATTGTGGGTATATACATGAAGGCTTAGAAGCCCCTATGGTTTGTTCATTATGCAAATACCCTAGATCTTATTTTAAAATTCAATGTAAAGATTATGAATTATAGAAAAAAATAAGCAGTTTGTTAAAGCTGCTTATTTTTTTAATATATGCAAAATATTAACTCGTACATATTATATTACGTTTAAAACCAACTCTTCTAAAGCAGTAGCAAATTGATCTGGACATGAAGTTGAAGTTTTGCAAGGCACTCCTTTTAATCTTTTAACAACCTCATTAACCTCCATCCCTTCTAATAGGGCTGCTAGTCCTTTAGTATTCCCTGGACATCCTTTAACAAATTCAACATTTTTAACTTTATTATCCTCTACTTCAAATTTAACTTCTGTTGCACAACATCCTTTTATTTTATATGTATATTCCATTATTTTCTCCCCTATCTATAGCTTTATATCATATATGAATATACATAAAAATACTGGGACATGCAATATGTTTATAAAATATAATATAAGATAATAATATGTATAGCTAGCAACTACACCATTAAATATTTCAATTTGCAACTTAAAATAATGTATACTTTAAAGTTTACAGTTCACAATTTTAGATATTTCTCAGCAAAAGCTAAGGAATTTAGAATTATTTTTTTCAAGTGATGTAATCATCTTTTGCTCAGTATAGTTTAGTTATATCACCTATCTCCATTATTCTACTTAAGTAAATAAGTCTTGTTCCGAACTATACTGCACATCTGGGGAACCCTAAGGGGCTTCACTACTGTTCCCCAGAGGTGGAAAAGTAGTAATGCATTGCTAGTAGAAAAATTAATTTCAACCATAATTGTGAATTGTGCATTACGAATTGTGAATTTAAAAAGCTGTATATACATCTGTAAAATAATATTTGACACTAACATTTTATTTACCTATAATTTTATTAAAGTATAGATTTATTAGGAGAGAGATATATGTTTAATGATATTGATAAATATGTTAATTCTTTTAAAAATATTATTTCTTTAATTAAAGAAAAATCTACAAAATCTATTTCTATTAAAGACTTGCCTACAGCTGAGACTGCACTTGTAGTAATAGATATGATAAATGGTTTTGCTAAATCAGGAAATCTTTATAGTCCTAGAATAGAGGCTTTAATCCCTGGAATAAGCTCTATTATGAAATACTGCAAAGATGAAAATATAAAAGTTATTGCTTTTGGTGATAGTCATACAGATTTATCACCAGAATTTGATTCCTATCCTAAGCATTGTATAAAAAATAGTTCTGAATCAGACATGGTTGAACCATTAAAATCTATTAATAACTATGATTTCATAGAAAAAAACTCAACTAATGGATTTTTAGAGGAAAAGTTTCAAATTTTTCTTAGAGATAATCCTAAAATAACTAATTTTATTATTGTAGGAGACTGCACTGACATTTGTATTGAACAATTTGCAACTACGCTTAAAGCGTATTTTAACAAAAACAACATAATTTCCAGAATAATTGTTCCTATGAATGCTGTAGATACTTATGATTTATCTCCTCATGATGGCGACCTAATGCATATATTAGGATTATTTATGATGATGAACAACGGGATAGAAATAATAAATTTAATTAAGTAATTATTTAAATAATCTTTGGGAATACTATCTTTACATTCCTATTTAAGTTGGAAAGGTGATAGTTATGGACTCTACGGATAAAAAATTTCACTTATTTTTGCTATTTAGTATTATCATAATTCTAATATGGTCAGGTATTAGACCCTATAGTAGATATAATTGGTTCTTCGAAGTTTTTTCTTGTTTTATCATCATAGCCGCATTACTTTTTACATATAATAAATTTAAGTTTTCTAATTTAGTATATATTGTAATATGGCTTTCTTTGGCTACTATGGCTATAGGTGGACATTACTCCTATAAAAATGTTCCATTGTTTAACTATCTTAAAGATGTGCTTGATTTATCTAGAAATCATTTTGATAGATTAGGACACATAATACAAGGTGCAGTTCCAGCTTTAGTAACTGCTGAACTTCTTATTAGAAAAAAAGTGCTAAAAAATAAATTTTTTATTTTTATTATTTCATTTTCTGTTTCTGTAGCAATAAGTGCTTTATATGAAATAGGAGAAGTGGTAGGAGGATATTATATAGCTCATAAGAGAAATGATTTTTTACAAATGCAAGGTGACCAATGGGATACTCAATGGGATATGCTCTGTGCAGCTGTAGGTGCATTTTTCTCTCTTACTGCTTTAAGTCCAATACATTGGAAAATATTAAGAAAAAAATTCAATGTAAGATAAAGAATTGATATTATCAACTCTTTATCTTTTTTAATACTAATCATTACTTTAATTAAATAATATTATAATTATATCAATTTATGTTTGGAGGTAGTAAATCATGAGATATGTTATTGTATGTACAATTAAAGGCCCTGCTGGAGAGTTTAATAATAAATTAAGAAAAGATATTTTTCATAAATTTGGTGCTAAGTCTTCAAAACTTCCTGCTCATTTTACTATAAAAGCTCCTTTTGACTATGATAATATTACAGAACTAGAAAATATATTGGAAAATTTCTCAAAAACTTATAGTAAAGCACCTATTGAAATTAAAGGCTATAATTCCTTTAGAAAAGATGTTATATATATGGATGTTAAAATGTCTAGGGAGGCTAAAGATATCCATGATAAACTTATAGATGAACTAGTAAAACTTCCTTACTTAACCTTTAAATCTAATGAAGGAAAAAATAAATTTTTTCATATAACTATAGCCTCTAAAAAAATTTATGATAAATTTGAACCAATAAAAAATTATGTAGAATCCTTTCCTTGTAACTTTGAAAATTTCTTTGACAATATAGGAATTTATAAATGGGTAGACAATACTTGGATATTGCATAAAGAATATGGGCTATTGTCTTAAATATTTGATAAAGAATACTATAAATCTTATTATATAGATATACAATATAAGAACTTAAAATATACCCTAGAAAATTACTTTCCCATAAAATAGCATAACTTCTTAAAATTAAGGTTTAATAATTAAGAATGAAAAATTTAGGATAAAATCTATTTAAAAAACTCCATGACTTTGGCCATGGAGTTTTAACAATTAATTCTTAACTTTTCATTCTTAATTCTTCATTCATGTATAAGGATTTTTATTATGAAAACTAAAATCATGTATAATTTAAAATTCCATAAAAGAAATCTATAGTGTCCTTTATCATCTTATTTGTAACTCTCTACTTTTTTAAGTTTCAAATCCTTTGGTATTTTTAATTCCTCTTTTTTGCTTTCAAACTCCTCTTTAGTAAAAGGTCCATATCCTCTAAGCTGTTTAGTATTTAAAATCCAATAATATTCATTTTTATCTTCATCAATATTTTTATTATCATTCTCTATATCATCTATATTCTTTTGCTTTGCTAATATAAAAACATCATCAAAAGCTATTTCACTAACCATAGAAGGCACTATAGGTGTGTTTTCATCGTATCCATCACGAGGTATAATCTCCACATGATTATCCTCAATTTTAACCACCATATAATTGTTAGGTAGATTAATAGAAAACTCTCCATTACTACTACATCCGCAGAATAATATCAAAATCATAATAATATTAAAGCATGCTATAAACTTCTTTCTCACAGTCTCAACTCCCACTACTTAATCACTAAAAATACTTTTTAATAAATGCGGCATTAACATTAGCCTTAATTATAAGAGCTAAACTTATTTTTAACTTTCTATTTCATAAGTAGTTTTATTACAGAGTTAAAAATATCCCCTTTTAGTAGCCACAATTGTTTAAATTAATATTTTGTCAGTTATACTTATCTCTTTAACTCCCCCTTCTAATATTTTTTATAATTATAAGTTCAATATAATACAAAAGCCTGTCTATATTGTGCTCTAAAATATACATTTTTTTAAAATTTTATCATGTATTTCTAAATATACATGATTTTATATTTCACCATAATACCTTATGGCCTTACAAATTCATAGATTAATATTTATATATTAATTTATATTCTACCTATATATAAAATTTCCTTTAATATAATTAAATAAAATTTATGAAAAACTCTAAATTATTAAAATAATAATTTTAAGTTTTCAATAAAAATTATACCATAAAATACCATAATTTCAATTACAATTTTATTATCTTTATAATCTTATATTTTTATTTTGAAATATTCATATAATAATATAAGATTATAAAGATAAAAATGCTCTAAAATTTAAAATTCTAGAGCACAACTATATACACATATTTCAATTCACAATTTAAAATAATGGGCAATTCAAAATCCATAATTGAAGAGGAAATTAGTTTGATTAAAACTTTTTTTTACTATCAATATATTGCTAATTCCTCACCTCTGAGGAACAGTTTAATCAATGGAGA
>NZ_DDOV01000048.1:0-17566 GCF_002341865.1 Clostridium sp. UBA2485 | reverse complement strand
TAATTATAATACTAAAAAGCATTAATTTTTCTCATTTTTGCAAATACTAAATTAATTACTTAATCATAAATATCAGAAAACTCTAAATTAACTTTTTGATGTTTATCTTCATTGATATCATTTGCGCCTTGGTTATAATTATTCAATAATTTAACTGGCAACTCTACAATAAAACTACTTCCCTTATTTAATTCACTTTTTAAAGTTATATTCCCGCCATGAAGCTCAACTAGGCTCTTTACAAGTGATAACCCTATACCACTACCTTCTCTTTTTCTAGTTAGAGTACTATCTACTTGTGTAAATCTATCAAAAATTATTTTTTGTTTATCTATAGGTATTCCAATACCACTATCTGCAACAGTTATTCTAACCTTGCTGTTTAAATCCTCTAAACTTACTAATATTTCTCCTCCTTTATCAGTAAACTTTATTGCATTAGAAAGGAGATTTAGCACTATTCTTTCTATCTTTTCCTCATCAATTGCCATTATCTTTTCTTCTGTATCAGTATCAAAGACTAATTCAATTTCTTTTCCTTCTACATAGTCTGCAACTGATAATGCTATGTCCTCTACAACTTCTACTACATTACAATTTTGAAGGTTCAATGTAAAATATCCTGAATCAATTTTTGTAATATCAATTATATTATTGACCAATCTTAAAAGCCTTAGAGCGTTTTGCTTTATGTAAAAAAATTTAATATAGGTATCTTCATTATCAAAAATTATTTTATTATTATCAACATATAACTCCATAAGACTTACAGTGCTTAATATTACATTTAAAGGTGTTCTAAGTTCGTGGGATATATTTGCAAAAAATTCTGTTTTCAACTTATCGTATTTTAATGCTTCATCATAAATTTTTCTCTCTTTTTTTGCCTTCGCTACTAAATAGACATAATATATCCCTGCTACAATCAATGCAAATACTATAAGAAGTATCAGTCCAAAATAAAATCGCTTTTGTTTTTGAGATAAAATGGAATCATGTTTACTTTTATTTATTATGATACAATTTTCAGGAATTTTTCCTAAAGGTATATCTTCTTTAACTAACATATGAAAATCAAAAACAAAAGCATCAATGTGTTCATTAGTTATAGATATATCAGACACTTTTTTTCCTTCTAATATTTGATTTGCAACTTCCCCTATAGCTTCACCATGTTGCTGCCCTATATCTATAGCTCCTCCAACTATACCATAGCCTAAATAATCTTGAGATGGAGAATAAAAAGGACCTTTATTATATTTTTTTAGGTAATCTATGGTTTGTTCTGGAGTTGAAGTTCTATTTTCTCTGTTTAAAAATGTGCCTGAAATTATATTTACTTGATTTTCTCCATTTTTATACATATCTTTTGCTACATCTTCAATATACATATGTTGAATAAAATTAAACTGAATAGATTTATAATAAGGTCTAATGGATTTTAAATTTTTTCTTACACTATAAGAATATGAGGTGTTGTCTAAGATAATATTTATTTTTTCTGCTTTTGGATGAAGCTTTAAAATAGTATCGAGATTTTCTTTATCGTTAGAAGCTTCATAGAATCCGGTAAAATGTTTTTTTTCTTCTTCATTTAAATTATTTCTTTCGCTTATCCCTATAAATACTACAGGAGCATTATTAAATATATCACTGTGATATTTTTTTACAAATTTAAATGCTTCATCATTAATAACTAATATTAAATCAAAACTTTTGTTTTTATATTTAATTTTATAAATATCACTAAGTTCCTTATAATATTCATCATTTCCTCTTTTAGCATTTAAATATTCATTTGTATAACTTACTTGGATATTTGGATTAATGGTGCTTCTAAAACCATCTTCAATATTCCTTTCCCAAGTTTGATTAATATCATAAGAATTTATTATAAGTATTTCTTTTCTACTATCTGCTTTTACAATTTGTACTTTTGCATTGAAAATTAAGCTCCAAATAATAAAAATCATTGTTAAATTCAAAGCTTTTATTTTCTTATTTTTCATAACTTTCTCCTAAAAATTTTTTAAAATTTGTCTATAGATCTATTTAATTAAAATTATCTTAACTTAATAGTTTTCCATTTTCCAGATTTAAATCTTAAGTATATCAATATCCATCTAAAAATTTGATCTAAAAGCATGGCAATCCATGCTCCTGGTAGGGCTAAATTAAAAAAGTTCACAAATATGTAGGCAAAAACAACTCTTACTCCCATAATGCCAATTGCCGTTGATATAAGTGGAAAAACAGTATCCCCTGCACCTCTTAATGCTCCTGCTAAAATAAATGCTGAAGACTGAAAAGGTTGAATTATAGCTACAATTTTAAGTACTATTGATGCCGAATTTATAATGTCATTATCTGTTGTGTAAAGAGATAAAATTTGTTTTCCGAAAAAGAAAAATCCTAATGCAATTAAGGAGGCTAATATAGACCCTAACTGCCTACATCTGTGGACATATTCCTCTGCTCTTTTAGGTTCGCCCTCTCCTAAAGTTCTCCCTGTGAGAGATGATGCTGCAATTGAAAATGCTTGTCCAGTTGTAAAAGAAAGTCCCAAAATATTAATACAAATTTGATGTGATGCATAAACCACTGTCCCTAGAGATGCTACAATTTTTACATATAAAAGCATACCTAGTCTTAAACTTAATTGTTCTAATGAAGATGGAACACCTATTCTTATAAAATTTAAAACAATATTCTTATCAAAAGCAAACTTTTCTTTAAAATTTATCTTTATTTTTGTTTTTCCTTTTAAGAAATAAGAAATAAGCATGATTGAAGCTATTACATGAGATAGTAAAGTAGATACTCCTGCCCCAGTGACCCCCATTCGTGGGAAAAAGAATAATCCATAAATTAATAATGCATTTCCTAAAACATTAAATCCATTTACTTTTATATTTATTTTCATTGGTACTTTAGTATCTCCTACACCTCTTAACACAGCAAATAATGAGGAGTTAAAGCCTTGAAATATAAATCCATACATTATGACTCTAAAATAATTTATTCCAATATCTATAGTTTGCTGTTCTGCACCCATAAAACTCATTATACTTCTAGCATTTATCTGCGCCCATATAACTATTGGCAATACTATAAACATATTGATAAGTATAATATGCTTAACTGTACTGCCTACTTTTTCTACTTTTTTCTGTCCTATATATCTTGCTACCATAGCAGTACCACCTACATTTAATGCCTGTAATACTGCCAATCCTAAAAATAATGGTTGATTGGTTACTCCCACCGAGGCCACCGAAGCTGCTGATTCTGCCTTCGGTAATTGTCCAAGCATCATCATGTCTAACATAGAAAATAATGACCCCAATAATAATTCTAGTAGTATAGGCCAAGCTATGTAAATAACTTCTTTACTTATCTTGTCCTCAAATCTACTAAGAAATTTTTCTTTTATTTGTAAAAATGACATATAACCCCTCCAAATTATGTAAACCCTTTATTTTAGGCATCTGAAAAAATAACTTATCAAATATGTGTCCTATATTTTGTATAAGATAACTTAATAGGTTTCCATAGTATTCTAAACATCCCGGAGTTCTAATGAAGCAATATGATGCAAAATAAGCTAGCATACTGGTTTGTTATTTTTTTAAAGATGACTTATATAGAAAAACACAAGGTACCTTGTGTTTTTCTATTTTTCTATGTTCTAAATATAACTTCTTCTTTCATGAACATATATCTAGCTATTAAAAGAGATACTACTACATAGACTATTGTCCATACTAATGTAATAGTTATATGCTGTATATTATATACGCCTGCAATTAGTTCCTTTAAAATACAAATTATATTAGCTAATGGAATGTGGAAATAAATATTTGAAATTGACTTCACATCTAACATATAAGTTGCATAAGCAGGTATTATTGCAATAATTGTAAGTGG
Source organism: Clostridium sp. UBA2485 (assembly GCF_002341865.1). Classification (GTDB taxonomy): domain Bacteria; phylum Bacillota; class Clostridia; order Clostridiales; family Clostridiaceae; genus Clostridium_J. The sequence goes on along the minus strand of NZ_DDOV01000048.1, from coordinate 13,639 downwards.
AGTCATGTAAGTCTGAGCTTCTTTAAAGCTTCTAGCGTATATACTTATAGCAAGCTCTAATGCTCCAAAAACCATAGTAGTTAATACAGCTAATACAAATATTATTACTATAACTTTAATATCTAAAGAGAAATTTAATGCCATATTTGCATCAGAACCAGCAAAGTATTTCGATGACATATTAAATGATATTAAAAGTCCTCCTAAAGAAGCAGCAGTGGTCATCATGCCCAATACAGTAATTGCTAAAAATTTACCATATAATAGTGACATTCTTCCTGCTTGCGTAGTTAATAGTGGTTCTAATGTACCTCTTTCCTTTTCCCCAGCCCCTAAATCTGTCGCTGCTGGAATAGGTCCAGATACACAATACATTACCAATAGGAAGGGAAGTAATATAGATAGCATCATCTTTGCTCCTCCGTCTTCTTTTTCCCCTACCTTATTTTCATCAATTTTTATTGGAATTAATATAGCTTCATCAATATTCTTAGCTTTTAGTCTTTCTGCTACAATTTCTTTTGAATACTCTTCTACAAGACTGTTAATAGCTCCTAGTGCCACACTAGAAGATTGACTAACATCATCATAGGAAACAGTTATATTAGAAGTTTCTTCATTTTTAATTTTTTCCTCAAAATTCTCTGGTATTTCAATTGCTATCTTTATTTTACCTTCTTTTATATCATTTTTTATATCACTACTATCAATAATAGTTATGTTTTCTTGAGATTTTATAAACTCTCCTATTTTACTATTTCCTTTGTCAACTATTGCGATTTCAAGATTTTCCATCACTTCTGTGGTATTTTTACTTATTCCTTTTCCTATTAACGTAAACATCACTGGAAATAATAGCAATGGTATTAATATACTAATCATTAAGGTTTTCTTATCTCTAAAAATATCTAACAGTTCTTTCTTTAATACTATAGATATAACTTTATTTTTCATGACTTTCACCTCCTATAAGAGATAAAAATACTTCTTCTAAATCATCATTGTTATACTTTTCCTTTAAATTAATAATTGTACCTTCTTCAACAATCTTACCTTTATGAATTATAATTACTCTATCACATAGTTTTTCTACTTCCCTCATGCTATGACTTGAAAAAATAATTACTTTATTCTCTTTCTTACATCTAAATATAAAATTTTGTACTGTTCTTGAAGCGGTTACATCTAAACCTATTGTAGGTTCATCAAATAGCATAACTTTGGGATTATGTACAATACTTCTTGCAATAGCAACTCTTTGCTTCATACCTCTAGAGAATTTTCCCACTTTTCTATCTATATATTCGTCCATTTCAAAAACTTCCATAAGATTTTTTATATTTTCATTTGACTGTTCCTCTGATAAACCATTTAGCATAGCAAAATATTTTATATTTTCTCTAGCTGTTAATCTGTCATATAACCCTACTTCACCACCAAATAATATACCTATTTCAGATCTAACTTTTGAACTATTCTTTAGTATATCAAATCCATTAATATTAGCAGTGCCCTCTGTAGGTTTTAACATTGTAGCAATCATTCTTAATGTTGTGGTTTTTCCAGCTCCATTTTCTCCTAAAAGTCCAACTATTTCTCCTTCATTAACTGTAAAACTTATATTATCTACCGCTTTAATATTCTTAAAGCTTTTACTTAAATTTTTTACTTCAATCATAACTCTAGACCTCCCTTCAGTTGATGTTAAATATTAACATCATAATTATAACATACAAAGTAATAAATAGTTAATTTTGAAAATAAAATTTATATTTTGAATTGCTATATTTTGAATTTAAGCATATAAAAGTTCTCTTAAATAAAAGAGAGCTCTCAATACTATTTCTCTCTCGTTGTAATAATTATAACTGCCTTTGCAGTATACAATCTATTTTCTGCCTTATCATATACAAGAGATTGTGGTTCATATAGAATACTATCTTCAATCTCATTTCCTCTTCCTGCTTGAAGAACATAAATATACGAGTTTCTTTAGCAAGCTCCTTCATCGCCTTGATTAGTCACCCACTTCTCCAATTCTTAGGAATAACTACATCTGCATCTTTATATGCCTCTTCCATATTATGAGTTATAGTTAATGCTCCACCATGCTTCTCAGCATTTTCTCTAGCTTGCTCTATAACCTAATCTGTTAATTTGTATCCTTCTGAATAAACTAGCCACACCTCCATTCCATGACTTAGGTAAAACTATTTAATAGAACTAAATAAATAGTAAGCATTTATGTTAACTTTAGAAAATAGTATGAAGATTCTTGAAATTATCGTTTATTCATTTAATGTAGTCCATAATTATGATATAATGTTATTAGGAGGTGATATTATGGCTTATTTTAATCCTAATGACTATACAAGATATAAAATAGCTGAAACAGAACAAAATAATAATGGATTAGGAAAGCAAAGTTATGTATCTGGTTGGAAAATAACAGGTATTTCAACTCTCATAATATTATCATATTTTTTACTCCTATTTATATTAAATTAAAGTTCTAAATTATATAAAAATAAGCACTAATTACTTAATGTAAATTAGTGCTTATCTTTTTACCAATATTTAATTTGCGTTATCTTTTTCTTAGTTTTTATAAATAATAGACTTTATTTTAAATAAGTTTTTATTCTTAAAATAATATTATAATTATTCCACTACCTTACCTTAAACTTATTTATTTGTCCCATCATGTCTGTTGCCTTTTCTGTAAGTACTTGAGCACTTGTAGCTACTTCTGAACTTGAGTTATTTAGTTCTTCTGAAGATGCTGATATTTCCTCTGAAGATGCTGATATTTCCTCTGATATTGAAGATAATTCCTCTATTGTATTTACTATCTCCTCTTTATTATTATTAATATCCTCAAAGGCTGTATTAATCTCACTTATTCTTGGTGCTATATCACTAACTGCTATAGAAATTTCATTAAAAGATTTCATAGAATTCTCTACATTTTCTCTTTGATTTATAAGTTCTTTATTCATTGTATCTGTTTCATTAACTATAACTTTAGTATTATTTAATAATTTATTTATTATTCTATAAATATTTTCTGAAGATTCTTTACTTCGTTCTGCAAGTTTTCTTATTTCATCCGCTACTACAGCAAATCCTCTTCCAGACTCTCCTGCTCTTGCTGCTTCTATTGCTGCATTTAATGCTAAAAGATTTGTTTGTTCTGCTATACTATTTATTAAATCCGTAATTTCATTTACAGTTTTAATATCTACATCCATTTCTCCTATGCTCTTTGTAAAGTTTTTAAATTTATCATTAAAGCTTGTTATAGAAAATACCACATTTTCCATGTCCTTATTGCTTTTCTTTGAACTTTCACTTACACCTACTGCCATATTATCTATTTCAGTTATATGAATTGCAACTTCATTTAATTGTTCACTAAATTCATTTAATTTGAAAACTATATCTGTTAAGTCTGACGCCTGTTTAGTAGTCCCTTTTGTTACATCTAATATTGCAGTGGAAATGTTATGAGTTAATGCTGATAATTCTTCAGAAATAGCTGCTAAATTTACTGCACTAGAATCTATTTCCCCTGCTGAATCTTTAACTGCTCCTACCATATTTCCTATAGAACTTTGAGTAACATTCAAAGTTTTACATATAGCACCAACCTCATCTGAGCTTCTTATATACTTTTTGTTTATCTCTTCAGTAAAATCTCCTTCTGCTATCTTATCCATATGTCCTTTAACTGCAACTAATCCATTAGTTATTTTTCTACTAAGTACTACTACTAAAATTCCTATTATCACTAACTCTACTAAACCAATAAGCATACTTATATTCTTAAGTCCATTTAATCGACTTAATAAGTCATTTTCATGTACAGCTATTGCTAAAGACCATCCGGTTGATTCAAGTGGATAATATGCTACATATTTATCAACTCCATCATAGAAGTACTCTCCTATGCCTGTCTTTCCTTGCATCATTTCTTTTTCAATTGCAATTAAATCCTGTAATTCAGGATCATTTTGCACTATATAATTGTCCATTCTGTCTACAATAGCCTGATCTATTGCTGCAATTATTTTCCCTTCTGTGTCTATGACAAAGCATTCCCCAGTTGATAAAAACTTTATTTTATTGGTTATTTTACTTAAATTATCACTATTCCTTATTGCTATTAAAGCTCCAGTTACAGAACCATTGTTTTTTATTGGCACAGAATATGCAATCAAAATTTTTCCATCTACTTTACTTTTAAAAGTTGATGATACGTAATTATTCCCCTTTATTGCTTCTTTAAAATATTCTCTATCTTTAATATCAAGTACACTACCATCAGTATAAGTTACTTTTCCTGTTAAATCCGCAATTCCAAGCATTGAATGCCCTTCTAATTCTATACTTGACTGTAAAATTGCCTTTTTATCTTCCCATGAAACTTTAGGATCTTTTATCCTTGGAGTATTAGCTGTTAGACTTAAACTCATAAGTTTTGATTTTATTTCATTTTCAAGTCTTTCTGCTGAGGATCTACTTATTTCTGACATAAGATCGACACTACTATTAACAAGTGTTTTTCTCGCTGAATAATAAGCAAATCCAGTTAAAGATATGCACATTACTGCAACCAAAGATAACATAGAAATTAATAATTTTGCCCTTATACTTTTTAATTGAAATTTTAATTTTACTCTATCTCCTCCTCTATTAAGATTTTTCATTAGTTTCAAATTTAATTTCATTATATTTTTTCCCTCCTATATTATTGATCTTATGATTTTATATTAGTTGGTTTAAATCTAAACTATTAACATCCAAGTTGTTATAGGCATATAGATTTATAAAATAAATATTTAAAAAACTTTATTTTCCCAAATAGATATACAAGTTCAATATTGAACTTGTATATCTATTTTAGAAAGGATTTAATATAAAATCATTCTATTAACTTTAATTAGTAATACATTTAATATATCGAGGATATTTTTCAAAATTAAATGTTTTTTTGCTTTTTTCGCCAATTATTTTATTTTTGGCTAAAATATAGCAGATTTTATGCATTATTTTCATGTTTTTAGTCTTTTTATTACTTTTGAAAGTTTTATATGCTATTTTATTAATAAAATACTATAACAAATATAAATTCTCTAAAGAAAAAGACCCTTTCTAATTTTAGAAAGGATCTTATATATAAATTTTTAATCTATAAATAATTTTATTATTTATAATACTGTTTCTATATTATGTGTCTTATTTTAGAAATTTCCGCTTATTATTTCTTTATATAAAGTCTTATAGGAAATTACTTTAATAAAAATTATAGCATATCTACTTTGATATTCATGTTTCTATAAACCTTTTAATTATTTTATCAAAGTTACTAACTATATTCTTCAATAAATTAAAACCCATGCAATATAAAGTTAAGCAATCTGGAAAATATTTTTTAATAGTAACTTTCTTTCTTATTAAACTGATAAATAATTATATAGCTAATTTTATAGCTTCTATTAATTTACCAATTATAATCACATCTTCTACATCATCATTAACCTTAGGATTTTTTTAAACTCTATCCTCAAATTATATAGGATTATAGCTTTTCCTCTTTTACAAGTTATTATTAAAATTAAATTTTCCTTTTTTAAATCTTTTATAATTATCCTTATATTTATATTGTAATTTTAAATCATTTCATTATAATAATTTTTATTTTATATAGTATCAATGATATTATCTCAATCGTAGAATCATAATCATATAATACTACACTATGCATAGTTTAATTACAAAATTGCTGCCCTGTCCTAAGTTATTATACCCATATCTTTACTAATTTCTCCTTGGATAAGTAGTTACTATATATGTCTTTTAAAATGTTTTAAGATTTATTATACATTTGAGATATCCTATACTATAGCAATTTATTTAAGACACCCTTCATGTCTCCAATACAAGGATTTATATCCTTAGCATTTCTACTATATAATTATTAGCCTAAATTTTATTAGCTAATAAAAACTATGAAATCATCACATCATATTTTCTTCTCTTAAGCTATTTTAGTAGAAATTGAAATATACTAATTTTTCTATGACTACACTTAGTCCTCTAATGCCTTTATCAGATTTAATATTATTTTCATCTAATATCTTTAAATACCCATTAATAAATACATTTATTATATTAATAAGTGTGATAACTACAAGTTATCCTCTCATCTTAAATCTATATAAGAAGCATTTACTTCTACTTAAATTAAATTTTTTATAAATCTTAAATCTATTCTAATAGTTATATTCTTTGTAAGTTTTTAAGCATCTTCACCTCCTCCATTCTTTTAATATAAATTTTCTTAAGTGCTAAAACCTACCTGACTCATATATAGATTAATTTAAAATAAATCTGTTTCCAATTTTTTCATGATTATAATCCAAGCTTCTCATAAAAAGCAAATTTTAAATTTTTTTCAATTGTAGGCTGGGTATATAATTTTATTTGTTCTATTAAATAGTAAAAATGACTATTTATATACTATTTAGTCTCCAGTTCCATACAATTTACAGAAAATTATTGCTATACTTTAAAATTTTCTATATTTTCATTTATTCTTCTGCTACATGAAATCTTAGAAATATAATAATTTGGATTATAAAAAGGATACAGGCATTTAAAATCTTTTAGTAGAATACTTAGGATCACCCAACCCTCCCAACACTCAGTAACAATTGAGTAAAAAATTCAACACTGAAGTTATAACATTCTTTACCTAATTTTTTCTATCAACTATCTATCTCTTAATAAAATTTTACTTTCGCGAAGAATATCAAAAGAAACATCCTCTTTTCAATAGCGGGAAATTTTTTTACTAACTATAATTCCTATTTTACCCTTTCTTTTAAAAGTCAATTTCTTATTCAAGGAATAAATTTTCATATTTCCTGTCTTTACTTAGTAAATTTTTAACCAGAAACATAAATGATTTAATTTGAGCATCATATTCTGTTGCTCCTTCCATGATAATATGTGAATTTACAATATCCTTAATTAAATTTTCACTATCCTTTAATATATCTAAAGCACTATCTGTATTATTAAAGTTCATTGCAAGAAAAGGTTTTGATCTCTTATATTGTCCTCTACCAGCTTTTGATTTTCCATATTTTATTCTAATATAAGCTGAAAGCTCAGGCTTTCCTACTACCCTCCACTCATATGCTCTGTCAGGGCTTTTTTGAGTCCATTTAGTTATTTCTGGGTGATCTGCTTTATTTAATTGACTTATCCCAGAGGATATTAAATAAAAATGCAGCTTTACAAGTAAATCCTTTTCTTTTTCATCATTAGGCATATCTGTAAATGAGAGCATTTTAGATAAAACTGATAATGCTTTTATAGTAGGTATAAGTAGTCTAGATTTAAAACCACCCTTTATTTTAGGTAACTTTTTGCTTTTTCCTTTACAAAAATTATTAAACTCATATATACTTTCAAACTGTAACTCTAAATCTGGATTTTCTAATATAGTCTTTACTACTTCGATATTTCCTTCTTCTACTACAAAGTGAATTCCTATTTTTTTATTTTCATCTAAACAACAAATTTGAATTACTCCATTTTTATTTCTAAAAGATTTTTTAAGATCTTCTTTTTCCTCTACTAATACTTTAAAAAGTGGTAATACAGAATTTAAAAATATCTTATTTGAGTACATTTCATCCTTATAAATCATGAATTATACCTCGTCTTCCCAATCGTTGTCGTCATCAAAATTTTTTCTTAATATTTCTCTCACCTCTTCTAAAATACCTTTAGCATTTATTTTATAATAAGCCATTAAATCTTCATGTAATCCACTTGTAAAAAACTCGTCTGATATTCCTAAAGATTTGAAAATACAAGCTTTTCCGCTTTCTGCAATAACCTCTGATACTGCACTTCCAAGTCCTCCTATTACATTATGTTCTTCTACTGTTATTATTCTTCTAGTCTCGCATATAGCGTTTAATATAACGTCCTTATCTATTGGCTTAATTGTGTGCATATTGATTACTCTTACTTTTAATTGATGCATGTCCTCTAAGATTTTTGCTGCTTCTAATGCTTGATGAACAGAACTTCCGCAAGCAATAATAGTTATATCTGTACCTTCCTTTAATTCTATTCCTTTACCAATTTTGAATTCATATTCTTCATTTTCATATAGTTTTTTATCAAGGCATTCGTCAATACGAATATATACAGGCCCTCGCAAATCATAGGACTCTATAATTGCTTTAGCTGCTTCAACACTATCTGCTGGTACTACAACCTTCATATTACTCATAGATCTCATAATAGCTATATCTTCTATACAACGATTAGTAGTTTCACATTGACCAAATGATAAACTCCAATTGGTTGCAATTATTTTTACATTTAAATTTTGATAACATATGTCCGTCCTAACTTGTTCTAAGGCCTTCATTGAGGCAGATACATCAAAAATAGATAGATATGTTTTTAGGTCACATTTTGCAAGTCCAGCAGCTATAGCAAAGAGAGTTTTCTCTGTTGTTTCTATATCTAAAAATCTTTTATCATATTTATCACTAAACAATTCAAATTTAGTAGATTCCTTTAAATCCGCAAATAATCCAACTATATCATCATGCATTTCTATCAAATAATAAAGTGACTTTTCATAAATTTCCGTCATTGCTCCATTGATTAATCCATACATAGTTACACCTCTTTTATCCTTATTTCATAGTATTTTTCTAAACTTTCTTTTGCTTCCTTAACTTTTTCTTCATCAAGAATTCCATAAGTAAATCTATAGTCATCTTCCATAAAATCAACACCACAACCATTTATTGTATTAGCAATAATAACAACAGGCTTTTTATTTTCACTTAAAGCAAAATCTAAAGCTTCAGAAAGTTCTTTAAGACTATGACCATCTACCTCTTCAACTATAAATCCAAAATTTCTCCATTTATCTGCAAAGGATTCTAATGTTATAATTTCTTTTGTAGAATCATCAATTATACATTGATTTTTATTTATAATAGTTATAAGATTTGTTGTTTTTAAATAAGCTATAGCCATTGCTGCTTCCCAAACTGATCCTTCGTTACACTCTTTATCACTTAATAGACAGTAAACTTTATATTTCTTAGATTTAATCCTTGCTCCTAATGCCATTCCTAATGCAATTGAAAGTCCATATCCTAATGAATGGATAGAAACCTCTTCTGCGCAAACCTTTCTAAAATCTAGATTTACCCCTAAATTATCTTTACTATGATTATATTCCTTAAGTAATTCTTTATGTATGAATACATTGTCTAATAAGCTAGGAACAATGTAGATTCCTCCATGTTCTTTACTTAATACAAGTTTATCTCTACACTTATCTTTTGAATCTTTAAAATCTATATTTAAATATTTATGATATAGTATTGTAAAAATATCTATAGAACTTAAAGCTTTTCCGGTATTTCCGTTACCTATCTTAAGTGCAGCATCTATAGAAAGTAATCTAAGTTCATAAGCTTTTTCTTCTAGGTTTAACAGCTCTTTTGATGTTAAAGGCATATAACTCTCCCCCTATTTGAATTGGATTATTTTTATGGCAATATAAAGAATTTCTCTGCTATTTCTAAATCTAAGTTAATGTTTCTATGGTTATTTACACAGTTCATAAGTAAGACAAATGATTTATAAAATTAACACCTCTTCAATACATTCTCTTACCTACTGTCAGTGAATAATTATTAACTTATCACTTTTATAGAAATATTGTTATTTTTATAAAAGTTCTACTATCTTCATTTAATTTATACAAATTAGAAAAACTCCTTAATATATTCTCAATATTAAAATTATATAATAGCCTTATTTTCTACTTAAAATGATGTACTTCTTCTTATATAATAAAAACTATCCTATAAACTCTCTAGAATAGTTTTTTATATATAAATATTATTAGTAAGTTTCAAATATAACCATATAGCTTTATAAGTGCTAATTATAACTTTAATTTTATAGATATGTGACTTATATAAAGTTAAATCGTAATTTTTATTAATTATAATAATGATTTTTAAATAAAAAATAAATCTCACTATAAAGCGAGATTTATTTATATAATATTACCCTTGCTGGGGCACCATCTGAATTTTTAATTTTAATTGGCAATGCATAAAGTTCATAATTTCCCTCTGGAACATCTTTTAAATTTAATCCTTCCACTATTACAATATTATTTTTTAAAAGTAATTTGTGCACTCTAAACTCAGTGTCATTAAAACTTTCAATAGAAAAATAGTCTATACCCACAGTATTTATATTTTTATCTACTAAATATTCTGCTGCTTCTAAAGTTAGATATACAAATTCCTCATAAAATATCTTACGAGTTACCTTATCGTAATTACTTGTTTTAAAAAATATTCTATCTCCATCTTCGATGATAAGATTTTCTAAATGATATTTTTCAATTTTACTACAATTTAATACTTCAAATACTTTAGCCTTACCTATTAATTTTTCTATTGGTATTTCTTCAATTCCATAACCATCAGTAAAAAAATCCTTAGGTGCATCTATGTGAGTTCCACTATGTGTTGTGATTATAAGTTTTGATAAATTAAAGTCATCTCCTTTGGAAATATTAAATACATCTTCTATCTCTATATTTGGATCTCCATTATAAACAGCAGTGTTGTTACTTAATTCTATAGAAATATCATAAAAATTTCTACTCATAATATACCTCTTATATAAAATTATTTTCTAATTTTATTATATATTACAAATTATAATAATCCTATATTAAGCTCCCCATAATATCCTTTTGCGTTCCAGATTCCACTGCTCATCTTTTTTATTTATGACAATCTTAACCCCTTTTGCAGAAATAGGACCTGTATATATGGCACCTTCAATAAAAATTTTATTATTTTTATATTTATAATCTACTATATTAATAAGTAATCCATTTTTACTATTCCCATTTAGTCTATTAAAATTATCTGTAAATCCATCTTGATTTAAATCCTTTAACGACTTATTCATCACAGTTTTATTATACTTTTTTAAGTTATTTAATATTTTTTCCTTATCAGTTTTATCAAGCTCCTCAAAAAATTTATTATTCATATCAATAGTTATATAATCTATATCTTCTAAACCATCATAATAAGATATTAAAGTGTCTATAGTAATACTATAGATATTTATTTTATCTTCTCTACTAATAGGTTCATAAGCAAATACATTTATTGAAAACAAATGTATTAATATTAATAAACTAATTATTTTTTTCATAAAAATCTCTCCTAAATATAAAACTTTGAATACATCTAAATTATTCTAATATTATTTTTAGGAGAAATCTAAAAATTATTCCTATATTATGTTGAAGTATAATAAACTACAATAATTTTAGACATTTTTTTATAACTGATTGAGGCAGAGGCTGCTCTAATGCCCTTTTTATTAATTTTGGATTTGAAACTCCATTCTTATTGAAATATTCTTCTATAATACTTACTTTCTTCTCTCTACCTGGAATTAATTGATATAGTATATACCAATCTTCTATAGAAGATAATGGTATTTGCATATTATTTATAGATATGTACTGCGAAATTGCTTCTTCATCTAAAATATAAGAATATATCCCTCTTTCGTGAGAGATTTTAAAGCTCCCTATTATATCAACTTCCGTATTATTTATTTTATAATTATAAAAGCTCTCAGTTTTATATGGAGTCTTACTATGCCTCTCTCTACATTCTCCATAATTATATAAAATATCATTTACTTTCTTCGACTCCTCATAATTTACTAATATATCTATATCTCGTGGATTGTCTAATATTTTGTTAAAGTATAATAGCAATGATCCTCCTAAAGCCCATTTTATATTTATTTCATTTAGTTTTACCGATAAAAAGTATAAATCGTTTATATCCATATTTCCCCTCCCACAACAAATAAATGATATAAAAAATTATATCACTAAAACAATTTATATGTTATTTATTAACTATTAAAATGCTAATTAGCTAGGATTTCAAATATTAGTTTAATTAACTCACTATATTATATATTTTAAATATTTCTCATAATCTTTGATATTTTAGAAGATGCTAAAGTAAAAAAACTAATATACTTTTTTTCTTCAAAAACCGAAGAATTGCTATATTTAGAACTTTCTTTTAGAAGTTTTATGCATTTATTAAATATCATTTTCATATCCTTTTCTGAAATCACATAATAATTTTTAAAATCCTTAAAAATAGTTTTATTTATTTTTTCTACATCAGGTTTATTATCTATTATTTTATTATCATAAAATAATAGATTTTTCAAAAATTTTTCCTTAGCTGCTTCATTATTTCCATTTACAAGTACAGAAGTTCTAAGAATATGTCCATTTTCATTGACATAATTATCCAACCATAAATGGCTATAATATCCTAAAATAAATGATTTCTCTTCGTCTGATACGTCTAAATATTTATCCTTTAAGAATAATTCCCATTGACAATTACTATTGACACTACTTTTATAATATGCTTTACAAAGGTCATATGGGTATTAATATGTGGCATAATACTCTCTCCTTAAAATACAAGATTAACCTTTTATTATGTAACTGTATATTTATGTAATTTTAATATATCATTCAATGTTATTGTAAACTTAAATATTTTAATTTACAATATTTTTATACAGTTTATCTCAATTATTACATAATATTTTCACACTTATTAATTAGCCTATTAAAAATTCTTTTAAATCTTGCATATTGTTTTCATATAAATAATTATTATTAAGATTTTAAAATCTAATCTTATATATTTAGAAATCTCCCTAAAATAGGGAGATTCAAATATTTTATATTTTAGTTTAGCTTCTTGACTGACATCGCAACACTTACATCAACACCAGTTATTGTAATTCCTAATGCTACTGTTGCTCCAAATGCTAATTGAATATTTGCATTTGCAGGTACTGTAGCTATTACACTTCCAGTATAAACTTGAAGTCCTGTAGTTAATGTCTCTGTAAATTTTCCTCCTGGTACAGCAGTTCCATTTATCTGAATTTGGAATGTTCCCGCTACCGCTAAAGTTGCTGTAAAGTACACTACAAAGTTTATCTCATATTGACCAGCACTAGTAACATTTATAGTATTTGCAGTTGGATGAGTTACCCCAGTGGATAATGGACCTGAATTATTAAAGTTTATAGGCTGAGGTGGCTGAAGCAATGCTATAGTTATAGTTTGGTTTCCTGTATTGTAAACATATCCAAAAGCATTTAATCCATTTGCAGGACCAGTTGGACCGGTCGGACCTATTGGACCAGTATCTCCTGTTGCTCCTGGTGTTCCAGGAGCTCCTGCAGGACCTTGTGGACCAGTTGCTCCTGTTGCACCTGGTGCTCCGTCTGCACCAGGTGCTCCGTCTGCACCAGGTGCTCCGTCTGCACCAGGTGCTCCATCTGCTCCTGTTGCTCCTGTTGCTCCGGTTGGACCTACTAAGCCTATTGGACCGGTTGGTCCTGTTGGCCCGGTTACTCCTGTTGGGCCTATCGCTCCGGTTGCCCCGGTTACTCCTGCTAATCCGGTTGGACCTATTGGGCCTGTCGCTCC
>NZ_DDOV01000097.1 GCF_002341865.1 Clostridium sp. UBA2485 | reverse complement strand
TCCCATCTGCGCCACACCCCGAAGATTTCACTTCATTTTATTGGCTTGTCAATTTATTGTTTTATCCTGACGACAATGATTATTTTACATCATTTATTTTTATAAGTCAACATCTTTTTGAATTTTTTTATAAAAATTTAGGTAATTTTTTTAGTAAATCTTGCTAACATTTGAAAAGCAATACACTAAATCACCTTATATTTCAACAATCTGCGGGTTAACTTCATTATTATTTATATTAATAATACATACAGTTTTAATTCTATTTCTAGGCTGTGATGGGCTTCCAGGATTTATAAACCATATTCCATCTTCATATTCTATCTTTGATACATGGGAATGACCATATAATACAATATTAGCTCCTACCTCCATAGCTTTATATCTTAGCTTAAAAATATTTATTTTAACACCATATTTGTCACCATGTGTTAAAAATATGGTATTATTACCTATCTGCTCTATTCTTTCTTCGCAAATATTACTATAAAAGTCGCAATTACCTCTTACAGCTATAATCTTTCCGTCATATATTTCTTCAATATAATTTATATCGTTAGCATAATCGCCTAAATGAAATATTACGTCACAATCTTTTAAGACCTTCATAGCATTTTCTATACTTTTTAAGCTCCCATGAGTGTCACTTATTACGCCTATTTTCAATATACATTCCTCCTATTGAAATATTAAAATTAAAACAACAGTATAATATTATCGCCATAAAAAATCAAGTTTTTAATAAAATCAATACATTTAATTGAAAATTGACAATGGACNNAATTAATTTCAACCATAATTGTCAATTGTCAATTGTCAATTCTCCATTGTTTAATCTATATATTTAACTAATTCTTTTTTTAAACTTTCTAATGCCCTTCCTCTATGACTCATAGAGTTTTTTACTTGTGAACTTACTTCTGCAAAGGTTTTATCTAAACTCTCTATATAAAATAATGGATCATATCCAAAAGCATCTTTTATTTCTATGTACTGTTCTTTGATTTTTCCTTCTACCTTGCCTTCAACCTTTATTATGTTTTCTTCATTTACAATTAAAGCCATAGCACAAACAAAGGCAGCATCTCTTTTTTCAAAGCATACTCCTTCAAGCTCTTTTATAAGCTTTTTATTATTAGCTACATCATTACCATGTTCTCCACTATATCTTGCTGAATAAACTCCTGGTGCGCCATTTAACGCATCTACCATCAATCCTGAGTCATCTGCCAATACCATATTTTCTTTTGATATATTATGTATAGCTTTAGCCTTTATTAATGCATTTTCTATAAATGTAGTACCATTTTCTTCAATATCAATATCTATTCCTGCTTCTTTTAATCCTAAAACTTCTAATGGAAAATCTTTAAGCATCTCTTTTATCTCTTGTATTTTATGATTATTATTACTTGCTATTATTAATTTTTTCATATTCTCCTCCGTATAACTACAATATTTAGTTTTAATTTAAAATATTTTAAAAAGTTCATCTCTTTCTGGCGGTGCTACTTCTATTTCTATTTGTTCATCAACTAATATACCTTTTTCTTCTGTAATACACCCTATAATAGTAGCTTCTATACCACTTTCAACCATTTTTTTTACTAATTCTTCTCCATTTTCAGTTGTTATTACCATACTTCCTGAAGAAATAAATTTTAATGGATCTATGCCAAACTCATCACAAAGTTTTTTAGTAATATTAGAAATAGGCATTTTTTCTTTGTAAACTTTAAAGCCTACATTACTAGCTTTTGCCATCTCCCATAGTGCTCCTAATGCTCCTCCCTCTGTGATATCATGCATAGAATTTGCTCTATGATCTCCAGCAATTTTTCCTTCTTTTACAACACTTATACTCTCAACATATGATTTTGCTATATTTATTTCCTCTTCTGTAAGAACTTTTTTACATTTATCATAAAAGTCATTAACTAAAATTGAAGTACCTTCTAAACATAATTTCTTAGTTATTATGATGGAGTCTCCAACTTTAGCTCCTGAAGTAGATATAGCGCTATTCTTTTTTCCTTTACCTATAGCAGTACAAGATACTACAATTTTATTTACCGCTTCCGTAATTTCCGTATGTCCTCCTAATATTTCAACATTTAATTTTTTTGTTTCTTCATCGATTTCATTCATTATTTTTTTTATATCTTCTAAGTTAGAAGTAGGAGGTGCTAAGATTGTTACAAGTATACCTATAGGTTCAACTCCACAGGAAGCAATATCATTACAATTTATATGTACTGCAATTTTTCCTATATTTTCATCTGCTCCTGTCACTGGATCAGTAGAAACAACACATTCAAAGTTCCCGTATTCTATAACTGCACAATCTTCACCAATCCCGTTTCTAACTCTAACCTCATCTCTTTTTACACTTTTGTTTTTATCAATAATATATTTTAAATCATCCCAATTTAGCTTTCCAACTTCCATTTTAATTCTCCTTTAACTTTTTCTAATGTAAATAGTTAGCACATTTTCCCATTTACCATCATATTATTAAATATAATCAATATTATGGTGGTGTTACGTTGAAATATATAGGACCGTTCTTACGAATTAATATTTTAGATAACGAAAACATAAAAAGTCAACTCTTTTACTTATCTAAAGAATCTATAGCACACATAGTTTTAGGCTCCAGTTGTGGCATTGTTTCACCTAGTGAACATTTGAGGAATAAAATATTACCTACAAATGATGATAGCATAAACGATGGAAATTCTCCACTATTAAGCCTATATAAAAAAGCTGATGGAAAACTAATAAATAATAATGAAAAACTTAGATGGAATGATAGAAAGTTTAAAAAAGAAATAAACATTGCTTCTAATGCTTATATGACTTTAAGCCTCTTAGAGCTAGCAGATTATTATAATGATTTTATAGATATTGATAATAATAAATACTCACTTAAAAATTATTATCTAAATTTAGCAAGAGAACAACTTGAGTTTTATGCTCTAAACTGTAGAAATAATGAAGGAGTTTTTGTTGATAAGGTAGATGATTCTGAACCATTATTAGGTCAATATAATCTTCGTGATAAGGAAAATAAATTTAAATTTTCTAATCAAGCATTACTAATGACTGCTTACTATAAATATTCTACCTATGATAAAATTAGTGAAGACAATCAATTTAAAAATTTTGCTCTAGATATACTGAATATGTTTCAACAATTTAAAGAAGAAATCTATAATGTTTCTCACGATGAACTAGTAAAAATTTGTTTTGCTTTTAACATTTTTTATAAATATTCTAAATTAGATGAAGCATTAGTTCTACTTTTAGATTTTTCAGAGCTTATGATTGAAAATTTAAGACACATTCCTATATCATCCCTAAGAGAGAATTTAGATACTACCTGTTTACTTTATATAAATTGTATGATTTTATATAAAACTACAAATATAAAGAAATTTAAAGATGAAAGTCAAAAAGCATACTCTATACTGGAAAGTCTTTATCAAGGAGATAATGGCATTTTCATAAAAAATTTTCAAGAAAAAGAAAATAAATTTACCGCAGATGAGATAATGCTATATTTATATGCAATGATGCTTCATTATGATATAGAAAAGGATGAAGGAGAAAATCCTGATAATTCATTAGTTCATAATATATATAAAAATCAAGTAGTTGGTTCAGGATTAATTTTAAGCTGGCCTGAAGCTCCTACTTTAGATGATGTAGAAAGATACAGGAATTTTTCATCTAAAACAGATGATCTGCTTCAAGATGAATTTTTTAGAATGTCATCAATGTCTACACCAGAAAGTAATGAACTGGCACCAATTTTTACAAAGTATGTAACTTATAATAATAAAAAAGAAACATTTAAACCTAGTAAGCCAAGCTTTGATGCCTATAGAAACATGCTTATTTTCTATGTTATTTTATTTATTAAAACTATATAAGATTTTATAGCTTTGCAAGTTTAAATTTCTATATTAAACTTGCAAAGCTATTTTAAAAACTATTAATTTATATAATTATTTAGTTTTAGCTATCTTCAAAAATAACTATTCAACACTATGCTTATTGCTAGAATTTATAAATGATAGTATTTTTGTGATTTTTGTCCTTATTTTAAGAATATATTTTAAATTTTCAACTATTTATTTTGTTCAGACATCTTATCATCTAATATAATATTATCAAATATTATATTTCCGTCTCTTGTCATTTGTATTCCTCGAATATATGGTTTTTTACAAATCACTGTATTTAAATTGTATATAGGTATAGATGGTAAATGCTGTCTTAAAATTTTTTCACAACTTAAATATAGCTTTTTTCTTTCTTCTAAATTTAACTCATTTTTTGCTTTGTTTAACAACATATCATATTCATTGTTAGAAAATCCATAATTATTTTCTTCAGAAAAGCTACTCCATAGTTCAAAATAAGATAACTCATCATTGTCTTTAAAAGAATGAACTTGTAATGTCATATCGTATTTACCTTCTTTTATCATTTTTTCCCTCTCTGATTTTTCATAGGGTGTTATTTCTATATTTATTGATAAGTCTTCTTTAATATCCTTTACTAAATCCTCCGCAACTCTTTTCTCAAGAGAATTGTTTTCATAAAGTAATGTTAAAATATTTTCCTTAGAATAATTACTAGCAGATAAAAATTTTTCTCCTAAGGATTTGTTGCCATAGGTATTAAAAATTTGTTCTTTACTTATAGTATAAGCTGAAGCTGCTACTGCAAAATCCTTTGACATTTGCTGTGCAAAATAGTCTTTTGATATAGAGCTATTTATAGAATTTCTGAAATTTATATCCTTTGATATTCTTTTTTCTTTTAAGTTAAAGTTAAGATAAATACTGGTGTTTCCTGGAAATCCCTCTAATTTATTTTCATCCGTCAATCTTAAGTATTCATTAACAGGAGGATTCATTAATATATCTATATTGCTTTTATTTTCTTCTACTTCAAAATAGGCCAATGCTTTTTCGCTATCCTCTACAAATGTGAATAATATTTTCTCATCAGTGATTTCTTTATTATCATAATAATTAACATTTTTACTTATAATAATATCTTCATTATCCTTTATACTTTCAATAATAAAAGCCCCACTATATAAGATATTTTTATAGTTATTTTTATAATCATTTTTTAAATCATTATAATCTCTAAGTCCCATAACAGGATTGGATAAAATATTTAATAAATTATTAGAGGGTTTATTTAATCTAATACACAGTATATTATCATTCTTAGAGGTTATAGCTACTTTAGAGAAAGGTATTTTTCCTTCTCTAAAATCTTTAACACCAAAAACTATATCAAAATTTTTACTATAGATATTATCTTCATCCTGAAGAAATTCTTCAAAAAATTTTACAAATTCTTCAGCAGTTATAGGTTTTCCATTACTATACTTAGCGTCATTTCTTATCTTAAAATTGTACTCTATTTTATCTTCACTTATTTCATAGCTTTCTGCTAAAGCTGGTTCTATATCGTCATTGCTATTTTTTTTAATCAACCCTTGAAATAATGCTAATAACAAATCTTTTTCTCTTACATTTGTAGAAGATGTCATAATTAAATTGTTAGGTCTTTCCTCCATATTATAAACTATATAATCTTTTTCTGTATTTCTCACAAACATATTGTCTGAATCTTCAATGGAAATAGAAAATATACAGATTATAACTAAAAATATTGCAAATACTACTTTCTTCATTAAATATCATTCCTCAATACCATATTTCATTTATTAATTATTTACAAATTATATATATTAATTCAATTCATATAATAAAAATTTATAACATAAAAATACTAAATAGGGTAAATATATGATATAATACTAAATAATAAAAATTATGATCTGTATAAAATCATGTTTATATAAATGGTTAGTTTACTGGAGGTAAGATAATGTTAACATTATTACTTAAAATTTTGGGAATAATTGCTCTTTTCACTTTTATATTTTTAGGAATATGGAGCTTTGTAATTTTTAATCAATTTTTCCATCAAACAAGATATAGAAATTATCTTTTAGAAAAACTTTCTCATAATATTTATAGATTAACAAAAGCTATTGAAAATAATGATGTGGTTGTTAATTATAACCAAGGGGATGAAACTTCAGAAGATGAAATCTCGGAGAAAAAAGATTTATGTGAGAATATATCTAAAGAGAGCATATAATACAAAATAAAGCGTTAATCCTTTGATTAACGCTTTATTTATCTTTATTTCTTCATTTATTTTTACTGCTTTACATATAAGTTTTTATTAAATTAAAACATAAAAGTTCATAATAAAGTTTTGACTAAACTTATATGCTATAATCCATCTATCATTTTCCTAAATTCTTCTTCATTCAATACTTTAATTTCTAATTCTAATGCCTTAGTATATTTAGAACCTGGTTCTTTACCTACTAGAACGTAATCAGTTTTTTTGCTTACACTACTAGATATTTTTACTCCTAAAGATTCTAATTTTTCTTTAATTTCATTTCTCGAATAATTTTCCAAAGTTCCTGTAACTACCATAGTTTTACCTGCAAAAGGATTTTCTTTTATCTCTATCTCCTCAAAATAAGGTTTTATCCCTAATTGGAATAACTGTTGAATATTTTCTACAACTTGCTCTAAATTAAAGAAATCTATAATGCTTTTAGCTACAATTTCTCCAATTTCCGAAATACTAATTAAAGATTCAAAAGAAGAATTCATTAAATTCTCCATTGTTTTATACTCATTAGCCAAATCTTTTGCAGTTTTCTTTCCTACATTTGGAATGCCTAAAGCATATATAAATGAAGCTAATTCACAGTTCTTGCTTTTTTCTAATGCATTAATTAAATTTTGAGATTTTTTTTCTCCAAATTTTTCTAAGTGTAAAAGTTCTTCTTTTTTAATTTTATATAAATCTGGAATAGATTTTATATTCAGCTTCTCAAATAATGCCTCTGCAGTTTTTTCACTGAACCCTTCTATATTCATTGCTTCTCTACTAGCATAATGAACTATGCTTTTTACCATTTGAGGTTTACATGATAGTGTATTTTCACAAAAATAGTGAACTCCATTTTGAATTAACTCAGTTCCACAACTTGGACAAACTTTAGGTGGTTCTATTTCAGAAGAATTTTCTATAGTACTTTCTACTACGCCCATAATTTCAGGAATAACATCATTTGAACGACGTACAAAAACATCGCAGCCTAACTTAACACCCTTCCTATTAATATCATCCATATTATTAAGCGTGGCTCTCTTTACTGTAACACCACCTAATTCTATAGGTTCTAATATGGCTGTAGGTGTAACTCTTCCACTTCTTCCAACATTCCATTCTATAGATAATATTTTAGAAGTTGCCTCTTCTGCTTCAAACTTATAAGCAATTGCCCATTTAGGAAACTTTACTGTATATCCTAAAAGCTCACGAGTCTTCATATCATTTATTGCGATAACTGCTCCATCTATATCATAATTTAATTCATTACGTACGCTTTCTATATAAGATATTTCACTTTCCAATTCCTCAATAGTAGTACATACTTTAAAATAGGAATCTACTGGAAGACCTTTTTCTATAATAAAATTTATCATTTCTTCATAAGTTTTAAAAGCATTTCCTTCATTGTATGGTATATCATAAAAAAAAGCAGATAAATTTCTCTTTGCTGTTTCCCTTACATTTAAGTTTCTTAAGGCCCCTGCTGCACCATTTCTCAGATTTTTAAGTGGTACTTCTGCAGTAGCATTATAACTTTCAAAGGCTTCCTTTGTCATTATGGCCTCTCCACGTACTTCAATCACACTATTACTATTAATCTTAAGCGGTACAGATTTTATAGTCTTAACCTGTGCAGTGATATCCTCTCCTATTTCTCCAGTGCCTCTGGAAGCTGCAGTGCTCAATACCCCATCCTCATTATAGGTTAGATTTATAGAAAGTCCATCAAATTTTTTAGTTACTATATAACTAGGATTAGGTAATTTATCTTCATGATTATTGTTATATTCTCTTATTGCTTTTAAGTTTCTATTATGAAAATCTATAATTCCCTGCAAATTTTGAGCCTTGTCTAAGCTCCATAACCTTCCTTTATGAACATACTTTTTAAATTCAGGCAATATTATATCTCCAACTCTTTGAGTTGGAGAGTGTGGTAGTATTTCTCCTAATTCCTTTTCTAAAGCAACTAATTCATCATATAATTTATCATACTCTTTATCTGAAATTGAAGGTTTATCTAAAACATAATATTCATATGCATGCTTATTAAGCTCTTCAATTAATGAAATCATTCTATCTCTATTATTCATCATAAAACTTCCTTTCGAATGTTAGTCATCTTAAAAATAACTAGTCAATATGGTGTGCTATTAGATTATATTTTCTCCACAAAATCTAATGATAAAATCACTATTAATGAATTTTATCAACCTCTATGAAAAAAATATTCATTCCACCTTTGACTAGTTATTTTATTTCAGATACCTTAAAGAAATTCCATTGGTGATTTAGTCAGCATTAACTTTTTAATTCCCATCTGGTCAAAAGCAATAGTTAAGAGCATATCTTCTCCAGTTCCTGAAACAGAAATTATTGTTCCCACACCAAATTTAGTGTGCTTAACTTTTCTTCCTGGAGTAGCTTCAGTTGCATCTATAGTTTTACTATCTTCATCTCCATTTATAATAAAAGCTGCTGATTTTGTTATAGAATTTGTAATTCTCTGCATTTCCATTCCCCTTAAAGAATGTGGATTTACTGCTGAAGAAGCCCTAGCTTTACTTTTAAATGTATTTACTCCTCTTGCTTTTTCTCCACCTACTACCTCTTTAAGACTTTGAGGAATTTCCGATACAAAATCTGATACAGGATAATTTACTGTTCTTCCAAAAACCATACGAGTTTCTGCAGAAGATATATATAAATTCTCTTTAGCACGAGTTATAGCAACATAACAAAGTCTTCTTGACTCTTCCATTTCATGAAAACTATTTAAGGAACTCATACCTGGAAAAATTCCATTTTCCATCCCAACTAAAAATACAACAGGGAATTCAAGTCCTTTTGCACTATGCACAGTCATCATTACAGTAGTTTCTTCTTTTTCTTCTAAATTATCTATGTCTGAAACAAGAGTAACTTTTTCTAAAAATGCTGCTAGTGACTTATCCTCACTGATTTTCTCAAATTCTACTGCATCGGAAACTAATTCTTTTAAGTTTTCAATCCTACTTTCATCCTCTGTAGTATTAGAATTTTTAAGCACAGCCATATAACCACTTTCATCTAAAATTGTCATAATAAGCTCTGAAATAGGCATGTCATCGGCTCTTGCTATAAAGCTATTAATAAGACTGGTGAATTTATTTATAGATGTTACCGCTCTTGCAGTTAAATTAGGTATCATATCTGCATCTAAAAGAGTATTATAAAGACAGTCTTCCTGCTCACTTGCTACCTCCTGAATTTTACCCACAGTGGTATCCCCTATACTTCTTTTAGGTTCATTTATAATTCTTCTTAAGCTTATATCATCTAATGGATTATTTATAAGCTTTAAATATGCCATTATGTCTTTAATTTCTTTTCTATCGTAGAACTTCAATCCTCCTACAATTTTATATGGAATATCTTGTTTCCTAAAGGCTTCCTCTAAAATACGCGATTGAGAGTTCATTCTATAAAGTATAGCAAAATCTTTAAAATCTTTATTTTCCTCTTTCATAAGCCTTTTAATTTCACTTGCAACAAAATTTCCTTCATCTATGTCGCTAAAAGCTCTATAAACTTTAAGCTTTTCTCCTAATTCACTATCTGTTCTTAGTACTTTTTCTTTTCTTTGAGCATTATTTTTAATAACCATATTAGCTGCATTTAAAATATTGCCCTTAGAACGATAGTTTTGTTCTAACTTAATAATCTTTGTATTAGGATAGTCCTTTTCAAAGTCTAAGATATTTCTGATATCCGCACCTCGCCATTGGTAAATACATTGATCATCATCTCCAACAACGCAGATATTCTCCATTTCATTTACTAAAAGCTTCACAAGTTCATATTGTGCTCTATTTGTATCTTGATATTCATCAACCATTATATATTTAAACTTCTTTTGATAAAATTCTTTTACATCAGGATAGTTTCTTAAAATTTCTACAGTCTTAAATATTAGATCATCAAAATCTAATGAGTTACTAGCCTTAAGTTTCTTTTGATATAAAAGATAAACATCTGCTATTTTATTCTTTCTAAAATCGCTTTCATTTTCTTTTTTAAACTTTTCCGCTGAAACTAAATCATTTTTAGCTGAAGAAATGTTACCTAAAATTTCTCCATCAGTTATGTCTTTTTCATTTATACTTAGTTCTTTCATACATTGTTTAACTAAAGTCTTAGCATCATAGCTATCATATATAGTAAAGTTTTTATTATAGCCTAATTTATCAATTTCTCTTCTAAGTATTCTTACGCAACTAGAGTGAAAAGTAGAAATCCACATGTTTTCTGCTTTTTCTCCTACTAAAGTCATAACTCTTTCCTTCATTTCTCCTGCTGCTTTATTAGTAAAAGTTATAGCAAGAATTTGAGAAGGATATATATGTAAATCCTCTATCATGTGGGCTATTCTATAAGTTAAAACTCTAGTTTTTCCTGAACCCGCACCTGCTAATATTAGTAATGGTCCATCAACACATACTGCTGCTTCATATTGTTCTTTGTTTAATAATTGTTTTAAGTCCATTAAATCACTCCTAAACTAAATATAGGTTACGAACATACTATCTTATTATTATAACACAGATACATTTGTAATAAACCTAAAAAACAAAATCGTGACTTAATGCCACGATTTCTTACTCTATAATTAACTATTTATCCTCTATCCACTTTACTCTTTCAAAAATAATTTTATATCCATCACTGCCATAATTTAAAGCTCTATTTACCCTACTAATAGTCGCAGTACTTGCTCCAGTACTACTAGCAATATCAAGATATGTTCTTTTTTCCATAAGCATTCTTGCAACTTGTAATCTTTGCTCAATTGCTTTTATCTCATAAACTGTACATATGTCTTCAAAAAATCTATAAAATTCCTCCTTAGTTTTTAAACTTGCTATTCCCTCAAATAAGAAGTCCATTTCCTTGCTTTCTAGCTTTGATTTATACTCCCCCATGAGTTCTCCCCCTTGTTACAAACCTATTCTTTACCATATCTTAATTATATACTTTAATGATTTAACATGTAAATATGAATTTATAAAGGAAAATACATTTTAGTTTATAAATGTTAATTAATTATTATTTTTACAAATAAGTTAAATTATATTTTATTTTCATTATAATTATTAGAAATTTTAAGGAATATTTATAACAAAGGAAAGGGAATATTTTAACTAATCACTAAGTGAATTGAATAAAATTCATATACAATTTAATCTTATTCAATAATATCTTATAAAAGTTAAACACTTTATGTTTAATCTTCTAAATTTATCTATTTAAAAAGTTATAACAGTTAAAAAAAGCTAAAGCAGCCTGCGCTACTTTAGCTTTTATAAATTCATATTTATTAATGTTATAGAAATAATAAATATTACTGAGGAAACTATAGTAAGTTTCATTAGAAAAGATTCCTTAGTTTTAGTTTTGTTTTTAGAATAAAATGTATCTGAAGATCCTGATACTAATCCTTGTATTCCATTTCCTTTACTTGGTTGTAATAATATAGACACTATTACTACAATTGCAGAAATTATTTGAATTGTTAAAAGTGTATTTTTCACTTGTACACCCCTCCTGTACCTAACCATTAATGTACCTATTTTAACATATTAATTTATAATTTACAATGTAAAGTCATTATTGTATATAAAAATTTAACTATAAAATTCCATAAAAGTTAGCACAGGAGAGTTAAATCTCCTGTGCTACAATAAATTATTTTCTTTTGATGTTATAGAATGCTTTTATTCCTCTATATTCAGCCATGTCACCTAGTTCTTCTTCAATTCTTAACAATTGATTATACTTAGCAACTCTTTCACTTCTAGCTGGTGCACCAGTTTTAATTTGTCCTGCATTCATTGCTACAACTAAATCAGCTATTGTTGTATCTTCAGTTTCTCCACTTCTATGAGAAACAACAGCAGTGTATCCAGCTCTAGAAGCCATTTCCATAGCATTTATTGTTTCAGTTAATGTACCTATTTGGTTTAATTTTATAAGAATTGAGTTAGCAACTTCTTTTTCAATTCCCATCTCTAATCTCTTAGTATTTGTAACAAATAAATCGTCTCCTACTAATTGAACTTTTTTATCAAGTTTTTCAGTTAAATACTTCCATCCTTCCCAATCTTCTTCTGCCATACCATCTTCGATTGAGATTATAGGATATTTTTCACAAAGCTCAACATAGTAATTAGCCATTTCTTCTGGAGTTAGAACTCTACCTTCTCCTACTAAATTATATTTTCCATCTTCATAGAACTCAGATGAAGCAGGATCAAGTGCTATAAATATCTCCTCGCCAGCTTTGTATCCAACTTTTTCTATAGCTTCCATGATAACTTTTATAGCATCTTCATTTGAAGCTAAGTCTGGTGCGAACCCACCTTCATCACCAACACCAGTTGATAATCCTTTAGCTTTTAATATGGCTTTTAATTCATGATAAACTTCTGAACACATTCTTAGTGCTTCACTAAAAGACTTAGCTCCTACAGGCATTATCATAAACTCTTGTAAGTCTACATTATTATCAGCATGGCTTCCACCATTTAATATATTCATCATTGGTACTGGTAAAACCTTTGCATTTACTCCACCAATATATTGATAAATTCCAAGTCCTAAATATTCAGCAGCAGCTCTTGCACATGCTAAAGATACTCCAAGCATTGCATTAGCCCCTAATTTACCTTTATTTTCTGTTCCATCAATTTCAATCATAGCTTTATCTATTGCAACTTGATCAAATACATTCATTCCTATTAATTCTTCAGCTATTACGTCATTTACATTATCAACAGCTTTTAGAACACCTTTTCCATTGTATATTGACTTATCTCCATCTCTTAATTCAACAGCTTCATATATTCCTGTTGAAGCTCCAGATGGCACTGCAGCTCTTCCTACTGTTCCATCTTCTAGAGTTACTTCAACCTCTACAGTTGGGAATGCTCTTGAGTCTAATATTTGTCTTGCGTATACGTCAATAATTTCAACGTGTTGTTTCATATAAGTTCTCCTCCTCATAAGGTAAATATTTAGAAATATATATTAAGATATTTACTATTTGATTAATGATTTTCCAGTAATTTCACTTGGAATCTCTAAATTCATAACCTTTAACATAGTCGGTGCAATATCCGCTAATATTCCGCCTTCTCTCAATTCTTTAGCTTCTTTAGAAACATAAATAAATGGCACTTCATTTGTTGTATGTGCAGTCATTGGCTTTCCTGTTGAGAAATCTATCATTTGCTCTGCATTTCCATGATCCGCAGTTATAAATAGTGTTCCATCCATTTCTAACATCTTATTTACTACCTTACCTAAACAGATGTCTACTGCTTCTATGGCTTTAATTGCTGCTTCTATAACACCACTATGACCTACCATATCTGGATTAGCATAATTTAATATTATCATATCATACTCATTGCTATCTAATCTATTTAAAACTTCTTCTGTTACTTCATAAACACTCATTTCAGGTTTTAAATCATAAGTAGCAACCTTAGGTGAAGGAATTAATACTCTATCTTCATTAGGATTTGGAGCTTCTACTCCTCCATTAAAGAAAAATGTAACATGGGCGTATTTTTCTGTTTCTGCTATTCTAAGTTGCTTTAAACCTTTAGAGCTCACATATTGTCCAAGAGTATTATTATAACTCTCAGGAGTATAAGCTACTATTACATTTTCTAAAGTTTTATCATACTGAGTCATAGTTACATAAGTTAATTCAAAAGATTCTCTTTCAAAGTGAGTAAATACTTTATCATTTATGGCTCTAGTTATCTCTCTTGCTCTATCTGGTCTAAAATTAAAGAATATCACCGAATCTTTATTAGATATTTTAGCTATAGGACTTCCATCTTCTAATATCACTGTAGGAATAACAAATTCATCAGTTTTATTATCATGATAGGCCATATCAATAGCTTCTATAGGATTATTTGCCTTAATACCTTCACCTTTGACTACAGCATTATAGGCAAGTTGTATCCTTTCCCATCTATTATCTCTATCCATAGCATAATATCTTCCAGATATAGTTGCAATCTTTCCTGTATTTTCAGCTTTCATATGGGCTTCTAATTCTTCTATAAAAGTCTTTGCTGAAGAAGGCAATACATCTCTTCCATCTAGAAAACAATGTACATATACTTTTTTAAGTCCTTTATCTTTACATAATGTAATTAGCGCTTTAAGATGCTCTATATGAGAATGTACTCCTCCATCTGATAAAAGCCCCATTAAATGCATAGAAGAATTATTCACTTTAGCATTATCTATCGCCTTATTAAAGGCATCATTCTTAAAGAATGAACCTTCATTTATATCCTTACTTATTCTTGTTAATTCTTGATAAATTATTCTTCCAGCACCAATATTTAAATGTCCAACCTCTGAGTTTCCCATTTGACCTTCTGGGAGACCTACACTTATGCCACTAGCTTTTAATGTAGTGTGTGGATATTCATTAAATAGCTTATCAAAATTTGGTTTATATGAATTTCTTATTGCATTGCCATCTAAATTATCACTTAAGCCAAATCCATCTAAAATCATTAACATCACTGGTTTCTTAGCCATTATTTATCCCACCTTTTAAATTAATAATTTACAATGGCACTAAAATCCTGTGCTTTTAGACTAGCACCTCCAATTAACCCTCCATCTATATGTTCTTTTCCCATTTGTTCTTTAATAGTAGAAGGTTTTACAGAACCACCATATTGAATTCTTACAGCTTCACTTACTTCATTGCCATATAATTTCTCTATTACTTTCCTTATAAAACCAATTGTTTCATTAGCATCATCTGCTGTAGCTGTTTTTCCAGTTCCTATAGCCCAAATTGGTTCATAAGCTATAATCATTTCCTTAGCATTTTTTAATGTAATTCCATTTAAATCTAATTTAACTTGTTTAGCTAATACTTCCTCTGTTATATTAGCTTCTCTTTCTTCTAATGATTCACCAATGCATAATATTGGAATCAGTCCATGGTTAAAAGCAGATTTTAGCTTTTTATTAACAGTTTCATCAGTTTCATTGAAATACTGTCTTCTCTCACTATGCCCTATAATTACATATTCAACACCTAAATCCTTAAGCATTATTGGTGAAATTTCTCCTGTAAAAGCACCATTTTCTTCAAAATGCATATTTTGTGCCCCTACTTTTATATTGGTTCCCTTAACTGCTTCTACTACTGCTGGTAAACATATAGAAGTTGGACACACAACTACATCACAAGTTGCTCCATTAACTAATGGTTTTAATTCTTCTACTAAAGCTGTAGCTTCGCTTACAGTTTTATGCATTTTCCAGTTACCTGCAATTATTGCTTTTCTCATAACTATCCCTCCGAAGTTAAAGCATCTGAAAGAAAATAATAAACCAAAGATGTTAGTATATTTTATATCAGACAAGGCGTCAGGTTCTGCTCATAGTGGTGTGCTATGGGCTGGTTCTGACAACGCAGTATGATAGAAAATAGGCTAACATACTGGTCTATTATTTTTTTGAAGATGCTTAATATTTTTTTATTTATCATTTAGAGCAACTATTCCTGGAAGCTCTATACCTTCTAAAAATTCAAGTGATGCACCACCACCAGTAGATATATGAGTCATTTTATCTCCAAATCCGAATATATTTACCGCTGCTGCACTATCTCCTCCGCCTATTATAGTAGTAGCTTCACTATTATTTGCCATTGCCTCTCCAACAGCTTTAGTGCCTTCCTCAAAGTTACTAAACTCAAATACACCCATAGGTCCATTCCATATTATAGTCTTAGATACTGCTATTGAACTCTTATAAAGCTCTCTTGTCTTCGGCCCAATATCTAATCCCATATATCCATCACTAATATTTTCATTTTCTGTTATTATAGGTTTAGCATCTTTTGAAAATTTATCAGCTACTACATGATCTAGAGGAATTAAAAGTTTAATTCCCTTTTCTTCTGCTTTTTTCATCATATCAAGTGCATATTTCACTTTATCTTCTTCTACTAACGAATTTCCTACTTGGTGTCCATTTGCTTTTAAAAATGTATAAGCCATTCCTCCACCAATTATTAAGGTATCAACCTTTTCTAACAAATTATTTATAACGTTTATTTTGTCAGAAACCTTAGCTCCTCCTAAGATTGCTGTGAAAGGTCTAACTGGATTTTCAACTGCTTCGCCTAAAAATTTAAGTTCCTTTTGTATTAGATAGCCACAAACAGCTACATCTACAAATTTAGTAACACCAACTGTAGATGAATGAGCTCTATGTGCAGTACCAAATGCATCATTAACAAAAACATCGCAAAGTGATGCTAGCTCTTTAGAAAATGTATCTTCGTTCTTAGTTTCTTCACTTCTAAATCTGGTATTTTGAAGTAATACCACTTCGCCTTCATTCATTTCCTTTACTAGTCTTATAGCATTTTCACCAACTACATTATCATCATCTGCAAATTTAACTTCTATATTTAAAAGCTCCGACAATCTCTTTGCTATTGGTTCTAAAGATAACTCTTTTTTAGGCTCTCCTTTTGGTTTTCCAAGATGTGAGCATAAGATTACTTTTCCGCCATTATCAGTTAAATATTTTATTGTAGGAAGAGCACCTAATAATCTATTTTCATCTGTTATTAATCCATCTACAATTGGAACATTAAAATCACATCTAACTAATACTTTTTTTCCTTTAACAATTACATCTTCTATAGTTTTTTTGTTGAATACCATTGTTAATCCCCTTTCATTCTTCTAGATACTTCTCTTAAAATTCTACAATAATTTGGATTTTATTGCAATTAACTAAAACAACATATTTAATTCTTTATAAATTTTTTAAAAATGTTTTAGGTATATGAAAGAAAATAACTAGTCAAAGATGAGTGTATATTTTGTATCAGACAAGGAGACAGGTTTTCGTGATAGCCTTAGCTATCATGGAGTTCTGACGACGCAGTATGATGAAAAATAGACAAACATACTGACTAGTTATTTTCTTGAATATGCCTTATATTTTATAACAAAAAAATCTAGTCCCGCATATGTTACAGAACTAGATTTTTATTTTTACTTACACTATAATCAAATTTAAAATTATAGTCTGTCAGCAACATATTTTGTTAAGTCAGCTAATCTATTTGAGTATCCCCATTCATTATCATACCAAGAAACAACTTTAACCAAATTGCCTTCAATTACCATTGTTGATAATCCGTCAACTATTGATGAATGTTCATTTCCTCTATAATCAATTGATACTAATGGTTCCTCACTATATTCTAATACTCCTTTTAATTCGCCTTCTGCGGCATTTTTAAATGCTGCATTTATATCTTCTGCTGTAGCTGTTTTTTCCAATTCACAAACTAAATCTGTCATTGAAACTGTTGGTGTTGGTACTCTTACAGCCATACCATTTAATTTTCCTTTTAATTGAGGTAAAACTAATGATACTGCCTTAGCAGCTCCTGTAGTAGTTGGAATCATAGATTCTGCTGCTGCTCTTGCTCTTCTTAAATCGCTATGAGGTGCATCTAATATTTTTTGATCATTTGTATAAGAGTGAACAGTAGTCATAAGACCTTTTACTATTCCAAATTCTTTATCTAATACTTTAGCAAATGGTGCTAGACAGTTAGTTGTACAAGAAGCGTTTGATATTATATTGTGTTTTGAACTATCATATTCTTCTTCATTAACACCTAAAACTACTGTTATATCTTCATTTTTAGCTGGTGCAGAAATTAATACTTTTTTAGCTCCTGCTTCTATATGTGCTTTAGCTTTAGTTGCATCAGTGAATAATCCTGTTGATTCTATAACAATATCCACTCCTGAAATACCCCAAGGAATATTTTTAGGTTCTCTTTCTGCAAATATTCTTATTTCTTTTCCATTAACTACTATAGAATTTTCTTTAGCTTCTACTGTTCCGTCAAATTTACCATATAATGCATCATACTTTAATAAGTGAGCTAGTGTCTTTGGATTAGTTAAATCATTAATAGCTACAACTTCTAATTCACTTCCATATTTCTTAATTAATACTTTAAAAACATTTCTTCCTATTCTTCCAAATCCATTAATTCCAACTTTTATCATTTAAGTTCTCCTCCTAAAAAATAATTATATATTTTAAGTGTCTGTTTAACTTAATAAAGTTTAATACCATCAGTTAATAATGTGTTATAAATTTCTTTAGCAGTAGCTTCATCAGTAATTAAAACTTCATTACTTCTACCTCTTATAGCTGATATAATTGCTTTAGCTTTATATTTTCCTGCTGCTACAGCAATCATATTCTCTACAGAAGAAATCCTATCAATTTTTATACCTATAGTAGGCATTGAATAGACAATCTCTCCACTATAATTAAAATAATGTCCATAAGCTTCTCCTACTGCATTAAGTTTTTTTATGTTTTCAATAACTTCTTTACTTAAATCTCTTTTTTGAGACATTTCATTAGCATCGCCTACTCCATGAATAACTATATAAGAATTTTCTATCTTACTGAATATTTCTCTTATTCCCTTCTCATTTATTAATGCCTCGAAGGTATCCTCACAGATGTTATCGGGAATATGTAATATCTCATAGTTGGCATTTAATTTTGATGCTAATCTGCCAGCTAGTGTATTTGATTGAATTTCTATATCTTTTCCTATACCACCTCTAGCAGGAAGTACTGTTATATTGTTAAAATTGTTTATTTTCGGAAAATTATCTACAATCTCCTTTACAGTATTTCCTCCTGTTAAAGAAATTATTATGCCATCCTTTAAAATATTTTTCACATAATTAGAAGCAATTTTGCCTAATTCATTTAATACAGCTTTATCTTCATCTACATCTCCAGGAACTATAATAACTTCTCTTAAGTTTAATATTTCTTTAATATAACACTCTATAGATTGAAATCCTCTTAATTCTCCAATAAAATTTTTCAATCCCTGTAATATTTCTTCTCCTTCTTTGGTAATAGTCATTCCTAAGCTATTAACATCTATAAGTTTTTGTTCCTTTAAGAAGTTTATTTCACTCCTTACTACTCTTTCACTTAAATTAACGTTTGCTGCTAAAAGTCTTCTTCCAATAGGTTGATTATAGTAAATATTTTTTAGAATGTTATATCGTTCCTCCATAATTTCCAATAATTCTGGTACTAACTTTAATTGTAGTTTTAAAATTTCTTGCATCATTGTACTCCCCTGGAACATTTAACGCCCATAGGTCATTTTTTGTCCCTCTTATATTATACTATAAAAAGCTATTTTTGTGAATAGCTTTTATAATATTTTAGTGCATTTTTTCAATAATGGAAATTATAACCTTTTTCTCTGAGAAGAACTGAAAATACCCAGCTGTTCTCTATATTTTGCTATAGTTCTCCTTGAAATCATTATTCCTTCATTATTTAACATATTACATATAGTTGAATCAGAAAAAGGTTTTTTCTTATTTTCACCATCAATTATTTCTTTAATTTTTTTCTTTATATTATTGGTAGAAATATCATCATTCATAGTATTTAATGAATTTGTGAACAGATCCTTTATTTTAATTACTTTTCCAATGTGAAGAGCAATATATTTATCCTTTATAGCTCTACTTATAGTTGATTCATGCATGTTTAAACTTTCAGCTATTTGTTTTAATGTCATAGGTTTTAAATACTCTTTGCCAAACTCAAAAAAATCATATTGAAGCTCTATGATTTTTTCTATTACTTTATATATAGTGCTCTTTCTTTGTTCAATACTCTTAATTAAAAACATAGCACTATTTATTTTTTCCTTTACAAATTCAGTAGCCACATCATCTTTTTCTTGATTTAATATATCTTTATATAATGAATTTATAGAAAGTCTTGGCATCAAACTTTCATTCATCTCAATATAATATTTATCATCAACTTTTCTAATATAGGCATCTGGAGATACATATTTAACTTCTTCTCCCGTGAAAAATCCTCTTGAAGGTTTAGGCTCTAATGTTTTTATCTTATCACCATAAGTTTGAGCCTCTTTTACAGTAATATTTAATGCTTTTGCAATGTTTTGATATTTATTTTCCGATAAGTCTTGTAAATGTTCATCCACAATCTTACATATGTTGTCATCCAAGAAATGTTTTTTTCTCATTTGTNNAATGAAATTATTTCTTCTATAACTTTATATAATGTATTTCTTCTCTCATCTATGCTTTTAATTAAAAACATTGCCTTATTCATCTTTTCTTTTACATAATTCACAACTTCTTTTTCTTCACTATTATTTAATATTTCTTTATACACAGTGTTTACGT
The DNA here is from genome assembly GCF_002341865.1 of Clostridium sp. UBA2485. GTDB lineage: Bacteria > Bacillota > Clostridia > Clostridiales > Clostridiaceae > Clostridium_J. Next base: position 4,005 of record NZ_DDOV01000097.1, on the reverse strand, counting down.
TTAACTTAGGAAGAATAGTGTCATTCATAATAATTATAAAGTCATCCTCTATTCTTCTTATAGTAGCATCAGGAATTATATAGCTTATTTCTTCACCTGTAAAATATCCTCTTGCAGGTTTAGGTTCTAAAGTTTTAATTATGTCCACATAATCTTGGACAGTTTTACTATCTATTTTTAGTTTTTTAGCTATATCATTATATTTATTTTTAGAAACTAGCTCTAAGTATTCATCTACAATTTCATATATATATGAATTCCCTAGTTTTTTTCTTTTTAATTGAATTTTTAGACATTCTTTTAAATCTCTAGCCCCTACTCCTATAGGTTCTAAATCTTGGATTACCCCTAAAGCTCTTTCACAATATTCTAATGATTGTTTTTTTATCTTTGCTATCTGTTCTAATGAAGTATCTAAATATCCTCTTTCATCTATACACTCCACCATATAATTACATAAATCTATCATTGGCCTTTCCAGACTTATTTCTATTAACTGTTCTTTTAGGAAATCTTTTAAGCTTTTTTTTGCAGAAACAAAGTTTAAAGGAGAAACTTCTTCATCTTTATATCCATATTCAAAGGTTTTGTTACCGTTTTCTAAATGTTTTATCAACTTAGAATAATTAATTTCTTCTTTTCTTGGCTCATCATTCTCTTGTGATTTTGCTTCTAAAACTATATTTTCTTCTAATTCATTATTTATATGCTTCAATAAATCATATGAAGACATTTGTAGAAGCTTTACTGATAGTTGCATCTCCATAGTCATAATTAATTTTTGTTCCATTGTAAGCTTTAAATCAAAATTTAAACTCACTTCATCACCACCAAAATCGTAAAACTTTTATGACTCTTCACTTAATTATAACACAATTAGAATTTTTTTTGCTATCTATATATGCGCCTGCGCTTATAAAACTAAGTTATAGTTTACACATTAAGCTGAAATTTATCTTTACTAAATTAAAATAGCGAACTTAAAAATAAGTTCGCTATTTTAATTTAAAACTACATTTATTATCTCTTCTCTATATTTAAAACTTATAATATTTTCTTTACTGTTCTTTACTTGAAAAACAAAGTTTTTTCTTTTTACTTTATAGGAATCCATATTAAAGTTCAGCTCTATAGGACTTAAATAATAGGTATCTATCCAATCTATTACATTTTCATTCCCTATATTGCAAAGCTCTGCTTCTCCTAAAAAAGAGACTATAATATTTTCTTCATCTTTAGTGATTATATTTACAACATTTTCTTTTTCTATTTTATATTTCTCAATACGAGCTAAAGGCTTATTTAATCTAATTACACTTATATAGTCACTTTTGTTATAAGCTTCTTCATACTTATAATGGATTAATGCAAATTTTCCTTCATCTATATAAAATTTTACACTTAAATTATAAAGTATCATATAAAATATAATAAATAAAATTAAAATTTTAGTAATAAATTTTCTTTTCTTCACATAAACACACCTCTCATACTTATTTATTATATTTTACGTAATTATTTTTCATTGGACACTAATTCATTAATTATCAATTCTCCATTGATTAAAGCTGTTAATTGAAATATTTAATTAAATAGTTATTGGCTATAAATTAATTTTTAAAGTAATCTTTTTATAGATAGCTGGATTATTTTTCTTCTTTATTTATATTATTAAAATATTTTAAATTTTTTCACAGATTGTATTACATGTAATTGTAAAAACAAAGGGGAAAATGTATAATAATGTATAAATAATTAAAGTTTAACTTGGGGGAAATACTTATGAAAAACAATATTTCTTGTAAATTACTACTTATACCTTTATTCCTATTCGCCTTTTCCAATCTAAATAAAGTACAAGCTAAAAACATACCTATTGAATATTATCTTTATCAGGGTAGTAATAGATATGAAACCTCTGCTATTATTTCTAATCACAATTTTGATTTTACGGATAATATAGTAATAGCTAGTGGTGAAAATTTTCAAGATGCTCTTATGGCAATTAGCCTTGCTAAATCAAAAAATGCACCTATTTTGCTTGTTTCAAAAAATGAAATTAATAATAAAGTAAGAGATGAAATAATTGATCTTAAGGCTAAAAATGTTTATATTGTAGGAGATTATAGTAATGTATCTCAAACTGTAGAAGATACATTAAAAGGAATTAACCTGAATATTGAAAGAGTTTATGGAAAAGATTATTTTGAAACTTCTATAAAAATAGCCTCTATGATAGAAAACGTAGATGAGGTATTTATAGTATCAGTGGATAGTTTTGCGGATTCACTTTCTATTTCAACGATTTCAGCAATGAAAAACATACCTATTTTATTTACCAGTAAAAATAACATACCAGCTGATATTACTAATTATATATCAGAAAATAACATAAAAAAATCTTATATAATAGGTGGTAATGGAGTTATATCAGATAGAATTAAAAGCCTCTTACCTAATGCGATAAGAATTGGTGGTAAAAATAGATATGAAACTAACTTTAATATAATAAAACACTTTGAAGGAGAATTAGACTTCACTAATCTATATATAACAAAAGGTTATAAATTTCCCGATGCACTTTCTATAGGTATTGTAGCAGGAAATAATAAAGCTCCTATACTACTTCTTGGCGATAATATAAACGAAGACGTAGTACCTAAAATAGATGGTTTATTAGAAAATAAAACTATAATTAATAAGTTTTTAGTTGGAGAAGATATAGATAATCATCTTTTAAAGTTCATATATGAAAAAAATAGCCATATTACAAAATCACCTAAAATTTTACCTAACAAATATAACGTAGAATATATATCTTCCTTTGATAAAGAAATTTTTAACTTAACTAATGAACTTAGAAAAAAGCACGGCATTGAGCCATTAATTTGGGATGAAAAAATTTATCCTATAGCTAAATACAAATCTAATTCCATGATACAACTAAACTATTTTAGTCATGGGAATCCTAATTATAATAATAATGGTCCTGAGGCACTAGCAGAAGCTTTCAATTATAAATATAGTGGATATGGTGAAAATATACTTATGGCTGCATCAGATAACACTTCAAAATATAATGCTAAAAATTTATTTACCTTATGGTTAAATTCACCTTCACATAAGGCAAATATGTTAGATCCCAAGCATAAAAAAATGTCTGTAAGCATAGTAAGAGTACAAAACCTAAAAGGATTTAAGTATATTTATTATGGAACCCAGCATTTTTCCAGCTAAAGATGAATTCATTACAAAAATAAAATTTTAGATGCATTTTGATACAATGTTAAAACTAATATATAAATAGCTAAAGAAGGAATATTCCTACTTTAACTATTTATATATTAACACTATAATTTACCTCAAGCTTATCTTAGCCTTTTTTTCTAATCCATACACCATTCTTTTTTTAATAATCCATATAAATACATATCATATCTATTGTTATCTCTATAGATTGCTTCTCTATAGACTCTTTAGTTTCTGGATATGCTATCTTACCATCATAATTTCTTAAAAAATCTACATCCTCATACCACATTGTAATCTTATCTATATCCTCTTTTTTTAACGCAGATAACTTAACTCTATCTCTTTTTAATAAATTAGGTATTAACATTTTTCACCTTCCTTACATCAATATATAAGAAGCACTTTTTTAATTTTTTCTCTAATTTTTAAATCAATAATCTATTATTTTAGTTATCTATAAAATATTATTCTAGTTTTTAATTTTAAATCCTTTTGATAAATATAAGATAAAAAGCCCTTTCTACTTTAAGAAAGGGCTTTTGTTATGCAGCATTTAAAGCTGATAAGACTATATAATTAAGTATTACTATAGCTACAAAGATTATTGTTGTAACTATAAATGGCCAATTTACAGGTTTTTCAGTTGCAATATCCCTATTAAGCTCTACACTATCTAAGTTATGATTTTTCTTTAATTTATTTATTATTAATTTAGTTAATAGTAGTCCAACTACTATCATGATAATTAATGTT
>NZ_DDOV01000082.1:28720-33856 GCF_002341865.1 Clostridium sp. UBA2485 | reverse complement strand
CTTACCTAAATATATGATTCCAGCTAACTTTGTATTTATGGACAAACTACCATTAACCTTAAATGGAAAGGTCAACTATGCGTTACTTCCAGAACCAGAAATGGTTAAGAAGGAATTTATAAAATATAAAACTTTAGCGGAAAAAGAGCTAGTTAAAGCTATGCAAGAAATTTTAGGTTTAGAAAATATAAGCATAAACGATAATTACTATCAACTTGGAGGAGACTCTATAAAAGCAATTCAAATTTCTTCAAAGCTTAAAAATGTTGGTTTAGAAGTTAAGGTAAAAGATATATTAACATTTGATTCTATTGAAGAAATAGCAGCTACAATGCAAGAAAGCAATAGTGTTAGATTTATAAGCCAGGAGCAAAGAGAAGGTAGTGTTGAGAGAACTCCTATTATAGAATGGTTCTTTAATCAAGATTTTAAAAATCCAAATATATACAATCAACATGTGCTCTTAGAGTACAATGGTGCTTTTGATATTAATAAGGTTATAGTTGCTGTAAATAAATTAATTGAATATCATGATGGATTAAGAATTAATTATAATAAGAAAGATAATAGATTATATTACAATAATGAATATTTAATTAAGAGTTCATTAGTTAAATGTTTTGATTTATCCCAATGTTCTTACGAGAAGCAATGTGAAAAGATTAAAAATTTAATAGAAGATGCTAATGTTAATTTTGATATAGAAAATAGTCTTTTATTTAATGTAACTATGTTTGATTTAGAAGCTGAAAGACAAGCTATCTTATTTACAGCTCACCATATAATAGTAGATGGAGTTTCATGGAGAATAATATTAGATGATTTCTTAACTACACTAAAGCAATTGGAGAATGATGAAGAATTAAAGTTGCCTATGAAGACTCATTCATTTAAAGAATGGTCAGAAGCATTGCAAGAATATAAAAAGAATGATTTTAATGGTGAGAAACATTATTGGGAATTAATTTTAGAAAAGGATAATGATTATCCTGTAGATTACAATGCAATTGAAGATACTATAAAAACATCGAGTGTTTTAAATAAGGAATTAGATCAAGCTACATTAGACGGTTTGATAAAAAATATAAATGAAATTTATAATATGGAATTTAATGAAGCTTTAATAATTGGTTTGGTGCTTACAATCAACAAATTAACTAAGAAAGATGAAATAATAGTTGAACTTGAAAGGCATGGAAGGGAATTAATAAATGACTATATTGATGTATCTAGAACTGTTGGGTGGTTTACAAGTATGTACCCAGCATACTTCAAGATAGATCATGAAGATATAGAGGATAACATTAAATCTTTAAAGGAACAATTTAGAAATATACCTAATAAAGGATTTAATTATAGCATTCTTAATTTATTAAATAAAGAACTTAAAGAACAAAAAACTAAATATATAAGATTTAATTATCTTGGAGATTTTGACAACATAATAGATAAAGATAAACTAAATCTATCAAATATTGAATTCGGGTTATATAGTGATAAAAATAATTTATTAACAGCATTAATGGATATAGATGCTATGGTAGTAAATAGAGAATTAAAGATAAAAGTTACTTATAGTAGTAACAGATTTAAAGATGAAACAATTGAAAAGTTTATGGAAAGTTATATAGATACATTGAAACTAATTTTAAATCATTGTGTTAATAAACATTTTAAAGAGTTTACTCCATCAGATTTTGATGCTGCAGAAATTTCGCAAGAAGATTTAGATTCTCTATTTAGTTAAAATAGAGTTTTGTAAATATAGTTTATTTAAAGGAAAAATATAATTAAATTTATATGAGGAGTAAATAGTATTATGAAAAAAGTAAATAAATTATTAGTTGCATTTAGTATTTTTCTCACTATAATTTTAGTGCCTTTTAAAAGCTACTCTTTAGGTTCTGATAGTTATGAAATAAGCAAGTTATCAGAAGATGATAAAGTTAAAATAGAAAAGTTTATAGGGAAAGAGATGAGTAAAGGTAAAATACCAGGAATGTCTGTTGTTATAGTTAAAGATGATGAAACTATTTATCAGAAAGGTTTCGGATATTCTAATATAGAAACAAAAGAGCTAGTTACTGGCAGAACATTATTTGAAATTGGATCTAATAGTAAAGCTTTTACTGCTCTAGGAATTCTAAAGCTGGAGAAGGATGGATTAATTAAACTTGATGATGAAATTACTAAATATATTCCTTGGCTTAAGATGAAATATCAAGGCAGTGAGGTTTCGATAACCGTAGAACAGTTATTATATCAAACAAGCGGAATGCCATTTAAAACCATAGATAAAATACCAGTTTCTAATGCGGATAACGCTCTTGACGAAACAGTTAAGACTCTGATTGATATAGAACTAGACAGTGAGCCAGGTAAAAAGTTTCAATATGCAACTATAAACTATGATGTTTTAGGATTAGTAATTGAAAAAGTAACAGGTATGACATATGAAAAATATATTGAAGAAAATATCTTAAAGCCTATGGAATTAAATAATACCTATATGGATAGAAGTGACAGTATGGAAAAAGATATGTCTAAAGGATATAAAATTGGATTCTTAAGTGCTCGTCCATATGATGCACCTATCTATAAAGGTAATAAACCAGCTGGATATATTATATCTAATGCTGAAGATATGGCAAAATGGCTTAAAATTCAAATGGGTAATTTTAATAACTCTAAATTTGATAGAGAATTAATTGAGGATTCACATAAACCTAATCGTAGAATTGCACCTTTAGCAGATGGTGCATCTTACGGTAGTGGGTGGTTTGTTTATCAAAAAGATGGTGGAGAAATTTCTCATGGAGGAAATAATCCTAACTATTCTTCGTTTATAACATTTAGACCAGAAGATAAAGTAGGAATTGCAGTGCTTGGTAACATGAACTCTAAGTATATAACAGATATTACCCAAGGCATTAATGAAATATTACAAGGTAAAGATTATAGCAAAGATGTAAAAGACTTAAATAAAAATGCAGATAACATTGCTATTGCAATTATATGTATTGGAATTTTAATTGCTATAAGTACTTTATATTTTATGATTAAAGCAATAATGCAGATATTTAAAAGAAAAAGAAACTTAAAAGTAAAGGGAATAAAAAGCGTTCTAAGAGCTGTTATTTCATTTATTTTTATAATTGGAGTTAGCTATTGTATATATTTAATTCCATATATCTTTTATATGGGAGTATCATGGAATTTTGTATTTGTATGGCTTCCTAAAAGTGTAAAAGCTGCCGCTTATCTGTTATATATAAGTATTTGGCTAGTATATATATTTTCCTTATTAACAAGTTTTTGTAAAAATAAGGACGATAAATCTATATTAATGCTGTCAGTATTAAGTTGTGTTAGTGGATTTGGAAATGCTCTTATAATCTTCACCATTAATATGGCTATAAATAGTAGCAATGATATGAGAATTAAATTATTAATATATTTTGTACTAGGGATAATTTTTTATGTTTATGGTCAAAAGATTATGAGAGAAAAATTAATAGAAATAACAAATGACATAGTATATTCAAAAAGAATGGAAATTATAAAGTGTTTATTAAGGACGACATATAAGAAATTTGAAGATATTGAAGATGGAAGAATAGAAACTACACTAAACAATGACACAGAAACTATAAGTAGATTTGTAAATGTTTTAATTGGTGGAGTAACAAGTGCTATTACGCTTATTTTCTGCTTTATATATCTAGGCTTTATAAATAAATATGCTTTGTTATTTTCAGTAATAATAATATTATTTATTGCAAGTATATACTACTTAGTTGGTAGATATGCAAATAGAATCGGAGAAGAGGCAAGAGATCTTCAAAATGTGTTTTTTAAATTTATTAATGATTTAATAGGTGGCTTTAAAGAACTAAGTCTTAATGGAAAAAGAAAAAATGAATTTGAAGCAGATATGGAAAAAAGCTGTGATAAATTTAGAGTTAAAAGAGGACAATCAGCTTTGGCATTTGCAAATATGTTTGTGATAGGAGAACTTTTATTTACTTTAGCTATTGGATCAGTAGTATTTATTTTCCCTTTAATTTTAAAAAATCTAGAAGTAAACAGTGTAACAAGTTACGTATTTATATTACTTTACATGACGGGTCCAGTTCATGGAATATTAAACACTATACCTCAAGTAATTGAAGTGAGAATAGCATCAAAAAGAATCAATGGATTATTAGATGAGATACATGATCATAAAGATGATAATAATATACAAAGACTGTCAGACAAAAATATTAGCTTAAAATTAAACGAAGTAGAATATGAGTATGATAAAAATGATGAAAATAATTTTAAAGTGGGGCCTATTAACTATGAATTTAAATCTGGGGAAATAATATTTATTGCAGGTGGAAATGGTAGTGGAAAGTCTACATTAGCTAAGTTAATAACCGGACTTTATGGGTCTTCTAAGGGGGATATAACTTTAAATGATATTAAAGTTTCAGAAAAGATGTTGAGCGAAAACTATTCTACTGTATTTGGCGATTTTTACTTATTTGATAAGCTTTATGGAATTGATTATAAGGATAAAGAAGTTGAAATAAAAAACTATTTAAAGATACTTAAACTAGACAAAAAAGTTGAAATAAAAGATGGAAAGTTTAGCACAATCAAATTATCAACAGGTCAAAAGAAAAGATTAGCATTATTAGTTGCTTATTTAGAGGACAGGCCAATTTATTTATTTGACGAATGGGCAGCAGACCAAGATCCAGAGTTTAGGTTGTTCTTTTACGATTCTTTACTACCAGAGCTTAAAGCTAAGGGAAAGTGTGTAATAGCTGTAACTCACGATGATAAATACTTTAATCTTGCAGATAGAGTTATAAAAATGGAATTGGGTAAGATAAGTTCTTTATAAATGTTGTAATGAGGTGATAATGTGAGGCAAAGTAATAAGTTAGATAAAAATAATATAGAGAATTTTATGTCATTAACTAGCTTGCAACAAGGAATGTTGTTTCATTATATTAGTGATGAAGAAAGTAGTATGTATCATGAGCAATTAAGCTTAACTCTTGGAGGTGACTTGAAGATAGAGTTATTACAAAGAGCTTGGCAGTTTGTAATAGATAGTAATGAAATGCTAAGAACAATTTTTAG
>NZ_DDOV01000082.1:0-28624 GCF_002341865.1 Clostridium sp. UBA2485 | reverse complement strand
TAATAAAACAAAGTTTAGTCAGTTTATTAAATATTTAAATTCTATAAATAAAGAAGATGAGAAAAAATATTGGGCAAATTATCTATGGGAATTAGATGATAAGGATGATTATTTTAGTTGTAAAGAAGTAGGAATTCATAAAGAAATATCATACAAGATAGATGATATTAAGGCAAATAAAATTAAAAATTTTTCAAAAAAAAATAAGGTTTTATTATCATCAATATTATATGGAGCTTGGGGAGTATTACTTCAGAAATTTAATAACTCAAAGGAAGTTTTATTTGGTACAACAGTTTCAGGAAGGCCAGAAAAGATAAGTTCTATAGATAAAATGGTAGGATTATTTATAAATACTATACCATTAAGGGTAAAGTATGATGAGAAAACTACATTAATAGAATTAATTAACTCTTTAGATAAAAGTCTTAATGAAAGAAAAGATTTTGAAAATACATCTTTAATCGATATAAAAGAGTATTGTGGGGCAAAAGTTAATGAAGAGCTTTTTAATTCAATAGTTACTATAGAAAATTATCCTTTAGATTTTGGTTCAAACAAAAAAAATGTGTTATCTGTAGATGAGTTTTCAATTGTAGGGCAAACAAACTATAATATGGCTTTAGAGATATTAACTTTTTATGGAATTGAATTTAAGTTCAGTTTTAATAGCTTATCAATAGATGAAAGTATAGTTGAGAAATTAGGCGTTTACCTAGAAAGGATTATAGAAAATTTATTAAATAATCCTAACATTTCTATAGACAACATAGATTTGTTATCAGAGGCAGAAAAAAATCAAATACTATATGACTTTAATGATACAAAAATAGATTATCCAAGAGATAAGACAATACAAGAATTATTTGAAGAACAAGTAGAAAAAACACCAAATAATGTAGCAGTAGTATTTGAAGACAAGAAATTAACTTATAAAGAACTCAATGAAAAATCAAATCAACTGGCAAGAGTGTTAAAAAGTAAAGGTGTGCAAGCTGATTCTATAGTAGGAATAATGGTAGAAAGATCTCTAGAAATGATAATAGGAATAATAGGAATTTTAAAATCTGGAGGAGCATACCTACCAATTGATCCAGACAGCCCTAAAGGAAGAATAGAATATATTTTAAAAGATAGTGAAAGCAAGGTTTTATTAAGTAAAAATACATTAGTAGAAACTATAGAATTTGATGGTGATGTTATAGATTTATTTGAATGTGACTTATTTAATAATGAGTGTCTGAGTAATCTAGATAAGATAAGTAACTCAAATAATTTAGCATATGTTATATACACCTCAGGTACAACTGGAAATCCGAAGGGAGTAATGATAGAACATAGGAGTTTAATCAATCTAATACTAGAATTGAATAAAAATATTTATTATAGATATGATAAATTTCTTAGAGTTGGGTTAGTATCACCTTATTATTTTGATGCATCTGTAAAACAAATATTTGCCTCAATATTAAATGGTCATAGTTTGTATATAGTTGATGAAGAAGCAAGGCGAGATGGTAAAGTTTTACTGCAATATTATGAAAAAAATAAGATTGAAATTACTGATGGTACTCCAATGCATATAAAAATGATAATGAATAGTAACTTATTTAAAAACAAGAATTCAGTAATTAAGCATTATATAATAGGGGGAGAATCACTATCACTAAGTACTATAAAAGATTTTTATAAATTTATGAAAAGTGATTATAAACCGTATATAAGTAATGTATACGGTCCAACAGAATGTTGTGTTGATTCAAGTATTTTTTTAATAGATCCTAAAAGAATAAATGAATTGTCAACTATACCAATAGGCAAGCCAATGACTAATTATAAGTTATATATAATGGATAAATATAATCGAGAGATGCCTATAGGAGTGCCCGGAGAGTTGTATATAGCAGGAGATGGACTAGCAAGAGGTTATTTAAATAGATCAGAATTAACGGCTGAGAAGTTTATAGATAATCCATTTGAACTGGGAACAAAGATGTATAAAACAGGAGATTTAGCAAGATGGCTACCCAATGGAAATGTAGAGTTCTTAGGAAGGATAGATAACCAAGTTAAAATAAGAGGATTTAGAATAGAGCTTGGAGAGATAGAAAACAGATTATTAGAGCATGAAGATATTAAAGAAGCAGCAGTTTTAGTTAAGGAAAACAAAGATGGGGAAAAATATATATGTGCATATGTTGTAAGTGATAAAAAGTTTCAGGAGTTAGATCTAAAAGGGNNTTTATGGAACTAGAAAAAATGCATCTTACAATCAATGGAAAGCTTGATAGAAGGTCACTTCCAGAACCAAACTTAGATACAACTTTAACTGAATATGAAGCGCCAAGAAATGAAATTGAAGAAGCTTTAGTAAAAATATGGAGTGAAGTATTAGGCGTTAAAAAAGTAGGAATAAACGATAACTTCTTTGAACTTGGGGGACACTCTTTAAAAGCAACAGTACTTATGTCTAAGATTCATAAGAAACTAAATAAAGAAATACCATTAAAGGAGTTATTTAAGTCACCAACAATAAAAGAACTAAGTAAATTCATTGAAAATGTAGAGGAAAATCTTTATTCAAAGATAGAAAAAGTAGAAGAAAAAGATTATTATGAAGCATCTTCAGCTCAAAAGAGAATGTATATGCTTCAACAATTTGATAAGGATAGCACAGCTTACAATATGTCAGCAGTTTTTGAGTTGGAAAGGAAAGTTGACAAGGGTAAAATAGGAGAAACTTTTAGTAAGTTAACACAAAGACATGAAGTATTAAGAACTTATTTCGAAACTTATGATGGTGAAATAATACAAAAATTACAAAATAACTATGTATTTGAACTATTAGTCAGAAAAGAAAGTAAAAACATAAATGATATAGTAAATAAATTTGTAAGGCCATTTGATTTAGAAAAAGCTCCATTATTTAGAGTAGAGCTTGTAGAGTTAAGAGAAAAAACTTATTTATTAATAGATATGCACCACATAATATCAGACGGTGTATCTATGAACATATTAATGAAAGAATTTATAGCGTTATATAATGAAGAAGATTTAAAACACTTAAAACTTCAATATAAAGATTTCGCAGCATGGCAAAATAAACTCTTAAAATCAGAAGAGATGAAAAAACAAGAGGAGTATTGGATTAATCAATTCAGTGATGAAATACCGGTACTAAATATCCCTATAGATTATGAAAGACCAGCTATGCAAAGCTTTGAAGGAAGCAGTGTAAGTTTTGAACTTAGTGAAGAAACAACCTTAAAATTGAGAAAACTTACAAAAGAAACAGGAACTACAATGCATATGGTGTTACTATCAGCCTTCAACATACTTTTATCAAAATATAGTGGACAAGAAGATATAGTAATAGGAATACCAATAGCTGGAAGATCACATGCAGACCTTGAAAACATAATGGGTATGTTTGTAAATACTTTAGCTTTAAGAAATAAACCTCAAGGGGATAAGAAATATATAGATTTCTTAAAAGAAGTAAAAGAAAACTCATTAAAAGCATATGAAAATCAAAGCTATCAGCTTGAAGCTTTAGTAGATAAGCTAGATGTAAGAAGAGATACAAGTAGAAATCCATTATTTGATGTTATGTTCAATTCTATTAATGTATTTGACAAGAAGGAAAAAATTCTAGATGGATTTTCAATTAAACCTTATGATATAAAAGTAAAGTCATCTAAGGTAGATTTTGACTTAACATTGGAAGAAAAACCGGAAGTAATTGATTTAATATTAACATATTCTACTAATCTTTATAATAAAAGCACTATAGAAATGATGATAAAAGAGTATGTTGATATACTACAAATAATAATAATAGACAAAGAAATAACTATAGATAATATAATTTTAGAATGTTCAAAAATATATTTTGATGATAACTCGGCGTTAGATATATTAGAAGAGCAATTTAATATATAAGTATGTTTGAGGGAGGCATAAACTTTATGGAGAAAGAGAAGAAAGATTTAAATTATTGGAATGAACAATTTAAGAACTTAAAAGATAATGAAAAGTTTATATGGGATTATTCTGACGAATCTCCATATAAAAAAAGTATATATAAAGGAATATTTGATAAAGAGCATGGAAACAAATTGAGTGATATATGCAAGAATAATAGTCTTTTGATATACACCTTTTTAGTATCAACACTAAAAATTACTTTATCTAAATATATGGGGAAAAATGATATTGTAATTGGAATACCTTGTTATAGTAATCAAAATGCTAGAGCAAATATGCATATAAATAAATTGTTGCCATTAGTGTCTTGCATAGACCATGAAATGACATATTTAGAGTATATGGGCTCTATTAAAGCTAAAGTGTTAAATAACTATAAAAATCAGGCTTATTTAAATTCAAAAGCATTAGTACAAAATGGGTTATCTAATGACGTAATGGAGTTAACACCAATAAGTATATGCATGAAAGGTATACATGAGGATAAGGATGTTGACTATATATGTGAGTCAAATAAAAATGAGTTATCATTTTTACTTTACCCTATGGAAGATAAATCAATAGATATACAGATTGTATATAATTCTAATAAAATAACAGAAGTTACTGTTAAAGCTTTATATGAGAGTTACATAACGGCTTTGAAAGATGTCTTAAATAATTATAATAAGAAGATTAAAGATATAAAAATATTATCTGAAGATGATACTAATAAGATATTATTTGAATTTAATGATACAAAGGCAGATTATCCAAAGGATAAAACAATATATGAGTTATTTGAAGCTCAGGTAGAAAAAATGCCAGACAATATTGCAGTAGTATTTGAAGATAAGAGTTTAACTTACAGAGAGTTAAATGAAAGAGCGAATAGTCTTGCAAGAGTGTTAAGAGATAAAGCTGTTAAGGCTGACTCAATAGTAGGAATAATGTTAGAAAGATCCATAGAGATGATAGTAGGAATAATGGGAATTCTAAAAGCAGGAGGGGCTTATTTACCTATAGACCTAGACTACCCTAAGGAAAGAATAGAATATATGCTAAGTGATAGTGGAAGTAAACTATTATTAAGCCAAAAGAAATTTGTAGAAAATGTAGAGTTTAACGGTGAATCTATTGATGTATTTAATGAAGACCTATTTATAAATGATTCAAGTAACCTAAATAAAATAAATTACTCAACTAATTTAGCATATGTTATATACACATCAGGAACTACTGGTAATCCTAAAGGTGTAATGATAGAACATAGAACATTAAATAATTATGTTGAATATGCAAAGAATAACTACTCTATTGAAGAAGAATTATATATGCCATTATATACTTCTGTGTCTTTTGATTTAACAGTAACATCTGTTTTTACGCCATTGATTAGTGGAAAATCCATTATTATATATAATGAAACAGAGCCTGATAGTCTTACAAAAGCAGTATTTAGTGGAGAAAATCAGTCTGTAATTAAATTAACGCCAGCACATCTGAGCTTACTAAAAGAAATAAAAACTGTAAATAAATCAATTAAAAGACTTATTGTAGGCGGAGAAACCTTAACAGAAAAATTAGCTAAACAAATCAGTGGATTGTTTGAGAATAAAATAGAAATAATAAATGAATATGGTCCAACTGAAGCTACAGTAGGATGCATTGTTCATAAGTATAACTATAGAAATAAGTATAGAAATTCAGTGTTAATAGGAAAACCCATAAGTAATACTAAAATTTATATATTAGATATCAATAATAAACTTTTACCTATAGGTGTAGTCGGCGAAATTTATATAGGTGGAGATGTATTAGCTAGAGGTTATTTGAATAGAGAAGAATTAACGAGAGAAAAATTTATAGAAAATCCATTTGAACCAGGAACTAAGATGTATAAAACAGGAGACTTAGCAAGATGGTTACCCGATGGAAATATAGAGTTCTTGGGAAGAATAGATAACCAAGTTAAAATAAGGGGATTTAGAATAGAGCTTGGAGAGATAGAAAATAGGTTATTAGAGCATGAAGATGTTAAAGAAGCAGCGGTTTTAGTTAAGGAAAACAAAGATGGGGAAAAATATATATGTGCATATGTTGTAAGTGATAAAAAGTTTCAGGAGTTAGATCTAAAAGGGTACTTAAAAGAAACATTGCCAGAATATATGATTCCAGCTTACTTTATGGAACTAGAAAAAATGCCTCTTACAACCAATGGAAAGCTTGATAGAAGAGCACTTCCAGAACCAAACTTAGATACAACTTTAACTGAATATGAAGCGCCAAGAAATGAAATTGAAGAAGCTTTAGCAAAAATATGGAGTGAAGTATTAGGTGTTAAAAAGATTGGTATAAATGATAATTTCTTTGATCTTGGAGGACATTCTTTAAAGGCAATAACACTGGTCTCAAAGGCTCATAAAGAAATGAATGTAGAAGTACCGATAAAGGAGCTTTTCAAGAACCCTACAATAAAGGAACTGGCAAAGGTCATTGAAGATTTAAGTGAAAGTAGGCAAGAGAATATTGAACCTATTCCAGAGCAGGAGTATTATAAGCTGTCTTCATCTCAGAGTCAGATGTATACTTTGCAACAGTTTGATGAAGAAAGTACAAATTATAATATATCAGGAGCAATGGAAATAGAAGGCAAGCTTAATGTGGAAAAACTGGAGGACGCATTTAGAACTCTTATAAGTCGTCATGAAATTCTGAGAAGTTCCTTTCATGAGGTGGACTTAGATATAATGCAAAGGGTAAACAAAGATGTAGCTTTTGAACTGGTTCGATATAATGCAGTATATGAGGAAGTCGAAGAAATTATTAGTAATTTTATTAAACCATTTGATTTAAGCAAAGGTCCTCTTTTAAGAGCTGGAATTATTGAACTTGCTGATGGCGATTCAGCTTATAAAAAGCAGATATTTATTTTTGACATGCATCATATTATAGCTGATGGTATCTCCATGGATATATTGGTAAAAGAGGTTGTTTCTATTTACGAAGGCAAGAAGTTGCCAGAGCTTAGCATACAGTACAAAGATTTTGCCTATTGGCAGAATAAGCAAATGGAGCAAACTGTTATGAAACAGCAGGAAAGGTACTGGATGGAATGCTTCAAGGGTGAACTCCCTGTTTTGAATCTTGCTACAGATTATGTTAGACCAACTATACGTGAAATTGAAGGAAGCACTATAGAAACCTCCTTAGAAAAGAACTTAACTCAAAAGTTAAAAAAGTTAGCAAGTGATACTGGCACTACATTGCAAATGGTGCTGTTAGGAGCTTTTAATGTACTACTATATAAATACACTGGACAAAATGATATTATAGTTGGAACACCAGTTGCTGGGAGAAATCACATAGATCTGCAAAATCTCATTGGTATGTTTGTTAATACTCTTGCTCTTAGGAACTATCCTACTGATGACAAAACATTTATAGATTTTCTCGGAGAGCTGAAAGCAAATACCTTAGATGCTTATGAAAATCAAAGGTATCCATTTGAAAAGCTTGTGGAAAAATTAGATATACCAAAGGATTTGAGTAGAAATCCTTTGTTTGATGTCATGTTTGTGCTGCAAAATACACTTAACAGTGAGATAAAGATTGATGGAGCAAGGATAAGTCCCTTTAGGTTTGGTAGTAAGGTATCTAAATTTGATCTGCAGCTTGAAGCATTTGAAGATAATGATGTCATACGGTTTGTAATGAATTTTGCTACAAAACTTTTTAAAGAAGAAACTGTAAAACGTATGATGGGGCATCTTGAAAATATATTGGAAAGAGTAACTCAAGATCCGCGTATAAAGCTAGGAGAAGTTGATATGCTTTCTGAGGATGAAAGAAACCTCATATTATTTGAATATAATAATATCGAAGATAGTTGCGACAGGTATAAAACTCTTAATAAACTATTTGAAGAACAGGTAAAAAAGACTCCGCATAATGAAGCATTGATATGCGGCGAAGAAGTATTAACCTACTCAGAATTACACGTGAAATCAAATCAGGTAGCCCATTACCTTAAGGCACATGGAGTGAAGCCTGGAGAAGCAGTCGGTCTTTTAGAAAAACGTTGCCCTGGAACAATAATCAATTTGTTAGGTATATTAAAGTCTGGAGGGTGTTATGTTCCTATAGATTCGAACTATCCGCAAGATAGAGCTGACTATATACTGGCAGACAGCGGATGCAGACTTATGTTAGAGGCATCTGAAGAACTGGAGCAGGTCGTGTCTTCTTATCCATTAGAGGATATAATGACAGGTGGATCTGCTGAGGTTGGGGCATATGTTATATATACCTCAGGTGGTACAGGAAAACCAAAGAGTATTGTGATTACCCATGAGGCAGCAGTAAATACAATCATTAATATAAATCGTAAATTCAATATTAATGAGAAGGACAAGATAATAGGATTGTCTCCACTTTGTTTTGAGCTTTCTGTATATGATATATTCGGCGCATTGAGTGCTGGTGCTGCACTTGTACAAGTTCCCGATCAGAGGGATACCAATGTACTTTACGAAGTTCTTAAGACACAAAATATAACTGTGTGGAGTTCAGCGCCTGTTATTATGGACAGGATGATCAGCAGAATGAATAGTGATTTTTCAGATTATAACCTCCGCCTTGTACTTCTTAACGGTAACTGGATACCAATCAGGCGGTCAGATAAGATAAAAGATCATTTTAAGAATGCCAAGGTGGTAAGCTTAGGTGGTGCAATGGAAGGTTCCATATGGTCAATTCATTATCCAATTATGGAGATGAAAAATGAATGGAAGAGCATACCTTATGACATACAATTGGTTAATCAGAAATTCTTTGTGCTAGACAGCAACAAAAGGTTGTGTCCTATTGGTGTGCCAGGAGAACTATACATTGGTTGTGCTGGTCCTGCAACTAACTATAGGAATGATGACAAGAGGACGACAAATACATTCATCTGGAATTCTGAACAGGGATATTTACATAAAACTGATGATTATGGTGTTCTGCGAAGACCTAGTGGTTGCAATGAAATTGCTTACATTGAGTTTTTAGGTAGAAAGGATTCCCAGGTGAAAATAAAGGGCTATTCTGTAGAAGTGGGAGAAATTGAAGCATGCTTGCGAAGGTATTCTCAGGTGAAAGAAGCTGTAGTTTTAGATAAGAAAGACCTTCAAGGGATTAAGTGCCTTTATGCCTATATTGTATCAGAGGGTGAAGTGGATAATGTAAAACTCAAGACATACCTTTTAGGTTTGCTACCACATTATATGATTCCCCAGGAGATTGTCAACCTTGATAGTATGCCTATTACACAAGATAACAAAATAGATAGAAGAACACTGCAAAGTATGGAAGGGTCTCAAAAAAATAACCTCAAAAAAGGGGAATATGCTGCACCAGCTAATAGAACGCAGGAGCAGTTAGTAGCAATGTGGAAGGAAGTCCTTAATATTAAGGATAGGATAAGCATAAAAGATAATTTCTTTGATATTGGTGGGCATTCCCTCAGCGCTACATTGCTTGTATCAAAGTTGCGTAAGGAAATGGATGTAACCTTAGGAACAAAGGAAATATTCCAGTATCCGACCATAGAAACAATAGCAAACTTTATAGATGCTACAGCAAAGCAAAGAGAAACAGAAATTGAGATCTTAGAGAAGAAGGAGTATTATGATTGCTCTTCGGCACAAAAGAGAATGTTTTTTATCAATCAGATAGAAGGGGCATCAACAGCTTATAACAATCCACTGTGTTTTACGGTTTTAGGTGATTTTAAAGCGGAAAGATTGCAAGAAGCATTTTGTATGTTGATTGAAAGACATGAGGCACTTAGAACATCCTTTGAACTGCAAGAGGGCGAGGTAAAGCAAAAGGTACATGAGTCTGTAGATTTTGATATGATTTATCTGGAAGAAAGGGAGGAAAATTTTGAAAGAGTAGCCAAAGATTTTATCAGGCCATTTGATTTAAGCAAAGCTCCTCTTATAAGGACACAGGTCGTGAAAATTTCACACAATAAGCATCGGTTGTTATTTGATATGAATCACATTATATCAGATGGGATATCAATGTGGATATTAGTGGAAGAACTGATAGCTTTTTATGAAGGTAAATCATTGCCTCCTTTGAAAATACAGTATAAAGACTATGCGGCATGGCAGAACAGATTATTTGAAACTGAAGTAATAAGGCAACAGGAAGCTTATTGGCTTGAGGTTCTTAAAGGCAATCTAAATGTAATTAATTTGCCTTATGATTATCCTCGTCCACATGTACAGAGCTTTGAAGGTTCTAGTATCACCTTCAGCTTAGAAAAGGAACTTGTAGATAGACTAAAAGCGGTTTGCAAGCAAAACGGAGCCACTTTATATATGGTGCTGCTTGCTGCGGTTAATGTACTACTCTACAAATATACTGGTCAGGAGGATATTATTATTGGTTCTCCTATTGCCGGGAGATCCCATGCAGACTCAAAGGGAATAATCGGCATGTTTGTAAATACACTTGCCATGAGAAATTATCCTGAAGGCAGCAAGACTTTCCAACAATTTATTGAAGAAGTAAAGAAAAATGCTCTTGATGCTTATGATAACCAGGAATATCAGTTTGAAACATTGCTTGAAAAGCTAGATATACGTAGGGACATAGGCAGAAATCCTCTATTTGATATTGCATTTGTTCTTCAAAATATGGATACCAGGGATATGGAAACAGATACATTTAAGTTTGTGCCATATGAAGTAGAAAGTAACATCTCCAAATTTGATCTTACAATTATTGCAGAAGAGAAGGGTGCTGGTATTGATATAATTCTAGAATATTGCACGAAACTTTTCAAAAGAGAAACAATTGCTAGATTGTATAGTCACTTTAAAAGCCTATTAGACATCATAACAGAGAATGTAGATATAAGGATAAAAGATATTGATTTACTGTCACAGGAAGAAAAGATGAAGTTGCTTTATGCGCCTAATGATACAAGTTGCACATATCCTTCAGAAATGACAATTAACCAGATATTTGAACAACAAGTACAAAAAACACCTGAGAACATAGCTTTGGTGTTCGAGGATCAGCAGTTGAATTACAGGCAGCTAAATGATAGAGCGAACCAGTTGGCAAGAATTCTGAGGAGCAAGGGTATTTGCCCGGATACTATAGTTGCAGTCATGGTGGAGCGCTCTATAGAATTGATTGTTGGAATGCTTGCCGTATTAAAGGCTGGTGGTGCATATCTTCCAATTGATCCTGAGTACCCAGATGATAGAATTCATTATACGCTTCAGGACAGTGGTGCGAAAATACTTCTTACCCAGAAGAATCTTTTGGATACGGTTCAATTTGAAGGAATAAGCATATGCGTAGAAGATGAATCAATATATAGCGGTGAGGCTGCAGACTTGGAAAATATATGTACACCATCAAGTTTGGCCTATGTAATATATACTTCAGGAACAACTGGAAAGCCTAAAGGGGTAATGATCGAACATGTTAATGTTGTAAGGCTTATATACAATGATAGCCTGCAGTTTGACTTTAGTGAACAGGATATATGGACCATGTTCCATTCAGCATGCTTTGATTTTTCTGTGTGGGAGATGTATGGGGCGCTTTTATACGGGGGAAAACTGGTAGTGATTCCGAAAAAAATAGCCCGAAGCACAGGTATGTATTTAGAACTACTGAAGAAGCATAAAGTGACAGTATTAAATCAGACGCCTTCTGCCTTCTACAACCTTATTAATGAGGAAATGAAAGCCAATGATAGAGAACTAATGTTGAGATATGTAATATTTGGGGGTGAAGCTTTAAAGCCGTTGATGCTTAAACAATGGAAAGAGAAGTATACCAATACTAAGCTAATCAATATGTACGGAATAACGGAGACAACTGTTCATGTGACCTTTCATGAGGTAACGGATAAGGATATGGAGCTCAATACGAGCAATATAGGAAAACCGATTCCTACCACTACGGTATATATTATGGATAAAAATAGCAGACTTCTTCCTGTTGGAGTAGCAGGAGAAATGTTTGTAGGTGGAGATGGAGTTGGTAGAGGGTATTTGAACAGGAGTGCGCTTACTGCGGAAAGATTTGTAGAAAATCCATATAAACCAGGAGAAAGGCTTTATCGGTCAGGAGACCTTGCAAGGTTTTTACCTGACGGTAATATGGAATATTTGGGGAGGGCTGACAATCAGGTTAAAATCAGAGGCTTTAGAATAGAACTAGGGGAAATAGAGAGTCAGCTTTTAAAGCATGTAAGTATAAAAGAAGCTGTAGTGGTAATGAGGGAGAGAAGTTCAAATGACAGATATCTTTGTGCATATATCGTTTCGAAAGAACAGCTCTTCGTAACACAACTAAAACAGTATCTTTCCAAGTTTCTGCCGGATTATATGATACCTTCCTATTTTGTAGAAATAAATAAGCTGCCGCTGACATCCAACGGCAAGGTGGATATAAGGGCGCTTCCCGATGCAATAGGAAATATCCAGGTAGGAGTTGAATATGTTCCACCGAAGAGTGACATAGAGAAGAAGTTGGTAGAAATATGGCAGAAAGTACTTGGAGTAGAGAGAGTAGGTATTGATGAAAGTTTCTTCGATTTAGGAGGTAATTCTCTGCTTATTTTGCAGATGCATACTGAAATTGAAAAGTGCTTTCCTGGAAAAGTAACAGTAGCTAATATTTTCGCATACCCAACCATTTCAAAGCTGGCAGAGTATATTGATGAAAATGCAGAAAAAGAGAATCGACAAATATCCTTTACTTATGTTAAGCTTCCAGAAGAATATATGGCAGATGGCGATTATGAAGATTCAACATTTGAATTCAATCTGACTGGAGAATTATATGAAAAAATAACTACTGTAGCACAGCACGCAGATACAGATACGTATGGAATTTTACTTTCACTATATGCATACATGATTTCACAGGTATCAGAGACTCCAAAAATAACTGTGCAGGCAATGGTTAAGACGCAGGGTGAAGTAACAGCCTTGGATATGGATATGACATATGTCGAGGATATACCTGGTCTCATAAGCCTAGTGGAGCAAGTTCAGCATGAGACTAAAGATCCGAATAGGTATGATATTAAGGAGATTTTAGAGTGTAAGCAAGTTAAAAATAATGGAGATGTTCTTCCGTTATTTTATAAAAAGGATAGGTTATCGCTATCAGGAAAGCTTACTGAGGTTTATGATATGGTTTTGGAGGTTTGGGATCAAGAAGATGGTATAGAGTTCGCATTTGATTATGATGCGCGTAGGATGGATGGTAAAAGACAAGAGAAACTGATTAATAACTATATAAATTTGATTCGTGCAGTAGGGAATAGCTTTAAGAAATAGATATGGGAGTAATTGTGTGAGTGTACTATGCTCTAAGAGCATATATAAGTATGAGCTTACGGACATTTTTGATGAAAAGTATATGGATATAATAAACAAGATTTTTGCAATGGATGAAAATCTATGTTTAAGCAAACCTTTAGGTTAAGGGTTTGTGTAGGAGAAAATCATGATGGTGAGGTGTAGTATGGGCAAAATAGCTGTATTATTTCAGGGACAAGGAGCTCAATATATTGGAATGGGTAAGAGTCTTTATGATGAGTACGCTATAGCAAGACAAACCTTCGAAGAAGCAAATGAGATTTTAGGGTTTGATTTGCGAAAAATATGTTTTGAAGGAAGCGTAGGCGAGTTGAATAAGCTTGAGAATGCTCTCCTTGCTAATTTGACCGTTAGTGTTGCAAACTTTAGGGTATATATGCAGGAAGTCGGCATTAAACCAGATTTTGCAGCTGGACATAGCTTGGGGGAGTATTCTGCATTAACTTGCTGTGGGGCAATTAATTTTGCAGATTCGTTAAAGATTGTGCAATTTAGAGGGAGACTGGCACAGGAAACTGTTAATCGAGATATTGGTGGAATGACCATAGTAAATAATATGGAAACTAATAGAGTAGAGCAAATATGCAAGCAAGTTTCTAAGGAAGGACAGGTTGTGACAGTATCCTGCTATAATACAAAAGATCAGACAGCCATATCAGGGCATAAAGAGGCGGTAATGAATGCAGAAGGTATGTTTTTGGATATGGGAGCACAGGTAACGCCTCTTATTATGAGTGCACCATTTCATTCTTCTTTGTTACAGGAAGAATCAGAGAAATTGGGAAAAGAGCTTTTAAGGTATCACTGTAACGACTTGAAGTGGCCTATTATTTCAAATGTAACCGCCCTTCCTTACAAAGGAAAAGAAACGATAATAGAAAATTTGAAGCTTCATCTTAAAAGTCCTGTAAGATGGTGGGATACAATGAATTATTTACAGGAAAAAGGAGTTACGATATATATCGAAATGGGACCACAGTCAGTATTGAAGAATTTTGTGAAAGTAGAAATTGGCAAAAGTACAGCCTTCACCTATGGTTTAAAAAAAGACAGAGAGGAGCTTGTGTCACTTTTACAAAAGCAATTTCAAACAGGAAAAGTTGACATGGAACAAATGACGGTAATCACGAAATGTCTTGCAATGGCAGTAAGTACGAAAAACTGTAATTTCAATGAGAAAGAATATCAAAAGGGTGTTATTGAACCATATGAGGAGCTAGAAAGAATCCAGCAATGTTTAGAGAAGGATCAGGAAAAGCCTTCCATTCAACAAATGCAGGAAGCCCTTAAAATATTGGCAATTATTCTTAATACGAAAAAAGTACCTCTACAGGAACAGACAAAACTGTTCCGCCGTGTACTACATGAGACATGTACAGGTGAATTGCTGAGCGACTTTTTGGAGAAGGAGATGAGACTTGGTGACAATCAATTTATCAAATTTAAAGCTTGATGAGCTGAATAATACTGATGAAATAAATGTAAAGAAAACTTCTAAAAACGATATTGCAATAATCGGAATAGCAGGTCAATTGCCTATGGCAGATACTATGGAAGAATTTTGGCACAATTTAAAGACAGGCACAGATTGTGTAAGATCTATTCCACAAGACCGACTAAAATATATAAATGCTTACCTTGAATTTGTTAATATCGATAAGGGGAGTATAAAGGTTCAGGAACAGGC
This sequence comes from Clostridium sp. UBA2485, assembly GCF_002341865.1. Taxonomy (GTDB): domain Bacteria; phylum Bacillota; class Clostridia; order Clostridiales; family Clostridiaceae; genus Clostridium_J. The sequence continues at coordinate 13,567 of NZ_DDOV01000082.1, read as the reverse complement.
TTATCTTGATGATATAGATAAGTTTGATTATCGGTTTTTTAATTTGTCGCCCAATGAAGCTGCATTAATGGATCCTAACCAAAGAATTTTCCTTAAAACAGCATGGCATGTGTTGGAGGATGCAGGCTATGCTGGTGAAAGAATTAAAGGTAGCAAAACAGGTGTATATGTAGGATTTTCTAGTTCCATAAAAGATAATTATCAGAGGATTATGCATGAGGTTAGACCAGATTTATCCTATAACTCAATAACAGCAAATATGACTTCTATCCTTCCTAGCAGGATATCCTACATGTTGGATCTTAAAGGACCTACCATGGTAGTTGATACAGCATGCTCTTCCTCTTTGGTGGCAGTTCACTTGGCATGCCAGGGTATAAGGATGGGGAACTGTGATATGGCAATAGCTGGAGGTGTTAAAATTTCACTTCTTCCCCTTCGAAAGGTAGGCGAGAAGAGTTCTATAGAGTCTTCTGATTATAGAACACGAAGTTTTGATGACAGTGCTAGCGGTACAGGTGGAGGAGAAGGTAGCGTGGCTATACTGCTCAAGCCATTGGCAAGAGCTTTGAAAGATAAGGACAACATATATGCAGTAATTAAGGGAAGTGCTATAAACCAGGATGGCAGGTCTATTAGTATCGCTGCGCCAAATTCATTGGCCCAAGCTGATGTTATCGTGGAGGCGTGGAGGGATGCAGGTATTAATCCGGAACATGTATCCTATATAGAAGCTCATGGTACAGCGACAAATCTTGGTGATCCTGTTGAAATAGAAGGTATAAATATGGCCTTTAAAAGATATACAGGCAAAAAACAGTTTTGTGCTATTGGTTCGGTGAAATCTAATATAGGACATTTGGATACGACTGCTGGGCTTGCTGGCATTGTGAAAACTGTTATGGCATTAAAACATAAAAAGCTACCACCTACTCTTCACTTTACAAGACCAAACCGTAATATAAAATTTCACAATTCCCCTGTTTATATTAATGAAAGTTTTCAGGACTGGGAATCAGAGGATTATCCAAGGCTGTGCGGTGTTAGCTCCTTTGGACTTAGTGGCACCAACTGCCATGTTGTATTAGAAGAAGCTCCTGCTACTCTTTCTGTAGAAAGAAAAATAGGAGTACAGGCTCTGACAATCTCTGCAAAGAGTGAGTTTGCTTTGGTGGATTTGTTGGAACTGTATGCTTCTTATTTTGAAGTAAACAAGGACGTCAATTTGCAGGATGTATGCTATACAGCCAATACAGGAAGGGAGCACTATTCCCATAGGGTGGTTATTATAGCAGAAAGTTCAGAGGAAATGAAAATAAAGCTTTCACAGTTAAGAAGCACAGTATTGCAGGAATATTTAGAAGATGGAGTTTTCTATGGTGTTATTGGTGCCAAAGGAAATGTAACGGAGGGGGAGAAGTGTGTAGAAGATATAGATCCGTTAGGGCATGAAATACAAGAAAAAGTTGATAAATTAATTGAAGAAATAGAAAAAAATAAGGACGTCCTTTATGAAATATGTCATTTATATGTAAAAGGGGCGACTATTAAGTGGGATAAAATTTATCATGGCAAGAACTGCTGGAAGCTTCCATTGCCTTTATATCCATTTCAAAAAGAGCGATGTTGGATTGAGATACCTGAAGGGAAAAAGACTATTGGAAGAAATATATGCCCAAATATGCTGGAGAATAAGAATGAAGAGAAGCAATGTATTCTTCCTGTGAAATTGAAAGGTCGAGAAGATGAAGCATATACCGTCATAGAAAAGAAAGTTGCACAAATTTGGAGTGATGTACTTGGCTTCAAGATAATAGATATCGATGACAATTATTATGAGCTTGGAGGAGATTCGCTTACGGGAATAAAGATCATGAATCGTATCAACATGCAATTGGAACTTAATATAGCTGCAGTAGAGCTGCATAAACATCTTACTGTTAGGGAATTTAGTCGTTATCTGGAAAAGAAATCACTTATCCCAGATAGCTATGTTCCATTAGTAAAAAAACAGAATAAAGATTACTACGAGTTATCCTCTGCCCAAAAGAGGCTGTTTATGCTTGATAGGTTCGAATCTGGTGATAGCTATCACAACATCGAGGCATTCATAATACGAGGAAAAGTAGAGAAAACNNCACATTTGGAAAAAACCTTAAAAGCTATAAAAGGATTAATCCAGCGTCATGAGGCACTGAGAACCTCCTTCCAATTTGTAGATGGAGAACCTGTACAGGTTGTGCATAGAGACATAGATTTTGATTTTGAATACGAGGAGGCCAATGAAAATAATATTGAAGCTATAATTAAGACCTTCCAAAGACCTTTTGAGTTTAGCCGAGCACCACTGCTTAGAGCAAAACTTGTAAAGTTTTCGGAAGAAAGACATATGGTAATAATTGATCTGCATCAGATCATTTGTGACCGTGCGTCAATAAGAATATTTATACAGGAGTTTGAGGCACTGTATAACAGTAAGATGTTGCCAAAGCTGAACATCCAGTATAAGGATTTCTCTGAGTGGCAAAACAAACTTCTCAAAACAGAGTATCTTAATAGGCAGATGGAATATTGGAAAAATGTATTTAACGGGCCAATTCCCGTATTGAATATGCCTATGGATTATACTCGGCCTTCACAACAAAGCTTTGAAGGAGACTACTATACAGCGGAAACAGACAGAGAGCTCCATGAAGAACTAAAGAGGCTTGCTCGTAGGACAGGGTCTACCTTATATATGGTACTGCTTTCAGCCTATTATATTTTGCTTAATAAATATACAGGGAAAGAGGATATTATTATTGGCTTTCCTTCAGCTGGAAGACAGCATGAGGATTTGGAGAATAATATAGGAATGTTTGCAAATACTCTAGCAGTCCGAAACTATCCGGGCAAAGAGAAGACCTTCCTCAAGTTTTTAAGTGAAGTTAAGGAAAATGCACTGAATGCGTATGCCAATCAGGATTGCCAGTTTGAGGATCTTATAGGACTTCTTGATATACAAAGGGATATGAGCAGAAATCCTTTGTTTGATGTTATGTTTATCATGCATGTGCACGGTACTCATGACATATATGTTGATGGATTGGAGTTTTTAACCTATGAATATAAGAGTAATGTCTCTAAATTTGACTTGACATTGAATGCAACTGAAAAGAAGGACGACGAAGGTATCATTTTCGACTTGGAATACTGTACAAGTCTCTTCAAGAAGGAAACGATACAAAAACTTGCAGGGCATTATATAAACATATTAAAAGAAATAGTAAAAGATCCCTACAAGGAAATATCAAAAATTCAAATCATTTAAGTTTTAAAGGAGATAGCTCTTGTAGGATTTCAACAGGACAGAAGCATCTTAACCAGAAACATCTGAAAGGGCCGTATCCTTAATAATATAGTTGTAAATTGAAAAAACTCAAAGGCAATAGTTTCATTACGATCTATGCCTTGAGCTAAGTGAAAGGAATGGTAAAAGTATGAATTTATCTGAACAATTTAAAGATACACCAGATTTAGGCTTACATTCTATTTTTGAACAAGTTGCTATTAAATATAAAGACAAACCAGCTATCTCAATGGGAAATTATCAATTAAGTTATGAGCAACTTGATATCAAAGCGTCTAAACTTGCTACTGTACTTATAAAAGAAGGGGTTAAAAAAGGGGATTTGGTATGCCTTTGCATTAAAAGAAGTGTTGAAATGATTATTGGTACTCTGGCTATTCTAAAAGCAGGTGCCGCGTATGTTCCGATTGATCCTAATTATCCTCTAGAAAGATGTAATCAAATAATAACAAGTAGTGGTGCAAACTTTATTATTATTGATAACGATACAAAGTTACCTGATGTTAACTGCAGAATCATAGATGTTAATGCGGCAGAAAACGGCTTCGAGTATGAATTAATGCCTTCTGTAGCAACTACATGCAAAGATTTAGCTTACGTAATATTTACTTCTGGCTCAACAGGTGAGCCAAAAGGCTCTATGATTGAGCATGGAAATGTAACCCGTTTATTTACTGAATTGTATGATGTATATACTATGTCTCAAAATGATGTTTGGACCAATTTTCATTCAATTGCTTTTGACTTTTCTGTTTGGGAAATCTGGGGGGCTCTATTATTTGGAGGACGCCTTGTTATAGTTCCAAATGAAATTGCAAAAAATCCTGAAGCCTTACATCAATTGCTGCTTGATGAAAAAGTCACCATGTTGAATCAGACACCAACATCTTTTAGAAATCTAATACCTGTAGCAATATCAAAAGGATCAGTCCTTACGGAACTCCGTTATATTATCTTTGGAGGTGAACGGCTTGATTACCAGATTTTAAAGCCATGGGCAAATCTCTATGGAGTTATGAAACCTCAACTGGTAAATATGTATGGAATAACTGAAACTACAGTTCATGCGACTTGGAAATTAATTAGTTATGAGGATATAAATAATACTGAATATAGTTTAATAGGTAAGCCTATAAATGATATGAAAATTATTATTGTTGAAAATGGAAAGATATTGCCAGTTGGTGAAAAAGGAGTTATGTATGTTTCGGGTCCTGGAGTTACTAGAGGATACCTAAAACGTGAAGATCTTACTAAAAAACGCTTTGTGTCTATTGAAGGTACTAACGAGCGTTGGTTTAACTCTGGAGACATTGGAATACAGTTAGGAGATAATGAATTTGCTTATATAGGACGTGCAGACAGGCAGTTGAAAGTTAGTGGCTATAGGATAGAACCTTTTGAAATTGAAAGTCGTATAAGAGAGTACCCTAATGTCCAAGATTGCATTGTATTATCCAAAGATTATGGGGAAGGAGATATTCGATTAGTATCTTATGTAGTTCCTACAGAAAATTATAATAGTAATAGCAATTTTTTGGCTGATGGCATAAGAGAATATGTATCTAATTGTTTACCAAAGTTCATGCAGCCATCTGTATATTTTATTGTTAAAACAATTCCAACTACCATTAATGATAAAATGGATACTGAGGCATTAAATAATATTGAAAAGATTCTTGTTAAAAATGATTCACCTATTAAGGAAAAATTAAAGTCATTTTGGGCAGAAATTCTTGAAATCGAAAATGTTGAAGAAAATATTGATTTTATGTGCCTTGGTGGTACATCATTTTCCTTAATACGTATGCTTAGAACAGTGAATAAGCATTTTGAAATTAATATACAATTGAATATGGAACTAAATGAAATTACAATAAATTCTTTATCGGAAATTGTTACAAGTTACATAAATAAAAAGTTATAAAATAGTAAAATGTAACAAAAATAATTCTTAAAAAATGCGGGGGATTTGTATGAATAATATTGTATATGATGTTAATACAGCTGAAAATGATAATCATATTATTTTAATTGATAAACTTGTAAAGGGCGCAAATAAATGCCGTGAAATTATTAAAGAAAGCCGACCTCTGCTTAGAATCTATTCATTTAACAAAGACAATGATATTGTTCAATTTGATAATGAGGAAATCATAAAAATAAATGAGATGTTAAAACAAATAGGCTTAAAATTAAAGTTAGCTATGCCGGAATTTGTTTGGCCTATTCCTGAAGACCCATCTAGCTTGGAAATAGCTTTAGGTAGATTTAGTAAATTAACATTGAACGATTGGAAGCAAATTGCAGCATGTAACAGGATAGAAGAGATAGTAGCCAATGTTTCTTTAGATGAAATAAATGATTTTGGTAAAGTGCATTTAGTTACACCTGATAATTTACCTGAATTACAGGTATTAGCAAAAGGGGTGCCGGGAAGTGAAGCTATAATAATTATTCCACCATGTGCGGTTCCCATTAGAGTATTTGAGCCGATGATTGACGAATTCTCAAAGCATTATTTCACAATAACATTTGAGAATCCATACCTTTTTCATTTATGGAGGTCACTTCCTGAACCATCGGGAAATATTAGCGATGAAGTAGACTATATTGGAGCAGTGTTGAAAGAATTTAATATAACACATGCTCATCTTGTAGGTATTTGTGGAGGAGCACCTATTGCCTTAGCAGCTGCTGAAAAATTTGGAGACCTTATCAAATCGATAGTAGTTTGTCATGGTGATTTGAAGTTTGGATCAGATGTAGCTCAGACTCCTTTCAAGCAACAGTTTGCAAGTTATTTATCTGGTGCTTTGAAAAATGAAAAGAAAGCTATAGACGTTCACACATTATTTTTAGATCCTTCACTTTTGCATGGAGTTTCTGATGAATTGGGACCTTTTATTATGTATCCTTACGCTGATTTTAAACTTTTCATGAGATATTCAAAATTAAATCTGGCATTAATGGAGTTTGATGCAACTAAAACTGCCTGCAATGTGAATCAGCCAACTTTAATAATAACCAGCTGTGATGATAGAATGGCACATCCAGAAGGCTCGTATAGACTTCATCAAATTATCCTGGACAGTGAACTAAAAATAAAGGAATCCGGAAGTCATCATGATATTTTGCTGGAAAATAAAGAAATCTACAATAATATACTTGAGTTTATAAATGGTACTCAATTTTAAAATTAAATTTAAAGAAATGGAAGGGGTGTTATTATGGGAGTTGATTGTATAATTATCGGATATAATCACTTTCCTATGTTTGATGTTCTCGGAGGATTAGAAATTACAAAAGATTTGTCGGGAGCATACGATCATTTAGCAGCACAGTCAGTTGTGTTAAAGAGCAAAAGATGCAGTTATTCTGAATTAATACAGGAGTGTATATCCCAGTCTACTGGCAAGCAGTGTGAACTTGATATATTCAAAATGCCTATTTATGCTGTTCATTATTTGGTTAACTTTTTACGAAAAGTGAATCTTTCGGCTGAACCAATAAATTATTTTAACGCTGAAAAGGAGCGATTAATAGAGCTTCTTGGGGAATCACCTAAGGCTGTAGTAATATCAACATCTTTCTACATAAATCCTGAACCGGTTAAGGAGATTGTTGAGTTCATAAGAAGTTATAATAAAGAGACTAATATTATAGTCGGTGGACCATATATTGCTAATTTATGTTTTGAAATGGATTTAAAGCAACAAAATTGGTTGTTTAAGGATATGGGAGCAGATATCTATATCAATGATTTACAGGGAGAACTAACATTAAGTAAATTATGTCAAGAATTAAAAAAAGATATTCCTGATTTCAGTGAGATTTCAAATTTGATTTATAAAGTGGGAAAAGAATTTTGTCGTACACCACGGGAAAAAGAAGATAACAGATTGGATTATAACTATGTAAATTGTTATTCCTTTGATGAAAATAAACCTATTCCTGCTGTTTTTGTAAGAACATCCAGAAGCTGTTCCAATCAATGTGCTTTTTGTCGATACCCTTTTTTAGGAGGGAAATATACCATCATATCTCTTGAATCTGTGGAGGAAGAACTTGATTATCTGCATTCAATTGGTGTTAGATATTTAGTTTTTGTTGATGATACATTTAACATACCTCTTGCAAGGTACAAGGATTTATTAAGGATGTTAATTAGAAAACAATATAACTTTAAATGGTTTTCTTTTTTCAGATGCTCGGATGCAGATGATGAAACTTATGATTTAATGGCAGAAGCAGGATGCACAGGTGTTTTCCTTGGAATAGAATCAGGTGATCCTGGAATTCTTATTAATATGAACAAGAAAGCAACCATTGATCAGTACAGACATGGTATAGAGACACTTAACTCTAAGGGTATCATGACTATGGCATCTTGCATGATTGGATTTCCGGGAGAAACTGAAGAAACTGTAGCAAATACTATAAAATTTATCCAGGAAACAAAGCCAACATTCTATTCATTGCAGATGTATTTCCATGAGACTAAGGTTCCAATAGCTGATAAAGCTGATATTTACGGCATAACTGGAGGGGGATATTCCTGGTGCCATAATACTATGGATTGGAAAACTGCTTCTAAATTAGTCTATGAAGGTCATCAAAATATTAAGGAATCTATATTTTTGCCTATTTATGACTTCCAATTGTGGTCCATTTGCTATTATATGAGTCAAGGAGTTATTAAAGAGGAGTTGTGTGAGTTTTTGAAACTTGCAAAAGAAATGATGTTGATTAGTAGTCTCGATTCAGATCCAACTTATACGGACGGCCAGGATAAAAAAATTCTTTCTGTATTCAAAAATTCAAAAATTGGTATAAAATGATGTAGTTAGAATTGACTGGTTAAGTCGTTAGTTCAGAATAGGTAATTACATGGGTGGCGAACAAAAAGGAAGAAAATAGTTACAAGAGCTGTTAAAAGCTTTGCGTATATAAGAGAAATGACTGTATTTATTCCACACTATGAAGTTGAAGGCGGAGTAGGATAAACTATTAACGGGATGCCATATACTTCTGCAAGTCCAGAATGGTGAAACGAAAAAGAAATAGGATTGGCCCCAGCCTTCAGACTTTTATGTTAATTCATACCACTGTGTTCATGCACCAGTACAAAATTCTGAAAATGTTATGAACTTTATGTATGAAGGAACAAAAGAAACAAAAGAAACACTAAGATAACTATGAATGTAGATGTTAATCTTGCTAAATCAGCAAAAAATTATTGGGGGTCTCAAAGAAATGAGAAAAGCTCTTAGATGGAGATAAATTATGAAAGTGAGACCCTGCTAATATGATGATTTTAAAAAAGTATTATGTGCTAAGAAAGGAGCCGATAATGAGTATGGATGTTATAGGGGTAGTAGGTGCAGGAGTAATGGGAATAGGTGTAGCCCAGAGTTTTGCACAAAAGGGTTATCAAGTGATTTTAATTGATATTTCTCATGAAATATTAAAAAATGCAAAAGAGGAAATCTATAAAAATATCCGACTTCAGGCGTTTTTTAATAAGAGTATTGAGGAACCAGATGAGATTTTGCAAAGAATTAATTTTACAACGGACTATGAACAATTGCAAAATGTAAAATTTCTTATTGAAAATGTAACTGAAGTTTGGGAAACTAAAAAATCCATTTATCTAAAGCTTGATGAAATATGTCAAAATAATTGCATATTTGCGGTGAATACATCTTGCATTTCCATAACTAAGATTGCAGGATTAACAAAGAGACCTACAAGGATTATTGGTACACATTTTATGAACCCAGTGCCATTAATTCCAGCGGTTGAAGTGATTCGTGGATATCATACTTCAGAAGAAACTATAGAGAAAACTAGAAACATACTTTCATGTTTGGGCAAAGAATGTATTGTGGTGAATGATTATCCTGGATTTGTTTCTAACAGGATTTCACATTTATTGATGAATGAGGCTGCATTTGTAGTTCAAGATCAAGTTGCAGATCCAAAAGATGTTGATGAAATATTTAAAAAGTGTTACGGGCATAAGATGGGTCCTCTTGAGACCGCTGATTTGATAGGATTAGATACAGTTGTATACTCACTGGATGTATTATATGAAAATTATCAGGATACAAAATTCAGATGTTGTCCATTGTTACGTAAGATGGTTGATGCTGGGTTAGTAGGAAGAAAGGCTGGTAAGGGATTTTATACATATTAGTAAAAGTGATGTAATAAAAATTAAAAAATAGAATGAATTGAATGGAAGGGAAATTAAAATGTGTGAAATAAAAGAAAAGGTAAAGATATTTCTTTCAAGGTTTTTCAAAAAACATGAATTAAAGGATGATGAAGATATTTTTTCACTAGGATTTATTAATTCATTATTTGCTATGCAGCTAGTTATGTTCTTAGAAAAAGAGTTTAATATAAAGGTTGATAATAATGATTTAGATTTTGATAATTTTAGAACAATAGATGCTATAGTTAATTTTGTTCAAAGTAAAGTTACTTCGTAGAGGATTAATTTTATTTTTGGATATAGTTTTGGACAAGTTAATAAGAGAGTTAACGCAAAATTCAATGAATTAAAGGTGATGTAATGAAAATTGAATTGACTAAGGAACAACTTAAAAGCAAAGAAGAATTTAGAAGTTTTGTTGATAATGAACTAATGCAATATGCAGAAAAAAATGATAGAGAAGAAAAAATGGACGAGGAATTATTTCATAAGGTTATAGAAAAGGGATATTTAGGTTCAGTGATACCAAAAGATTATGGTGGACTGGGTATGGATATGATTACTTTAGGAATTCTTATTGAGGAAACTGGAAGAGGATGTTCTTCAGTTAGAAATTTGTTTACGGTTCACGGAATGGTTGCATTAGGTATATTACGATGGGGAACACTGGAACAAAAATATAAGTGGCTTCCACAAATGGCTTCAGGTCAAACGATTGGAGCATTTGGCTTAACAGAGCATAATGTTGGTAGTGATGCAAAAAGCGTTGAAACAACAGCTGTATTATCAGGGGACAGTTATATTTTAAATGGTAGTAAAAAGTGGATTACAATGGGACAGATTGCAGATGTTTTTTTGATTTTTGCTCAATGTGAAGGAAAGCCTACTGCATTTTTAGTAGAAAGAAATACACAAGGTTTTTCTACAAAGCCAATCAAAGGATTATTAGGTGCAAGGGCTTCCATGATTGCAGAAATCAAAATGACTGAGTGTAGGATTCCAAAGGAAAACTTGATAGGAAGGGTAGGAGTTGGGTTATCTCATGTTGCATTATCATGCCTTGATTATGGAAGATATACTGTGGCCTGCGGATGTGTTGGAATTGCACAGGCATGCTTGGAGGAATCAATAAAATATGCTAGAAATAGAAAACAGTTTGGTGCAGCTTTAGCAAAAAATCAGTTAATTCAACAAATGATAACAGGTATGATTGTTGATATTAAGGCAGCTCGAATGTTATGTTATAATGCTGGTTACTTAAAAGATATTGGAGATCCGGATACCATAATGGAAACATGGGTTGCAAAGTATTTTGCTTCTAAAATGGTAAATAAGGTAGCGAATAATGCAGTGCAAATTCATGGGGCTAATGGGTGCTGTAGGGATTATAATGTTGAAAGGTATCTAAGGGATGCAAGGGTCAACGAGATAATCGAAGGAACTAGTCAAATGCATGAAGTACTCATTGCATCAAATGTATTTAGGAGCCTATGATTTCTACCAATAATTAAGGGTATAGGAGAAAGTAAAATGTATCAAAATGTATTAAACTCAGAAAAAAGAAGAAAAATAAAGTGTGTTGTTTGGGACTTAGATAATACAATATGGAATGGTGTATTGCTTGAAGATAAGGATATTACATTACGCGATGGAATAGTAGACATTATAAAAACTTTAGACAATCGTGGTATATTACAATCTATTGCAAGTAAAAATGAATATAATATTGCCATGAAAAAACTCAAAGAGTTTGGTATAGAAGAATACTTTATTTATCCACAAATTAATTGGAATTCTAAATCAGACTCGATTAAGAAAATTGCTAAACAGATAAATATAGGAATTGACACACTAGCATTTATTGATGATCAAGTATTTGAGAGAGAAGAAGTAAAGTTTTCAATTAAAGAAGTACTTTGTATTGATGCTTTAGAATTAGATAAGCTTTTGAATATGCCTGAAATGAATCCACGTTTTATTACAGAAGATTCTAAGCTTAGAAGGCAGATGTACCAAAGTGACATAAAGAGGAATAGAGAGGAAAAAACCTTTAATGGTACACAAGAGGAATTTATATCTTCACTTAATATGCATTTTACAATTTCAGTGGTTAGCGAAGGAGATCTGCAAAGAGCTGAAGAACTGACAGTTAGGACACATCAATTAAATGCAACTGGATATACATATTCCTATGAAGAATTGGATTGTTTAAGAAAATCGGATAGGCACAAATTGTTTATAGCAGGACTTGAAGATAAGTATGGTAATTATGGAAAAATTGGACTTATACTTATTGAATGTGATGAAGAAGTATGGACCTTGAAACTTTTACTTATGTCTTGTCGAGTAATATCAAGAGGCGTAGGGACAATAATGCTAAACTATATAATGAACTTGGCAAAGGATGCAAATGTTAAGTTGTATGCAGAGTTTGTTCCTACTGAACGAAATCGTATGATGTATATTACCTATAAATTTGCAGGATTTAGGGAAGTTGGAGAACGAAATGGGGTAGTTATATTAGAAAATGACCTTTTACAAATCCAATCTATACCAGAGTATGTACAAGTATTAGCTTTATAGGTGATGTAGATTGTCAGTGGTTAATTTCGAACAGTGGAGAAGTATGCATTAGTATGAATAAAACTGCTTTCCTATTTGCTGTGTAGGGATCATAATACATAGTAATGGCAAAGGTATTTTATTATGAATATCCTATTGCGAAACAAACTTCTGGGGAAGCAAATGATATATTAGGCTTTAATATAGCAAAACTATGCTTTTATCTAAATAAAAGAAAGATTATACTATAACCTATGGATGTTACTTAAGGAAAATACACATACAAGATTCAATGAAATTTACTTGAATTATTGTTTGAGCCTAGCACATCAGTATTTTATACAGATGAGGAAAAAGACTTTATGAATCAACAAATTGCAAAATTTAATTTAAATGATTCAAGTTATCGATAGCGGATAATGAATCTCCATGCATATGATTTAAAGCCATTAGGCAAAGCACTTATCTTATAATAGCTTGTGATATGACTTTGCCAACTCAATCATATCATATGCATTTAAGATTAAGGGAATTATTTTGGGAGAGTTTACTGAAATGCAAGAAGAAAATCATATGCCAGATCTTATGGAGTTGGTTCGAGAGGTGTTAGGGGATAGAAATATTCCANNATTCCAATTGTTAAAACAGATGATATTGGTCATAGTCCAAGTTCTAAATGTATAGTTATAGGTGAAGCCATTCACTTAAAGAAGTAGAGAATTTTATCTTTATACAGCTAAGTGGAATTCACGTAAAATAATTGGAATAAGCGTAAGAGTAACAAAATCTCCACCTAACTGCCAATAAAACTCTCTGCTAAAACTATAAATAATCAATATAAGTGTAAGTGGTAAATAATTAATAACATTAATAATTATTTACCACTTATTTTTTATGAACAAAATTAATTCACCTACTCTACTATAGTATGGATATATAAATAAGATAGATTGTGTGAGAAATAAAGACATCTAAAAATGCTGTTTTAATTTTAAAGTTTTATTATGATTTTTACTTGTAAAATGTAACAAATATGTAATAATTAAATATCTTGATATTAGAGTAATCTAGGAGGTTGTAAGATGAGTTATGAGCCATATACTTGTATAGATTGCGGAAGTGAATTTTGTCCTTGTCACTTGGCGGAATCTGGCAACTGCATTCTATGTTCACACCTAGATGGCAAAGATTTTTGTGATTGCTGCAATTGGAATGGTGTTTGTATATATCAAGAATTTGTTACTAATAATTTTAAAAGTAAACCTGGAAGGAAATATCAAAGTTGTAAAGTCACAGATAAATACAAAATTGAAGATAAAATACTAATTTTAAAAGTAAAAGCTAGTGACAAGCTTGTTAGTGAACTTGTGAATCCAGGAAGTTTTGTTTTTGTTAGAAAAACAGATTGTGAAAAAAATTTTGATGCTCCAATTTGT
>NZ_DDOV01000081.1 GCF_002341865.1 Clostridium sp. UBA2485 | reverse complement strand
TTGTAAAGATTGTATTTATAAACAGAAGAGAACTTTGAAATCTGTCCAGTTGAAGCTGCAAAGCGTAAATATGAGGAATCAAGAGAAGATATGGAAAAGCAAGATGATAAGGTGTAAAAAGGTATTAAAAGGTGTTGAAAGGTCATATGAAGCCTAAAATACTACTACTTAGTAATACAATTTATAAAAAATATTAGAGGGTATATGTATGAGTGAAATTGAATTAAATAAACTATATAAAAAATTAATAAGTATTAGCATTGTTCTTGTAATTTTAAATCTCTCAATCTTAGTAATTACTGTAATAGATTATACAAAATATCCTGCAATTGTTGAGCAATTTGACACTAAAACACTTTTAGTAGCAATTGGGGCAATAACAATATTAATAATAGTATTATTATTAATTAGTGCGTACTTTGCCATATATGTACATGAAATGGGGCATGCAATTATATATGTAAAAAACGCTCTTGGTTATAAAATGGAAAATATCCCTAGTTTTTTAGAGTTCATTCCAAATATTATTGGAATAACACATAAGAATCCTAAATGTCTCCCATTAGGAGGTCAAACTGAATTAGACCAATTAGAGACAAACAACCCAGAAGATTACTTAAAGGGATGTTTTATGGGCGTATATGCAGTATTAATAATGTGTTTGTTGATAATATTATTTGTTTACTTTCACATAGAATCACATCTAGTGAAAATGATATGTATAATACCACTTGAAATTTTAAGTATTCTAGAGATATGCAGCAACATAATACTTGGCATAATATTTGGCAAGGGAAATAGTGATGGAGCTAGAGCTAAAAAATTGCTTGGAGAATACAACAGAAAACGAAGCATTTGAAGGCAATAGTGAAGATTATGAGGGTGACTACGATTAGTGTAGATAACAAATATATTATGTAATGAAAGAATATAGGGGAGAGAATATCATGACAACACAAAATAAAAATATTTTTTTTGAAGAAAAAGAGCTTAGATGGATCAAAGAGCTGATTAAAGATAAAATCAATGAAATGAAACGTGATGGTGATTATGATTTTTTTACTTATGATAAAGAAATATTCGAAAGTATTTTATCTAAAATTGAAAATAGTTAATTCGTAATTTGAAAAATAAGGAGGTGAAAATATGTCTAATTACGAAGATAACTTAAAAGAATTACAAGGTGTAGTATCAAAATATTTGGGTGGTAAAGATGAAATACCTAATAGTCTTAAAAAACTTCTGCTGTTCGAAGTAGAACAGAGTGTGGGTAATCTTGATAAAGAATACTTTGTTAAGAATGATAAAGATAAGATATGGGAAGATGAAGTATTAGATAGATTCTCTTGGTCAGATATTAACTATTACCTTAAAGATGATAATAACAATGAGATTGTTAGATATTTAATGACAACAATGGGTATTGAGGGTTGGAAAACTTGTTTTGAAAAGTTTGGAACTGATCCTACTTTAAACGAAATTATAGAATGTGCTTTAATGCCAATTTTTAGTGATATATTTGATTTGTTGTATCCGATTGTAATTAAAAAAATATCTAAAGCTATGTTGTAATTCAACTATAAGGTGCAAATAAATCTTAATAAAATGATAATTTTAAGATAATAGAAAATTAATCTGCATTATTTAATTTTATTTATTGATTAACACAATATGTGGTGGTAAAATATAGTTCATACACTATATATTGTATTTAATAGATATCAATAGTAAAATTATAATAATGAGGTGAAATATATGGAAATTAACTTTGAAGGATTTGATGATTTGCAAAAAGACCTAGACAACATGGTGAAGGAAGTAGAAGAATTAGGAGATGAAATAGAAGTTCAATTGGAAGAGTTACTTGTAGACGATTTTATGGCAAAGCATACCAATTATAATAGTTTACAAGATTTCATAGATGGATTTGAAGAAGTATATGGTATTAGTGATATTACTGATGAAGTGATTGAATCTAAGCAATGGCATGAGTTCGTAACGAAAAATACAGATTTTGAAAGCTGGAATGATATGATTACAATTGCATCAGATGAATACGTGGGAAATGTTTTAGGATTTTAGTGTTTAAAATAGCAATATAGAATTTAGGAATAACTATTGATATCTATTATAATTACCTTAACAGTCAGATTGTAGGTGATAGCGTGAAAGTAGTGAATCAAATGTGTGATGTAGTTTGTTATTTTGATAAAGATGGTAACATTAAGCCACAGAGAATACGGGTGGCGAATGAAGATGGAGAGCAGCAAGTGATTGTTATTACAAAAGCTTTCGAAAAGTATGAAGGCAAAGTAGAAGGCGTAGATTGCATTATCTATAAGTGCCAAAGTAATGATGAAAATGGGGTTAAAATTTTTGAGTTGAAATTTAATAAGATGGAAATGCAATGGCTGCTGTTTAGAATGTAGTTATTGTAGTAAAATGTTGAATGTAGACATAGAGGGGCAACAATCAGGAGGGTGAGAGATTTGGCAAATGAGATAAACTTACAGGAAGCTATAAATTTAATAGACGATAAATATAGAAACTTTAAAGATTTCATTAAGCATCAAAATCCTATTTATTGTGAAATAAGAGAAGATTCAAATGAAATTATATTTGACGAAGTAGATTATTATGGAAGACAATATATGATTATTATTCCATATAAAATAAAAAATAAAAATCCTAAAATAATATTTAGAGATGATTTAACTGACCTTAATAGACTATGGGAATTATATTCTGTAGATACAGACGTTACTAAGCCAAAACATGATAAATTACTGTCTGAGATAGAAAATCTAAGTTGTGAGTTTTATAGTACAGGTAATGGTAATGATGAATACGAATGGTATGATTTAAGTATGGATTTATTAGAATTTAATGAAGAAATACTTAAAAAATGCACTGTTTTATGGACTAGCTACAATGAGGAGCTAAACAAGTTAGTAGATAGAAGTAAGTAAGATCAATCATTAGGAAAGTTATTTTAAATATTTAGGAGGATGATATGATTAGAGATTTTGGAAAGTTAACAGCGGGTCAAGAAATTTGGGTTAAAATAGAAGACCATAGTAATGCTGCAAGGCGATTAAATGCGAATAATATAGAAGAATGGATTTACAAAGGGGAAATAACCAAGCTAGGAAGAAAATATGTAACTGTTAAGTTTGGTAGATACGAAGATGGTAAAATAAATTATTTTCATGAAGAGAAGTTTAATGTAGAGGATGATTATAGACAAGTTTGGACTGCAGGTGGTGCAGATTATAAGTTATACTTAACCAAACAAGACATATTGGATGAAATTGAAAGTGGTAAACTATATGACCAAATTAAATCGGAATTTAGTGGATATAAAAATAAAGGTAGGTTCACTTTAGATAAATTAAGAATGATAAAAGAAATAATTGAGGAGAGTTAAAGCAGTATTTAGAATAGGAGTGAGCTTCAATGTTTATATATAAATTAAGTATGAAATGTGAAAATACAGATAGAAATGGAGAAACAGCTTATTCTTTTAAATATCTTATGCATAAAAATAAATTTAGCAGGGAAGAGTTCGAAAGTATGTGTAAAGAGGCGTTTAGTGTTTTCGATGCACAAGCTATTTATTCTGTAAAGTTATATTTAAAAATGAAGTATAATTTTATAGAATTGCCAATTGAAGCGGACTTTGATTTTGAGGAGAGGTTTTAAAATGAATGATGAAGAGATATTAGTAACTTATTTTGACGGAGATTCATATGGATTTGACTGGCTAAAAGATGACAAAGATGTTGAAGACTGGTTGGAGGAATTTAAAGATTCTTATACTAAAATAGAAGTTCTTAGGGTAAATGTTGTTGAAGAAATTTATATATCTGATGATATGAAATAAGCTAGAATTTAGTTCTAGCAGTACATATAATAATTTATGGGAGATAGATTATGGATAATTTATATAAAGTTATAATGAGAAACAATTATGATTTAGAATTTAGATTTGAGATAAAGTGTAAAAATGAAGGTGATGCTAAAGTAATAGCTATAGAATATTTAGTAGATACAGAAAACTATACTAATCCAATTAGCATTGCATCAATAGAGAAAATAGAGTTGGCAAAAGAGATTAGCAACAATGATGATAGTGTTCTTAGTTTTGAGCTACATGATTTAATCACAGGAAGGAGATTGAAATAAAATACAACTTTTAAGTTAACAGGGGGTGTAATATGTTAAAAGAATCGAAAACTTTGAAAATACATGATATTTTCAGTATTATAAGTAAGTCAACACCTGATGAATATTGTGTGTTTATAAGACCTAGTGATTTAGTAGAACCTGATAGAGCAATAAAAGAATTAGGTTTAAAATGTGATATTAATGATTTAGATTGTGAAGAATTATTAATAGAAAAATATGATAATTTGAAAGAGGCTAAGATAAGAGTTGCTTTATTTAAATATAAGTGGTCGAGTTATTTTTATGTTAGTATGTATAAAAATGGTGAATGTGTAATGGAAAATATTTAAAAATTAATGACCTATAAAACATGGCAAATATATGAGAAAAAGACAGTAGGTGATAATATTGGATTACAATAAGAAATTTGAAAAGCTAAAGTTAGCGGAGACTTTTGAGATAGAGCATCCTGAGTTAAATATAAGAATAGTAATATCAAGAAAGATGACAGTGGAAAAGATTTTAAATATAGCTACAGCTATGTATAGTGTAGAGACTGCACAGATAACGTATAAGTCTGATGATAAGAGGGTAGAAAGAGATTTTTGGCTGCATCATCCAGATACTCACTATTCTAATCTAAATAAGTATATTGAGTTGTTATTAAGTCAAGATACTTATCCTAAAGTCGAGTATATTAGCTGCCTTATTAGTAAAGATCTTGATATAGGAAGTAGAATACAGCTTGAGAATGGTCAAATTGGAGAAATGATAGCTCCAGATAATATAACACATTGGAGTTGTCTAAGGTATAAAATCATTAAGAAAAATGGAGAACTAGGTAAACAGGAAAGAAATCTGTATGGCAATACAAAATTCACAAAATTAGAGACTCTGTGACTATTTCATGGAGTTTTATTATACCTAAACAATTAATTATAAAAATATTAAATTAATTGTTGACATTTCACTTTGTAATAGAGTATACTAATAGTAAAGATTGGCAAGGGAGATATTTTATGAGAGTTGCAATAAAAATTAATGACCAAATATGCTGTCCTAAATGTAAAAAGCTTTTAGATGGGAGAACAAAAGATTACAAGATTGCAGAAATTAATAATAAGAAATATTTTGAGTTCATTAGAGTTTGCAATCAATGTAACAAGAGCTTTGGATACCTTTCGGATACTTATTTTGAAGGTAGATATACATATGAAGAAGTTAAAAATATTAAATAAATTCATTATTTTGATAAGAGTGAAGGGGTGAGGAAATGTCAGTAGATTTAGAAACTGCAAAAATAATAGAACAGAAGACAAAAGAGAAAGGGGTAGTCTTATATACGGAAAATATAGACCATGTTTTCGGAGAGTATAATATGAAATACATATATAAAGATGAAGAATTAAGAGAAAAACATATAAAAGAGATGAGGTCAACAGCGTGGAAGCACGTAGAAGGGAAAAGCAATGAAGGCATATATAAAGGAATGAGCAATTCTATATATTTACCTTGTGCTGTGTTTACAAAGGAGATACGAAATAGTTTATTGGATTAGAAGGATGTGATAATGCATGAGTAGTAAAGCAATGGCGGATGGAGCTAGAAAATTTTTAATACAACAGGGTTTAGATCCAGGAAAGTTTCACTATATAGATAGGACTTGTGACAATTACAAGTTCAGACACATTGAGAGCAATATTGTAGTAGATTTAAGATGGTAATGAAAATATTTAAATAAATATATTATGAGAGGTGTATTATGGAATTTAAAATTAGAGAAGTTGAAATGGAAGATAGAGAAAGGGTGAATGACCTAGCGACTAAACTATTGCAATTACATAAAGAGCATTTACCTAATATATTCACTAAAGAAGAAATAAAGTATAACGAAGAAGAATTCAAAAATATAGTTGAAAATAGCAATTATTATATGGTTGTAGCAGAAAGTGAAGAAAAAGAAATTGTAGGTTTTAGCTATATGGAAATCGAGGAGAAAGAAGAAAACTCTAAGTTATCAAAATCAAGAGTGGCGTGTATGTCTATGATACAAGTAGAAGAAGATTACATGGGACTTGGTGTAGGTACAGAACTAATGAAAACCGTAGAAGCGGCAGCAAAAGAGAAAAAGAATAAAGGTGAAGTTGACAGAATAGAGTTGCGAATCTGGAGTTTTAATTCTGATTCAGAAAAGTTTTCAAAGAATAGAGATTTAAAAAGCTTATACACAGTGTACGAAGTATTGTAAAGATATAAAGAGGGGGCATATCTCAATGGGGAAAATAAAAATGAGTTTAAGAACTAAATTAATGTCAGTTTATATAATTTCTATAGCTGCACTTATCGGAATTGTACTAACATTGTATAATTCATCACTTAAAGATAGTAACGATTATCAAATGCTAGAAATGGGTAAGATTATCGCTAATAATTTTACCCACGATATAAGCAATTCATCTACAGATATACAAGATATAGTAGAAGAGTTTTATGAAAAGAACAATGAAGTTGTAGACATAATAAATATTGTGGACAAAAACGACAAAATGATTGGACATAGCATTAGAGAGCGTGTTGGTGAAGATTGTTCAAACGTAAGTTTAATGAATCAAATAAGAAGTACAAAGGAGATATTGGGAGAAAGGCATTACATAGAACAAGCTAAAAAGAATTTATTTATAATTACATTCCCCCATATGAACGCTGAAGGGGAAGTAGAGTATGTGATAAATGTAGGCATAAAAATAGATAACATACTGCAAAATAGCAAAGAATTGTTTATAAAACAAATAATTATAAGTTTATCCATACTTGCATTAATAGTATTAGTATGTACTTTCTATCTTAGCAAAGTTACAAATAGCATCAAGAATGTAGTAGAAGTGTCAGAGGAAATAATCAAAGGGGACTTTACACTAAGATTTACAAAAGATTACAAAATAAAAGAAATAGAAACTTTAAATAATGCTTTAAATAAAATAATGGAGAATGTAAGTAGTTTTATAGAAGAATTTAAAAATAACTCCATTCATTTTTCAGAGACAACAAAAGACTTATTAGAGAACGCAAAGCAAATAACTAGCAAATCTGAGAATACAAATATTAAATCGAAAGATATTTTAAATAGTTTAGAAAATTCAAGTGCCACAATACAAGAAATCTATTCTAGTATTGAAGAAATAGGCACTATAACCGAAACTCTTAATCAGAAAGTATTAGAAACAAGTGAAAGTGCAAATGCAATTAAAGAGAAAACAAATGAAAATAAGAGAAAATCAACTAAAGAGCTTCAAGAGACAGAGAGTATTTATAACGAGAAAAAAGAAAAAATCAAGAAACTGATAAAAGAAAGCGAGATTGTGAATGACATTTCAATAATTGTAAAAGAGTTGGATAATATCACTAATCAGATAAATCTATTGGCATTAAATGCACAAATAGAAGCTACCCATGCAGGTGAATATGGTAAGGGTTTTGCAGTAGTAGCTAATGAAATAAGAAAGTTAGCAGATCAAACTAATCAGACTCTTAATAACGTAGAACCTATAACACATGAAATTAAAAACACCGTATCTAATCTTGGCAACAATGCGAATAAGATTTTAGAGTTCATAAATAATAAGATAACTAAAGATAATGAATTATTAGAAATAGTTAATGAGGATTATATACAAAATTCAAATGAAATATCGGAAATAACATCAGAGATAAGACACATGTCTGCAGAAGTAAATCAATCAATAGAACAAATCTCTATTGCAATAAATGATTTTGCACAAAAGACAGAAGAAGTGTATGCAAACACAGAACAAATGAATGGTGATATAAAAGAAATAAATAACATGAATGAACATATCCAAAAAGGAATTGAAAATAGAGTAACGAGAATGAATAATATGAATGATGAAATGGACAAGTTTATTTTATAGAAAGTTGTTTATCAATATATTTATGTAAATACGAGAAATTAGGGAGGATGAAATAAGTGGAATTAGTAAGTGCAATAGTTAAAAACATTAGCAAGACGCAAAATATGTTGTGTGAGACTCTTTTAGGGAGTGCGTATGATGAATATGATAAGAAATACTCAGAGGTTTATGCATATGAAATCAAAGAGTTTTTAAATGAATTAGAAGATGATTTAATAAGTATACATAAAAGATTTACAATAGATAGCAATTTATTAGCACCATTAATTATAACTCATTGGGGGTGCGGCAGTGATGAATGTGACATTAGTGAATTGTATACTTATGTAGATGGAATTATTAAACAATCTAAATCAGATATTGTGATAGTTTCTGATAATTTAAATATTGACGATAAAGATAAAGAATTTATAAAGGGACTAATAAATGAAAAACAATCAAAATGTAGAACTATCTTAATAGATGTTCGTTTGAAAAAAGATAATGATATGACAAACTTAATATTACATTTCAAAGAAAATGATAATGAACATTATAATGAAATAATTAATCGTATTGTATCAGATTATATAAGATCAACAAATTTACTTTATAAAATGTTTGATAAAAAACCTAGTGATTATTCAGCGATAGCTTCATTGCATCAAGCTGTATGTGACTCTTACAATATTGATAGAGAGAGGTTTTTGTTTTGAAGACCAGAATTTGAGAGTATGAATGTTGGAGTTTAAATAATATAAAAAATAAAATATTAAAATAAAGGAGAGATAATTATGAGTAGAAAATTAGAAGTAGGGATGAAAGTTGAAGGTAGTAGATCTATTCGTGGGGGAATATTTGTAGGGAAAAATAATAAAATTACAAAAATTATAAATGAGAGAATATATATTAAAAATGATTTAGGATATGTTTGCAGCGTACATAAAAGTAATTTTGATAAATATTTTAAAATTGTAGAAAACAATTTAGATATAGGGGATGTTGCAACAATTAAAATAACTATAGGTAGATGTTATAAAGAAATTAAAGGAGTAGTTATTGAAAAATTTGATAATGGAAGAATATGCAGAATAAAAACAGATGATAATATGATGCATGGAGGTATATTTGAAGTTATTTTTGAAAGAGAAATTCCTAAAGAAGCTTTTACAACTAGTTTAGTATTTGATAAAGAATATCAATGTAAGATTAATATTAGAGGAAGAAGAACCACAGTAAAATTGTTACATTATAATGTAGAAACTAGTATATATTGTAACAAATATGATACTTACAATAGAGAAGAAGGTATTGATAGAGCATTCAAAAAGGCATTAAGCAAATTGTTATTAAAGGAAGTACAAGAGTAAATAAATATTCAGTTTTAATAAAAATATACATTTGTATTAAGAGGAGGGTAAATAATTATGTACAAAATAAAATTGGAGTATTTTAAACATAGTGGTAAATTTTATACAGAGGAAGATTATACAACCATAAAGGAAAATATGATTAATGTTTTAGATGAAATTAAAAATATGAAGGAAACAGGCACACTCCCAGGTGTGTATGGCACTAACTGGATTATACATGTTAACGCTGACGAACATCCTAATGGATACCCATTATTAATATTATAATATAAAGAGGGTAGTAAATATGGATGTAAACGAATTAATATTAGAATTACAAAAACTTAAAGATGATGGATATGGGAAGTTAAAAGTAAAATTTGATTTTGGAGCTTGTGAAGTAGAAAGAATATACGTAGAGAAAGATTGTACTGGTGACGAGTATGTCCATTTAGATTGGGCTTAGAACAAATTTAAAATAAGTCTTGGAGGATGATAAATGGTGAATAACGGTAAACAACAAAATAATTCAGCTATAAATAGGTTGACTGTTAAAGAAATAGAGGAATGTTTAAAAGATCCAGTTGCATTCACAGAGAATTTATCTGGCATTAAACTAAAAACATATCAGAAAATACTTCTAAAGTATTCAGTTAAGATGAAAAGGATGGGAAGAAATAAATAATGAAGAAATTTAAAGAAAAACCAAATAATAATTTTTATGAATATCGTGAATTTTACCAGGTAGTGGAGTTCTATGTAAAAGAAGGAGAAACTATACCTAAGAAATTTGATGTTATAGATATAGAAGAGCATGATGATGTATGTTCTATTAAAAGAAAAATTGAGGTATTAGAGATTGTAAAAAAAGAAATAAAATATGATAGTTTATTTCTAACTGCAAAATGCAAGGAAATATTGTAATAATGTATTGTGAATGCAAATATCAAAGAGAGAAGGGAAGGTAAAGGATGGAGCAACAAAGAAAAACAACACAAGAATTATTTGATGAAATAACTGATAGATTAATTTTATCATTAAAAGATAATGAAATCCCATGTCCTACGTGTAGAGGATTAAGATTTATTTATAGACAAAATGGAAGTCATGGTTGTGTAGAGGGATGTGGAGATTGCTACAATGGTAAACAATATGTCTGTAAATATTGTGGCAAAAGCAATAAAACTGATTATTGTGAATGCAAAGATGCTGAAAAAGAAAGAAGGATACAAGAAAACAAGGAACGTAATGAGGAAGAACAAAAATTATTGAAAAAAGCTAAGAAAATTAAATTCGAAGATTATAAAGGTAAGTTCATATTAGATGATAGCAGCTTTGTAACAGATGCAGATGGAGTTTGGGAGTGGCTTCATGAAAAGATTCAGTACGAGGGAGTTACAGACAAACAATTACCTAAATATCTATGGGGAACGTGTCCAGAACCAGTATTTGATTTAAATTTGTGTGAAATTATCGAAGATAAATGTGAAAACGGATATGAGGATATGTATTCATATTTAAATGTTGATGATGAAGATTTAGATAAAGCACAGGAGCATTTAGATAAATGGTATGAAAAGCAGGGTGATAGTGTTAATATCTATTATCAGGATGCAACCATTGCTGTATTATTGGATGATTTAATTAAAGAAATAAGGAAAGAGGTAAGGAAAGAAGATTTTTATTCAGTGTTCATAGAGGGGTGCGATCCAGTTGTTACGATAAAGAATAGAATATTAAATTAAAAGTTGATTTTTATTTGAAGTTAGAAAGGAAGATGAGAAACATGGCAATGAAAGAAGGCATATTTTTACACAATACTATGCATGTGAGAACAGATAGTTTTGGTTGTTATTCAGAACAAGCTCCTGTTATTGGATTTAGTAACTATGGAGATGAGGGAAAACCATATTATTCATTTGATGAAGTTGAAGAATTATTAAAAAGTGGATTTGAAGATTCTAATATACGAAGAGATGTAAATGGAAAATTATATCTTAATTCTCAATATCTTAGTTATTGTAGTTCATTTAAAATTGTATGTAGTAAAGTATTAGAAGAAATAACAGAAAATCAAAAAGGGATATATGAATATTGCAAGAAAATAGGCTTGATTAAAGATAATTTTGTTCCAGTAAAAGGGTGGTTTGGAACGAAAGAAATGTCAAAGTCTGAAAATGATACTTTTACCATATATTACACTTTTAATAATTTTGATGAGAATAACTATAATTTAGACTTGGCAGAAAAAATATGCGTTGGTAAAATCAAAAAACTAGCTGGGAAAAGAGATAGATGTTGGCATGGGGAAGATGATTTAAGAATATCAAAAGTGTTTGAATGTGATAGCGTTGAATTCAATAAAGCAAATAAACAACTAATAATTAAAGAAGTTCCTTTAAAATATGTAACAGGTGAAATAGTAGAAACTATTGTAGCATTAGATTTAGAATTGTGGATATTATTTAATGACAATAAATATTGGAGCAGATTTTTTAATGCTTCGGCTCAAGCGGTAAGAGATATGGGGCAATCACACTGGTTTAGTGATTTAAAAGCTCCAAATTGTTTCAACTCAGATAATGATAAAGAAAGAAATATTAATTGGTATGAACGTCAATTAGGTGAAGAATGGGAGTAAAAAATATGCAAGAAAAAGATACCATGAGAGAATTGTGTATTCAACAAGGTTATGTACCTGCAACTTGCATACTAGATGGCATGATAATTTATAGCATAATTCAAAAATGCGAATGTCCTTGTGATGGCTGTAATGCTAATAGAGATATATGTAAGGGTAAAAGAAAAACCTATGGTAACCATGATGAAATTGATAAACTTATATCTTTTATAGACGTTTTCGATAGAGCCGAAAAAAGAGAAAGATATGAAGCGGAATTAAGATATAAACAAATGATAAAGCAAAGAAAAGAAGGGCATAAAAATAATTTCATTGTTAATATTTTAGAAATAAGATGGGAATATTCAGCCAGAGAACGTTATATTGAAGTCATAGCAAAAGACATAATTGATGAAAAAGCTTATTGCATGAAATATTATGAGATATTTGATATGTTAAAATATTTACCTTGCATTTGCTACAAATATCATATTCAACAAATTCATGTTGAAGAAAATACTCATGCTAATGTTATATATGAAGAAATTAAGAAGTTAAACATACATAAGGTTGATGTTGTTCCTTTACGGTATGTAAAAATGAAGTTGTAAGGAAGCGATACATAAATGGAGACTATTAGAGGACATAGAGCTAAATTGCCATTATACGATGACTTTATATTATCATCTGAAGATGAAGAATTATTAAATATTGTGCTAGAGACATATAAAGGAGAAATATTTATGAATAATGAAATAAATACAAAAACAGTAGTAATCTGTAATAATCACTACTGCTATTATTGTGGCAAAAGGATAGAACCATATACAAGATATCATGATAGAGAAGAATGGACGTATTATAGCTGCAATTGCGAACAAGCCAAAAAGGAATTATTAATGAAGGATGAGTTGAAAAAGGAAAATAGAAGACATGAACAAGAATTGAGAGATATAAGAAATAAATATAAAAATATATTAGTGGAATATGTGGGCAAAAAAGATCTAGAATATAAAATAAAATTAGAAAAGTTAAATAAAGAGTACAAGAAATGAAGGAGATAATTAATAAATATGAACATAGTTTATGTAATTTATTTTGATGGTAAGATATATAAAACACCTTCACGTAAGACTGCTTATTTGGAAAAGAAGTACGCTAAACAAGTGGTCACTGTTGATAGCAAAGATATAGCAGCAGATATGTATCATTCTCAAGGGCAAAATAAAAACTATTGGGATGACTTGTCAAAAGAAGAACGAGAAACTTATATGCAAAAGGCTAAAAAAAGATTTGAAATCAGAGAGTTTGTTGAGAGGAGTTAAAATGAATGTGTAGTGAAAATAACCATAAGTTAGTATACTTAGATGCTAAAAAATACTCAGAATCTACAGGATTCAATTCTAAATGGACGAGAATAGATAGATTCTATTGTGAGAAATGTGGAGAACTTATTATTAAGAAAAAAGAAGAATATAGTAGAGAAAGTCCAGATTGGTATTAGAAGGGGGATATTATGAAAGTTATTTTAACTGTTCCAGCAATAGGTGATGTAAATGAATATATAGGTATTCCAATACTAGATAAAATGCCAATTTACAAGTTCGATGAAAATTGCAAGCCTATTGGGGTTATAACAAAGATATTAGAAAATAATGGAGAGGACGTTTTAGTAGAAGCTGAAATATGGGATAGATTTATTGATGTTCAATATGAAATGAGTATCAAAAATGACAATAAACAATTAAATTTAATATCATTAAATTTAAAATGATATCGTAATAGTTCTATGAGAGGATGGAGTAAAAATGTTAGATATGAAAATATATAGTAGTTGGGCATTTACAGAAAATGAAGAAGAAAAAGCTAGAGTTAACTATGAGATTTACAACGAAATAAAAAATAAAGCAAAGGTTGAGTGCATTGCATCAGGACAGTCAAACGTTAAATATAAAATAGTGTCTAATCCTGATAATTTAAGTACATTGGAACTTGCTTTAATATGTGATAGAGGAAATCTTTGCTTTGGATATAGGACAGAAGGAGAACACATTGTCATATATACTGATTAAAATGGAGTTTTTAAAAATATATATTAAAAATATTAAATTAAATGTTGACATGATTAGAAAATTATAGTAGAATAGATATTGTAAGATATTTAGTTGCGGAAAGGGGGCGTTATGGAGCTTAAACTGATATGCAGTGATTTTATAAGTGTTAATCACTATATGAATTATAGAGTAGTAGGCAAAATAGTTATGGCATATAAGCCAACTAAAACTAAAGATTTTGAAAAAAGATTTAGTGATTATGCAAAGGAACAAATGAAACTCCAAAAGTGGATTAAACCAACAAAAGATAAATTTATATTCGTAGATACAATATTTTATTTTCCAAGAATAGATATGGATTGTAACAACTATTATAAAAGTACGCTAGATACATTAACTAATTGTGGGATATGGGAAGATGACAATATGGTCTTAGAAAGATCAAATAGAGTATACTATGACAAAGAAAATCCTAGAATAGAGTTTACAATAACTGTTGCACCATATGTAGGAATATTTGATAATGTACAAGAATATGAGCATTTTAAATCTACATGTAAAAAGTGTAGAAGATTTAAAAATAATTGCACAATACATAGAGAATCATTAGAAAGTAGAATTCGAGATGAAGTAATAAAAGATGCTAAAAATCAATGGAAGTGCAATAAATTTAAGGAGGTAAATATAACTTAGCTATAGCTCAATTAAGTAAATATAAAAATATTAAATCAATTATGAAAGGTGGAATTTTTTAATGGAAGAATTAAGAAAAGTAACAAACAAAATTGAAGCAATTGGAGTTGTAAAAGAACACAAACTAGAAGAAGGAAAGGGTGACAAAGGTAAATACATAAATGGTTCTTTAACTGTTAAAACTGGAGAAAATTCAGAGATACCAATTAAAGTATTCGTGCAACAAAACACAAAAGAAGGCAAAGAGAGAAAGGTGTTCACTACATTAAAACAATTCATTGATGGATCTTTACATACTATGGCAACTGACAAGGAGAACGCAGCAATATTACATATTTATGGAAACAAAGACTTTACTCCTCAAATTAAAGAAGAAATCTTTGTCCCTGCAAATGAAGAAAAAGCTATAACTAAAATAAGCTTGGATCTAGGTTTCGGTAACATAAAAGTAGACAATAGTTTATCAGAAGAAGATTTTAAAGCGGCTTTTGATATTGAGATGTTTGTAACTGATATAACAGAAGAGTTAAAAGGTGAAGAGCCAGATGAAGAAGAAACAGGAAGAGTTATTGTTAAAGGACTAGTTCCTAATTATGACGGAACAGTATTTCCGTTGGAAGTTGTGGCAGGAAAGATTGTTGACGAAGAAGGGGAAGAATATGACTTTGCTGAAGATATCAAGGAGAATGTTTCAGAAGGAGATACATTAAACATTTGGGGAGATATTAATTATCAAAGTATTATTGAAAAAGTAAAAAAAGGTGGAAGTTTAGGTAGAGCTAAGATTGAAGAAAAACGTACATATATAAATGAATTAGTTGCAACAGGTGCAGAGGTAGTTGAAGATGATGACAAACAATTAGATGAAGAATTAATCGAGAAAGCTTCAAAAGAAAGAGCATCTAAAATAAAAGAAAAAGAAAATGAAGCAAAAGACGATAAAAAAGAAAATAAAAAAGGACTTACAAACAAGAAAGATAATAAGGAAAGGAAACCAAAAAAAAGTTTAGGATTCTAAATATAAAAATATTAAATCAAAAATTGAAATCAGAGAGGAGAACAAAATGGCTATTTCAAATGCATTGCAGTCTTTAATACAAAAGACTTTTAAAAAAGAAGCGAAAGTAACTAGAATCTCAGAGGATTTAAGAGGTAAAGTGATCGTACTGTACGGGGGTAACAACCTTGGAAAAACTCATCAAGCAGCAAGACTAAAAAACCCAATCTTTATACCTTGTGAAAAAGGTATGAACGCTGTTAATGGAGCAGTAGTTTTGAGTACAAGAAGTTGGAGAGATATGAAAAAACATAATACCACTTTAGCTAAAAAGGAATATCTAAAATTACTACAAAGCGGAGAACAAATCACAATAGTGATAGATGGAATGGAAAGAGCGGGTACATATTGTAAAAAATATATTTGTTCAAGACATGACGTAACTTCAATAGGAAAAGCTAACGGTGGCTATGGAGCATGGGAAGAGTACGATACTGAAATGTGGTCTTGGGTGGATAGCATTATTGGATTAGGTTATACAGTTGTGTTCATAGGACATGAGAAACTTGATAAGAAAAAGGATAAGTACATAATTGACGGAGATGAGAGATGCATAAAGCCTATTAGAGATAACGCTGATGTAGTATGCTATTTGAAATCTAATGGTGTTGATGAACATAATAAAGTAATTAAATCTAGTGCATACATAGCAGAAACGGACGAATTTTTTGCTAGAACAAGATATAGATATATGGATACTTTTATTCCAGAGTTTACAGCAGAAACTCTAGAAGAAGTGATAGTAGATGGGATAAAGAAACAGAATGAGGCAGAAGGATATGAGAGTGTTTCTTTTGAAGAGCAACAAGAAATTTATAAAACAGAAGATGAAGATGCAGATATTGAAGAAGTAAAAGAAGATATTAAAGAACTTTATGACAGATTTGAGGAAATGGGCGATGGTAAAATTGAAGTTTATGCGGAGATTGTATCAGACCATTTAGGTGAAGATGTAAGAGTCAGTGAAGCAACAAATAAACAGTTAGAAGCTTTACTGTGTATAAGAGATGACCTAGAATCAAGAATAGAGGAATTTGAAGAAAATGACGACATAGAAGAATAGAAGATTAGTTGTCAATAAAAGGGGCTAATTAGCCCCTTTATTAATATAGGAGGCTAATATGGCAAGTAAAGTTAAATGCCCTACATGTAAAAAAACAAACAACAAAGAAGATACGGTTAAACATGGAAACAGATATTATTGTAAAGAATGCTATGAAAATATTTCTAAAAGAGATGAGTATTGGGATGATTTATTTACATACATAACTGAAATATTCAATATTGATAAGCCAACACCTTTAATGTTTAAACAAATAAAAGATTACAAGAAAGAACCCTACAATTTTACTGACAAAGGTATATATTTGACCTTAAAATATTGTAAAGAAATATTGAATAAAAATTTTGAAGACTATAATAGTGGAATTGGAATAGTGCCATATTATTATGAAAGAACTCTTCAACATTATATAAACATAGACAATATTGAAGAATCCTTGGAGAATTTTCATGTAAATGAAGATGTTAAGATAATAAATGTTAAATTAAAAAATAATCCTTTTAAGAAGAAAGAAACTCTAAGTTATGATATAGATTGGAGTGAAGATGACTTTGACAACGAAGAAAATTAAAAAATACTATGATAAACGTACAGCATGTCAAGTATTAGGGTGTTTAATGTTGAATCCTAAACTTGTTAACTCAAAAGAATATCAAATTAATATTGAAGACTTCATGGGTAACTCTCATAGGGCGTTATTCGAATGTATTTATAATTTAGCACAACAGGGTGTTCAATCTATAGGACTTAATGATGTTGAAACTTTTATGTACAATTATAAGCCAATAAATCATACTCAAATGTTTGAAAAGAGCAATTCCGAAGCATGGATAACCGATATATTAGAAGATGCAAACGAACACAATTATAAATATTATTATACTGAGTTTAAAAAATTATCTCTTTTAAGAAGTTATATTGCTGAAGGTGTAGATGTTTCAGAGATATTGGATTTAAATAGCATGGATATAATAATGCAGGAAGAACAGCTAAAAAATTTTGAGAAAAAGAGTATTAAAGATATTATAAATTTCTTTGACAAAAAGAACCTAAAAGCTAAAAGCAAATTTGTGTTTGGGGATGAAGCATCACAAAGAAAAGCAGGGGATAACGCTGAAGAACTTCGAGAAGAAATGAAGCAGTCACCTAGCTATGGTTTAAATACGGAGAGCCAGTATTTGAATACAGTTATTCGCGGACTTATACCAGGGAACTTTATCTTAGAAACTAGAGACACTGGTACTGGTAAGACTAGAGTCGCTATTAAACGACTTTTAGGTATGGCAGCACCGTATATATGGAGTTTTGAGGAGGGTGACTTTACAGAAAATCCCAATGGGATGAATAACGCAGTACTATATCTTGGCACTGAGATGGATATATACAAAGAATTAGAGCCTATGATGTGGGCTTTTATAAGTGGTATAGATGAAAAGAAGATAAAAGACAATGAACTGACAGAGGAAGAAGATAAAAGAGTAGATAAAGCTATAGAAATATTAAAACATACTCAATTGTTTTTAAAAGATGAAGCAAACTATGATATAACTTATTTGTGGAATATCGTAGAAGAATATAAAGTTAAACATAACGTTTGTGCAGTAGCTATTGACTATCTTGAGCTGACAAATGCAATGACAGCAGAATATGTTGAACAAACAAGGGGTATGGGAGTTAGAGAAGATCAAGTTCTATTGAATTTATCAAGTAATATAAAAAAGATAGCTAAAGAATTCCATGTTTGTATCATAGGTTTTACACAAACAACAGATGAAGCCAGAAGAGATGGAGTACGAGACCAAAGAGCAGTAAAAGGGGCAAGGTCATTACCTAATAAAGCTGACGTAGGAATAGTATCTTTTGAACCAACAAAAAAAGAATTACAAATGATTGAACCCATAATATACAAATTAGGACTAACTAAACATAAAGAACCTAATATTTGCTATTCTATATACAAAAATAGAGGGAACGATATTAAATCAATAAAGATATGGGGATACCATGATTTAGGCTGTATGTACTACTATGATATGTTTTGCACAAATCAATATTATGAACCAATAAGTATAGGAAAAACACTAATACATATAGACACAGAAGAAAA
This sequence comes from Clostridium sp. UBA2485, assembly GCF_002341865.1. Lineage (GTDB taxonomy): Bacteria > Bacillota > Clostridia > Clostridiales > Clostridiaceae > Clostridium_J. The sequence goes on along the minus strand of NZ_DDOV01000081.1, from coordinate 143,883 downwards.
TAAAGATGAATAGAGAAGATATTTTAGAGATAGTCACAACCGAAGATGTAGTACATATTATGAGTGAATTAGGTGGGGGAGAACCTGTACCTGATAACAAAGGAAATTTATATTTTCGAACAATTTGTCATGATGGAGATAAACATAAGCTTCAGTATTTTATTCATTCTAAAATGTTTTGCTGCTACACTAGTTGTGGTTCAATGTCATTATTTGATGTAATAATGAGTGCAAAAAACTGCGAGTTTGTTGAAGCTGTCAATTTAATATTAAGACATAAAGGCATTAAAAATAGCTTTAGTAAAGGCAAAGGTTTGAAGCGGTCAGATACTATCAAGGAGGAAATGGATTTCCTAAACAAACATTTGTATAAGCCTAAGAAGTTAATCCCTTCTTTGCCTACATATGACCAGAATGTGCTAAGTATTTTTGATGATTATATTCCTAATATTTGGGTTCAAGAAGGAATTGAAGAGACTGTGGCACAGTTGTATAGCATTAAATTTTATTTTAACCAATATAAAGCCATTATACCGCATAGAGATATCAATGGAGATTTAATAGGAATAAGAGGGAGAGCCTTTTTTCAAAGAGATATTGAACAAGGTAAAAAATATATGCCAGTAACTATACAAGGATTGACATATAGATTTCCAGTTGAGTTCAATCTATATGGTATATATGAGAATCAGAATAACATTCGAAGATACCGTAAAGCAATAGTTTTTGAGGGTGAGAAATCTGTCTTGAAATATGCTAGTTATTTTGGTCAAGAGAACAATATAGCCTTAGCAACAATGGGAATGAATATGTCGTTATATCAACGAGATTTGTTACTAAATCTAGGAGTTGATGAAGTTATTATAGCCTATGATAAGCAATACCAACCAGAATATTTAGATGATATTAATTCAAAAGAATATAAAGAATTTGAAAAATATAAAAGAACGTTAATAAAAATAACAAAGATGTTGATTAATTATGTCAATGTATCAATCATTTTATGTTGGGATGATGTGTTAGGCTATAAAGATGCTCCGATAGATAATGGGAAAGATGTTTTTGAGAAATTGTATAAAGAAAGATACCTTATAGGTGATATATCAGAATTAGAGGAGATGGTTTAGTGAGATTTAAAGCATATCATAAAGGGTATGAGAAGTTAAAGGAAGATGAATTATTAGATATATTATTAAAGCAAAGAGGTGTTCAAGACACCAAACGTTTTCTTCATGTAAGTGAAGGTGATGTATTAGACGGAACGCTACTAAAAAATATGCAAGAAGGATTAGAAATGTTGGATAAACATATCAATAACAATAGCAAGATACTTATTATTGTTGATAGTGATGCCGATGGATACACTTCAAGCGGATTAATATACCAGTATATTAAAAATATTAAATCAAACATTGAGGTAGAATTTGCAATACATAAAGGGAAAGAACATGGAATAATTTTAAAAGAACTAGAGTCAATAGATTTCAATTTACTAATTGTTCCAGATGCAGGTAGTAATGATATAAAAGAATGTAAAAAATTAAAAAAGTTAGGCAAAGACATCTTAGTATTAGACCATCATATTTGTGAAAAAGAGAACCCATATGCAGTAGTAATCAACTGTCAAGATAGTAGCTATCCTAATAACACTTTATCAGGTGTAGGAGTTACATATAAATTCTGTAAAGAATACGATAAAGCTTACAATCATAATTATGCAGACAAATATTTAGATTTAGTTGCAATTGGTATGATTGCAGATGATATGGATTTACAAAGCTATGAAACTAGATATTTAGTTTTAAAAGGTTTGGAATTGGCAAATTCAGATGATGGTAACGAGTTTCTACGAGAGATTTATAAAAAAAGAGAAAAAGATATAGAAGGAAATCCTACAATATTAAATATTATATGGTGTGTAGCTCCGTTGCTAAATGCAGTTGTTAGGTCGGGGACTATGGATGAGAAAGCTAATGTCTTTCGAGCTTTAGTTGGAATACAAGAAGAAGTAGAATATCAGCCTAGAAGAAAACATAAAGAAGACCCAAAACCTCCTGTAGAAATACATTCCTTGCAGGAAACAATGGCTAGAATATGTGTTAATATCAAGAGCAGACAAGATAAAAGAGTAAAAGAGGGTCTTAAAAAATTGCAAATGAAAATAGAAGAAAACAAAATAGGTAACAACAAAATAATAGTAGTAGATGGCACTAATGATCTAGATGAAACTTTTACAGGACTTGTTGCAAATAAAATAGCTGATACATATAAAAGACCTTCGATTATTTTGAAAGAGTATAATAACATACTTTATGGTGGCAGTGGTAGGAACTATAAATTGTTCGAAATAGACAATTTAAGGAGTTTCTTATTAGAGACTGGCTTGTTTAACAGTATATCTGGACACGATAATGCTTTTGGATTTAAATTGAAGAAAGGCAATGTGAATAACTTGATATCATTAACTAATGAAAAATTAAAAAATACAGTAATCGAAGATGTATATCATGTTGATTATATAATTCCTGTTGGAAGATTAAGAGAAAAAGATATTTTACAAATAGGTGAATGGGAAGAGATATGGGGAAACAATGTCCCAGAGCCATTATTCGCAATAACAGGTATAAATATTACTGCAGATAACATTCAATTGTTGGGGGCAAGAAAGAATTTAATCAAGATAGAAAAACAGATAGGTTCACGAGTTCTAAGTTTCACTAAATTTGGCAATGAAGAAGAATACAATCGAATGATAGGAAAACAACAAAAAGGATTAGGAAAAAGAACAAATAAAAGATTGGAAGTCGAAATCGTAGGTAAATTTAAAACTAACAAATGGAACAACAATGTTTATCCACAGATACAGATAGTAGATTATAACATAAAAGCAAGTAAAAAATTTGAGTTTTAATAGGGAGGGATTGTATGCCATACTCAAAAGAGTTTGTAAATAAAACTATTAAAGAGTTAGCAGATGTATTCGTCCATTTGCATGTACATAGCGAGTATTCAAATCTTCGTTTATTAGATAGCACAAATAAGATTGATAATATGATAAAATATGTTTCAAATTTAGGTCAAAATGGCATCGCTCTAACAGACCATGAATCTTTAAGTGGTCATGTGAAGTTCATACAATCTATAAAAAAACTTAAAAAAGAGGGGGCTATACCTAATGACTTTAAGGGCATTTTAGGGAATGAAATATATTTAGTAGATGAAGATGGAATGAACAAACAAATTAATGACAAAGAATATGTACCATTTTACCATTTCCTTTTGTTAGCCAAAGATGCAAAAGGACATCATATGTTAAGACAAATATCTTCAAAAGCATGGAATAGAATGTTTAGCTATAAAGGGATGGATCGTGTACCGACTTTTTACTCTGATTTAGATGAAATAGTGATTGAACAAGGACATTTAATAGGAAGTACAGCATGTTTAGGGAGTTATTTTGCTAGAAAAATAGTTGAAATATTAAATGAAGAAGATGAAAAAAGAAAAGAAGATTTAAAATACGAAATAGACGATTTTATAAATTGGTGTATAGACATTTTTGGAAAGGAAGACTTCTATATTGAAATTCAACCATCACAAGATGGAGTGCAAAAATCATATAACAAGTATGCTTTAGTAATAGCAAAAGCATATGGATTAAAATACATAATTACTACAGATGCTCACTATTTAAATGAAAAAGAAAGAAACATACATAAAGCTTTTTTAACATCTTCAGAAGAAGAGGAGGGCAATAGAGAGGTTGATGCATTTTATAATAGCACTCATTTCTTTACTGTTGATGAGCTATTTGAAGCATTAGATTACTTAGACTTTAATGACATTGTTGAAGGAATAAATAATACCAAGGAAATAGCAGACAAAGTTGAAGACTACGACCTATTTAATAAACAAACTATTCCACTAGTTCCTGTTGAAGAAACATGGATTAAAGACAAAGAACTGTACTCTTGCTTTGCTAAATATGAGTATATTACAAAAATGTTGAACAGCGAACACAATATATATGATAGATATTTAATTTATTTAGCTACATTAGGTATAGAAGATAGAAACATACCTAGAGAGGAATACAAAGAGACGTTTGAAAGAATAGACTTAGAATGTAAAGAAATAATAAAAATTTCTGAGTTCAAAAAAGAACCTATAAGTGGCTATTTCATAACGATGGTTAAGAATATAGATATAATTTGGGAAGAAGCTGAAGCTATAATTCCCCCAGGTAGAGGTAGTGCAGGTGGGTATATATTAGACTATTTACTAGGTATAACCCAAGTAAATCCTTTAAAACAGGGAATAGAAATGCCACACTTTAGATTTATAAGTGCAGAAAGACCAGACTTACCAGACATCGACATTGACATACCTTCACATAAAAGAAACAAAGTGTTTAGTGAAGTATTAAAATATTATAAGAGTATAGGTGGAGACATTGTTAGAGTTTGTACTTTTGGCACTGAAACAGCCAAATCAGCAATACAAACTGCTTGCAGAGGATGTGGCATTAATAGTGACGTAGGCTTATATTTGAGTTCACTTATACCTGTAGAACGTGGGAAGGTATGGGGCATAAGCGATTGCTATTATGGTAATCCACAGCAAAACAGAGAAAGGGTAACAGAATTTAAAAATATAGTAGATGAATACAAAAGTAAAAACTTGTTAGAAATAGCATTAGGAGTTGAAGGTTTAATAAACAAACGCTCTTCTCATGCATGTGGAGTGCTAATAGTGAATAGTGATTTTACTGACCACAATGCAATAATGAGGTCGCCTAGTGGTGAAATAGTTTCACAATTTAATTTAGAAGACAGCGAGTATGTAGGAAATGTTAAATACGATTTTCTTAATACAAAGACAGCATCTATGATACAAGTGACATTAGAAATGTTAGTGGAACATAAAAAAATAGATTGGCAAGGCACTTTGCGAAAAACATATAATAGGTATCTGCATCCAGACGTAATTGATATAAGCAGCATAGAAATGTGGGATAAGTTAAACCAAGGAGATTTAATTTCAGCCTTTCAATTTGACAGCCCAGTTGGAGAACAAGCCATAAAAGCAATACAACCTCATTCATTAATAGAAGCTACTAACGGTAACAATCTAATGAGACTTATGGTGGAAGATGGTAAAGAGCAACCACTTGAAATGTATGTAAGATATAAAAATAACATTGATGAGTGGTATCAAGACATGAAAGATTTTGGTCTTTCAGAAAAAGAAATGGATACAATTGATAAGCACTTGAAACAAGATTGTGGCGTATGTTCTACTCAAGAACGTATGATGCTAATTTCTATGGATGAAAACATCTCTAATTTTGGAGTTGTAGAAAGCAACAAACTGCGAAAAGGGGTCGCAAAGAAAAAGGGAGACTTATACAAAGAAGCCCATGAGTTATTCTATAAAAAAGGCGAGGAAATGGGAACTTCTAAAAAGATATTGGATTATTTATGGGATGTTCAAATAGCAATGCAAAAAGGTTATGGGTTTAGTGTAATTCATGGTGTTCTATACACTTATATTCTTATTCAGCAACTCAACCTAATTCACTATTATCCTTCAATTTATTGGAATACAGCAGTTTTACTTGTAGAGTCTGGGGCTTTAGAACAGGAAGATACAGAGGATGAAGAATTTGATAATAACAAAAAAGAAAAGACAACTCAATATGGGAAAGTTGCAACTGCTATAAGTAACATTAAAGACAAAGGGGTTAAAATAGCATTACCTAATATTAATACAGCTAATATAGGCTTTACTCCTAATGAACAATTAAATGAGATACAATTTGGATTTAAAGGTATTATGGGAATAAATGTAGATGCTGCAAACTTGATGATAGAAAATAGACCTTTTGATAATCTATTGGATTTCCATAAAAAAATGGTGGAAACTAAAAGACAAGTTACGCTATCAACAGGCAAAGTACAAAATAAATCTTTGGTTTCTCAAAGTCAAGCAATGACATTAATTAAAGCTGGAGCTTTTGATAAATTAGAGAATAAACCACGAGAGGTAGTTTTAGAAAACTACGTAAGATTAAATTATCCTCCTAGAACAAAATTGGATACAAAATCAATTTCTAAGATAATTAATATGGGTATAATTCCACAGAATTTAAATACATATTTAAAATATTATAATTTTAGACAATATTTATTATCATTAGAGAACTTTAAAGATAAGGAATCTAATATTAAATGGTATTCAATTAAAGATGACAACGATGAACTAACGGATTACGCAACCAATTTCTTTAAGGAGCATTTCATGGAATTTATGTCTGAAGATAAGGATTATAGGTATAACGAGGACGGGATCATTGCTGTAGCATTAAATACTAAAAGGAAAGATTCTTTTGAAGACATTTATAACAAACTAATGCAACCTTTCTTTGAATGGTTATATAGTAAAGAATGTTTAGAGTTATATAATCATTTAACTTTTGAAGGGAAAAAGAATGAGTTGATGTCAGGAACACTTAGTTCTTGGGAAATGGAATCAATGAATTATTATTATAACGAACATGAATTAAAGAATGTAGATACTGATTTCTATGAGATAGTTAATTTTAATGACCTACCAGAAGAGGCGGAGGTAATAGGGTTTAATACACGAAATGGTTTTAAATACCCTAAATTCAAACTAAGCAGAATAGTGGGTACTGTGCTAGATAGAGATAAAAATAAACATATAGTTACTTTACTGACACCTAATGGAGTTGTGAATTTAAAGCTATATAGTGGGCAATTCGCACACTATGACAAGCAAGTTTCCATATGTGATGAAATGACAGGTGAAAAAACAATAATTGAGAGAAGTTGGTTTACAAGGGGAACTAAATTAATGGTAACAGGCTTTAGGAGAGGAGATCAATTTAAACCGAAGAAATATAAAAACAGTATCTATCAGCATACTATGCAGAAAATATTGAGGGTTGAAAATGGTGAATTGATATTACAAAGTGAGAGAAAGCAAGGTGAGTAATATAAATGAATAGTGAAAATATTAAATGTTTAATAAAGCTAAATAGACAGTTCTACCCCAAAGACAGTTCTATAAAAAACGGAGATTTTGGAATAGTCTCCGTTTCAGTTGAAGAAGTATTAGAAGGAGAAGTTGCTTCTTCAAAATGGGGAACGATTACGGTCACTGGTAATCTATGTGAGATGAATAGAGAAGATACATATACTTTAGTAGCAAAAGAAGTAGAAGATGAAAAATATGGGAAACAATATAAATCTATTTATATCAGTAAAGTTGTAGATTTAAATGATATAAATTCTCAAAAGATATTTTTAAAAAAGATTTTAACAGAGAGACAAGTTGACAATCTTTTTAAAACTTTTGAATCGCCAATTTCAATTATAGAAAGCGAAGATGTGGAACAGCTTTGTAATGTAAAAGGTATAGGGGTTTCATCTGCTATAAAAATTATTGAAAAATATAAAGAGGCAAAAGATTACAGCACTGCATACATAGAGCTAGACCGATTAGGACTGAGTACAACAATGATAAGAAAATTAGTTGATGTTTATGGTGGAGCTGACATCTTAGTTGATAAAATAAAAGACAATCCATACATATTGGCTGATGAAGTAGATGGCATTGGATGGTCTAAAGCTGACGAAATGGCACTACAAAGTGGCTGCGGTGAGTTTTCTGTATATAGAACTAAAGCTTACATACAATACTTTTTAACGCAGCAAGCCAATAATGGGAACACTTATGTATATCCAGATGCTCTGCTAATTGGAATAGAAGATATCATAGGAATGGATCTGCCTCAAGAAATAATAACAGAGGCTATTGCCCAACTAAGAGATGAATCTAAAATATATTTTAATGATGAGAAAACAGAAGTGTCGTTAATGAAATATTATAAATTAGAAAATGCTATTGCAGATGAAATAATAAGAATTAATTCCGCTAACAATGATTTTGTCTATGATGACTGGGAAGAATATGTTCATGAAACAGAAGAAAGGCAAGGGTGGAAATACACCGAAGAACAATTTAATGGGATAAAAAGCATTTTGGAGAATAATATTAGCATTATTTCGGGTGGAGCAGGTACAGGAAAGACATCTACGGTTGCAGGTATGCTTAGTGCTTTAAGAAATTACTCAGTGGCTCAAACAGCATTATCAGGTAAGGCAAGCGTTAATTTAACTGAAGCCACTGGTGAAGAAGGATATACAATACATAGACTACTAGGATTTATACCATCACAAGGTTTTTCCTATAATAAATTTAATATGCTGCCATATGATATTATTATATTAGACGAATTATCAATGGTTGGAGCAGAGCTATTTTACAAGCTTATACAAGCGATAAAGACAGGATCAAAGCTGATAATGCTAGGAGATACAGGTCAGTTAGAATCAATAGGTGTCGGTAATATAATGCAGGATTTAATGGACAGTGGATACATTAATTGTGTAGAATTAACTACAGTTCACAGGCAAGCTCAAAAATCAGCAGTAATTTCAGAAAGTTTAAAAATAAGAAATGGGCTACAGATAACTGAGTCCAATCAAGATAGTAAAGATATTAGAGGAGAACTGCAAGACTTGGTTTTGGATGTTTATAAAGAAAAAACAAAAACACAACCTAAACTTTTAGAATATGTCAAAGAACTTCTTCCTCAAGTTGATGATATAATGGAATTACAAGTTATAGTACCCGTAAAAGAAAGAGGAGATGCATGTACATATAAACTTAATAATGCAATACAACAAATAATTAGAGAGCGTCAATGTAAAGGCATGTGTAAGCAAACTAGCAAGCAGATTATATTGCATGAAGGTAGTAAATATCCATACGTTGTTTATGTAGGAGATAAAGTTATCAATGTAAAAAATAATTATAAAACAATCAATATGGATGGGCAAATTGCTCCTATATTTAATGGAGATATGGGAATAGTCACAGATATAGATTCAGAATCTAATATGATAACTGTGAAATTTCAAACTGTAGGTGAAGTGGTTATTCCTAAAATGTATATAGGATATATACAATTAGGTTATGCTATTACAACTCATAAGTCACAAGGATCAGGATTTAAATATGTTATATGTGGCTTAGATTATTCACATTATAATAAATTGCTAACTAGAGAGATGGTATATACTATGATAACTAGAGCTAAAAAATATTGTGTTCTTTGTGCGGAAAACAAAGCTTTGAGATATGCTATAGGAAACACTAATGTTTCGTTAAAACAAACATATCTATCAACGTTAATAAAAAATAAAATGAAAAGATCAGCTTAACTATAAAAATATTAAATTAATAGTTGACATAGTTGGTAAATAGTAGTAGACTAAAAGTAGGTTAGGAATTAACCTACTTATTTTTATATAAAGAAGAAATAAAACATAGAAAATATGAAAGGAAGTTGATTTAAGTGACTAGATATAATCCTACGGTTAATTGGAATTTAAGACAAAGAAGAAATAACAATAGAAATACACAAGATGATATTAGAAATAGAGTTAATAGATTAAGAGGAATAGAAACAGAAGAAGAAAGTAGAACAGATTTTAATGATGGTTGTGGATTATTAGCTACAAATATAGATTGGGGTTTAGATGGGGTCTATGACTCTTGCAGTAGTTATCTTGATAGAAGAGGTAGAAGAGAGAGACAGCCACTAGATTCTTATCTAGATTCTTATTCTGACCATTCCTATAGGAGAAGTTTTACCGCAATCTTTGGCGAAACATGTAATGACTCATGTGATGATCCACGTTATATAAAATCATACGATTATAAGCCAACAAAATTCAATTTTAATAAAACTGTAGGCGATAATGACAATTTATATCTAGGCATTGAATTAGAAATTGACAATGGTGGCAAAAGTGAAGAAACAGCTAAATATATACAAGAATTTTTAGGTGAAGAGAATTGCTACATAATGAGTGATGGTAGTTTAACTAATGGACTAGAAATAACAACACACCCATGTAGCTTAAATTATCATAAACAATTACCATATCAAGAGCTGTTTACAGAATTAATACATAAAGGATATAAATCACATGACACACAAACTTGCGGTTATCACATTCACGTAAATAGAGATTATTTTAGTAAAGATCCTACTACTCAAGATTTATGTATAACCAAAGTTTTATACTTAATTGAAAAATACTGGGATGAAGTAGTGAAGATTGCTAGGCGTGGAAGCAATCGCTTTTCTCGAAGATTTGGGATAAAAGAAAATGAAAGTATGTTTGAGCTATTAATAAAAGCAAAAGGGAAAGGAAATTATATGACGAATTCTAAATATAACATGCTTAATTTAGACCACAAAGACACAATAGAATTTAGATTATTTAAAGGAACATTGAAGTATAGCACTTTTATAGCAACAATGGAATTTATAAGTAATTTAGTTTACATATGCAAGGTAGCTTCATTAGATAATATTCAAAATATTAAATTTGAAGATATAATAAATATCAAAGAGAGTGAATTCTTGATAAATTATTTAAAAGAAAGAAGTAAGGTAGCAATTCCAAAGTCAAGAGAATCATATGAAGATATTTGGTCAGGATATGTACATACACCTCCTATACCAGTCTTCAGAAGTTAATTAATAAATATAAAAAAATATTTTGAAGGGAGGTGATTGAACTGGTTAGTTATAATTTAAAGTTAATAGAAGATACTTTAAATACAGTGCATCCAAAGCAGATCATAAATAAAGCTAAAGATATAAATTTTACTTTTTATAAGGTAAATTATGAATATACAACTAACAAGGGAAATATAAAGGATGGTGAGAAATATTTTTTATTAGATACCTTAAATCCAGAAGTCAACATGCAGCAAGAATTACAACAGTGGGTAATAGAGTACAATAATAAAAACGAGCATAGACAAATATCAAATGTAAAGTTTCTTGGTAGTCAATGTTTGGGTTATATAAATATATAACATATTAATAGTTTCACGACTTCTAATCCTGTAAGACAGGTTGTCATAGTTTATGGTTACATTAGCCATGTAACATAAGCGAAGTAAAATAGGTTAAAGACGTAAAAAGACACACCTTCAACGTATGTTGAATTAAATTGAATAATACACCTGTTTTGGGAAAATCAATTTAATAAAGAATGGCTTTGTCCTTACCTAATTCATAGGCAATATGAGTTGAGTAAGGTGAAGGATAGTGAAACCGATATTTATTGAAGAAAAATTATTTTTAGAAGAAAGTTTAGGAATAAAATTACCAGATAACTGTTGGAGAGATGGGAATAGAATTTACTTAAATTGTGATTCTATATCAATAGTAACTTTCACAGTTAAAAATAACAAAATTCTATTAAAAAATAATAAAATAATAGATATAAAGAATAATATAGTTACAATACAAATACGAAAAAATAAAACTCAAGATATAGTTAACTTAACATGGGAAGAAGAATATGAAAAGCATAAGGTATTTATTGAGAACTTAGAAAAAGAAAGCATTGAAAAAACAATAGAGTGCATAGAAAAGTTCCCAAACTATGAAAAAAGAAGGAGCGATTCTGGGGGAAAAGATAGCTTATTAACTAATGTCATAGTAGATAAAGCTGAAACTAAACTTAAATTAGATCCATTAGATGATATGGTTGACACTTTTAATTCATCAAATGAAGCTCCTCAAACATATAAACAAATAAAAAAGAATAATGTTAATAAAAAACATCAGTTTATAAATCCTAAGATTGGATGGTATAAGTGGTTAAAAGATGTTAAAAAGCATTATATTCCTACTGTTCTATCAAGAACTTGTTGTGACCAATTTAAACATGGCAAATTAAAAACCATCTTAGATAAAAATAAAGGATACATAATATTTTTAGGCATGAGGAAATATGAATCGAAGAAAAGGGCTGACTATGATTGGTACTTAAATGAAGTATATGAACAAAGTAGAGGTCAAAAAGCTGCTGTACCGAAGAATTGGGTTAGATTTTTACCAGCGGTAGAATGGCACGATGAATTTGTTTGGTTATATATATTACACAATAAATTAGATTTTAATCCATTATATAATTTGGGATATGAAAGAGTAGGTTGCTTAATATGTCCTAACCAATCAGATTATACAGATATACTAACTCAACACTATTTTCCTTTACTTTGGAAAAGATGGATGGATGCAGTAAGGCAGAATTATATAGTTAAGAATGTAGAGAATAGGTTAAAATGGACTTTAGAAGAATATCAAAATGGGAAATGGAAGCAAGGTGTAAGTAAAGAATACGAAATAATGCAATTAAAAGCTACACCAGAAAGAGTTCAACAATTAGCAGATATAAAAGGGGTGTCTTATAAAATAGCAGCAAAATATTTCAATAAAATTTGTGCTTGTGGTAAAAAGCTTAATCCTGATGAAGTTGCATTGTTTTTAAAGCTTAACGGCAGATTTGAAAATACTGAAGATAGTAGGCAGTATCTGTGTAAAAAATGTACGTGTGAGAAAGAAGGATGGACGAGCAAAGAGTATCAACAACAAGTAATGAAGTTTAGAAATGATGGATGTAATTTATTTTAATTAGAATTCAGATTTTATTAAAATTAAAGAGGGGGATTTTAATGTTTGAATGGAACAAACCATTTCAGCTAGTAATGAAAATTAAGAAAGATTATAAAAATACATATGGATTGGATACGTTAGACTTTGAAACATGGTTAATGAAATTAAATAAGAAGGAATATAATGATGTTTTTGAATGCTTGCAGATAAATCAATGCAACGAATTTTTACTCATAAGATATGGCATTGCAGATATGCAAGAGTCAATGTGGACTGATAAAGATAGTATTTATAGAGAGTGCCGAAGTGTTGTAATTGACTTAGATGAAGAACAACTAGTTTTAACTCCCTTTAGAAAATTCTTCAATTTGGATGAAGTAGAAGAGAATAGCTTAAAGGAAATCGAGAACAAAATTAAAGAAGCTCAAGCAATAGAAATAACTGATAAGCTTGATGGCTCTATGCAAAGTGCTAGATGGTACAATGAGGAAGCTTTCATGGCAGGTAGTATGGCTTTAAATCCTGACGACTCATGGAGGTTAAAAGACGGATACAGCAAACTCACAGAGAATCATTTGAAAATGATTAAAGAAAATCCAGATTTAACTTTTATATTTGAATACATAAGTTTAAAAGATGCTCATGTAGTTCTATATTCAAAAGAAGAAGAGGGTTTATACCTAATTGGAATTAGAAATGTTTATACAGGACATGAATTTTCTTATAAAACAATAAATGAAATTGCTCAAAAATATAATGTTCCAATGGCTAAAATTGAAAATCGAACTTTCAAAGAAATCATGGAATTATCCAAAGAAGTAAAAGCAAATGAAAAGGAAGGATGGATTTTAAATATTATCGAGAATAGGAGTTCATATCATAAAGTAAAAATCAAATGTGACGATTATATCAAACTTCATAGATTATTAGATAAATTATCTTCTGTGAACGTTATTATTGAAAATATAGCAGATGGTAAATACGATGATATGATTAGCAAAGTTCCAGAAAATTATAAAAATAGGGTACAATCTATAGCTAATAAAATATTTGAATATAAATGTGAAATTGAAATGCTAATAGAAGAATGCTTTTCAAAATCACCGAGAGATGATAAGAAAACATTTATGATATGGGTGGATAATAATTGCCCAGATAAAATAAAAGGATATGTAAGATGTAAATACCTAAATAGAAATTTTAATGTTTTAAAAAACAGTTCCAATGGTTATAAAAAATTAAAAGACTTAGGAATATGTGAGGACTATTCAGCATTATTTGCAGATTTGGAGGGATAAGAATGGACAAATATAGTAGAATTATGAACAGATTACAAGAGAATTACAATGTTGTTGTTGAAATGGGTTATGAAATCGTTGGGATATTCCTGCAAGGAAGCCAAAACTACCAGTTAGATTATGAGGGTAGTGATATTGATTGTAAAGCAATTATTTTACCAAAGTTCAATGACTTTGTATTAAATAATAAAATGGTAAGTACAACTCATGTTCTTGAAAACAATGAACATATTGATTTGAAAGATATTAGATTAATGTTTGATTGTTTCAAAAAGCAAAATATAAATTTTATAGAAATATTATTTACTAAATATAAGATTATTAATCCCAAGTATGCAGCATTATTCCAAGAGTTACTTGATAACAACGAAATGATAGCTCGTTATAATAATTATGCTTCAGTTAATTGTATTAGTGGTATGAGTCTAGAAAAATATAAAGCTTTAGAACACCCATATCCTGCTACCATAGAAAAAATTAAAAAATTTGGATATGATCCAAAGCAACTTCATCATATTATCAGGCTTAATGAATTTATTCAAAGATACATTAGTGGTGAATCGTACAAAGATTGTTTAATTTCTAAAAATACAGATTATCTAATAGCGGTAAAGAAGGGTATTCATTCGTTGGAAGAAGCAAGGAAAATAGCTAAGATGTTATCCGAGGAAACTGTTAAGATTAAAAATGATTATATGGATAGCAATAAACCTATGATAAATAAAGTAGTCGAAGACATTTTGAATAAGGTTTTATTAAATATTATGAAGTTTAATTTTAAATCAGAATTAATGGAGGTGAATACTATATGCCAAAATTAATTATGATGATTGGGCTTCCTGCAAGCGGAAAATCAACCTATGCTAAAGAAATATCTAAGAAAGAAAATGCAGTAATAATATCCTCTGACAGTATGAGAGAAGAATTATATGAAAATGTAAATGATACAGAGCATAATACAGAACTATTTATCGAAATACATAAGAGAATAAAAGAACATCTGAAAAATGACATAAGCGTAGTGTATGATGCCACAAATATAAATTACAAAATGCGTAAGGCATTCTTAATTGAACTAAATAAAATAAATTGTTATAAAGAATGTTATTTCATGGCTACTCCATATGAGAGATGTTTAGAACAAAATAATATAAGAGATAGAAAAGTACCTGAGCATGTTATTAAAAGAATGTATAAAAACATTTTTATACCTCAGTATTATGAGGGTTTCGATAAAATACATATAATTAAAAATTTTGATCCTAATGATTTTGATACTCATATATTGTTTAATGGTCAAAATGGGTTGAACAATATTGTTCAAGATAATCCACACCATACATTGACTATAGGAAGGCATTGTCAAAAATGTTCTATGATATGTGAAGAATTAAAAAATGATTTTACATTAAATATAGCAGCACTCTATCATGATATAGGAAAAAGATTTACTAAAGAATTCAAAAATACCAAAGGTGAAAATACAGATATAGCACATTATTACCAACATCATTTAGTTTCAGCATATGATTCATTATTTTATTTGCAAAGAGTAAGCCAAGAAGATTTATTAGAAATAGTAAAATATATAACTTGGCATATGCAGCCATTCTTTTTAGAAACAGAAAAGGCTAAGAATAAATTTATTAAATTAGTAGGAAAAGAATTTTATGACAATTTATTAATACTACATAAATCTGATGTGTTGGCTAAGTAATTAAATTAAAAATATTAAATAATGGAGGTTTTAAAAATGAATTATTTTGAAAAAAGACAATTATTCTTAGAGGACTTAAAAGATATGACAGACAGTGAGGTTAGAGAGCATTTAATTGAAGACTACGAAACCACAAAAGAAGAAGTAGACAAATACGATATATTAATAGCATATGAAAGTGTAGGTTCATGGGGATGTGATAGCAATTCATTCTTTCTTTTAAAGAACAGAGAAGATGGAGAGTATTATCATACATATGGAAGTCATTGTTCTTGCTATGGATTTGAAGGACAATTTGAACCAGAAGAGACAACAATAAAGTATTTACAATCTGAACATTTTAGTTTCTATTGTGGCGGATATGATGACAATAGTGATTACAATCAAAAAATGGTACATGAATACATAATGAAATTAAATTAAAAATATTAAATAATAAAATTTAATTAAGAGGAGAGATGAAATATGAATCCATATAATAACAATAATAATTTAAAAAGAGAAGAACTGTCTTTTGAAAATTTTTTAAATCATATGTTAAATGAAATAGGTGAAAAAATTTTTACAACGGAGAATCGAGAGAATACAAATAACAAGATTGAAAGAGCAAAAATAGAGATTCCAACTGAAGACAAGAAAGACGAGTACATACCACAAATTGGTGATGAAGTGTACGTTCTTGATTATGTAATAGATGGAGAATCTAAGAGATTAATAGGAGATATTGTAGCTGATGTTGAGTTATATGATTGTTACCAAGTTAAAATAAGCGAAATAAATGCTATATATGTGCCTAAGAATCTTGTAAAAGTAATTAAGAAGAAAGAAGAGAAAATTTCAGGATTAGAAGAAGAATTGGATGAATTATTTGATAAGCAGCGTAAATTATTAGAAACAATAGAAAAATCAGAATCGGAAGTAACGAAATTAAATAAGTCAATAGAAAATAAACATAATGAGTTAAGAAAATTGAAAGGCAAAGAGGAGATATCGTATACTAAAAGGTAATTTATACACGACCTATTGTGCTAATATAGGATATTCAGCAAAAGAATTATAAGAAATAGGAGGATTAAATGAAAGTTTATGTTTTGGAGTATGACTTAGAAATCATAAAAATGTATTCACCAGGTGGAACTGAACATAGGAGAGAGTCTTATTTGGACATGGTAAATTTCATAAATGCAGTAAAACGCAGTCAGAACAAATGGTATATATCCAATATAAAAACTTATGTAGGTGAAGCTGAAGAAATTGACATTGAGAAAGTATTAAATCCATTTTAAATAGAATTTAAGTTTTATACAAATAAATTACAGTTGTTCTGAAGGAGAATAAGAATGAATAGTATATATGAGTTTACAGAAGATTTTATGGACTTTAAGAAGGGGGTACAACGCAAAAAAGGAGAAGTAGCTCTTATTGAAGATGGATTAGTGAGAGATATGAAAGGTAATCTAATTTTTCATTTGACTTCTTATAATGCTGGGAAATATGGAAGAATTAAAATGATTAAGGAGAATGGTAATATGAATAAATCAGATTTAAAAGCAGGAATGGTTGTAGAATTAAGAAACGGAGAAATGTATACAGTAATTGAAATTGATAATAAAAAGCTAATATTCGATAATAATATTTTTTTTAATTTAGGGTTTTGGGGTGATGATTTAACCTATAAAGATAGTTGTGATGATGATATTGTGAAGGTCTATAAATCTAAACATGATAATTGGATGCCTAAAAACCATAAATATATTACAGAAGAGGATTTACTATGGAAGAGAAAACCAGTTAATAAACACTCTCTAATTGAGATAATGCAAAGATATAATGGTGAGGGAACGATATCAATTAGAACCAATGATAGAGCAGCATTTGAAAAATTAGACTATGTATTAGCATATATGGTTAACTATGAACCTAGTGATAATATACCAAAATTATTTTTAGAGGAGAAATGGCTACTTGAAGATGAAAGCATATTAAATGTGGAGGAAACGGTCTAAGAGATGATAGATAAAGGTGTTATGGAGTTTTTAAGAACACGTTTTAGAACAGACCTAGACAAAGAATTTAATGATATGGTCAAAAGCATATTAAAGCAATTAGAAGAGCCACAAGAGTTAGAAAAAGAAAGACTACTAAATGTTTTAAAGGATGATTTAATAGGAACGATGGAGAACATACAAGGATTTAGAATATTCGAGGAGGTTTGAAAATGTTTGAAATTCTGTGCTATACAAAGATAGGAGATAAGCAAATAGCCACATTAAGAACGCCTATAGTTCCTAGAATTGGAGAGAAGATAGACATAAATATATCAGACGCAGATAGTATTTATAAAACAACTGGTAAAATATGTGATATAGAGTACAGATTTGATAGGAATAGTATATTAAAACATATATTAGTATTTTTAGATAGAGGTTAATTACATATTTCAAATATATTATAGAGGAGAGATTATATGCAAATTAATATACCAGATGAAACAATTGAACAAATGGTTAAAGAGCAAGTAAATATAAGTGTACGGAAACGCATAAAAGAAATGCAAGGAAATTACACAAGTAAGGGTTATATAGAGAATATAATAAGCGAAGTTATATGGGACAAGATATTAAAATTATGTCCAGATGTTGAAAAGTATATTAAGAGTGAAGTGGAAAGATGTGTAGACCATGCTTTTAGTAGGCAAGGTGAATTGAACTTTACTAAAAGACAGTTGGTAGAAGAAATAGTTTCTAATCTGCTAGAAGAACTTTAAGTCACGCTATGATTATTATACGAATTATTGAAGAGGGGGAGAAGGTATTGCCTAATAAAGAAAAAGAAAATGAATATAAAATATATGAAGAAGATGGGACAATTACAGAATGTGCTGATATAGATGATATGACCGACTTTGCCAATACATTATTACATCATGGTTGCAAAGAGTTAAGATTAATAATAACCGATTAGTTCATAGTGAGTTCGAAAGTCTCACGCAGGGTGTGGCAGAGGAGAAAAGGCAAAGATAACCTCAAAGTCTTACCTATTCCTATTAAGTTAAATAATAAAAGAGTAGCTATAAGCTACTCTTGTACAAGATATATCTTTAATGATATTAATATTTAAATACATCTCATGTTATAGTTCAATATTAATCTTGTACATATATAGAGTATCACAGGAGAGGAAACAATGGAAGAAAAATAAAAAAATACAGTTTTATTTAAAAAGGGCGGGAACAATAGTAAGTTAGTTTATAAGACGATATAGGGGTGTCATCTTGTGATTAAATTGTGCATTAAATATGATTTAAGGAGAGTATTTTTATGATAGTATGTAAAGATGATTTTAAAATTCCGATTGAGTTACAGGGAGAAGATGTGCATGATATGCTCTGTATTTTTGACAATGAAGATGAGGCAGTAGATTATATTGTAAAGGAATATAAAGTAGATAGGAATTCATTCGTATTAGAATTGCATGAAGAAGATTTTATGCGAGATGAATTTGGCAAAGAAAATTATTTAAGAACAGCCTCTATTTCTTCATCTCTCCATTTAACAGAACTGATGAGTGGAGAATATATACTTTGGAAAGCATTTTAATCTTCGCGTTAAAAATAAACTGTGACTTAAAGGGAGGATATTGAAATGGATAATAAAGAAATAACATTTATTGATGTATTGCTTACAGGTGATGCATCAGGAGCAATAGAAAGAAGTGAGAAAAGAGAGCAACAAATAATTGTTGAAAATCAAAGGTTGCCGATTAAAAGTAATGACCATTCAGTACCTTGTGAGATAAGAAGAGTTGGCGTTAATAATAGTATGGAATGGGAAGAACAGTTTAAAATTGAAGAAGACAATAATAAAAAATGGACTAAAGAACGATACGAAAAAATGGGTATAAAGATTATTGATGAATATGATGATTTATTTTTCAATGTTATTCTGCCTAATGGTTGGGAAGTTAAACCAACTGGTCATTCAATGTGGAATGATGTGTTTGATAATAAAAAGAGAAAAAGAATCTCTTTCTTTTATAAAGGTGCTTTCTATGATAGGGATGCTTTTTCAAATTTTGAAAAAAGATATTCTTATAGAATAATGCCTTTTGATGATTATATAACAAATGCTTCATATGAGGAACGTATGGCAAAAGAGCAATATGGAGTTGTTTATGACTGTGAAAAGGAAATATATAGAACAACAGGAATTGTAAGCAAAGATTATTGGGATAAAAGGTTAGAAACTCAAAGCGAAGATTATCTAAATTTAAATTATCCAAATTGGAAAGATATAAATGCTTATTGGAATAATTAATTTCACAATACAAATATAATGTGATGAAGAGGTGAAGTATGAAAGTTTTATTTGATGAAGAATATTTAGAATTAAAAATGATTGTACATAAGAAGGAAGATATTAAAATTATTAAAGATGCAATATATAAATATCCTGTTACATGGAATACCATAAGAAGAATGCTTTTGTGTGGATTAGAGGCAAGTCAAATTAAAAATCTGTGTGGCAAATGGTATAAGGGTGGATACATTATATCCGATATGTGGGATATTATAGAGAGTTGTATACAACAATTTAAAGTTGACAAGCAAACAGCTATAAATGAGATTAATGAGTTGCTAGAAATTCATCAAAAAAGAGGAGGAGCTGTATATGGCAATAAAAATAAAAGATATAAAGAATTTAATAAAACAATATGAAGGTGAGACTACATTAAATGATTTATTAAAAAAGATACAAAAAAATAAAATACATAAATGCCCTAAATGTAAAGGTGAAGGAGAAAACATTGTTAAGTACAATGCATATCCGAAAGGCTTGCCAGATAGTCGTTGGGTTGAAGACTGGAAATATAAAAATGTTGAATGTGACTTATGCAATGGTGAAGGTTATACAGAAAAAGAGTACAAACCTAGAATGATTCAACAAGGCTGGGAAACAGTTTAATTTGAATATGTTAATTATAAAATAGAAAGAAGGAATTAAAATGAAAAATTATGCATGTAGTAAATGTGGAAGTGTTGATGTATTTATAGACCCTAGAGATAACCAAACAGCGTTAGTATGCGGTGATTGTGGTAAATGGCTTAAATGGATAAGTAAAAAAGAGTTGTCTTTAGTTAAAAGATTTATAGAAAATATTAAAAATATTAAATAGAGTTCAAAGGAGTAGGTTTATATGAAAAGTTTTAAAGAAACAATATGTTTCCATAGAGAAAAGGAACAGAATTGGAGCATAGAAGATAGAGGTGTAGAGGAAGGATTTAAAAATAGCGATGATTTAGTATATCTAGGCTATGAAGTAGAAATGGAAGTTGAGGTAAGGGAAGATATGAAACATAAGGTTTATAAAATTAATGGCGTGGACGTATCTGATAAAGAAATATATGTTTAATCATAAATAATGAAAATATTAAATAATTGTAAAACAATAAATTCATTACAAAAGAAGAGGGGTGGATAAAATAATAAAAATATTAGAACTTTTTGGAGGAATAGGAAGTCCTAGAATTGCTCTTAGAAATCTAGGAATACCAATTAAGGCAATTGACTATGTGGAGATAGATGAAAAAGCGGTTAGAAGCTACAATGCAATGTTTGCTAAAGAACTGGAGTATAAAACACAGACGGTGGTTGGATATAATCTTAGACCAGATATATTGATACATGGTAGTCCATGCCAAAGTGTAAGTATAGCAGGGAAACAAGAAGGGGCAGACGAAGGCTCTGGAACTGAAAGTAGTCTTATGTGGGAAACAATCAATATAATTAAACAGATGGGTGACTGGAAGCCTAAAATTGTTATTTGGGAGAATGTTAAGGGCGTGTTAAATAAGTCCATGATACATAACTTTAACAGATATTTAGATGAAATGGAAAAGATGGGTTACACTAATTCTTTTGAAGTATTAAATGCTATAGACTTTGGACTTCCTCAAAATAGGAATAGGGTATTTACAGTGTCATGTTTGGGTGGACTCTCATTTAATTTTGATACTTTAGAAAGAAAGCAAGCTCCACATATAGAAGAATTCCTACAACCTAATAGTGAAGTAGATGAAAGCTACATAGTTACTCAGCCAAGTATTTTAAGTGCTATAGGTAAAAAGGGAATAAAAAGAGCAACAATAATTGAAGATTATAGTTACACAATAACTGAACGGCAAGACAGATGTCCTGCACAAGTTATTGATTTAGGAAATGGATTATATAGATTTTTAACTGAATTAGAATGCTGGAGACTTCAAGGCTATTCAGACGAGGATTTTTATGCAGCAGCTAAAGTCAATACTAGAAGAACTCTATATAAACAGGCAGGAAACTCAATCCCTGTTACTATTTTCGAAAGCATATTCAGGCAAATGATTAGAGAACAATATTTAGATCTTGAAATAAATACATATTAATTAAATTGGAATTGAAGGGGTTTAAAGCCCTCTCCAATTACTTAAGTAGTCTGTAAATATTAATAGCTGTATTTACAATAGTGCAAGTTAGTATTATAACATCCTTTAAGTCCACACGATCACCTCCTATTTTCTGTAGTTGATTCATTATAGCGATGTCAAGTGCAGAAAATAACAAGTTTTGTGTTTGACCATGTTCTATGTTTATTAATTAATGAAATGAGGTGTATATATGGAAGAATGGAGCTTACTACAATGTCTCGACTGTAACTTTCCTTACTTAGTTCCAGCAAAAGAATATATTGAATTAATAAATGGAGATAGCCCCTTTATGACCTGTCCTAAATGTGGCTCAAATCAAAATGTAAGTAGAGATGCTTTTAAATATCATGTAAACATACCACTGAAAGTTAAAAAGGTCACAAGATATATAATAACTGAGAAATAAGTGTGTTGAATGATTTAGGATTTAAAGTTAAATTGTTAAAAAATAAATAATTAAAAATATTAAATTAATTATTGACAATACAGGAAAATCATAGTAAGATAAATACATAGAAAATAATAATAAAAAGAAAGGAGCTGGATCACAATGAATGAAAATGATGTTCTTCAATACATTCAAGACTATTGCAATGATAATGAAGAAGAAGTAATAATTGAAGGAAATAGAATACTTGATGATATAGAAAATGGAAGGTTTGTTGAAAATTTTAAATTGTCCCTAGAAGAGTATGCTGCTAAGTACAATAAATGTCCTGAATGCGGTAGAGAGCTAAAATACAATACATATACAGATGAAAGAGAATATCAAGGATTCCCTACAAGTGAGGTATTCTACAATAAATATTGTCCTGTGCATGGAGATTTGAGCTAGATAGAAAGGATGGTTTTTTGAATAAGCGATTAGTCAATAGTATATTGGGGTTGTTGGTAATATTAAATATATACTATGTGAATAAGGATTATAAGACCAATAAAAGTTTAAAATTATACAAGCAAGAAGCAGAAAAGCTTCAAGACCAACAGAATAAGGAAATACATAACTTACAAAACTTATTGAAAACAAAAGATAAAGAAATAAAGGATATAAATGCAAAATTACAAGCTACAATTAAAGATAAGGTAGAAAAAGAGCAGAAAATAAGTGAGCTAATAAATAAAACAGAAAAAGCTTCAAGGGGTGGAGATATTACAGAATCTAAAACTATCACAGTCCACATAACTTATTATACAAATGCGAATNNCGGCATTAGAAGGTGGAGAACTTGATAGGGTTGGTAAACCATTGACATCTCATGAAGAAAGTATTTGTGCTATGCCTAGTGATGTACCTTATGGTAGCAAGCTAGTGATAGATGATATAGGTGAGCTGAGAGTTGTGGATACAGGTCAAGCTATGCAATGGTTAAATGCAGAAAAGACAGAATGTCTTATAGATATATTTGTTCCTAATGTCACAACAGAATGGCTCAATAGTAATACTCAAAAGAAAACTAAGAAAGCAATTTTATATCTAAATTAATATAAAAATATTAAATCAATAATTGGAGGTGTTAGCATGGAACTTACTAGAAGGGAGGACGAAGAAAGACTAAAAATACATAGAATGAGAATACAAGAATTCTATAAAAAAATGAACGAACAGTTTAAAAATAATATAGATGAAATCCTAGTGGATTTTATCTGCGAGAATGACTTAGATGAAGAGTGTGATATTCAATATTGGTTAAGAAAATATAGCGAAACGTTGAAAGAGAGGCTGATTAAATGAAAGTAATTAAAAGAGATGGACGAGAAATAGACTTTGATAAAAAATATATAACCACAGCTATTCTAAAAGCTGTGTCAGACTCAAAAAAAGACAATGTAGATAATTATTGTTTAAGTGCTGAAGATTTTGAATTTGCAAGTAAAATATCAGATGATATAGAGAAATATATAATTAAGAACGATTTAGAGGAAATACATATAGAGGAAATACAAGATATTGTTGAGCATAAATTAATGTGTAGTGCCAAGAAAGAAGTAGCAAAGTTATATATAGGATACAGAAAGCTAAGAAATGAAAAAAGAAATGAGCTTAAAGATTTAGATAGGCAAATCTCAGAACTTATAAATTTAGAAGGAGAATATGTTAAAGCAAATGCAAATAAAGACGCAAAAGTATTCAACACTCAAAGAGATTTATTAGCTGGTGTAGTATCTAAAGATTATGCAATGAGACAATTATTACCTAAAGATATTGTAGAAGCACATCTTAAGGGTGAAATATACTGGCATGACGCTGATTATAGCCCATTCTTACCATATTACAATTGCATGTTAATTGATTTTGAAAGTATGCTTAAAAATGGATTTACTATAGGTAATGCAGATGTAGAATCACCTAAAAGTATAGAAACTGCAACAGCTCTGGTTGCACAAATAGTAGCAAATGTATCAAGTAATATTTATGGTGGAACAACGTTTAATAGAGCTGATGAAGTTTTAGAACCATATGCAAAATTAACATATGAAAAGCATTTAAATGATGCTTACCACTATGTAAATAAAGATAAAATAGAAGAATATGCGATAGAAAAAACAAAGAAGTCAATCTATAATGCAATGCAATCACTAGAATATGAGATAAATACGTTGTTTAATAGCAATGGACAGACCCCCTTTTTTACTATAGGATTTGGATTAGGCGAAAGTTGGATATGTAAAGAAATACAGAAATCAATATTACAAATAAGAATAAATGGTCTAGGGAAAAGTAAAAAAACTGCAATATTCCCAAAATTAATTTTTACTTTAAAAAGAGGACTGAATTTGAAACCAACCGATCCAAATTATGATGTTAAGCAACTAGCTTTAGAGTGTTCTGTTAGAAGAATGTATCCAGATATATTATCTTATGACAAAGTTATTGAAATTACAGGCAACTTTAAAGCACCTATGGGCTGTAGAAGTTTCTTAAGTAAGTGGATTGATGAAGATGGTAATGAAATTAATGAAGGTAGAAACAATCTAGGTGTTGCAACTCTAAATATCCCAAGAATAGCATTAGAAAGTAAAGGAGACAAAGATGAATTCTGGAAAATATTTAATCAGCGATTACTTTTATGTAAAAAGGCGTTGCTATATAGAATATCTACATTAGAAAGAGCTAAGGCTAAAAATGCACCAATTCTATATATGTATGGAGCAACAGGAAAACGACTAGCAGCAGAAGAAGGTGTAGCTCATATATTTAAGAATGGAAGAGCTAGTATATCATTAGGATATATAGGTTTATATGAAACAGCTACAGTATTCTATGGCGGTGAATGGGAAACTAATCCTGAAGCCAAAGAGTTTACAATAGATATAATGAAAAAGTTAAAAGCGGCAACAGAAGATTGGAAAAAAGAAACTGGCTATGGATTCTCAGTCTACTCTACTCCTGCTGAAAGCTTAACTCACACCTTCTGTCAAAAGGATCTAAAGGACTTTGGAGAAGTAAAAGATATAACAGACAAAGGATATTATACAAATTCATTCCACTATGATGTAAGAAAGCAACCGACTCCTTTTGAGAAGATAGATTTTGAAAAAGATTATCCTTATTACTGCAATGGTGGATTTATACATTATTGTGAGTATCCATCTATAATAAATAATAAAGAAGCCTTGGAAGCAGTATGGGACTATTCATATGATAGGATAGCATATTGGGGAACAAATACTCCAATAGATGTATGTTATGAATGTGGATATGAAGGCGAGTTTATCGCAACTAATGATGGATACAAATGCCCTCAATGTGAGAATAATAATCCAATGACTACATCTTGTACGAGACGCCAGTGTGGATATTTGGGCAATCCTTTACAAAGAAAATTGATTAAAGGAAGACTTTTAGAACAACAAAATAGAAAGAAGCATATATAATATGAACTATGCAAAACTAATAAACTGTGATTTTGTAAATGGATTAGGCATTAGAATAACTCTTTTCATAAGTGGTTGTAAGAAGAATCCAAAGTGTAAAGATTGTTACAATCAGAAAGCATGGAGCTTTGACTACGGAGAAGAATTTACACAGGTAACATTTGATACTATAATTAAATGGTTGACCCCCAAAGAGATAAAAGGATTATCTTTACTCGGTGGGGAATGTATGGACAATTTACAAGAAGATTGGTTAATTAATTTAACTAAACAAGCAAAATCTATGGGGAAAGATATTTGGTGCTGGACTGGATATTTATATGAAGATTTAATTAAAGATGCTAGAAAGGTGGAATTTTTAAAGAATTTAGATGTATTGGTAGATGGTGAATTTATTCCCGAACTGAAAAATATGTCATTAAAATTTAGGAATTCAAGCAATCAAAGAGTTATAGATATTCAGAAGAGTTTAAAACAAGATAAGGTAGTATTATGGGTGGAGTAAGAAGGGAGAATACATCAATGAAATGCATAAATATAAAATATTTTAATCAAGATGGAATAGAAATTGAGAAGATTGAAAAAGGTGATTGGATAGATTTAAGATGCCAAGGAGCTAAGTTAATTACTGTTAAAAATAGAATAGATGAAATAACTATGGATAAAGCATTGTTAATTAGAGAAACTGAAACGACTATGAAGTCAATTGAAAAGGGGTATTTCAAGGAAAACGGAGAACTAAAATTAGTAGAGTTTTTCAGATATAAAAAAGGTGAATTTTTACTGCTTGATTTAGGGGTAGCTATGGAATTGCCAAAAAACTATGAAGCACATATTGTTCCAAGAGGATCTACCTTTAAAAATTTCACTATAATAGAAACTAACTCTATGGGAATCATTGATGAAACCTTTAAAGGTGATAATGACAAATGGTTCATGCCTGTATTGGCTATGCAAGATGGCTTTATAATATTAAATGAAAGAATTTGCCAATTTAGAATATCAGAAAAGATGGAGTCTATAGAGTTCAATAAAGTGAATAAATTAAACAATGAAGATAGAGGTGGTCATGGAAGCACAGGAGTTAAATAAAAAGTAAGTAAACTTAGATATAAAAGATATATTAGGGTTAGATAACTTCTAATCCTAATATGCTAAATTTAAAATATTAAATTAATTATTTAAATATATGTATAATGGGGGATATTGTAATGATATTTGTAATGCAAGAAAAACTAATAAAAACTGTTGAATTCGTGCTAGAAAATTGTGAGACTGTGATAGTTCCATATAACTGTTTTAAACTTTTTAAAATTAATCGTAGTGAGCCAATATCTAATAAACAAACTATAACTCATTTAGATTGCGTAATTGAAATCAGTAAGGACATGAAATATGGATCTACATGCTCATATAATTTTAAACATCCTTTTTATAGATTACATGATTGTAATGATATTACACAAATAGAGCTAACTTATGAAGATAATGCTAAAAGTTTAGTTTATGTTGATTGGCGAGAAGATGTATGGACATATTCAGATACTAATAAATATCAAATGAACACTTTATTTGACTATAATACTTTACACATACATATAGAATAGCTAGTAAAATAAATAGAAAAATATACAAAATATTAGGGATGTGATATAAATGGGTATGAAATTTTTACATTCTACTTACAAATATAATAAAGAAACATATACAAAATGCCCAATATTTGATGAAAGTTGCCAATTTACTCCTGACTTTATTAAAGGGTGTCAAGAAGGACGAGCAATGATAGGTTGCAATGAATGTAAAGAAACTAATCCAATGATTTTGTTAAAATGTAATTTGTGTGGTAACGAAGATCAATCAGGAAAATATGGAGAGCTTAAAAAATTAGGATGGTCAATTTTTCGAGAAGACAATGACGTAAAATGTATTTGCCCTCACTGCACTAATACAATAAATATTAATTTGTAACATTATTATACTATAAGAATTATAAAAATATTAAATTAAAAGTACAATTTTAATCATATATAAGGGAGATGAATGTAATGGTAAGTTTAGAAAAACAAGAAGCACTAAAAAAGATTTCATTGAGAAAAGAGACTTTCAGTGCAGCATTAAATAAAGCAGGAATTAATAATGACATAATAGCAAAGTAGTATTTGTTTTGGACACATCTGGATCAATGAATAGTTTATATTCTTCAGGAGTAATGCAAGAAGTAGTAGAAAGAATTTTCCCAGTAGCTCTAAAATTTGATGATGATAAAGAAATGGAGATGTTTATCTTTGCAGGCGGTAGATACAATCAAGAATTAAAACCATTAAACGAAAATAACTTCTTTGGATATGTGAGCAAATATATAGCTAATAATGTAGGAGGAGGAACAGACTACGCTCCTGTTATTAATAAAATTATAAGCAAATATACCAGGAAGACATTATTTAAAAGAAAGTCTTCTGAAACTCCTACTTTTGTAATATTTTTGACTGATGGAGATAATCGTGATAAAAAAGAAACAAAAGAAGCTTTAATTGAAGCATCAAAATATAATATATTCTTTAAATTTATTGGTGTTGGTAATGATAGATTTAGATTTTTAGAAGAGCTGGATGACCTTCAAGACAGAGAACGAGATAATGCTAACTTTATAAAAATACCTAATATATCAAAAATCTCGGATGAAGAATTATATAACAAATTGCTAATTGAATTTAGAGAGTTCTTAGAAACATTCTAAAATTCTTATGATAGCTTAGTGTATGAGAGAGGATAAATAATATGAGAATGTTTGAAGGAATGTATAGAGTCACTCAAGAGAGTAGAGAGCCTCAAGTGAGAGAAGAATTAATAAATAGGATTATAGATGAAGCTCATGAAGGATATCTCAATACATGTTTTAAATTGAATGAACTGGATGAATGTGATATAGAAGCATTAAGATATGAAGGTTTTAAAATATTTAAATTTACAGATAGATGGACAAAAGATAAATATTATTCAGTGAGTTGGAATTTACAGAAGGATTCGGAAGGGGATTAATAAATAACTATGGGATTCACCAAAATAATTTTAAAATATGGGACATTTAAAGACAAATGCAATTTAATTAAAGAATTGATTACTGGTAGATATCCAAAAGAAAAAGTTAAAATAGAATATTTGGCACTGATGTTTTTAAGGATGTCGGTTTTAATATTAGACACCGCTTGGGCTTTGGAAATAAATCTAAAAATAAAAGATATGAAATATATAGATGAATTTGCTAGTTATCTTGTAGAGATAAAAGATTTAGGGGTCTTTAAAGGTGACAATGAAGAAAGATTTATGGAGTTTCGTAAAGTATATGCAGAATACTATCTAAATTTTTTAAAATTATATGGCATGAGTGTGACGGAGGAAGAATTATCACATATAATAATGATGTTTATATAGGAGTAGTTAACATAACCATAATTATGATTACCTAAATTCTTATGTAAACTCAAAATTACACCTTAAAACTAAAATATGAAATAGAGAGGATTTTGATATAATGAAAATAGAATATACACAAGTTTTTGGATTTGAAACTGCATTTAGGGGGAAAAGAAATCCAATGAACAGTTGGCATAAATCAGATAGCTTTATAGACACTCAATTTGAGCTTAATGAAAATTCAAATATAGAAGGCTTTGTATTAGGTGAAGCAGATAAAAAATTATCACAAAGCTTGATAGTAGGTGGTACTGAACATTGTAAGTTCTTAAGACAAATACAAGTATGGGCTGATATAGATATGCCTAGATACTGGCTACAGGAGTTCGATACATATAAATTTTGTGAGAAAAACTCATGTTCCACTATACATAAATTATTTAACAAGCAAGCACCTATAACATTAGATATGTTTGTGGTATGTTCTGAAGATACTGATATTGCTCAATCACTTATAGATAGGTTAAATAAAATTAGGGGAATATGGCTAACTTCAACTAGCCAGAAAGAAAAAGACTACTGCCTATTAAGAGCAAAGAGAATATTAATGGAAGGATTCTTGCAGCTAAGAACAGTCAATACCAATTATGCTGAACTACGAAATATATATCATCAAAGAAAGAATCACCGATTAAAAGAAGAATGGCAAGATGTATTTTGTAAATGGGTGGAGTCATTGCCTTATTCTAAAGAGTTAATAACATATACGGAGAAAGAGTTAGAAGAAGCTAAAGATAATTCTAATAACACAGTTAAATTATCAGATGGCACATTATGTATTCAAGGTGCATCTGGTAATAAAATAGTTATAAATAAATACGGTGTTGATCTTAGACAGTCACCTGATTCGAGTATTAGCATTGAATCATTATCTAATTCTAATAATTCACCTAATGAAATTAGAGAATTTGTAAATAAAATAATTAAGGAAACGAATAAAAAAGAATCCGATACTTATTTACTTATTAGTATTGGTTTGATGCATAACATAAAATTAGATGAAATGAGGGAAATCTACAGTAAATATGGATTAAAAGCTTTAACAAATAAAATCAGGAAAGTTAGTTCTTTGCCTAAATCATAATTACAAAAAGAAAAAAATAGGGAATTCAAAGCTACATTAATTTGTAGACCTTTGAATTCCCTATTTAATATTTTACTATATACTATACTTATCCATTTCTTCTTGTAACTTATCATTATCTTCAGTTAAATAGAAGTCTTTAGTAACCTGCGTTGAACGATGGTTTAATGCCTTAGATACACTTTCTAAAGACATACCATTCTTATATTTTATATCACTACCTGAGTGTCTTAAATCGTGCATAGATAATTCAGGCTCATTTATAATTTTACCTATCTTTTTAATCCAGCTACTTTTCATTGTGCCTACATCTACTTTATCATAAACTCCACCATATTTAGTTATAAATAAATATTCATTCTCTATTCCTTGCTCTTTTCTTTCATCTGTCCAGTGCTTGATTAATTCTATACATCTATCATTCAGCATAAGATCTACTTCATAGCCTTCTTTTTCAATAACACCTTCAATTCTTCTGTTTTTAAAGTTTATTTGATTCAATCTTATACTATTTAACGCAGTTACTCTAGCCATACTATGTAATCCTAATTCAAACATTAATGTCAACTGTATATTGTTAAGCTCTTTTAAACCTATCCTTATTTCTTCGACCTGTTCAGGTGTCAAGAATATTCTTTTTATCTCATATTTTCCTTTTTGAATCTTAGGTCTTTCCAGTAATTCAACTGGATTCTCTTTTATTTTTCTTTTCTTCTTATAATATATGTACATTGATGATATAGTCGATAATCTTCTAGCCATACGTCTATCTTTATTCTCAAAAATACTTTGACACGTAGCTAAAAAATCCTCTAAAATATCTGCCATATCATCTGTATCTATATCTAATATGTATTGATTATCATGGTTTTTTAATATAAATACAAAGAATTGATTCATGTCAGTAGTATAATTATACCTAGTGCTTTCACTTAAAGTTCTTTTACCGTTTAAATACTTCTTCCATAAATCCTTATTCATTGGATTAATTTTTTCAATTAATTCTGGAGTCGTATATTGTACTTTTTTTCGTTTAGCCATTCACATCAGCCTCCAATCTTATAGTTTTTTTTGCAAATAAAAAAGACCATCTATTTCGATAGTCTTCGACTCTTCATATTTATATTTAAACCATTCTGCTTTTTATATGTTGTATTTCCCTATTAAAAATGTTATAATATAGGTATCCATATACTATTTTAATTGTTATTAAATATTAGACCCAAAGTAAACATTATAAATTAACAGTACAACATACACTCAAACTCAAAAAATAAAAAACACTTTATGCGGTCGTCTCCCACACTAAAGTGTTTTTTTACTTTGTTTATTAAATTTTCAAGTTTTAATCTAAAGTATTGACAATATCTAATAATTCTTTTTTAGATTTAACGAGATATCTTCTAGTGATATTAATGTCACTATGACCTGCTAAATCTGCCAATGTTGCAAGATCCACCTTAGTAATCATTTTTCTACAATATAGATGTCTTAAATTATGATTATGTGCTTTTTTCTTGTCTACTCCTACTAATTCTGCATATTTTTTAAAAATTTTATTTGATGTACTCCTTGTTATAGCTCCCCGTTCTCCAGTAAAAAGTTTTTCAGTCTTTTTAATTCTTACAGTCATATACTGTTCCCATATTGTTCTTAATTTATTAGGTATAAAAACATATCTGTATTTGTTACCTTTTCCTCTTATTAAAATTATATCTTTTTCTATATCATGGATAGTTAGCTGAAGACATTCTGAAATCCTCATGCCAGTATAATAAATTGTTGAAAGCAAAGCTTTTGCCCGATAATCTTTTTCTTCTTCTGCCTTTTTAATTATCTTAGATAACTCCTCACGTTCAATTACATTATCTAAAAAATTTTGTAACTGCACTTTTTCCTGACGTATTTTTATACTCTTTCCAGAAAACTTCATAAACACATTTAGAGCTGCCATCTTTCTATTTATAGATGGCACTTTATACGCTTGTCCAAAGAGAAACTCCTTATATTTTTCAATATCCATTTCATCAATGTCATTAGTCGATTTTTTTATATATGTAAAAAATAGCTCTACATCTTTACAGTATGCTGCTATTGTCTTTAAATCTTTACGTTCTCTTAATAAATATTCTTGAAAATGTTTGATTTCCTGTATCATAATTTTACACCTCAAGAATATTATAATATGTAAATTATAATTTAGCAATCCGCCTCATAATATTTCTTATGAAGCCAATTTTTAAGCATTATAAGCTGATTTAATTTCCTTCTCGTGATTCACTATTAATTTTGCTATTTTTAAAGCTTCATCAACATTCATAGTTCCTTTAAGTCTATTAAAAGGCTTGTACGATAAAATTAAATTGCAAACTAGACTTGTGCCACCTTTAGAAATAGGGTGCTTATGTTCTACTTCGAAATCTCCAAATCTATTTTTGTAAAAAGCTTGTTCAAGCGTCATATTGTATATTGGATCTTTCACAATTTTTGCAAACTCAATAAATTCATTAAAAGATAGATAGGGAGCATCGTATTTTTTAGAATGACTCTCCAAACTTTTATATCTATATTTTAAATGGGAAACAAAATCATTTTCATAGGTGTACACCATCTTTTCACATGAGCATTTTTTACATATATGTTTTTTATTTGTGAAAGTTCCTTTTGTATCACTAAATTTATCAATGTTCAGATATTTATCACATGAATTACATAATAAATATTTATTTCCTTCGTATTTTACCAAATGTCTTCTGAAACCATGCCCATTCGGTTTTTGACTTCTCCTTATTACTTCTACTTCACCATTATCAATTAATCTATCCATTTCTTCATACGAAAAATATTTCTCCATAATACCTCCCATCGCAATAAAAAAAGAGTCAAGAACAAATCTCAACTCTAAAAGTAACAATTATCTCTTAATAATCAATATTTAACTTCGATTCTGCTGGAAAATAAATTTTTAAAATCCTTCAAATGTATATTTATATGATTTTATTAAAACTTTTTTATTGTTTCTTCAACAGAATCGAAGTGTGATTTATAATACTCTTGTATGGCACAGTTAATTCACCTAAAATTATTTTTTCATTATACTTAAAGCTCCTTTAAGACACATTAAACCTATAATTAAAGTAATACAAGTAGTTATTCCTGCTGATAAGTTGAATTTTGCTACAACAAAAGGTAATATACCATATATAGTAACTACAAATATAAACGGCATTAATATTATTTTATTAGCTTTCTCAATTCTACTGTCATGATCCGTAATAGTAATATCAATATTATTTAACATATTTGCAGCATCAAAATGTCCATCTAGGATGTACAAAATTGAAGTAAGCAACATAGGTGGCATCACTTTATGCCTTTTTCCACTTATTATTTGATATGCTTCCTCATCATTCTCTATAATAAATGTTTTATCCTTAAAGCTATATTCTATTTTTTCATCATCACCCATTTTGATGTAACCATCATTCCCTATATCAAACTGATAGCATTGACTTATTCTGCTTCCTTGATCTTTTAGTTTCTGCTTGACCTTGTCAAACATAGTTTCCTTTTTTATAATGCCTTCCATAATTTCCTCTCCTATCCAATTACTTATAGAAGAACATTTCGACAATATAACCTTAAAATCCTCTTTTTTCCTAGTATTACTTTATATTACTTTGTATTACTTTATATTGTTATATGGATAGGTGAAGCCTTCTCAAAATTATTATCTTTAGCTTTCAAGTCAACAATTAATTCTTTAATCTTTTCAACTATCTTTTCTTCAAACAATAAAATTTTAGCTTGACAAATTAATTCTTTTGTATTTAATTTCGTTTGCAGTTCGCTATCTAATATATCTTTAATATTAATTTCATATTTTGCTTGAAAGTTTTCCGTCAATGGGAATACTTTGTCCATGACAGTTAAAGTTACAGTTTCTCCATTATCAGATTCATCTAATACCACTTCTTTATCCTTGATATTAAACTTGCCACTAAAAGTTAAATCTTTGTAACTTATCATGCATGGATAATTTTCTAATAATTCTTTTTCATCTTCTGCAGTAATGTCAGTACCACCATAATTCTCAAATGATATTATGGTTTCAAATCTATTATTTTTAACGTCTCTTTCTATTTTTAATTGCATACAATTTTCTCCCTTCGTTTTTAATATTTTTATCTAAAGTTGACGATACATTGACGTTACCAATTGTATTAGCTCTCTAAAATTTTCTTTGTCTATAGTTTCTGATATTTCACACAACCCCAATTTATCTATCATTTTTATTTCGCATAGTTTATTATTTGCCTTTGCTGAATCTAAATAAGATAGAACTAATTGATGTCTATCAGAAATATCGATTGTTATTTTACTTATTGTTTGTTTGTTATCTATAGTTAAAAAAGGATCATAAATGACTTCTGCTCGCATAGAAACCCTCCCTTGTTTTATACTTTTGTAGTTTGGTTTACATTAAATTTAGATAACCATAATTTTGATTATGTAATCTATTATATTCTTTAATTCTCATAATTACACTAATTTAGCAGCTTCTTTTAAACTGTCATATCTATTTGTATTAGGCTTACCACCTATTCTTATCACTTCTTTTGCTTTTATATTTTTAGCTTCATAATCACTTGCTTTCATTAATGCACATTGGTATTTCTGTGCTACTAAAACAGATGCAAATATATCTGCATCCCCAGCATATAAAACTATTTTCTCCATATCAAATTCCTCCTTATTTATTGGTTTATCACTCGTTATAGAACTTCCATGAATCCCTTCTGCTATGCTTTTCCCTATTACATCTACTCCAAGCTTTTTATATAATGCTACATCTCCTGCAGCTTCTACAAAACAAGTTTCTACAATAACAGCGTCCATAGCTGTACTATTTAATTCATATAAACTTCCACTATATTTGACACCTCTTGGCTTTTTAATATTGTCAACAAATCCCAGCCCAGCTAATTTGTCAGCAATTCGTTGACCATACATTCTAGAAGATGAACTATTAGGATACACCCAAGTTTCAGCACCAATTTTACCATTATGGCTATCGTAAGCTTTATTAAAATGGATTGAAATAAATAAATCTGCTTTCCATTTATTAGCCTTGTCAACTCCATAAGATAAGTCTGAGTTTATAGTATTATAGCTATCTGGAGCTGTAACATCTAGCACTTCATGACCTTCTTTCCTTAGATACTTAATTACTACATCTTTAACTTTTCTATCTTCCACAACTTCGTTCAATAGTGCAACTGCTCCTGGAACTGAATAATTATGACCACCTCTTACTGCTATTTTCATATATCTGTCTCCTTTCACTGTATAATATATTTTAATATTTTAAATTTAAGGTGTACTAAACATTATTAATACACCTTTTATAATTTCTAATCTAATGGTTTGTCCTCTACTTTCTTCTTAGTGGATTGTTTAAATAACTGATTACTATAAACAGTAGCCCCTACTACTAGCACACCTTGAATAATAGCATTAACGTTAAAACCCATTATAGCTATAGCACCAATTACTCCAACAATTAAAAGTATCCAAGGGATTAACCAATCCTCAATTTTCTCAGTGTTTTTCAGCATCATGCCCAAAATATATAATGCTGGTATTAATATCAATGCTTGTTCAATTATAAAATCCATAATTTCCATGTACAAGTACCTCCTATTATTTCTTTAATATAATTTTAATTTCTTCTACGTCTTTTTCTACTTTAGAAATTTTGTTATTATTTTCTGTCAGATTCTGTATAATTGATTGATTTTTTTCTATTGTTTGATTTAAACGATTCTCTCTGTCCTGTGTAGTCTTGAGAACATAAATTAATAAGAATACGAACAATGCGTATCCTAATCCCTGACTAATTGCTACTTTTACTATTTCTTGTTCCATATTACACCTCCAGCTTCTAATTAAAACACTTCCTTTATAAAAAGATATTATTTATTTACTTATCCATTAACTAGCTCAACAATCCCTCATATGTTTCATCACACCTTCCAAATGTTTTCACAAAATAAAAAGCAGGTGTCATAAAGTCCTTATAAATTAAGACTTTTTAACCCTACATCTTTGATTAGAATTCACATTTTATAAAAACGATATTACTACAATATTTTATAACTTTCTACCATCAATTTTACGGTTGAACCTGATGCAATAGCAACAAACCGTTTTGCACTTGCACCACTATGAGCTGCTAAAGCATTTATAGTATAAGCATTGTCAAATGTCCATATCTCCCCTCCACCATGATCTGTCTTTATCACTTTCTTGTCTGCACCACCAGTATAGACTCCAGTATCTGTTGCTATTATCATATTGATAGAACCACTATGTTCTGTATACCATGTGGATGAGCCGCCATCTGCTGACTCTCTAGAAATTCTTCCTTTAGAGCCAGCCATATATGTAATTTTTTCATCAATACTTGAGTGAGTAAGTGCATTTATAACCCCTATATCATCACTACCACCACTTCCTCCTACCTCATTACCATCTTCATCATAGAAATCGTATCTTTGCCTACTTGTGGAAACGGTCATTACATCTGCTGAAAAGTTTCGCATCCCATTGAAAACTATCGCATTCACTGTGCCACCTAATGACCTTCTCCACACCTCTGTACCGTTACTAATACTTATTTTTCTTAATGTACCATCTGTTCCCCCTGAATACAGATACCATCCATTTCTATCCGCCAATAAAGAACGCACTGATCCACTATGACCTGTGAACTTCCATTGTTCTTTTCCCATATGATCCAATTTCCTTATTGTTCCATCATCCCCACCTGTATAAATCGATCCCCCATTAGATGATGCTGTCAATACTCGTATTGCTCCAGTGTGTCCAGTATATTTCCATTTTTCATTACCATCGGAATCTATATATCTTACTGTTTTATCAGCACTACCGGTATAGATACCTCCATCCCAAGCCATTTCTAATGTATTTACGCTCCCACTATGACCTGTGAACTCCCATATCTTCTCTAATGTCACCTGTGCCTTGTCACCTCGTATAATGTCACCAGAACCATACCCAGATTTTATATTCTTTATAGCCGTAGAAACTTGATCCCATGTACTATTAGTAGTAACACTTCCACCTTTGGCGTTAACTGCTGTCACTACTTTGCTTTTAGCATCAACGCCAGATTGAAAAACCTCATTTACCATTCCTATGATATCATTCTTTTCTGTAGTTGCAGGAGTGCTTGTCGCAGTTTTACCATTAAGTTTTTCAGAATTTAAATTTGATTGCAATGTACCATCTTTCTTTGCCATTGTATTTATATTTTCAACAGTCTTATCTAATTCACTTTTAACATTACTTACACCATCATTGGTCTTTTCCAAATCACTCTTAACAATATCAACAGATTCATTTAAGTTAGCAATATAACCACCAAAGTCTGATACGCTTTTTATTATCTCTGGTATAATTTTTGTATTCTGAATTGCTGAATTTGTAGCCATACAATCACCCTCTTTAATTTAATATTTTATGTAAATGCTATTTTTCATCTTGCTTTAAAATTTCTATTTTACCTTTAAACTTTGAAATTGGTTTAAATCCATTAACCTCTTTTGTTAAGTCCTCTATATTATCAAATCCATTATCTTGAAAATTTTTATCAACTGGTTTATATTGTCCTGTTTCATTATCATAGAATTCAGGGTTTATACTAAAATATTGATTATTTTGTTTTATTAAATATTTTTGATATTTAATAATTTCAAGAACGGGACGCCAGCCAACGTAATCACCACTAAAGCTCGAACCAAAAACATCGAAATAAATAGCAGAATTATTACCACGACAAACACGCCAAGACGTATTATATACTTCTTGACACAAAGAAAAATTCCCCCACCAATGCCATAATTGATTATGCTCTCCATCTAAATCATTATAGTCCAAGGTCTTATCTAAATCACTTGAATTTGGTTTTGTTAATCCACTTATATTGTCTGCATTTTCAATGAATCTGTCATATTCATTGGGTAATATCCCTCCTGAGTACCCATCTGAGCCACTTCTGCGAACACTTCCTCCAGTTAATAATCGGCAATTATATTTTACTTCATCTATTGTTATCTCTTTTCCTATCACATATCCTTCATTATTGAGATTATCCCATGTAATTCTATTTAATATTACCCTATCACATATAAAAAGAATTTTATTTCCATCTTTTATTTTTATCCACTTTAATTTATTTTCTGCTTTAGAAGACGTATCTCCTATTATCCATTTACTCATATCTTTTAAACTCGTGAATTGTGGTACATTACCTTGTCCCCTATTTGATAACTTACCAGGAGAACTGTCACTAACCCAAGGTCTAATTGGAAGAGGTAGTTCTTCACCCTCTTTATGTAGAGTACCTAGCTCAACCACTCCTAAAAATTCTGCCATAAAATTCACCATCCTTATTATTAATAAAATAAGTTTTAATAATTTATTTTTATATTACCATCAAATTTTATATAAACCTGTAATAATGTGTTACTAGCATATATGACATCAAAATCAGTTTCTTTAGCTTGTACCCATTTACCTTGTCCATCATATTTAATAGATAAGTCTTCTAGTTCTTCTATTTGACTTATATCATCCATACTAAATAAATAAGCAAACCTTATTTTCTTAGTTGTAAGTAAATCATTCCAAAACACATCGTTAATACTATTGAATAAATCAATAGCCATACCTTTTTCTTTTATATCTTCTAAATTTAAATTTATATTGTCCCATTTTTCTGATTTAAAGGTTTTCCATGTTTTCCCTGAATCTACACTACAAACTATCTTTATGTTGCTCCCATTAGCC
Source organism: Clostridium sp. UBA2485 (assembly GCF_002341865.1). GTDB lineage: Bacteria > Bacillota > Clostridia > Clostridiales > Clostridiaceae > Clostridium_J. The sequence continues at coordinate 104,517 of NZ_DDOV01000081.1, read as the reverse complement.
TTTAATTTAAAATAATCAATACGTTCTACATGGCTTAAATCCATATCATTTTTTGGGGTTAATATTGTATCATTTGGTATTGCTTTAAGTTCCAACTTCTTTATAATTCCATCTTCAATATTCTCTATATTATCTATCATCCTGAAATTATCTAAATCAACAACTATGCTATATCTAGTATAGTCTTCGGTATCTTCTATAATATTATATTTAAACTCATGTTCTAATTTTAAATGAACCTTATCATCAAAGATTATGTTTTCATCTTCTTTGAAATCACTGTTTGAAAATTCATTTTTGGCTATAATATTTTGTTCTCCTAATTCATTCTTCAATACATTTACCCTTGGAACTTTAAAATCTACTGTATTAATAGGAATACTGATTATTTTAGGATTTTCTGGACTTCCTATCACTCCAATTTGTTCTATTTGTTTAAGTCCTACTCCTGTTGCTTCTCCTCCACTATTTCCATTATCTATGTTTTTAATAATCTCATCTATTTTCTCTTTATACGTATCTGTAAAATCATTAGAAGATAAATCTTTACCTTCTATTTTATCAACTTTATTTTTTACCTTGTCTACAAATGATTTTTCTAGTTTTTCTTCTTGAATGCTATCATTAGGTATTAAAGAGACATCAATATTTCCAATTGTCGATGCAACATTTTTTCCAAGTTTAAAGTGAAAGTCATCATCTTTTTCCCATTTTATAGTAGCATCAATATTTTTTATTTGTGGTTTTCCATCTAACATTACAACTTGATAATACTTGTTTTTTTCTAGCAGCCACCCATTTAAATGCACCTCTATACTATCTTCATCTATATTATAATGTTCTATATTAATCGGTATAAATTGTGTTTCCTTATCCAGTTTAACAGATGACTCCAAACTAACATATTTATACCCTACCCCATCAGGAATTTGTTTTATTGGTATTTTGCCATCTTTAAGTGTAGCATACACTTCATCATGATTATGGTCAATAGATGCTTTGTCATTTATTGAAGATTCTAAATCAGTTTTTACTTCTTCAGCATTTTTACCATTTGCGTATTTTATCATATCCGCATTATGTGTATCTGGGTGTACATATATAGTGTCTGTAAGTTTCGCATCAGCAGGAACATCACATTCTACTGTATGTCCATTAACTAACTTGGCATTATCTACGATTCCGTCTCCGTCTGAATCATAGTCCGCCATCATCATATCTCCTGCTCCATATTCCTTTAAATCTAATTGGTCAGATGGAACTTTCCCATTCACAAGGGTCGCGACTGTTTTTCCTTTTTCATCATTAGGTATATAGTCCATAGATGGCAATTGTTCAAGTAATACCTTGCCATTTTCATCTACATCAGCTTTTTTATTTAATAATTCTTTGATTTCTGAATCATCATAAATAGTGTCAGTAAAATGAGCGTTTGGCGGTACATTACTCTCTACTGTATGTCCATTAACCGTCTTTGCAGTATCAATTACTCCATCACCATCTGTATCATAAACTTCCTTCAGCATGTCTCCTGAACCTTCACCGTCAGCCCCTCTCATTGCTATACAAGTCCAGTTCGTTTTATTAATAGGTAAGATTCCAATTGTATTGTCTATAAGACACTCATACGAGCTTCCACCATATGTGGTTCTATTATATTTCATGTATTTTTTAGTATTGTTATATTCTTCAAGCACACTAAAATTATCAACCGTATTTTTAATATTTTTATGTTCTTCCTGTCTTACTTTTTCATTGGCAATTCTTTCATTCTCAGCACTTTCTCTTTTGGTTTCTTCCTCAATTCTACTCTTTTCATTAACAATTCTTTTTTCTTCTTCAATGTTAATTTCTGATAACCTATTATTGACTTCTTCAACTTTATTATCAATTTCTTGTATTTTGTTTGTTCCACTTGTCACATTCCCTGCTAATGTATCATTGATATTTGTAGCATTGGTAATAACAATTTCTAACTCATCTTTTTTATTATTAGCATTAATTGTTGTCTTTTCTAAGTTGCTCTTACTAGTATTAGCATTGTTTATCAATGTACTTAGCTCTTGTATTTTTGCATTTATATCTTTTAATAACTTAGTTAGCTCATCAAATCTTATACGCCCATCTTCAATCGCTTGTAGTAATTTATTGTTTAGTTCTTTACCATCTTTAATCACAGTATTCAATTGAGTGTATAATTGTTCTGCATCCTTTACAACTGGCTCTAATTTTTCTATTGCTATAATGCTATCTTTTGCAGCATCAATTACTACTTGTAGTGTTTCCACAATATTATCCTTATACTTTGTGTAAATACGACTTGCTGGGTACAATACAATTCCTGTCCCTTGATATTCAACTGTTAATGTCTGGTTATCTTTTGCTGAATTGAAATAAACCAATCCTAGATTATAATTAACCCAGTATTGGTTTTCAGTAATTTTATTAGGATTATAGTATTTTTTATCTATTTCATACATTCCATTTATTTTAACTTTATAAAATGAATTAGGAATTTCGGTCAGTATGGCAATATTATGTACTATTTTTACTTCTTCACTGATCTGAATGTATTGCCCATCTTCTCTTTTTTTAATTAATATTTGAGAAGTGTCTAATCCATTAGACTTAATTATCGGTTCGTTCATGTCAATTCCTCCTTTTAATATTTTCATTTACTTGATTTAAAATATCACAAAAGGATAACCTAATTGTTCAGCTCTATTTTTACATGTCAGTTTTATCTCATTTAATTGTTTTTGGATTTCCGCTTCATTATCTTTTATTGCAACCTTATCTAATGGAGTAAATATAAAATCAGAATTATATAACTTCACATCAAATCCATATGTAACACTTGCAACTTTAATATCAGAAACTGTTATGTTATATGTAAATCTAATATTTTCATTCATCTATCTTATCCTCACTCTTTTCTTCATTTTTCTTAATTTCATTTAATTCTTCTTGTATGACTTGTACAACTACATTATCTAAATTTACTTTTATTTCATTTAATATCATTTGTTTAACTGTAATTGGCAAATCATAATTCTTATTATTTATTGCATTAACAATATTCTTTTTATATTCCAATATTTTTATATCAATCGGTCTATCCATACTATATCCCTCCTCTATGCATTATGAAATCCTCTTGAGTCTACATAAGCACGTACCTGACCATCAATTATAAAGTTTATAGCTCCGCTTTCTATTCTTATATAATTATATCTATCCCATTTTAAACGAATTGCAGAACCTCTACCCTGTTCATTGTTATAAGTCGCATCAAGCGAACACTCTCCAAATAATCGAATGATTGGATTTCCACTATCTGTTGAGTTAATAGACTCACAGTCAATACTACAATTCCTCCCTAATTTTATACCGTATCTATCCATTGTTACTGAAGGTGATATATCATTGAAAGCGTACTCTACTGCACTTGAACTTTGTCTGATTATACTATATATTTCTCCCTCACTAACTTTTGATGATATCTCATATGACAATTGTGAAATTGCACTTGTAAACTCATAATCTGAAACTTTTGTTCCGATCATTTGTGAATTCATGGCAATCTGACTACTATTTCCATCAATATCTCTAACCATATTTGCAATAACTCTATCTGTTTGAGTCCTATAGCTAGTAAACTCCGAACTTTCAACTTTACTAGAAATTAATTGACTTGTTTGTATTTGATAGGATTTAAATGTTTCATCTGATACTTTTGAAGCTAACATATCTTGGGTTTCTATTTTAAAAACTCCTAAATCTCCTGTTAATCCATCTATATAATATGCTAATTCATCTGTCATATCATAGTTCTGTTTTGCTTGCTGCCATAGTTGCCTTTCAAATTCATTTTCCAAATCTGAAAGGTGATCTTGCATTATACTAGTGATTGAATTCCCACTGGCATCCACTACTCTGTCTGGAGTAACTATTACATCAACACTATCACTTAATTTACCTTTTATTAAGCTTGCATCTATGCCATTACCATCTATAAATTTTTTAAAATGATTTTCGCCTTCATTGGTAATCTGCAGTGTTCCATTGTTAACTCTAATCCCTAAGTTCTTGTTATCTTTATCCCATGATGTTAACCCTAAATGATTTATTATAGTTTTATCATCTGCTCCTGCTATAACTTGTCGTTGTCCTGCTTCCCATGCTTTATATAAAATTTCCTGCATATTATTTGTTAAATTTTTCAAGTTATCAACGTCATGTCTAGTTTCTGAAACTATAGCACTAGCTGAACTAGCATTGTATAACATTTTAGCTATCTGTGTTTGTTTATCCTGAAAATCGAAGGTTGATATTGATAATTGTATAGAATTATCTTCATGATTTAACTTTATATTTGTTATTCTAGCTTTAGTTTTATCAATTCCAAATTCATGATAGTTGATTGTTACAACATCTCCGATAATTAGCTTTTCCCAATCCTTTTGAGCCTCAACTACTTTTATGAAATTAATAATTCCTATATTGGTAATCTTTTTAGGCATTTTCAACCTATTAAAATCTTCCTGTGCTGCCATCATTAATTCTTTTACATCAGTAATATTATCATTCTTATAAGTTCTTACTATTTTATATTTTTTTAATTCTTCTAGCTGAGTAGGTGTAAAGTTTTTTACTTCACTTAGTTCATATTTTAATGAATTGATTTGTGCGGTTATAATTTTTATTTGCTTATTAAAATAATCAATTTCTTCTTGTTTGTTTTCTATCTGTTTAATTGTTTTTTCTTTTTCCTTAATTACTTTATCTTTAGCCGAATTAGTGGATTGAGCTATGTTCAGTCTACTTTCTAAAGCACTTAGTATACCTCTTAGGTCATCTAGTTGTATTTCTTTTATTGTTAAAGCTTCTTCTATCTTTATTTGCTTTTGTATTAATTCTTGTAGCTTACCTTTATTCTTAATCACAGCTTCATCAAACTTTATAATAGCTTTACATAAGTCATCATCCATATAATCTGAATGACGTATGACATTTCCATTGCTATCTTCTTCATAAGGATATAAAAAATAGCTATAATCAGTTAAATAGCTTTGTCCAGTCGGATTTACAGTATTTATACTTATTCCATCTTTACCTTGTACTTTCAAGATAGTCACTATTTCATCACTATTATTTTCTTCATCTAAATTCTCTAGATATCTATTATATTGAAATACCAAACCATTATCATTCCCATAGGTTTCTTCATCGTAAAAACTGATTGAATTATTTATGGTATTCCATTCTATTATTGCATTAAATTTCTTTGCAATTTGAAATATTGCATCCAATACATTACTCTGCCCATTTAATTCTATACCACGTTTTTTCTTCATTAATGTATCATCAACATGACTTAAACTCCAAACAGTGTCTTTTAATATGCCATCAATATCTCTTAAAATATTCCCATTGCATATTTCTTTAATTGTTGCAGAAACAACATTATAATTATATAAATCTGTTTCTTTTAACATACAGGGAGTCGATTGTAACGAAACTACTTTTTTTAATCCATCACTAGACTTCTTTTGATTAGTGACTATATGCCATTCATCTATATTATTGTATTTAACTCTAACGTAATGTCTACTTTTAATCTTATCAAATAATGGATTGACTACTTTTTCATTGTTCTTTTCAATATAATATGGAATAGAAAATGTAATTTTATTGATTTCACCCATTGTGATTTCCTGTTCAAGCTCAAAATAGTTGTTAATTTTACCTATAGCATTATTCTGATTTCTATATAAAGTCATTTTCAATTTAGGTGCTTTCAATGTATGATCTATACTAAACTGCGTAAAATTATTACTCAAAATAATCAACTCCCTTCATTTAATATTTTTATAATAGTTTGTATTTCATGTTAAATTGTATCAAGCAATTCCCCTCAACAATTAATCTGTTTACCCCTGTAACTAATTCCAATTCTTCGTTATTAAATACATCGACTACATTAACATTTTTTGTACTCTCTATATATCCATTTTCACTATCTACATATACTTCTTCACCATCAACTAAACCATCTTGACCACCTATTAACTTTTTATTGCAATCCCAATAAGTGTTCATAGCCGTTGTTGATACCGTTATATTGCTTTTTTTACCTGTTGTTCTAGATACTACGCTGATTAATTTTTTGTCTAAATCATAGGTAATATTTAAATCTGTATTATTTTCTTTTATAACATGTGCTAACTTTGGAATAATTTCACTCATTAATGCATCCTTGCCGCCGTCTAATGTAACCGTAAATTTATCATCCATTGTCTTAAAATCGCAACTGTAACAATTACTTATTACAGGTATTAAGTTTCCTAATGTTCCATATTTTTTATTGGTTATTTTTATAATATTTCTGTTGCTTGAGCTATATTCAAAATTTATATTATCATTATCTAGCTGAAGACATTCTTTTATGTATTCAATCAGTTTTTTACCTTTAATCTCATCTACATTATCATAACTTGGATCTAGTCCTCCCTTTAACGTATTATTATCAAATTGATTTATAATCTCACCTTGCTCTGATTGTTTTCTACTTTCTTCCCAATCATTTACTACAGTAACTATGTTATTTCCTTCACTACCATTTTCATTGGCAGTAATGCTTATAGTGTTTGTTGTTTTATCGTATTTAGCTTCAACATCTTCATTTTTGAAAGTACCTTTACTGTAATGAATCCAGTCAATTCCGTTTCCATTTATAGCTCTTTCTATATTTTCACAAGTTTCTTCTACTGTATCACCTTGTCTTATTTGATAAGGTCTAGTGAATGAATTTCCACCTAACAATGTTATTTGATTATCTTGTTTTTTGAATAATATTACATTAAACATATAGTTGTATGAGCTATATTGATTTTCTACACTTTTAGCATATTCTTTTATTTTATCTTCTGTAGCAAATCTATCTTTTCCGCCTAGACGAATAGTTCCTGCTACATCAATTGAAACTCCATCTTTTGCAGTTTTTTCTCCTAGAACAATATCACCACTAGAAATTATTCTTTTCATTTCATCAACTGGCATTCTTTCAGTTCCAACAAACCTGTAATTAAATTTAGATAAATATTTCCTACCATTTGCTAAATCTACACTATTTCCATAAACTACTTTCCCTATTCCATGATTACTCGTAGGATTCTGTTTGAATAGTTTGCTTGGTGATTCCAATGTATAAGCTATAGTTCCATTTTCATGATAGCTTATCATTGAACCATTGCTGGTTTCTGTTACTTCTTTAATTCTTAATAGTTCAAATTCACCTTCACTATACTCCTTACCTTTATATTTAACTTTACTTGCATTAACTTTTCCCTCATCTACTCTTTTAGCAAGTAAAATAATATCTCCCTCTTTTGCTTGCAAGTTATAATTTCTTATTCCACCTTGTGCTAAATTACTTCCATTTGCTTTTGCTACAACAAATTTATCAGTTACGGATGAACCTTCATCTATTCTGAAGCTTGTAGCATCTCTTCTGAATACGCTTAATTTATCACCTGCTATTTGTCCATCAATCTTACTTAAAATAGGATTAAATTTACCTGTATCCCCTAGCCCTAACATTGGTATTCCACTAAATTTAGTTAGCTTATGTAACTCAAATAGTTTTCTATTACTAGCTGATAGATTTTTGTTTTTCTCTTCATTGAAATATGGTACTCTTATTCCATTCAATGTATTATCCCTTTTCTCATTTATCAATAATACACCTTTATTGATGATATCAGTTCTTAAACCATCATAATCCACATTTGTTTTATCCCATGACATTATGTTAGTTCTTGCTTCTACTAAAATTTGGCTGGCTGTTGAAGTTGGAATTACATGATACGTTTTTTCACCAACTGTAATTTTAGCATCACCAAATGCATCATTACCCCTTACACGTAGAACTCCTTTTGCTTTGGTAGTATAGTTTTTAATATTAATTGGAATATTCCCGTTCTTAGCATTGAATATATCATTTAAATCAAATTCATAAGTATTATCACCTATGGTAATTGTATCTCCATCTTTAATAGGTTCACTATTAAATACTAATTTAGCTCTAGCAGGTGAACACCATGCAGATAAATCTACTTTAATGTTGCTTTCATCTTGTTTTTCCCACTTATCAGCGTCCCATATCTCATTATCATTTGACCTTAGACATTTATATATAACTCCATCTTTGTTAACGTAAGTTCCTTCAAGATACAACATTCCCTTTTGCCATAACTGAATGTGACTATTTATAATCCCATCTCCTGTATCAAATTCATAAACTCTATCACCTATCTTAATAAGCTCTTCATCGTATACAGTACCATTAAATCGTAAGTTACCTTTCCCACTTTTGGCTTCGGTAAATTCTGTTGTTCTTCCACTATTGGACATATTTGTTATTGATAAAGCTCCGTCTCCTACTTTTCTAATCCAGATTTCAGGACTTATATCCAAATCACCCTTATTCTCTAATATAATTTCTGCTCCTTCTTTGCTATTTTGACTTAAATCATATATACAACTTAGGTAATTAGGTGTCTCTGCATAATAAGTCTTACACCTCATTGTTAGATCCAAATAGCCTTGAACTAGTCCATTGTGTATTATTGAAATATCCTCATATGGCATACAATAATAAATTTTGTTCTCCATATTTTGAAAATATAATGGTTTATAGTTATCTTGATTTAACCATCTGCATACATCTCTAATGTCTTTTTCTGTTAATTCATCTTTAAATACAATACGCATTTTAAACGACAAAGGCTCACGTTTTACCCCTTGAAAATATGGGGTGTCAAATTCATTAGTTGTTGTTTCAACTATATTTCTACTATGCATTAGTTGTTCAGTTATTAAATCATTGCTATCCGAAACACTCCAAACTCCATAATCTTCGGAGCATTCCCCGTTGTACCAAAATATCAAATCTGTTTTCATTATTAATTTCTCACCCCACTTTTATTTTTAAATAAAAATAGAGTGAGATTATCCCACTCTATTATTGAAGATTTGCTCTTTGCATTTTATCTATTAGGACATCTGCAAACTTATTAACTCCTTCCTCAGTTCCATACATTTTGTCAACATGAACATCCACTTTTATGTCTCTTAAATTAGGTGTTGCTTGCTGTGTATGAGATGTTATCTCACTAAAATCTAATCTATTATGCAAGAAAGAATTTGGCAGTCCATCAACTAAATTGAATAACTTTTTACCTTGTGTTGCATTAAAAATAGTTTCAATTGAATTAGGTTTACCATGTAGCATAGCGATATCAGTAAAATCATTTACTCCTCCACTGTCATAGCCAGCTAATCTCTCTAGCTTTTTCTTAAATCTCAATATTTCATTTTTAGTATCTTCTCTATTGCTTCCCCATAACCAATTAGCTCCACTATTAGCTATTTGTTCTCTACCATCAATTTGTCCACCTACAATAACGTCATTCGCTTGAAGCTTTCTATCTTTTACAGTATCAGTTACAACAAAATTACTTGCGAAATCAGACAAATATTGTCTAGCAATATCTATATCCGTTTTCTTTCCATATATTGTACCTAATTCTGGTCTACGATAGTTTTGCCACATTAAATCGCCCATAGCTCCATTAGCATAGTCTTTGATTTTATTATTAGTTTCATATCTGTCCTTACCCCATAAGTGAGTACCACCTTTAGGTTTTAAGCTTCCATTTCCAACAACAATATCATTATCACCTAATTGCAAGTCATTTAGATTAACTTTATCAAGATCTATAAATTCATATCCCAATGGTGCTAAATATCTCATAGCATTCAATAAGTCAACTCCATGCCCATAAACTTTACCTCCACTTGCTTGAATTGTACCATCTTCTATGTCTTTATAAAGTTTAATTACATTAGCAGTTTGATATCTATCAGTTCCTTCCAATCTAACAGCACCATTTAAGTCACTTCTGTCTACGCCTCCATGAGTTCCTTTTCCACCTAAGATTATATCATTTTTACCGAACGCTGTTTTGGACACATCTATTAAGGCAGTGTCAACATATCTATATCCATTAGCACCTAATATAGCTTTTGAGTTCTCCAAGTCTATTCCAGTACCATACACAGTCTTTACGTTGGATTGTGCATATATAAGATTGTCAAACCCTACTTCTTTATCAAAACCTTTTAATAAATCTTGTGCTGCTTTAAGGTTATCTATAAATTCAGTTTTTATCTTATCTCCTAATAGAGTTACTCCATCACCATATAAATCTAAGTATTCTAACATAGCATCTTCAATAGCAACTCTATTACCATTGATATCAGTGATATAGCCATCTAATAATGCTCTTTTTACTTCTAAATTCATATAGTAATTATCTAGCTGCACTTCTAAATCTTGCTTTAATCTCTCAGTTTCTTTTGTAGCTTCATCTTTCTGCTTATTTAATTCGTCTTTTTGTAGTTCAACATTGTGTTTCATTTGAGAGTCTTTTTGCTTATTTAGTTCGTCTTTTAGTTGTTTTTCTAAATCCTTTTTCTTAGACCTAGCTTCTGCACTATTATCACCTTGTAATTCTGCTATTTGACGTTTCAAATCATTTATTCTGTTAGCTGAATCTGTCTGCTGTTCACTCCAGCTCAATTTCTTTTGAGCTTCATCTAGTTTAGCTAATTCTTTATCAATAGCATCAGTTACATGTTTTAAGTTGTTATCCATACTTTCTTGTAATAATTGATTGTTTTTGCTTAATAATTCTTTAATTTGACTCTCAATAGGATTAAATACGCTTTGTATTTTCTCTCCTATTTGGTTTAATTCATGCTTATGCTGTGCAAGTAAGGAATTAGATTTATCAAGCTCTTTATTATATTCTTCAATCTTATCTATCAAGAAAGCGTTATTAGGCTTTTGACTTTCTTCATTCAAGTGTTGAATCAATTCGGTTATACGCTTAATATTCTCTTCTTCTTCTTCAACTTTTTGCTTTTGTAACTCTATAATCTCTTTAATATTTTTTTGTTCATTTGAAGATAAAATATCCATTTTATTTTGAATTTTATCTATGTTGGTTTGATATATTTTTTGGATGTTATTCCATTTAGCCTCTGATAGCTCATATCCTATTTCCTTGATTGAATTGTTTGCCTTTAGAATAGAACCATTCAATTCTTCAAATTGAACTTTTAAACTTGCGATAGTTTTCTCATCATATTTCTTAGATTTAAGTTCATTTTGAACAAATGCTTGTTGTTGTTTTAATATCTCATATTTTTCTCTCTCAGATTTGTTAATTTCATTTAACCAACTAAGATATGTTTTATTATATTCACCAGCAGCATTTACCTTTTCCCTATAGTAGTCTATCTGCCTTTCTACTGTCTTAACTTTATCTTCAAATTCACCTAAATGAGATTCTAGTATTTCTACATCTATTTTTGCAACTTCATTCCACAATCCATCTATTTGATTTTGAAAATCAATAGCTTTACCAGCGTAATCATATTCTTCTTTGACCTGTGCTGCTGTTCCACTTTTACCTATTTGAGTGCCATTATTTAATATACGTCTTGCACCATAATAATCTCCGAAAGCATCAAGGTCTGAGTATTTAACAACATCACCTGTCTCTGGTGAGTGTAATACTTTATTGTTACCTGCATAAATACCTACATGGTGTAAATCACTACCGAAGAATACTAAGTCGCCTTCTCTTAAATCTTTCCTGTTAACTGAAGTTCCTTCTTTAAATTGTGTATATGTAGTTCTTGATAATTCATGCCCTAATGATTCGTAAACATATTGCACTAAACCAGAACAGTCAAATCCTGATGGGCTATTTCCACCCCATACATAATCTGTTCCTAAATACTTTTCCGCTTCTCGTACAATCTGTTCTCCAACAGTTCTACCAACATTTCTACTACTGCGTGAATAAGTTTCAGGGTCATATGAACTTCTTTCTGCCGGATTTTTCAATAACTTATCATTTAATGATATTTGCTTTTCTAGTAACGCTATTTTTTCTTTGATAAGCTTTTGTTCTTCTTTGAGTTTGTCTCTGTATTTTTGGCTATGATTATTTAATTTATCCTGTTGAGAGTTCAATCTTTGAATTCGTTGTTCAAGTTCCTTCATTGCTTGCTCTACGTCATAAATAGCTTTTTCAGTTGCACTTAATTGTCTTTCACTTTTCTTAACTTTCTCATTTGTTTTATCAATGTCAGTTCCTATTGTAGAAAAATCTATTTTGATAGGTTCGATTGTAATATCATCGAACTTCTTTTTCATTGCTCTTATCTTGTCACGAACTTCTTTCATTTCTTTTGTTCTCTCAGGATTCCATCTTAACCCATACCATAATTCATCATCAAAATCGTTAGTTGTATCATTCCAGTATTCAGACCATGCACCAACTAAACCTTGCAATAACTGTTGAGTAGCTTTTCCTTTGTTTTCTTCTAAGGTTTTATAATTTTCTAAATCACCATTATAAATTTCTCCAAGCTTTCCACCAAACTCTTTATAGGCTTGAAGAATCTTATTCTGCATATCAACATCGCCTTTGATTTTCCTATTATAATAGTCTTCAGAGCTTTGTAGCATTTTATAATGAGTTTCTTGGGCTATTTTTGCTTCTTCCGCTACTAACTCATTTAGTTTTGCTCTCATTGCTTGTTCATTGCCTAAATACTGTAAAAGTTCAGGGTGTTGAGCAATTATTTTCTTTTGATTTTCTATGCTTAACGACCCGTTTTCATTTATATCTTCTAAGAATTTATTATAATCCTCTACTTTGTTTATGGAGTCAGTTAAGGCATCTTGAATTTCTTTTACACTCTCTTTAAGGTCGTCAACTTGTTCTTGCCCATTAACTTTTACATCTAACTCTAAAGAATTATATAGGTCTAATTTTCCCTCTAAATCTTTTTTCGCCTTGCCTGTTGCCGTTTTTACTTTTTCTTCTAAATCTTTAACATAATCATTTATATTTTTGGGATTTATTTTAAAAGTTTGAGCAACCTCAATTGGTTTAAGATTTGTAGTCTTTGCAATATTTTCAATGGCTACAAAATAATTTTCATAGTCCTTTTGAGTAGGTTCTTCCAATTTAGCATAAACACTAATAGATTTACTTTCTGGCATTGATTGTATCTTGTCGGCTATTTCTCTAATTTTTGCATTGTAATTTACACCATCTAAAATATCTTCTGGTGTAAGCTTAATAGCTTTTTCCACTATTCGCTTTTGAGTTTCATCAAGTTCTTCGTAATTTTCTATGGTTGCCCTAATATGGGGTTGTAATGCTTGTAAAGAATCTTTTTGATTTGAGTCTAAAACTTGAAGTTCTGCAAGCTTTTCAGCTTTCTTTTCGTATAATTCATTTAGTTTATCTTGAAGTTTTATAGTATCTTTGCCTGCTGCTTTATATTGCTCTATTTTAGCTTCTAAATCTTTTATATTATTTGGGTCTCTATAGTATCCACCACGAGAACCTACAGTTGCTCCATTTTCAAGCTTGTTTAATTCTTCATTTACTCTTTTTTTATCTCTTTCAAAGTCTTTTAAGTCATTTTCAGCTACTTTTCTAGCATCCCCACCACTTGCTATTAATTTCATATTTTCTAGTTTATTTTTCTCTTTTAATAATTCTATTAATTCAGCAGTGGATTTAGCTTGGATTTCAATTTCTCCTGTTTCAGCATTGTATCCAGAAATGAGTTCTGGTAATGAATCTGCTATTCTTTGTTTCATGTCAGCGAGCTTGCTTTGTTCATCTGTTGTTAATTTGACTTTATTTGAAAGTCTATCGAATTCTTGCCCTTCTTTTTGTAGAAAAGTTATCATATCTGAATTCTGTCTTAGATTTTGTTGGACTGTTGATACTAATTCTTCTGTTTTATTTTTTAATTCGGACATATGATTTATTAATTTCATTATATTGGTAATTAATAATGATATTGCTATACTAATTCCAACTGACATAACTCCTTGTAGTGCCATAGTTGACAGCTTTAAAGCTTTTGTTGCTACATTCGCACCCATTAGTTTTGCTGACAATACAGTATGTCCTTGTCCTGCTTCTATAGCTGCTGCTCTACTTCTCTTCAATCCATCTGACCAATCCGTTAACTGATTATTCCATTTTTGCATTAATCCTAAATTGTCTTTATCTTGATTATTCAAAAATTTCATAGTCTTCGATTCAGCTATAGTTGTTTTAAGCTTCGTATTGAAGGTTGTTAACATTAGTATGACGGTTGTAAACATTGTATTTAGAGAACCAAACTTATCAATTACAGTTTGAATTACTCCTACAAAACTAGTTAAAAATTGTATACCTTCTTTAAACTGTTTTCCATCAACTAATGTTCTATATGTAGCTTCTATTTGCTCTCTTAATTGGTCTAATGAAAAAACTATGCTCTCGGTATACCTCTTAAATTCTTCATCCGCTGATCCAGCACTGTTGTTGGCTAATTCATAAATTTCTTTGAGTCTTTCTGAGTCGCTGACTGCTGAAGCTACTATATTAGCTTGCATTTTACCGCCGAGTTTTTCTGTTAAGTTCAATTGTGTGTTCTTGTCTAAGTCTTTAAAAATCTTAGATAAGTCATATAAAATATCGAATGTACTTCTAATTTGACCTGTAGTATCAGTCATTTGAACGCCTAAACCTTCTAAATCTTCTTTTAGCTTAGGAATTACTTGTCCATTTTCATCTTTAAATGTTGCAATTCTTAAGGAAACAGTTTTTAGGGCGTTTCCTATGACTTCTCCGCCCAATTGCGTACGCTCCTGCGTAGCAGCTATTAATGTTAAAGTTTGTTCTAATGAGTTGCCAGCAACCTCCATAGCACTAGCTGAACGCTTTAGACCTTCTCCTAGGTCTTGTACTGTACTTGCACTGTTATTCGAGATGTTGTTGAATTCATCGATAAGCCCTATACTTTTGTCAGCTTCAATATTAAACGCCTTCAATGGAGCTACTAAATAAGATTGGGCTTGTTCAACATTTACATCTCCTACTTTACTTAACAGTATAGTATTGTTTGCAAGTTTAGTCGCATTTTCTAAATCCTCACCTGTCTTTGCCCACATACTAACTGCATTAACAATCTCACGAGATGTTTCGCCTAACTTCATTCCCATTTTATGTACAGTACCTAAAAATCTATCGTAAGTAGCTTCTGACTCATCTGTTACTTTTTTCAAGTCTACTAAAGCATTATCCAATTCAATTACACTATCCGTAGCATTTCTAAATGTATTTATAATACTACGAAAAACCATTTGTCCAGAGAATATTATTCCAAAGCTAGTCAACATATTTCTAGTGCTTGATAAGAATCCTTCATTGGCTGTTCTTTCTGCCCTTGCATTTACAACTCTAGTATCTATATCCTGAGATAATTGTTTAACTTGATGCCTTACATCTTTCAATGAAGTTCCATTTAGTTTCTCCAGCTCTTCTCTGAATTTTACTATATCTTTTGGATCTAAATACTTACTATAAGAACTGTTTTGTATCCTTGTTAATTTGTTGCCTAATCTTTTTCTTTCTAGCTCAATTAGCTTTTCAATTTCTATTTGTTCTTGCTTTACTTTATCATTTTTCTTAGATTGTGTTACATCTAAGTTGTTTTGAAGTTTCTCTCTATTTTTTAATATTTCATTTATTAATTGCTCACTCTCTAAGTTCTGATTAGTAATCTTCTCTCCTGCAATACGCTGTTTCTCTCTAATTGTTTCCAACTGTCTTTTAAGAGTGTCTAACGCTTCATTGTCTGCGTTTATCATTTGTTGCTTTATTCGCATTTCTTGATTTTGCAAACTATTTAACTCGTTATATAATTGTTTTTGCTGTTCTAATTGCTGTTGTAATTTTGCTTCGTTATCTGCTTTTAACTGATTATTCCATTGTTTAGCTTTTAGTTCTTCACGCTTACGCACAGCTTGTTCCATTTGCTGTATTTCTTCTTTTTGCTTATCTACTACATCTAATTGTGCTAACTTTAATTTATTAGTTAATTGTATTCTCTCTTGTAATAAGCCATTGTTTAACTTAGCACTATTCAATCCACCATCACTGATTGTCTTATCTACTTCAGTCTGCATCTTTTTAGTGGTAGCCAACATTTCTTTATATATCTTTTGGCGTTCACCATCTACAGATAATATTTTTTCTCTAATTCTAAATTCACTATTTTGTAGCTTGTGTAACTCATCATATAACTTCTTCTGCTCTTTCGCAGGGTTACTTGTTATATCTAATGATAATCCCTTTTTGCTATCCTCTATTATTTTAAGTGTATTCCTCAGTCCTGCTTGTATCTCAGTTAATTTTCTAGTTTCACCGTCACTAAATATTTTTACGTTGGTCTTATTTATTTGACCAAAGTCGTTTATTAATTCTTTTAAATTTGATACATTAATTCCTAATTCAACTTGTTTATCTTTACTAAGTGATTTAACAACTTTTTCTAACTTAGCTTCAGCACTCGATAAACTTTCAAATTGCAGACCGAGTTCTACACTATATCTATCATCAGCCAATCTATCACCTTCTTTTTATCTAATATTTTTAAATAAAAAAGACCAATAGCTGACAATAGCTACTAGTCTAATAATTTAATACCCTTATTTTTTAATTTACTTTCCAACATTCTTCTGACCGATTTATTATTTTTTATATCATTCATAACAGCTCCTATAAAATCACGAGGATATGGTTGCATCTTATAAATTTCAGAATTTCGCCAATTATACTTACCTTCAATTATGTATTCATCTAAATAGTCCTCACCTTTTGCAATTTCGGTATCGTTATAAATATTAATTGTAGCTGTATTTCCATCAAGCTTAATAGTATGACTATAATTCCGTATATCTGACAATCCGCCATTTTCCATTCTTCTTTCATATCTAGCCTCTCCCGTTGGGTCATATCTATCGTACACTTCACTTTCGACTTTTTCTTTCATTAATTCTTTTATGTACTTAACCAGTTCATCCACAATCCCATCTAATACATCATTATAAACATTATTGTAGACTTCTCTTAAACTAGGCATTTACTTT
Source organism: Clostridium sp. UBA2485 (assembly GCF_002341865.1). Lineage (GTDB taxonomy): Bacteria > Bacillota > Clostridia > Clostridiales > Clostridiaceae > Clostridium_J. The sequence goes on along the minus strand of NZ_DDOV01000081.1, from coordinate 87,434 downwards.
CTCTTTTAATGCATTTAATCTATCCTGCATTTCTTTCATTTCATTCATCATCTTGGTAACTTCATCTTCGCCCTGCTCCACCTGTTCTTTTTTCTCTAATAGCTCATAGATTTCATCAGTCATCTCATCTGGCAAGCTTATAGTGTCTTTTAATGTTCTAATATATAACGTACTTATCTCCATCAATATTTTTTCTAATTCATATTTAACCTCAATTAGCAATTCACTTGGATCTTGAATTATTGATATTATTTTATCTCTATCTTCGAACTTATCTAAGTCTAAATGTATATTAGTCAATTCTTCCAACATAACTAATATCATATCTTCGTCTGTCAATCCTGTTACTGCCTTATATTCTCCTCTTTCTTCCTGTATTCTTGTACTCTTAATTAACAGCTTTAGTATTTTGTTTCTTTGTTCTGGTGTTGGGTTGTATATCTCTACTGGATGGTCTACATCATTAGTTTTTATTGTTTTTCTTAGTTCGTTTCTCTTTAATTCACTTAAATTAATACTCATTATTTATCTACCCCTTTTATAAAATAATTTTATATATTTAAAAAAGAATAGTAATCAGCTACTATTCTTTTTATTAATTTCTTATTTAATTTAATATTTTTAATTATGTATTTTCTTATGCTGCTATTTTTTCAAGATTATCATTTATATGCCCCATAATCTCTTGATATGTTTGACTTTCTATTTTCCTATCCCTAATAAGATGCTTTACTATGTATGAAATTCCTTTAGACTTAACCAGCGTCTTATCATGAATATGTCCACTTTTGGGATTCACAACAGCTATAGTTTTAAAATAGTCTGAGTAAGCTTGATATGGTTGATTATTTGCCATTAAAATTTGCTTATTCCTAAGATATTCAAACAACTTATTTCTTCCCATACCTTTAATGTCTAATAACTTTGCTAATTTGTTCATATCACATAAATTCTTGCTACTTGTAATCCTATCCGCTATGACTATTTGATCTTTTACCTTTTCGAATAAATCTTCTTTAGCTAATGTTTTTTCTACTTCTAATATTTTTTGACATAGCACTTCATTTCTATTAAAATACTCCATTTTCTTTTCTTCGTCTGTTTCTAGGAACATTTTACCTACAATAAACGTTCTTTCTTCTACTAGTAAATCTAATGTTTCTTTTAATGTCTTATCCATAACCATATTTTCTGCTTTTGTTTGGAAGTAGTCTTCAATAAAATCTTTATATAATTCTACGGATTTATCACCCTCTGCAAATTTCAGATACAATAAGAATCCTGCATATGATAAAACATATATATTTTTAGCCAAATTTATAGCTTGTTCTGTATATCCTAGTGTTTTCAATACTTTTCTACTAGTGTCCTGCTCTGGGACACTAGACTTTAAATCAATAATATGAATATTTTCATCGAAGTGTTTAATGTTTTCACTGATTCTTTGTCTAACAGCTCTTGCACCTTTCTTATAATTTAGTAGTTCTGCAATTTGCTTATCTGTTATCGTAGGCTTATTGTCTCCAAACCCTCCTAATAATCTACTAAATTCTCTCTTGCCATCCTTAGTTTTAACCACACCATTTGTAAATAAATTTAAATCTCCCATTCCTTTTTCTCTCCCTTTTTTTATTAATTTAATATTTCGGATTTTGTTCCTTAAATTAATAATACTATCATTTTCAGGTTATGTCAATAATTAATTTAATATTTTTATTATTGATTTTAAATGAAAAACAAAGATACCCTAATAGCACCTTTGTTTAATCCGATTCTACGCTACTTAGCGTCATTATTCCATTCATCTTTTACCTTATTTAAATCAACTTCAAAATTTGCAGAATTAGCTAATGATTCTAATATCCGTTTCTTTCTATTATCTAATGGTTTGTATTCTCTTCTCATGTCTTCGAATATCTCACCCCTTAATTCAGAATATTAATAATAATGATATAATTATTTCTTACACTTATCATCAGAAGCAACTAGTATCTCAGCAGGTACTCTATTTAGTGCCGTTACTGCATCTGCTCTACAGAATAATCTATTAACTTTATTATTGTTACTATAACTTCTAAAATTTTCTCTAATTGTTTTTAGCTCTTCTGGATGTATTGCTCGTCCATTATTGACTATAAAATGATCTAATTCTTCATCCTTTTCTATGATATATTCAGCATCCAATTTAACAAAACTTGATTTAACAAATGGCGGATTATATTTATTTATTTTAAAATTTGATGGATATAACAGCTTATGTGTCTTCCCCTTGACACTGGACACGTTTAATAAAGTAATGTTTTTAAAACCAATATCAATTATTAAAAAAGTTCTTTTCTTATTTGCTTTAGCCCCATCTGCATAATCCAATTTTAATAACAGTCCTTGACCAACTCTCATAATTAATATATAACTAGCCCTTGTTTATCATCCATATATAAAGAATAAGCATTATCATCAGCAGGGAAATTCTCTAATTCATACCTTAATTCTTCATTAATATTGATTTGATTTGGATTATAATAAAATTTGACGTTTTTAATTTCTATATAGTCCTCTTCTTCAATATTATTAGTCTCGAAATGGCTTTCTAGCATAAGTTTAACGTTATCTAAGTCACATTTAAACTCATCATAAAACTTAGTAATATCAATTCTGCTTTTTTCGGTATTATAAAAATAATGTCCGCCTGATTGTATTGATTCATCATAATATCTTTTCCATATCTCACTTTGATGTGTTAAATCAGATAATTCACGCGAACTAATACTACCAAAAATTTCTTTTGTTATTTCTAATGTTTGCTGTACATTAGCTGGAAACTCCATTACTAATTCCTTAGCACCTTTAACTAAATCACGATAGTTATCTCTATACTCTTTTCTTACATTTTCCACCACTACTCCATTTTCGAACGCAAACATACAGTCATCAAAAAGCGGCTCATCCTCTAGAACCAAATTTACTACTTGTGCGAAGTATAATAACTTGTTGATTTTCATATTACCAGCATAATTATTATCTAAGCCAACTACTTCATCTTTGATAAATGACTTTGCAATATCAATAGCTTTATACATCACAACACCCCCTAAATTATTTTTCTTATAAATAAAATATACCTATAATTGCATTAATTTTAGCATTATTAGTAAAAAATTACAACATTTTTTCAAAATTTTGTACATTAAATTAANNTAGTCAATTGCGTATTTTTGCTTTTATTTATTAAAAAGAATTCTTTTTATAATTTGACAACCTGTGCTTTATAATTAATCTAAATTGCCTTTTTAATATTTTCTATAATTTCTCTTATTTTATTGTCTATTAATTTTTTATACTCTTCTTCTTCATTATCTGTCCAATATGGAATTTCTAAATAATGATAGCCCTTGGATTTCGCATACATACGTTTGTACCTGTCGTAAAGCTTTCTCTTATGGAGTTCATAGCTTACAGTCGTTTTCTTCTTTTTAGCTGCACGAGTATTCCATCCACTTTTTTTATAATGTTGTACTCCATGCACTTCTATAATTAGTTTTAATTCTGGCACTTCGTTGTCATATGGTAATATATTTTTAGTTTTAGGATTAACAGGAACTATTCTACATCTATTTTCATGTAATACCACATAGTTCAGCTTTTTTAAATATAATTTTACTTTCTCTTGCAAAAAACTTTCATTTCTTTCTCTTACGCATTCAGGACATCTGAATCCACTTTGTCTACCCGTTGTTTGAGCTACTACATATCTATAATAATCTTCATGCTTCCCTTTTTCACATTTCCACCATATTTTATGCTTACCACTATGTGGAGATACTTTAAATGGAGATACTTCATTTTTACTTGACCAAATTTCTAAAATTTCAGGATATAAAGATCCTAGAGAATCTTTAGGATGTACTTTGCGATTAACACAATACGGACACCTATGTCCCTTAGTAAATACGTCACATTGAACTTCATAGCTTTCATGATATTCTTTCTCTTGACATTTAATCCATATTCTCTTATTGCAACTTACGCTTAACTTATATGGATCAATTCCTAATTTGCTATTCTTCTCATAATCCCAGTATTTTTCAATGAAATTCATATCTGTATTGTTTATGTGATACCATGCAAAAGAATCTTTAGGATGTACTTTCATGCTATAACAATATGAACATCTGCTCCCCTTTTTAAAATTACTGCAATTAACTTCATAACTTCCATGATGTTCCTTCTCCTGACATTTTATCCAAACTTTTTTAAATGATGTAGGGCTAATTTCCCAAGGATTACGTGTATTTTTTTCATAATCCCAATATTTCTCAAGAAAATTTTCGTCAGTATTGTCTGTATGATACTGTGCAAACGAGTCCCTAGGATGTATTTGTCTGCTCATGCAATATGGACATCTAGCTCCTTTATAAAACTTTGAAGCAACGACTTCATAACTACCATGATAATCAGTATCTCTACATTTTATCCAAATTTTTTTATTGGCTTGTGGAGCTAATTTGTAAGGATTTATTTTATTTTCTTTATAATCCCAATATTTACTTAGAAAGTCTTTTCCTATAGTGTCTATGCCCCATTGAGCAAAACTATCTTTCGAGTGTACTTTTCCGCTATTAAGACTACAATACGAACATCTTGCACCTTGTCTGAAATTGGTACAGCTAATTTCATAACTTCCATGATATTCTTTTTCTATGCACTTAACCCATATCTTTTTATGTATCCCTCTAGTTAAATCAGTAGGTTTCAAATCTCCGTTCTTTTCCCAATCCCAAACCTTCGAAATTTCTTCCCAAAATTCTTCATTAGTCTCACATATTTTTCTCCCTGTCTCAGTTACTTTCATGGTGCTGCACCTCCTTACACAGACACTATTGTAAATATATTGCCATTCTCATATTCAATCTCTAGTGTATCTTCATAATCACAGCCTCCTGGATCTTCACTGTTATATATCCAAATATCTTTTATATCATCAAATTTAATTAGTTCTTTGACTTCTTCATTACTAATAAACTTAATCACTTTTTCGTATATATTATCTTTTTCACAGTCATCTAAATATTTATTATTCTCTATATCTTGTATGTATTTCTTACCGTAATAAATATAATTTTCTCCGCATTTTAAAAATCCCTCTATTTCTTTTTGAAAGCTAACTCCTGACATTTCTAGTATTTCTTTGTAAACCTCTTTTAACATCTCTAATACCCCCAAATTAATTAATACAATTCCCCATCACATAATCTATTGAATTCTTCTTGAGTCATATCAGTGGCAATCTTTATCGGTATTTCACCAAATAAATATGCTGTGATTGTATTACCCTTGTAATCTGGTGGAGCTATGAAACCCATTTTCTCATTTAGCTTGTCTCTATTAATTACCATTAAGTCTTTATTATTCATTTTTATTCCCCCTGTGTATGTATTTGATGTAATTACCTTATGGTTACAATATATCACTCTTATAGTTATAAGTCAACACTATACTAAATTATTCTTATGGCTTTAATAAAATTGATTTAATACTTTAAAAGTGATAAAATATTGCTATTGGGGGTGATTGAAATCTATAAAGTAGAATTTAAATTAAATGAATTATTGGATAAATACATGTTAAGTCAAAGAAAAGTAGCACTTGAATGTAATATAAGACCATCGACTTTAAAAATGTACGTTGACAACAGTATCCAACGTATTAACAAAGAAGATTTGGAAAATCTTTATAATTTCTTTTACAAGCTAGATGATAGAATTAAACTTACTAATATTATTGATATAATTGACGAAAAAGAAGACTAGGAGATTCCTCCCAGTCTTTCATTTTTTACATTATTGGCTTATAAATATAATTCTCTCATATCCTTAACTATACCATTTAATCCATTTTGTTTTAATACCAAAGCTGTATTATAATTCTCGTATTTGCACTCAATTACAATGTATTCTTTTATCTCTTCTTCTTTGCGGGTCATTCCAAGTCCCATCAATCCAAACACCATTATTTTTCCTGCGGATATTTTTTCTTTTAGCTCATATTCACTACTTATATATATATCCTTTATATTCTCTTTTAATACAAATCTTTCTTCATAGGTTTTTTTTACCTTATCTTCAAACTCGATTTCTATATCCTTATCTGTGAGTGTTATAGAGTATATATCACACACTCCCTTATCTTTGAATCCCGATATATATTTAATTTTATGAGTGCTACCATAATAGTGAGCTACATACTTTTTCCCCTGTTTTGCATATTTTTCAGTAAAATATTTTTGTGATTCCTCACTCCATTTTTTTGAATTACACGCTGCATATATTATAAATACAACAAACCCAATTCCTATTATCCATAAAAACGTTCCCATTAAATTCTCTCCCCTAACATCTCTCTAGCATACTCATTAATATTATTATATGTTCAATGTTAAAATTTTGCAATAAAAAAACCAAGTCATTCTTTAACTCGGTTTATTTAGTAGTATCAAATTTCTTAATTTTGTTTTCATCATTAGATGCAATTTGTTGTAACGATTCTTCTATTTGTCCGACTGCCGTCTCTAACTGTTTCTGTGTAGAATTCATATAATTTTCATAATTATATAGACATTCATCACATTTCTCTAGTTTTTGAATATCCATATATGACGCTAACTTAATACATACATCTTCTAGAACTTCATCAGGAAGCTTTTCTGATTTTATCTTTTTTAAAAGCAATGTTTTATGAATTCTTTTAACATCACTAATATTCACCACAGATTCTTTACCAGTGATATCGCCTATATAATGATATTGTATTATATCACCATTATTATTCTTAATAAATTCAATTTTAGATTCATCACCGTTAAAAGTAGTTATCGGTAGAACATAGACAAAAGGATAATGCTTGTCCGCATTTATATCATCAGCTTGAAGTACAACGACCATTCTTCTTTTATGTCTTATGATAACATCTATAATGTCTGATTTCACTTTTGAGTTTGTAAAAGCATTATTTTCTTTTACTTTTCTTCCACTTTTGCCTTGCAACTTGTCCTTTTTAAAAATATAAAATGGTCTTGCTTCAGAATATGGTACGGCTGCCCAGTAAAAATTACCCCTTAGTATATCTTCATCTTTTATATTTTTTATAGGTTTAATATCATATTGAGCCATATAATTTCCCCCAATCACATTTCATCTAATAACCAGCCATTTAGCATTTTTCTTTTTTCTTCATCCATATTTTTATAAGCTTCTAAATACTTATTTTTATGGCTATTTTGATTAACAGAATTTTTTTTATCTAATTTCTTATTCTTGTAATCCGTAAAACTAACAACTTTAGCCATTATTTCTCCACCCCTCTTAAGTCTTGCAACTATAAAATAATGCTTGTCACAACTTGTCCACTTTTTTATAATCGAATTATCACCATTTCTTGGGTACATTTTACCACCTCTGTTTAAATTATGCAACATTATGCAAAGATATAGATCGTTTTGATAAGTTATTTACTTCATTTTACCATATTTTGTAAACAGCTTAAGTAATAAAATATCCCAAAATTAATACACATTCTTCAAAATTATTAGATATTATTTAGTTTTACGACTTATTTAAATAACAATTAAAATATTTATGCAATACACACTTATATATACTCTATAAATATTTTATAATTTAATATTTTAAAAATAATGGGGATTAAATTAAAATCCCCATTTTATACCTATTTAGTAGACTTAGTTTTATCAGTAGTACTATCTTGTTTTATAAAGCCTTCTTGTTTCTCAACTGCCTCTGCCTCTGCATCTGGTATAAACATAATTTTACCTAAGTAATCATATGCAATGTCTTTCTCTATAGTAAATTCTGTTTCTTCTGTATTCTTTGTTTTCTCTGTATTACCAGATAAGGTAAATGATCCACTCATTTTAGCTTTTGGGAAGTAGTATTGCTTCCATGCTACAATAACATCATGTGTGTTAAACAATGGTTTTCTAACTATTAATGTAAATGTCTGAGGTTGTGGCTTACCAGTAATGTCAGCATATTGTACATTTTCTTTCTTATATTGGTATGATGTAACATATAGGTTGTCATTCTCTTTTACTTCTTTATTTTTTATTATAATTTCTTTACTATTTTCTTTTATTTCATAATCTTCCCCAGCTTTTAGCATCTTGTTATTTTTATGCTCATATATGCACACTTCTCTTATGTCTACAGGTAATTCATCTAACGGTATAAATAAGCTTTCGTCATCTTTTTTCTCTACAGGATAGTTATGTGGGAAATGCCAAGCTAAAACTGTACCAGTTTTTAATTTTGCTCCTAACTTATTTAATTGAACGTCCATTCTTGAAACTACATCTACAGCCTTAAATTTTATCTCTTTATTCTTGTTAATAGTCATTATCGTATCATTGTAGATACCACCTTTGATTGGTTCTTCATCAACGTTGTGTGAAAGTTCGTCACTTTCTAATGTACCAAAGAACATTTCCATGCCAGTAGCTCTATTGATTGCTATAACTTCAGCTGTTGAAATTTCCATATACTGTTCTAATAAGTATGGATTTTCTATTTTATTAATTGCCATAAATTATTCCTCCCTATTAATTTAATATTTAAATATAAAAAGACAGCTATCTATTTGATAACTGCCTGTCTAACTCTGTTTCCTCATGTTTCTTATAAACATTTTCAAATGCAAATGGATTATATAGTATATCTAGTTTTTCTGTTAAATCTGGAGCTTTTAAATCCCCACCATTCTTAGTTGTTACTCCATTTGCTTTAAATACAAAGAAACCATCGTATTCTTTTTGTTTTATTATGGAATAGAAGTCTGCCATTAACCTATAGTAAGTATAATTACTCACATCTACATGTGCTGCCGTAGAAACCAATGCTACAATTGCTTCTAAATCACTTTCTGCTCCATTCCCTTTTTTCTTAAACTTCTTGTCTAGCATTTCTTGTGACCTCTTATTTGGTGCTATTCTAGGCTCAAACAAAACATTCTGTTCCATAATCTTTTCTCTATACGTATAAAAATTATCTTTATTAATTACTCCAATAAGCTCATTCTCTTCATTGGTTATAAGAAAAGAATTAGAATTAAAATCAAAACACACATTATTCTTTACTGTAAAACAAATTAATTCACATAATTCCCCTTTTACATTTACAAAGTTTTGCACTAAACTAAAATATGTTTTAATATCTTCATTTTCTCCCATTATTTTAACGACTTGTTCCTCTGTAAAGCCTTCCAACATTTTTGATTGCTCATTGATGAAAGCTATATTATATTCATTTGCTTTTATCCGTTCAACCAAAAAGTCATATAAGTTATCGAAAGGCAATATACCCAGTTTATTTTGCTTCTGAAAATTATTCAAAGATTTAATATCTAACACTACATATCTCATTGCTAATTCTTTAAATCTTTCATAATCATATAATTTAACAGGATACACCAGACCTACACCCTGAACTTCTTGTGGTTTCATGAAATAGTTATCTAACTTACTCATATACTCTTGTCCTTGTATTCATAGTTTTTGCAATCACAGGAAAGCTATATCTAATTACATCTTTAGACTTAGCCATTCTTCCTTCATCACCAGTGCCACTAACTTCGAACTTAATCATGCCTAATTCTTTTTGTAAATCACCTTCAATTGTATGTTCATCTAATATATCAATTATTTTAATAGCAATTTCATATATTCTTTCTTGCCCATAAAATGCAAGGTCATTATAGCATTCAGGGCATAGTATATGAACATAAAACTTATTATTACCTATTAAGTTTTTAAAGTCATTGGTATAGTTTTGAACAAATATGTATATTTTTTTCTCGTTCTCCATATCAGGGTTAAAACCATGTGCAAACAATACCTTGTCCCCTTCTACATTGTCTTCTTTCAATGTAAGTTTTAAATCAGGCTGGTTTATTAAATTTCCTGAATAATCTAAGCTAGATTCACTTAAAGGAGATATATTAGGGTAACGAGTTAATCTTTTAATATCTTGATTTTCATCTATCTTATCTATGATATATCTTTTTAATAATGGCATCTTTCTTAATTTATTCGATACTGTGCCGATGTTTTTATTATTAAAATCAGTAGCCAACTCATCACCTCACCCCTGTAAATATATTCATTTTTGCCAATTCAACACCATTCTTATCTTTAGCAGTCAATGTAAAGAAATCATTTTTCTTTACTGCATTAATAACACAGCTACCATTGCTCTTTGATATTATATTTGCTACTTTTTCATTGCTTATAATCCAGCTACAATTAATATTAGGTTCAATTCTATATTCATTCTTGCTATTAATATTAATACGTTCTGAACCTATTATCTTGTATTCAACTAAAGGTTCTGTTTTTGATAGGAACTCATTATATGCTATATTGTTTTCTAAATCGTCTTCTTTCCTATAATCATCTTTTTTAGTTGTTAATACAATTATATTTTTGTTAAATGCAACATCAATACCCGTAACTTTATAAACCCCATTTTTATTATGTTCAAATAAAAATCTCATATTTGGAACTATACTTTCAGTAAATTTATTTCTTTGTACTTCAATTTTTGCTTTTGCATCAGTTTCTTGTAAAAACTCATTATTAGCAATAAGTTTAGTACCAAAACTATCATTGTACATACGACATGGTAATGGATTTTCTAAACCTTCCCAGTTTAATGTTTGATTGCAGTATTGGCTAATTGCACAAGGAGAAGAAATATTGTCTTCAAATTCCTTTACTATATAGGTTTTTGTTGGATATTGTATGTAATCTCCTTCACTAACAATTTTATCTGGAAGTAAGTAAATTTTTTTATCATTAACAGTTCTATCTACATTTACTATACGTGTATCAATTGATTCCTCTGTTAAATCACTTTTTAATAATGTTCCTAATTTATAAGCTGGTGAAAATTTAAAATCATTTGATATTTTATATTTAGTCTTGTTAAAAATAGCTTCTGTTGCATTACCACCTTTATTACTTAATTTTTTCTTGTATAAATCTAAATAGTTCATTTCTTTTTACCACTTCGCCTATTTTTATATCCATAAGTTTTTGTACAGTAGTATGCTTCAGAATCTAATTCTTTCTTTAACAAAATTAGTTTGTCTAGTAAGTTAGCAGGTGAATGATTTACGTAGTCTTTAGAACTCAATGTATCGTATAAATGCTGTTCGGTTAATACTTTAGGTTTTAGCCATTCAGTTACCATCCACAGTGATAAAATTTCTATCTCTTCATATGTTAATTCCCTGTTAAACATTTTTATATCAAAGCCAGCCTTTATATCTTTAGCTGTTGTAAATTTAGCCAAAGCAACTTTCAATTTATTTTCTAAATCCTGCTCTATTTCTTCTTTTTCTAAATTCAGATAATCATATGACTCTATTTTATTTATAAAAAAAGAGTATACAGTTTCAAAAGACGTTATATTTTCCACTGACTATGCTTTATCCTTAATTTCTTCAGGAGCAGGTATAGTAGTAAAAGCTGTTGTAACTATAGTTTTCCATGTATCTTTTTTAGTACATATATAGATCTTATTTTCTGCATCATCTATAAAACATTCTCCAATATTACCTTTTGAATTTGAAGCTTTTGGTTTTTCATGAATTAATGTAATTTTTTTTGATAACTCTTTCTCTAGCCCTTTTACGAATGGTATTTTAGTCTGATACACATAATCACTTCCTTTCTACATATTATTTAAATCTACCCCTAATATTTCATTCAATGAATCTATAATTGATAAATCTTTTAGTTCTCTAGTCTTTACCTTGATATATATTTGATTTGTGAAGTCTTTCTTATATTGAATTGGTAATTTGTTGAAAATATTTTGAATTTCTCTTGGAGTTAGCGAGATTAATGTATCTATATCTTCAACCTTTTCTATTAAGCTGTAAAGTTCATCTAAACCAAATGCCTGTGCAACTCTATCATCTTCAACTATTAACCAAGGCGTGTGTAAAAATCTTTTGCTTGTATTTTCCATTGTAAGCAATTCTTTAATTGGCATAGTTTCTACATCCCCTTTACTGTCCCATCTATACTTAATCTGAGTTCTAGGTGATATATAAATTCTATTAGGCAACACACTTCGTACTACTACTTCTTCATTTTCTATTTTAGTAAGCATTGATTTAGTAAATTTGTCAGTAGAATTCTTGATATTTTCTTCTCTACTTTCAATAATTTCTTTCTCTTGTTGCTGCATTTGTGTGAAAATAGCAAACATCTGTGCCATTAATTCTGGTGTTATCTGTTGTTGAATATTTGTCTGCTCAACTTTATTATCTGTTGTAATTTCAGTTTTCTTTTCGTTGGTTACAATCTTTTTATCCTGTATTTTTTCATTATCTTTTTTAACTGTCATATTATCATTTCCTTTCATATTAGAATTTCATATTAGATTAGCTAAATTTAATGTCGTTTAGCTTTATTAATTTCTCATAAAAATTCTCGTCTACTTTAAAACTGTAAAATGTTACTCCATTTTTATCTTGAAACTTATAAAATTTTTTATTTGTAACATATTGAATTGCCATACAAAACGTATAGCTTCTTGTCTTAAAATATTTATCTGCCATATTAATTACCTCATATGCAAAATAATAGAGCAGAAAGTCTACCCTATTATTTTAATATTTTTATTATGCCAATGAAATTACGCCTATCATTTTTGAATATGCTACACCACAACCTGCTTTAAATGCTACTGTTTGTTCCATACTTCTATCTGCATTAGTAGTTCCATCACTTATCTCTTTAACTTCAGTGTCACCTTCTAATGTCATTTTCACAAGTTTATCATCTCCACATAAAGCATATATTTCTGTATTTGACATTGTAAATTCAAATGTTCCTATTTTATGCCCTTGTGCAATTTCAAGACATTTATAACCTTGCCATACAGGTAAATATCCTATTTCATTCAATGTATCTGCCATATTATCAGAAATAGGTAAATCTTTAACTCCTTGTAGCTTTCTTATCGCTGCTGCTGTACCTACTAATACAGGTTTTTGCCCGTTAGATGCCTCAATGTGGGTTAACATTTCTATTATGTCTGATTCTGAATATGAACCCCCAACTGTGAATTCTGTAGGTAAGCTTGATATTGCTGTTGCAAATGTTGCTTGTGCTATTGAAGATAATTTCTTTTCAACGGCTTCTGCAATTAATACAACTAACTTGCTCATATCAGTTCTACCACTAGCCACTCTCTCAAAATATTCATAAATTTTAACACCGTAATCTCTCATTGCAGGTTGGAATGAGCTTCCTACATCTATTCTAGTTCTTCTTAAATCCCAATGTGAACCTGAAAACTCAGCGAATTCTATTTCATTTTTACCTTCTACATAGAATTCATTTGTATCACCTAATGCTAAGTTTTTCACTTCAACGAATTGATTGAAAAACGTATTCTTTTGATAATCGCCATTTATCATAATTTGATTTGCAACATCTTCTATAATTGCGTATACTTCGTTCTTCTTTTCTCTCCAAGCTCTTCTAAAATCTTTCTTGGTAAATTTCTCAATACCTAGTACATTAAACAATTCCTTTCTAATAGCCTCTTCTCTGTCACTTTTAGATACAGAAGCATATTGTGTAGGTATATTGCCTTTATATGAGTCGTATATTAATCTTGCTATCTTATTCATACTTTAATTCCTCCTTTTTTACTACTGAAATATGATTTCTAAAGCTATCATCTTATATGGTTTAGGGAATCTATTCCCATCGCTATGTACATAAACTGCAGTATGCGAATTACTAACTCCCACAACTTTAAAATAAAAATGTGCTGATGTTTTAGCTGGTGCTGACGCTGCATATTTTAATTGAGTCCCTGCTATGCCATTGGCTTGAAGTGTAAATAAGTCATTCACTTCGATTTTTGCTGAATTGTCACCAGTTTTACCAGCTAAATCAAAATAATCCTCCGATAAATCAACTCCATCAAATTCACTAAAGGGAATAGCTGGAACTGGTTTATTCCCAGGATTTCTAAAAATACCTAATGCATAATCTGTTTTCTTATCTTCCTTATAATTTATCTCAGGCTTCATTACTATTACAGGTGTTCCTGCCTTAATTAATTCAGCAGTCGGTGCTAATAAAGTTCTAACCTCCTTAGATCCTGATATAAAACTTCCCATAAATCCTATAAATCCATTTGGGATAATTTCACCATATTGTGCAGAATATAATCTACCTCCTGCATTTGTGTTTTTCATAAAAGATGTGTCACATCTAAAATAATTTGCCATATTTATTCCTCCTTAATTTTACGACCTTATGTTTTGTTTAAATAAAAAAAGACGTATATCGTACATCTTCTAATTAATCTTTCTTATACTCATCTAAAATGTTCCAAACACCAGTATATTTATCATGCTCATTGCTAGGTTCTACTGGCAACTGTACTGGTTTATTATCATTTTTATTTGAGAAACTTTGTTTTTTGCCTATAACTGTATTACTGTCAAATGCTAGAACTTTTAGCTTGGTTTCTAAGTCTTCTAAAGAATATTCAAACCTTTTTTTAAATACTTCATCATATCCTTCAACTTCCTTTAATTCCGAAAACTTATCTAAAACTGCATCAACTGTTTCTTTTTTTATTTCATTCTCTCTATTTTCTTTAAATTCTCTTAAAGACTTTACTTCTAATTCCAATTTTTCATTGTCTGACTGTAAATCTGTAAATTTAGATTTTGTAGAATCTAACTCGCCTTTTAGAGTTTTATACTCTTCAGTTTCTTCTACATTAAATGAAGATTTAATATTTTCTATTTCTTTCTTTGCTTGTTCAACTATTTCATTTGTAAATGTAGTTATCATATTCTCAGGAGAATCTAAGTCACCTTCTGAAAATTCTCTCCAATCTCCTATAATATATCTCTTACATTTTTTGAAATCTATATTGATCTTATCTCCTGTAAAGTTATATGGTATACCATAATATTTGTAATCCTCTGTATTATAAACAACTGCTATATTATCTTTTGATATAACATCTTCTAAGTAATACTTATTTGTCTCATAAGCTTCACCATCCCAATACTTTTTAATAATTTTTTCTGTGGATAATGTTTCTTGTAAGAACATAGATATCTGACCCATACTTAACGTAAATAACTGTTGTTCTAATTCTTCTTCTGATAATTCAGTATTATCAACTATAGATTGATAACCTTCAACTTTACTTAAAGCTGAAAATTTCGCTAAAATATCTTTTCGTTTCATTTCTTTACCTCCTTCTGTAGATTCATTATTTACTATTGAATTTACCTTACTTAATATTTCACTAAATTTTGTTACAAACATTTCACTATCTAAATTATTATATAAAGTTATAGTGGCATTTTCTCCCATTGCTGGATTATATCTATCTCCTAGTATTGTTACACAAAGTAAATTGAATTGCTTTATATGATAAAACCCGTCTTTTCCTTTAAATCCATCGAGAACTTCTATCTCCATTGAAATTTTTTTACCATTTTTAAGTAATTGATATGCTTCCTCGCAATATTCTTTGAATATTATTCCATCTACAACTGCCCAATTTAATTCATCAATGTTTACTATGCCGAAATTATTAGTTTCTGGGATTACTCCACATGGTTGCTCTTCTTCATTGTGTTCTTTAAAATCCTCTATTTCATCATTATCATCATATTCATAAGCACAGCATATAGGTTTATTTTTAAAAGATTCTTTGCTTTTATCAAATGATTCATATTCAAAAAAACTTCCATTTGGATTGTATCCATCATGATAAACTTGAATACTTACCTTAGCTAAATCATTTGTGATCTCCGAGAATGTGTATTTTTCTATTGGAAGTGAGATTATTTTTCTTTTCACTATTTCACCTCCTCTCAAAATACCATTCTTCTACTAACTCTTATTGTTCCTTCTGTAAAAGTTAGCTTTTTTCCATCATTTATAAATAAGAAAGCATCTTTACCTTTATATTTTGTTTTACACATGAAACTATAGTTGCTTCTCAATAACTCTGCCTTAGTCTTTTCATCAAAGCAATAAATTAAATCATCCATTGTATCACCTACCTCTTGTTGTTGCTATCATTTGAAATAGTTTGCTCGCCACTATCAGTTAGATCTTTTGCATCTTTCTTTGGTCTCCCAGCTCCATCGTTAGCTGTTGTATGGCTAGACTGTAAAGGAGTCCATTTATTTAATATGTCAAATATTTCTGTTTGCATTAACGCCAAATCCTCTAGGTCACTAATTTCAAATCCTAACAATAGAGGTACAACTGTAGCCACTGGAATACTTGCTTGTGCTGAATTTAAGAAATCTTTTATCATATCACTTATGTTGAACCATGTTGTTTTTAATAATTTTAATTTAAATTTATTCTTAAATTTAGCCTTTAATTTTAAGTCCCAATGTTTTTCTAGCTGGTCATATATAGGAAATAATTGTTGCTCGTCCACTTTGATTGAATAATCTAAAGTACCACTATTATTATTATCAACACCAAATATACTCTCTGCGAATCCTGAAGCATTCCATACATTTTTAACTGCATTAGAAACATTATCTATTTTATTATCACCTGATGTTGAAGCCTTTACAGGAATGATATCAGTTGCAGTAGTGAAATACCCCATATATTCAGGCAATGAGTCATCTAATTGCATAGTAGTAGCATCTATCATATCATTACTTATTGCATAGTCGTCTTCCTTATCTGCTTTGGTTAATGTAGGTATCTTTAATCCTATCAAAGTATAGTTTTCAGCAGTTACTTTAGCTTTGTTTAAGCTTTGGTATTCTTCGAGATCATACAATGCACTAAAAATATTTACATATGGCGGAACACTATAATCTAAATTAGTAGTATCATATTTAACAACTAGTGTTAAATTTTCTGGTATAGGCTGCCACTTAACATCTAAGTTAGGTAAGGTTTTTGTTCTATTCTTATAGTCTTTATATAGCTGTTCAAATACAGGTGGATACGACTTTTTTAATACAAATTCATTATTATCAAAATATGAAAAGTCAAAAGCAATACCTAATCCATATTCACCTTCACTAATTATTTTACATAAGTTAGGATTTAATTTTTTTATGTATGTTGTATAAGCTCCTTCAACTTCTACGCCATAAAATATACCATATTTAAAAACCTCTTTTAATATTTTTATTGATGTTGATTTTATATCAAACTTTTCGGCATAATCACACATTTTGTTAAAATCAGTTTTAGCCTTTTCTGACGCTGTTTTCCTTCCATTACTATATAGCCTCATTTTTTGCTTTATAAATGGAGTTATAATTGCCATATTAGGTATATATTCTATTAATCTACAGAACTGAGGTGATATTGTACATAAATAATCAACGACTTCTCTTAATTTTGCTTCATGCTTTGAAGGATTCTCTAAATATCTTCTTATTTCTTCTTTATCATATTTCTTCATCATTTTGCTTTTTTGACTAGTCGTGATTACACCGTCTAAAGGCATGTTAGTCATTGCTCTCGCATATTTCAAAGCTTTATCCCTTTTAGCCTGTATGTCACTTAATTGTTTTTTTAATTCTTCTTTGTTAGCTGATGATATTTATCTCACCTCTTTTCTTAATAATTTAATATTTTAATAATGAGTTTTTGGTTTCCTAAATTTTATAGCACGTCTAGGATCAAAGTTAGATTTAAATTTTCTTTCTACATTCTTTCTTTCTTCTAAATATACCCAAAATAGCCCATATGACAATGCAGAATACATATCTTTTTGTATTCTCGATGATATCCTTTCAACTTGAGTTACATTCCCTTGTTGTTTATATCTCAAGTTCATTACTTGATCTATCATATTACTTGTCAATATATATGGTATCTGCAATTCTGCTATTTCCTCACTATCTTTTATCTTCTTTTTGTATCTTTTCTCTAATTCCTTTAGCCCAACATTAGGATTTACTAAAAAGCCAACATCATTTCTATTCATCATAGTCATGAATCTATTGATAATGTCAGTATTCTTAGTTTCTTTTTCTTGTGATTTTAATGCAAAAACCATAGGAATACTATCAGGCTGCTTATATTTATCGTATTCACTTCTATTAACTACAGAGTATGAAGGATTACCATCATCTAATCTTAATACTAATTGATCGCAAACTCCTGAACCTAATCCATTTGCGTCTATAACAAGTATTTTTGCTTTAAATTCATTGACTTTTTGTTTTAAAAACTTTGCTTGGATTGTGTCATGCGTACCTTCCATACTAAAAACATTTACTATTTCTTTGATATATGTACCATCATCTTTTGGTGTTAGCTTAATAACAATCAATGCCGACAACGCATTTGCATTACCTTCTTCTCTTGCTACATCATATGCTAGGACATATTCAACATTATCATCATTACAATGTTCCCATTCTGCACATTTTACAATTCTTGATTTATTTAATTTATCCTCTGAAACTAAATTGTCTGAATTTGAACCAGTATAAATACTTTCATATTCCCTCATAAAGTCACTTATTGCATATGTAGGACTTTCCTTTAAATCTTCTACGAAATCTATGTCCAATTGTCCAAACATGCAGGGTAATTCATAAGAATTTCCTATACAAAATGCTGACTTTCCCTGCAATTGTTCTGCATAGACTTCCTGCATTTTTTGATAGGCGAAATGTTGTTGATTCGAAGCGGTTGTAATATATAATTCTGATTTATGGTTTTCGTTAGGATCTACTTTTCCACACATTGCGGTTCTATCGTTAGCCATCAATGGAATAACTACTGAATTTAGCATATCTCCATCAAACTTTTTATCGCATATTTCTTCGATAGCACCACCATAACGCCTTCCGCCCCTAGTTGAATCACGCATTTGTACGACATCATACCTACTACCATTATGAAATATTAGTTTTGTATAATCTTTAGACCTTATAAAAGTTTTAACCTCTTCTTTTAATAATGGATAATGCTCAAAAATATCATCTATACAATCTTGAGATATTTTTGCTGCTTGTTCTTTTCCTACACACGTAACAAATAGTTTTGTTCTTGGATAAAATATACATTTCAATATAAAAGATAGATTTTGTAAATATGATTTTGATGTACCTCTTGTTGCAGTTATAAACACTTTTCTATATCTCATCATTATTCTTAAATATATTCTTTGATAGAAATATAGGCTTACTTTTGCATCTGGCTGAGAAATAAAATCAATAAATTTATCTGGATAGAATCTAAAATAACTGCATAATTCTCTCCATTTTTCTTTATTTTTCTTAAAGCCTTTCAACATTAATTCATTGACTTTATTTGTTTCTCTATTTTGAGGATTATCATTATAGTCACTATTTCGTACTTCTTTTTTTGTTTTGCTAAATTTTTTTATTATAGACATATTAACCACTTATATCTTCCGTAGTTTCTTCTTGAGTAAGTTTAGGTGTGTCATATGGAGGGTCTGTCATTTTTTCTGCTCTATTAAGTTTGAGAGTAAAATTTTCCATATGCATTATACATTTATCAATTATATCTTGCGATAATCCTTTTATCTTTCTATAATATTCCCAAGGCGGAATAAAACCATCTGATTCGACTTCTGCATATATCGTGCTAAAATTTCTTATACCACCTGTCTTATCTGCATCTGTTTTATCCATAGCTCTAAACTTACTATCTGCCATATATTTAGAAAATAAATCCCCAAGTTGTTTTGCTTGTGCGTAATGTCCTGCCTCTAACTCCTCATCAATTTTCATTGAAATTACAGATATTTTCTTTAAATAGTCCATATCTTGAGGAGTTTCAATATTATTTTTTTCCATCATTTCAGTGTAGAAATTTTCTAATTTTATATATTGTTCAGGATTATATTTAGTTCCCCATTTTATCAGCATTTCTTTTGTTGGTTTGAAATCTTTTAATAAATCCTTTTCTATGTCTTCTATTTTGTATATGTCCTGAATTTCGTCATGGTTACTTTTTTCTTCTTTAAAAGCACTATCTTTCCACCTAGCTCCTTTAAATTCATTCAGTCCTGAATTTGCCATACGAATATAATTACCGAATGGATTTTTAGGAGTTTTTCTGCACGCTTCTTCCCATCTATTATAAAAAAATGGTATATCTAAAATCCTAAAAACAGCATATATTGTTTCCATATCTGAATAGTCAATCATTTCTTTAATACAATTCTTACATATATTCACTTTTCCATTTGGAAACAAAGGTGACTTTGAATTGTAGAAATTGGTCTCTGCCAGCTTTTTATTGCATTCAGGGTTTGTACAAGTTAAATATTTTGTTTGCTTATTACTTTTTGCCACCTCCATCACCTCTTTCGTTTAATATTTTTATGTACCCTATTACTTTATACTAAAAAACTTCTCTACCTTCTCTTTTCAGTCTCATTAATTTTTCAATCATATATAATATCTTTTCTTTTTTCTCACTATACTCAAACTCATCCAATAGTTTAATTATTTGATTATCAATGAACCTATTAAATTTTATATTTATTTGAGTATCCTCGCCGTTATAATCTTCATCACTTACATACTCCACATCATCATCCGTAAAAGCACAAATAATTTGTCCATCTTCTTTTAACTTAATGTTACTTTGTATGCACTCTTTATTTATAAATACTTCATCTCCAATTATCCAGTCATAACTTCCTTCACCTTCAATTTGAGAACTGTTTATATTATTAACAATATGAATAGTCGTTCTATTACCATCCTTAAATTTAATGATGAGCTTGTCATTTAAATATTGGTGTAAAGTTTCAATCTCTATATTTTCAGGTATAACATCTTTTATACAATGATTTAAAAAGTTTAAATGATTGTTACTAATCCACAATATTTTTTTATTTGGTACTAATATTTTTTTAATTAGTGTTGTAGTTTTGCCACTCCCTCTTTTCCAGTTACATATCACCAACTTCTTTTGTGAATTTAACATTTTATTTTGATATCCTTCCATAAATAACATCCTTTTTCATTTAATATTTTATTATTTCTTTTTAATCCTCAATGCTAAAAAGCTCTTTCCACTTAGCTTCAAATAATTCATTTAGATCCTGTTCCATATTTTTAATTAAACCTTCTACTTCATCTTCAATCACTACAATTTCAGAATCACAGTATTTCACTTTTCCATTCTCAGTTAAAGCATTTTCTATAATTAATTCCCCATTAACTTTTGTCAACATTAACAAGTCTGCTTCTTCTTCATATGAGTCAATTACATTTTTAAATTCATTTCTCTTTATACCTTGTAAAATTTCCATTATTACATCTATATCAGCAATTATAGAAACATCATCATTTCTTTTTAAGATACCTGTTAGGTAATCTATTGTATTAATCATCTCTCTCACTCCCGTAAACATTTTATTTTCTAAATTTAGTAGATTTAATCGTAATTATGTAAATTAAATTGATATCAACTTAGTCTTTTCATAATTCAAATTGCCATTTGCATCTTGAATCATGTACATAAAACCATTACTTTGTTCAGTTTCAGGTAGCCTCATGTCCATATAGTTCATCTTACTTAGTTCACAACAGCAACCTTGCTCATACAAATTATAATTTGAATATTTACAGAACCCTAACTTATGTGTATGTGCCATAACGATTGTGTCAAACTCCAATCCTTTTCCTATAAAATATTTATAAGCCTTAACACTTGTACTTAATGGATTCTGTCTAAATGCTAAAGGATGTACAAATATTGTTCTTCCTTCTTTATACCAAAAGTTATTTGCATATATAGTCTCTATGCCTTCTTCTTCAAATACTTTATTTAATGGATTATATACTGTCTTTGTTTTATCTTGATGATTATATTGATTAAAACCTGTATCAAATAGAAACGCCATAGCATCAGTAGGCATTAAATCCAATAAATCAGTGCCTATTTTATCCGCAATAACTTTACCTAGTCTTATCTCGTGATTTCCACTTACGACTATAATTTTCTTAGGCTTTATATAATTAACTAAATTAATAACATATTCTCTTGCTTTAATTAGCTCATCTATTAATGGCTGTCTATATAATTTGGTAAATTTACTTAGACTATAACAATCTAGTAAATCTCCATTTATAACCAAAGTGTCCACTTTATTTCGATACTCTGAAAATATTGATATATCTAAATTAAAAGGAACATGTATATCTGAAATTGCCAATATTCTATTACAGTCTTTAAGTTCTATATCTTCTTTTTCCTTGCGATAATACACGTATTTTCTCCAGTTGTCTGAAACTTTTTCATTGTAAAAACACATGCATAGATCTTTTATATCTTGCCATGTTAGATTATAGCTGTCTTTATTCATAGTAATTCTATATCTATAATCTACAAATTCCTCATTATCTAAAGGAAATGCATTTTCATTATAATCTTTCTTCAACTCTCCCATAGCTCTCCACCTTTAAATTAATTTAATATTTTTTACTTACTTTTTGAATCATATATTTCATACCCACACTCAGGACAATCATAATGTTTTTGACCATTTTCATCTAAAAAAACATCTTCTATTGCATCTACAAATACAAACTTATTGCAATAATTACACCATGTTTTTTGCTTTCTTTTTTTATTAGTCATATTTTCCATAGTCTATTTCTCCTTGAAATTAAAAATAAATAAAGCCCTAGTTTAAAACTAGAGCTTTCTAAAGGAAGGGGGATATTATTGAAAACTATAGGATTCGAACCCATACCTCTATTTAAAGTGTGCTACTTACACCACGTTTTCTTATTAGACAAATGAAAAAAGCACACCATCCGACCAAGAATAGGTTATGCTTTAATCATTAATTATTTTACATTATTAAATTAAAATTAATATTTTATGTATTTACTAGTATTAAGGGTAGTTATACCCTGAACTAAAGTTTCCACTTTTAAAGGCTGGATACACCTTAAAAATAGTCAAATCTCATACGAGTATCTACTACATATAATTATTCTTCAATTACTTTAATTGAAAATTTCATTTCAATATTTTTATTTTTGTTTTCATTGCAAAATTTATTTATGTCTGCAACCATTTCACCTATGTCAACTGAATCTTCTTCTGTAATGTCTTTTTTTCTTATTTCAGTTCTTATAATTCCATTTTCTAATTCTGCCAATTCACCTTTCAACGCATATTCAATCATGTTTGTTAGTTTCTTTGCCATTATTAATCTCTCCCTTTATTTTTATTTAATATTTTTACATTAATTCTGCAATCTCAGCTATTTTTGACCTATGTATTTCCTGTAATTCAATTTCTCCATATAAGTCTTGTCCTCTAAATACTTGACTTACACGCTGCATTCCATTATTACTTCCTTCGAAACAGACATCATCAACCTGTGTGGTGTAATCCCCATCTATAAGAAGTTTTGAGCTTTCCCCTACTCTTTGTATAGCTAATTTCATCAGATCTATTGACGTATTCTGTGCTTCTGTTATGTATACACCATATTTACCGCCTGATAAATCCACTCCACGTATATCAGACATTGGTAGCAACTCTAATAGTTCATTTTCAATTAATTCTTCTATCCCTATTTTGCCACCTAGCTTGTATGATAAAAAGCTTCCTATTTGTGAATCTAACAATTTTTCTGTTCGCGTACCTTTATAAAATCCTAATGGCACACTTCCACGAACTTTAGGGCTATTTACAAATACAACAATCTTATCAATATTCCCTTTCTCTAATTCACTCAATAAATAACTTAAGCATATTAAGCTTTTACCACTTCCTGCTTTCCCTTTTATCATTGTCATCTGATTATTACTTAAACTGTCCACCGCTATTAATTGATGTACATCTAACGGCTTAAACTTGCCTAAATAAGTCGATTTAATATCTTTTGCTCTTATGGGCATAAACTCATTATTTGAATATCTATAATGGTCTATCACCTTATTCTCTATGTTATATATTAATAAATACTCATTGTCTATTAAGTTCCAATGATTAACCTTATTTTCATACCAATTTGCCAGTTCAATATCTGTCATTACAACTTCTTTGAACCCTCTATACTCATCTTCTTTTGCTTCCATACTATTACATTTTAAGCTAAACACGTTTTGTGCGATATTATAACAACTCAAATCTCCAGTAATGAAGACTAAATCATTGTTTTTCGCTAAATCATACGCACTAGCTATTATCAAATTGTCATTTGTAACTTCTAAACTAAATGACTCTAATAAATCATAATGATATTTTTCAGTCACTATACACTCATATTTATCTTCATTATCTTTCAACCATCTTGTAATAGATCTAGCTTTATATTTAACATCCTCATCTTTATTTCTATTTGTTTTTATTTGTTCTAACTCTTTTAAAGTTATAGAAGATAAATATATTTTATCCCCATTACTACTTATTTCATCTAAAAAATCAAGTAATATATTTGTGTCGTAAAATTTGATTTGTTCCCCCATAAACATGTACGCCCCAATCTTTTTTAATTAGGGAAGATTGATTAAACCTTCCCTTTTAAGAAATCACCTTAATGCCGCCGATAAGGGTGATCCCAATAGATAAACATATGTAATACTATTTGAACATATTTTTAAGAGCAGCAGTTCTTTTAACTTTTGGCTCATGATGAGCTGATACTATAACAGTTTCTTTTGTTCTTGGATTTCTAGCTTCATGTTCTTTAATATGTACTTTCTCCATTGTCATATAATTTCCTATCTTAACAACTTGATCAACTTCTAATTTTTCCGCTAATGCCTCAATAACCAAATCAAAGTTATCTAAAAATACTTCTCCATCCTTTTTAGTTGTTCCTAATGTCTCCGCTACCACTGACACTAATTCACCTTTTAACATTTTTTTTGTTGTTTCTTTTTCCATTTTAAAATCTCTCCTTTAATTTCAATTTATTATTTAATATTTTTATATTTAAAAGGCTTTTGCCTTTTATTTGCTTATTTTATCCCTACTCTAATTCCTAAAAATGGCTAGACCAAAACTAAAAAGTCTAGCCGATTTAGGAGAGATGAAAGGGAAATGATAACACCTAATTTATTTAAGTGCTATTCTATATAACCTCGTTAACTTAAACCTCTGTAACCGTTGATACCACTAGCTTTGAGGGTGATTGCAAAAATAAAATATTCGCTTTTCATTAGTTTTTACTATTTTGAACTTTGTACCTGACTCCAAATATATTTATATCTCCATACTTATCTATTACCAGTGTTTCAGTGTCATTGTTGTCATTACTCTTAAACACAGTCAATGTTTCAAGAGTATGGCTGTTATATAATAAATTTAGTGTCAGCATTCCATATCTGCTCCACTGTGTCTTATCTTTAGAAAAACATTTATTTAATATGGATAATATGGTTTTACTATTAATCTTTAATTTAGATAGTTCTTGAATCGCTTCTTTTTTTGAGTTTATAATAACAGTAGCTCTACCATTAGAGTTCAATGGGCAAGTCGGCATATTACATGAATTTATTTTTTTGCCACATTTGCTTATTATTTTAAATATATTCTCATGCTGCTCAGTAAGGTTTCTAACCCCTTCTAATTCCTTTGCTTTAACTAATAAATCTTTAATATTTTTTCTATATGTTCTATTAGACTTTTTTTCTAAATCCAATATTTCTTGTAAATAATCCATTGAAGTTTCAAACTTAGTTAAATCCCTATATGTATTGTCTGCTGCTACATATCCAAAGAAGTTAGGCACAATCATTTTTTTTATTTTATTGCCTTTTTCATCAAGTTCCTCTAATATATTTATTAATTTTTCACCATTGTATTCTATGTTGTTTATCTTTTGTAATTCTTTAGCCATAGAAATATTGTCAAAACTTTTTTTAGCCTTGTCCAATTCTATTTGGCTTAATGAAGATAACATAGATGAAATATCGTATAATTTATTTACAAGTCCTTCGTCAGCTCCATTATGCTTACAATTCCACATATAACTATTTATTATTTGTGACTTATTAATAATTTTACCTATAAAATTATTACTCAATACATAATCAAGTTTAGCCAGCTCTTTGTTTGTATTGAATCTTTTCTTACTATCCCCTTTTACTAAATTAATTGGAGTCGGATAAATTAAGCATCTTTTAGCAACTTCAACTACTGTTTTATTGGGAATTAATAATAAAGTATCACTATCAAAATCTAACCCTTGACCTCTATCTGGCAAATCATTATCACTAACATTTACGATTAGGATATTGTCTGTTAAATTGAAATATCTATATTCTTCATGCCACTTGTTTATAGTTACCATCGCATTTCCACAATTTATATGAGGATTTCTAAAGGTAGCTAACTCTTGCCCATCGTTGTAGTATTTACAATAAACCTCCTTATCTTTCGCTAATGTATCCCCTGTGTATCTTCCTATGCTGCTTAATAGCATTTCATACGGATTAGCAACAATCGTGCAATAAAAAGTATCTTTCAATCTTATTTTCCCTTTTCTAAGTTCATTGATATAACTCGTAATTTGATCTCTTTTCCAAGTTTTAAATATTGTTGTATATTGAAAATCACTATTTATTGCTAGCAAATTATTGACTAATTCAGAAGTCTTATATGTATCATTTTCAGAAATAAATTCAATTCCTTTTTCTTCAGACTTGACTAATTCACCGATATCATTCTCCAACAGCTCAACTTCATCGTTTTTAATTGCAATATGATTCTTGAAATAGGCTAAGTTATTCTTTAAATTATGTATATACACTAATTCAGGTTCAATTAATTCTCTTATATCTTTTTTTGTAAATGGCATACTATTTAATATTTGATATGTGGTTCTATTCCATGTTCCGTAATTCCCCATTCCATCACTTTTGACTATTCCAAATGTGCTATCAATGTTTTTTAACCAATTATCATAACACTCTTCTTTACTATCAAATTTATATGAAAACTTCAAATATTTTATAGAAGATGGAGTTGTTATCAGTTTTATATCTTCTGCTTTTAAAGTTCTCCCAAACATATCAGTTACTTCAGTTATGCCTTGATCTTTGAAGAACTTCTGTATTTTTGTATTGAATGAACAACATTTAAAAAAATCATTCCTTAGCAGCATCATGCCCTTAGACTCTCTATTAGCTAGTTTGAATACTGACTCATCTAGTAGCCCTTGTCCATCTGTCATATTATTAATTCGTTCTATTATCTCAGTCTTCGTAACTAATTCTTTATTAACTTGTTTAGTTACACTTGCTCTAGTTTTAAAAGGTTTGCTTTTTATATCATCAATTAACAATATTGATTTTGGATCTATTGTTATGGTATCTTCAAGTCCACTAAGTATTAACGATTGATATGCGTTTAATGACGTTATATCGCACTCTTCACCTTCTTCAAACACTAATCCTTTATTGCTATCTTTAAAGTTATTATGTATTAATCTGCTTCTTCTCATCAGTTTATTGTACATATATTCTTTTATGAATAAAGCATTTCCAGTTCTAGCCTTAGAAGCTCCTCTTTTATAAAATATGTATTTGATACCATCAAGAATAAAACCATTTTTGTATATATACCTTCTTATTTTTTTCTTGCTAGCTTTTTCTTTTTTTCTTATCTTTTTCCCTTCTTTATCTTTATCATCTATCCATTTTATATAATTTTTGCTAAAGTTAATATTTATTAAAGATTTAGTATATTGTTTACCATCTACTGTTATTATTTCATTACCATACTCTTTATCTAATCTTATTGTTTCTAAATTATATGGCACTGTCGCTGTATATAGTTTGCTTTCATCAATGTTTTTCGTTGAATAGTTTTTGCTTTCACTTATCATTTCTTTGTAAATGTAAGCACCCTCTAAATTTATTATGTATGTATTTACGCCTTTTTTTATCATATTAATTCTACCACTTAATCCCCCTTCTATTTTATTCCAACAATTAATTTAATATTTTATATATTATTCTAAATCTACATCATTGTTTTCTTCTTTAGCTCTTAAATCATCTACTGTAATATTGTCTAATCCGTCTATTAACTTATACAATTCATCTATTTTATGTACTATGGTTTGCAAGTCTTCCATTTTGGTAGATTTAATCTCTTTTTTAATCATATTCTTTAAGCACCAATGTAGGTCTGAAAAGTACCCCGCATTCTTATATATAGTTTTATTCTCACCAGTTTCTTTGTCTAATACCTTCTGTTTTTCTTGCAGTATAATATTATACTCATTTGACGTAATACGATATTTTCTGTTAATGTCCATTTCAATTTCCCCCTCAAAATTAAATTTTTAATCAAAACTGTTTTAGCCTACCTCATACACTCACAGACGATTTATTTTTCCGAAATGAGAATTTATACATCACAACTTATATCACACGTTTATGAACGACTAGAGTGGTCTAAAACCGATTCTAATATGTATGCTGTAGTGGTAATTATATTTCGCACTTCCAGCATATCTAAATTCTACCATTTTACTTTTCACTTGTCAATGATTAATTTAATATTTTTAATTTTAATTTTGTTTTAAAACTTCTACTCTGCTACCATTTCCCCTTTTGGGTAAGGAAATCTCTCAACCAGAGTGATTATGTTCCCTAAATGGGAAATGGGATAGTTGTTATGTACTCCAAAAAGGGAACAGACCAGATAGAAATAATATACTACTAAAGAATATACTACATACAAGAATATGCTACATCTCTTCGCTAACGCTAATCCACTTCGTTCCTTATGCTTTTAGCTCCGAGTTTTTTCTTTCGTTACTCTTTCTTTTCTATTTGTTTATTTCTTCTTTCATTTTTAATAACTCCGATAATTCAATATTTTCTTCTTTTGTTCTTGTTTCTTTCTTTTTCAAATGATTTATCTTTTGCGTGATACTTCTTTTCTTGTTCATTAGGGTTCTTTTATCTCTGTCTAATAAAATTAACTTGTCTTCACTTATCAATCTTTCTACTTCTTGTCTTAATTGTTTTATACTGTCTGCTTCATACTTACAGTGATATGTGTTATGCATTCTACATGTCTTATTACTTTTGTCCATACCTATAACAACACTTTTTAATAATTTGATTTCTTCTAAGAATTTTTGATATTGCATCTTAGATTCTTTATTTATTTTTATGTCGCTTAGAACCTTTTTCTGAGTAGTGTAGCAAAATTTAGCATTTGTTTCACTGGTATATAAAAAACTTGCTATATACATGAAAAATTTGCAGCAGCTATATGTACTTAATTTCTTATTGTTAACTATAATCTTATCTATGTCATCATCATATACCATAGTGAAATCTTCATCTACTTCATATTCCTCTTGGGCATAGACTAAATAATTATTATCAATTTCGTTAGTATGTATAAGATTTTTTAATTGCTTGTTGCTATAGTATGTAAATATCTTTTTTTCTTCTAAGCTCTTTAAAGCTTGCTTAATTTTTTTTATGTGGTACTTAGGTTTGTCTAAATGATTTAATAGTCTTGTAAGTTCAATTATATTGAATACGTAACAATCTTCTACCAAGTAATTTCTCTTAATAAAAGTATAGATTAGCAGCTCCTCATCACTTAACTGATTTTTACCTTTAATAAATTTATTTGGTACTTTAACAAAATTCTTATTTTCCATCGTAATCCCTCCTTGAAATTAATACAACTATATCATATTTTACTATTTTTATCAATAATTAATTTAATATTTAACATATAATTTGGTTTATCTTTTGTTTTTTAAATACAGCATACTTATTTATAATTAAAAAAAATTCGCATTTAGTTGCAATATGAAATATACTATTGTAACTAAATGCGAATTTCTACTTCTCTTTTATTTTTATTCATTATCCCATTCTTCCCAACCTAACAATTGATTTTCTAATTTGTCCCAATCGTAGCTCCTCTGAGAATAATCATTAAAAGTCATTTGTTTATATTTATTACTTTGTTTATTTGACTTAACCGACTTTTTCTTATAGTTAACTTTTTTATTCTTATGCCAGTTACTTTTAACTGCAGATAATAGTATTGCTATAAAAACCCCTTCTTCTCCTAATGTTTTATAATAATAGTCTTTAGCACATGAATAGTTTAAAATTAAATATTCTCTAATATCCAGAATTTCATCTTGTGCTTTAAACCCTGCTCTGCACGCCTTTATAACTTTCTCAATATCCTCATTATTGATTTTTTCTTTTATTGTATTCTTTATAAATATTTCATCTATTTCATTGCTATCTAGATCTAAAGCCAATTCATTTTTTTGTGGATTGATCAAATCAGTCTTTTTGTTTATAGTGAAATATATATGTGTAACTTTTCTACCAGTCTTTTCAACGTTATAATCAAACATAATATCACTGCTTGAGTTTATTTCAGATTTACATACTTCCAACACGTATTTTTTAAAGTTGGCGAAATTTTGATAGGTTTTAGGGCAATCTAGCTTGCGTTGCAAGTTTTCTATGGCATCTTTTCTCCAACCAGTATCTTCAAAGCTTTTGAGATAATAATACATTCTTTGACTATAACTAGAGCCAAAATTGAGGGTGTATTCTATATCATAGTAAATCTTTTTCTTAACTTCATATAGCAATTTTTTTAAATCAGGATCTATGTTAACTTTGATTTTACCTTCTTTTGGAATATAATGAATTTTACTAAACCATACGTAATAAATTTCTTCATCTTTTTCCTTGTCAACTATATAAAATCCCTTTCCTTCAAAGCTTTTGGCTGCTTTTTTCAAATCTCTATATAAATTAGATGTATCAACTTTGTAAAGATGTTTATATTTATCAACTGATATTTCATATTGATATGCTTCGTCATTTTGTATCTCAGTAAAGAGCATATCCAGTATGTCATTTTGTTTAGTTGTTAAAGAAAATCTTGCCTCTATAATGCTGTCTGAGCGAACTGCTATATTTCTCTTGACATCATTTTTACCTGCCATAGCTAACATCCTTTCAATCAATATAATCATATATTAATATTAGTCAACTTTGTTTTCAACCGACAATTACTTATAGTTTGNNCAAACTATAAGTAATTGTCGGTCTTAACTATATATCTTTTGATGATTTGATAGTTATTCACATTTTATCAACATATAAGAAAATGTCGGTCTTAATTATAAGCGATTGTCGGTAGATAGACCGACATTTTCTTACCGACTTTTTCTTACAATAGCCGACATTATCTTATAGCAAACCGACATTTTCTTATATTTAAAGTCACGCACCCATTGGAATTAATAAGGTTTGGGCATGTCTACTATATATACTATAGTTAGTTTATTACTATATAGAGTAATAGTATATATCTATTATAAGAAAATGTCGGTATTAAAGTACATATAAATCAAATCAGAAAAGTTTTAATTGTAAGAAAATTACAGTTAAGATAGTTTTTCATTTTTACGATTAAATAGTTTCTTAAAGAATCCTTTATTTTTCTCTTTTTCAAGTTCTTTTTGAAGATCTTCTTGCACCTTTTTATGTTCATCCATACTATTTTTAAAAAGTTCTATTCTATCAAGGTCTTTTTCTATAAATTTTTTCTCTTGCTCGTCCATAGTATGTTTTAAGTCATCTAATTGACCTTCTAAGGCATTGTCAATTTTAGACGATAAATTTATCTCTAAGACATTTAATTGCTCTTTAGTGGCTTCTGAACTTGTTTTAAATGACTCCGATAGCTGTTCTTGTATATTATTTGTAATTGTTACTGATAGTTCATCAACAATGGAATTTTTCATGTTCATCATTTCATTAGAAAACTGTTCAGCTAATTTACTAGCTAACATTTCAACAATTTGTTCATTTTGATTATATTGTATCATTTCTTCGGCTTTTTGGGTTTCTTCTGCCATTTTTATCTTACGTTCTTTTAAAATTTCCAAATCATCTGCTATTAACTCTTCAATTTTTTTGCTATTTAAATCTTTATCTTTTAAGCTTTTTATTTTTCTAAGTATTTTAATCTCGTAAATGCTAAAACATCTGTCTTTTTTGTTGTTGATTCTTTCAACTAGAGCATCTAATTTATATCTCTTACACCAATATGTTATTTTTGAACTTCTTGCATCAAGCTCTTGAGTAACTTGAGACATAGTAAATTGTGGCTCAAATTCATCTTCATCATTACAATACAAAACATCTATAAAAGTATCGTCACTTTTCATTAACATTCACCTCACTTTGATTATTATAACATATAACTTTAAATCCAATCACATTATAAGTAATATTAACAAATTATTTACTTTAGGTCTACTTTGGATACATTAAAAGCCTTGATTTACAATACAAATTTAACTTTGGTTGTAATAAAAGTTGATTCAAAGCAAACAGGTAATTTTTGCATTTTCTTATGTGTGAAAATGTTATTTTAAAATAAAAAAAAGTATGAACTATTTCTATTATAGCTCATACTCTCAATTTTTCTTACTATAGTGTTATTAAATACTTAGCATACTCTTGTTACACTTTTGCTATTTTATTGTTAAAGACTTTATATAAGGTTGTAACTTCTTATCATTTTCGTAGTATACTCTTGCTATACTTTTGATATAAGCTTGTTAACCGAATATATCACTAAAGAAATCATCATCTTCTAAAATGTCATCTATATCTGGAGCAACCTCTTTTGTATTTTTAGATGAGATTGACTGTGCAGCTATCTCACTTTCAATTTCAATTTTCAAGTCTACAGCTCTTTGAGATTTAGCAGGTTTATTCTCTCTAGATTTTTTATCATCTTCCAAGCTTTCTTGAATCATTTGTATATCCTCTAAAATGGAATCAATAGGTATACCTGTAGCCATAACAAAGTTACAGTAAGGATTTACTCCCTCAATAACTTCATTTTCATAGTTAAATTCATTTATTATGTCTTGAGAGTCTAAATCTGTATCGTTTTTTAATGAAATAAGCAAATTTTTACAAGACATATTACTAATTTTAGCAAATATGCTAGAAGATTTAGCAGCTTCTAGTGCAATTCTTGCGTCTGATATATTATCTGGCAACTTGTACATAACTGCAATTTTAGATAAATTTTCTTTATCATCTTTTGAGCCTTTTACGGTATACATTTTTTCTCTATCCTTAGTATCTATAGTACCGTTTTCATCTCCAACACAAATATCATAACTTAAGTTTATCAACTCAGCAAACTCATTGTTGATTTTTGAGTAATCATCAGTAGCTTTTCTAGAGTAGTTGTTGATTACATACATAAAATCATATGCATCAGAATTGCTTATCATTTCATTCCAATAGGCTAATGCATTTTCTTTACCTATTTTGCTTTTTAGCTCCCAAGACGGTAAAACAGAAATACCAATTACTTTTTTATCTAATTTAGCAGCTTGTATTGTTCTTCTTAGTCCTTTCATAAGTGGTATAGCTGATCCACCTCCAGTCCCTCCATCTGTTGAGTGAGCTACATATATAGCTCTCTGTCTTTGATATCCTTTTAAAATGTCGTCTATTATATTTGCACCATGAAGAGACATGTATTCTTTAGATAGTTTTTGATCTCTTCCACAGCCATCTGCATTAGGAATAACAAAGTAATTGTCTGCTATATTTTTATTCTTATCATTTTTTAATGCCATAATATCTTTTAAAGATGAGTTTATATAGTAACTTAAAAATCTTCTTTTAGATTTAGTTACCACGCAGTCAGCTATATTATTACCAGCTTGTCCATGTCCTATAAACAAAATTTCATTTTTTTTCATTTTATAAATTACCTCCATTTGATTCCTTTATGATTTTAACACCACTTGCATTAATTAACTCTAGTTTACCTAACTCTGTCATATAAAAAGTTTCAGCACATCCATTTTTAGCACCTTTTTCAATATATTTGAGTTTCAGCAATTCTTTAGTTGTTTTTCTTATTTTAGAGTAACTTAGTTTACTTTCAGTTATAAGATCGTTCATTGTTAGAGCTTTTAACTTACTATAACAGCGGTTCTTTCTAAGTATGTCTAATATTTCATAATCACTTCTATTTAGTTCCATAATTAGTTTAAATCACCTACTTTTACTAAAACTTTGTAATTTCATTATAGTATATTGTTATGCTTTTTACAATATTTTGTTACTATTTCTTATAGTTTTATTAAATACTTGGTATTACTTAGCAATATATTGCTAATTTATTATTATTTTATTGTTATTTATTTGTATAGTTTTATTAATTTCTTGTCATTTTCTTGCTAACTCTTTGCAATCTCTTGTTACTTTCTTGTTATAGTATATTTCGGAACGTAGATTTAGATAAAAAATCACTTTAGGTCAACTTTGCTTGTATTAAAAGTTGACCTAAAGTGATTTATGTTAATTGCAAGGATTCAGCTCTCTATTATTGAATATATTGGTGCTTCTAATTATTATGTGTGGAATTCTCTCTGGACTTATAGCTAAAAGTTTTTTTAGTATATCACTCATATCCCACAATTCAAGACTGTCAACCATTCTTTCCACTTCGTATGCATTTTGATGATAAGAGCCTGTGTTTATGAATATGGCTTTTTCCACTCCAAATTGCCTGCAAGAACCTAGCAGTTTTTGAACTTCAACCCGTCCTATATAATTATTTTCAGCATAGTGCTTACATTCAACAAATATTTCAGAATTTAGGACTAGATCTCTTCCATAATCGCCTCCAGCTGGGGTAAGCTCTACAAAATAGCCTAAAGCTTTAAATAATTCAGCACAAAATATTTCAAACTGCCTAGGTTGCATTTCTCTTATAATTTTTTCTAGCTCATTATAGCTATATCCACATTTTTTAGCCTTTCTATAGTTTTTTACATATCTAAAAATATAATATGTGCCTTCAGCAGCAGCTCGGAGTATGGTCATAGCTATGAGAAACAACATATATAATGATTTACCTGCTAATTTAAATATAAATCTAATTGATTTAGCAATCAATTTTTCCTGTGTTCTTGTAAAAAGATAGCTTTTTCTTCTACCCATTTTATCACTCCTGTCAATATCTCGTGTGTTAGACCACTAAACTATTTAGTTATCTACACTATATTCCATTTTACTTTAATTATTAGTTAGTATTCTTTAATTCAGAAAAACTATACATATCGCCTTGTAACAGATTTTAAGGTGAAAGCATAAAGTATAGTATAACTAATATTAAATGTTATGGAGGTGCTATGTGTGCCATTAGAAGTAATTGGAGTAGGCGTTTTCTTAACGGGATATTCTGTGTATGCATATTTTAAAATACATAGAATAAAAAATAATAGCAAGAAAAAGAAAATTGTTTATTATAAAGTAACAGACAAAGTTAAAAGAGTTAAAAAACTAAATCACATTGTCAATGAAAGTGTAGGTGGTAAAAAAGGTGATACTTTCTTTAAATAAAAAGACGGGTAATAATAAACGAAAAAAAGATATAGATAAAAACATTTTAAAGCAAGAAAACAAACAAATAAGAAAGTTGATTGAAGATTGGCGAGAAGTAATGTTTCAGACCAAGACCTTTAATGATTATTACGAAACATTCACTTTTGATGATATTAAAAAAGAAGTGTATGGATTTCGTGCTAGTTTATACTGTCCTAAAGGACTAACATTTAAATCTTTAGAAAAGATACAAGATGTGATAGAAGATAATTTACATTGTATATTTATTTATAATAAAAATAGGTTCGACGAGTGTATGGAAGTAAAAATCGTAAAAAATATTTCAAAGGATATTAAGTTTAAACCTTCTCAAACAAAACCTTATGAAATTTATATAGGCAATCAATTTGATGGGACACCTATAATTGTTAACTTGAACGATTGGTGTCAGGTATTACTATCAGGCACAACAGGTAGTGGGAAGTCTAAGCTTTTAGATTGTGCTTTAGCTACTCAGGTATACAATCACCTACCAGAAGATCTGCAGTTATTCCTGATTCAGCTTGATAAATGTGATTTAGCTTTATATGAAGATGCTAGAATATGCAAGGGATTCGCTGATAATTTAGATAAAGCAATAGTTGTTTGCGAGTATTTAATGACTACCTTAGATAAACGCAATGAATTAGTGAGAAGTGTTAAGAAAAAAGGGCTTGGGAGTAATATAACAGATTACAATAGACTCAATCCAATGAATGCCCAACCGACAGTTTGGGTGGTGCTAGATGAAATGGCTAGTATACGTGAGAAACCTTCAGATTCCGATGAAGTAAAATATAAGAAAAAAGCAATAGATGATATGTTAGCAGCTATTGCACAACATGGAAGAAGTAGCAATGTGTTTTCAATAAATTGTATTCAAAGACCTACAGCGAATTTGTTAAATAGCTTTATAAAATCAATGTGCAATTTAAATATATCATTTCGTCAAAGCAATAGTAAATCTTCAGAGGTTGCAACTGACGATGCAAATATTGCTTTAGGTTTAGAAAAGAGAGTCGCAGTGTACAAATTATTGTCATATGATTTTTTACAAACTCCTTGGGTTGATGATCCATTGATTATGAAATATATAAAAAAGATGTTGATGCCAAATCATTCTACTATTTTTGAAACTAAATGGGGAGAACAAAGACTTAAGGAAGTCAAAGACATGATGGGAAAGAAAGAAGATAGGAAGAAATCAAAATCTAATAAACAAGATAATAATAACTTAAAAGAATCAACAGAAAATTTAGGGAAAGAAAACATAGCGATAGAAATAGATTTAAAGAAAAGAGAAGAAGAGTTAAAGTTGTATGAAGAAAAGTTGCTTAAAAAGGCTTTGACCTTACAGAAACAACAAGATGAACTACAAAAGCAGCAAGAGTTAAAAATTAAAAAAGAGCAACCAATTAATGATAAATTTAGCCAAGTTGACCCAAAAATACATGAAATAAATAAAAAAAATATTGAAAACATACCTAATTTTGTACCTTATATGCCATTGAATTCGAATGTTACTGTAATAGATAAGACAAAATATAACCCAAAAGAAACCTGTAAGCCAGTTAAAACAGGGAAGGAGAAGATATAAAAAGTGATTACAGATAAAGATAGAAAAGTATTAAGATATGTTGATGAGTTTGGTTTCATAACTATAAAACAATGTTATTATTTAGTATACTCCCATATGGTTAATGGATATGAGTATGCGAGGACTAGATTGCAAAGATTAGTTAAAGAAAAGAGATTAAAAATAATTACTAATTCTGCTTTAAAACTTAAATTGTTTATTCCGAATGATAGTAATAAATCTTCCATTTCTGAACATCGAATTTATTTGATGGACTTTTATTGTGAGTTAATTAAAAATAATGTAACCATAGAATATTTTAAGCCAGAAAAAGAATGGCTTAATGGGAAGTATAGATCAGATGCTCTTTGTATTTATAGATATGGAGACTATAGATTCAGAAGCCTAATAGAAGTAAACAAAAGTAATAATAGACTAGATCTAAATAGATTTGAAAATGCTGCAGAAGAAATAATGGAATGTTGTGGTGGTAAGTTACCGAATATAATTCTGCTAGATGATAGAAAGCATAAATCTTATGATACAGATATGTTTACTGTTATTAGATTAGATTACAAACTTAATAATTTTGGAGAGATATTTTTATAATATCTCTCTTTTTAGCAATTGATGATGAGGTATAACATCAGGTATAAGTGATAGTGTAATTCTATGTACAAGTAATAGCATAAGTTAATCCTGTTGACTACTTGAATTGATAGCTTTTAACGTTGAGGTTAAGCCATTTCCAACTTGCAATAAGATTGGGAATGTATATGTACAATCGAGAGGACAGTCACGCCCTTGGTGCTGCTGGCAGGTGACACACATTGCATGTCCATTTCTAACAAAAACCTAATTACAAAAAATATAAAACATGTAACAAAAATACAGTAAAGTGAATAGTATACAGTATAGTATTCTACAAAAGATAGATACAATGACAAAAGTTTTAAATATTAACAAAAGCTTTTTACAATTACTTTTGTAAAATATTTTATTGCTTGATATTGTATATAATTTGTTTTTATTTAAACTTTAAATATTTAATATAGACTTATGTTAGAGCTACTAACACCTTAGCTAAATTGATTATTGTTTATTATTTAATGTAAGACAGTAAGGTTCAAGAGGTAGTTCTCGTATAATCTACTTGTGTTATGTTGAGGTATAAATAGTAGTTAGTTTAGTTAAAGCTGCTAGTAAACTCTAAACATAAGATTTATATTAAGTAGTTTAAAGATTTAAATAGAAATATAGATTATATAGCAGTAAATAGAGATTTATAAAATATTGGATAACTAAAGGAGATTGAGTATGAACTATTTGATTAATTTATTTAAAGAACTAATTTGTCTTCTAGTATTAATAGAAGTTTGTAGCTTTATGCTGCATTTAGTGCTACGACGCACTTTTATAGGAAAGATATTATTTATTTGCAAAAGAACAGGAGTAAGTTATTTACAAAGAAGAATAAGCTTATGGAAATGGGGAATAAGCAAAACACATAAGTGTGCGAAATCAATTAAAAACGTAATTCAAAACACGATTGAAAGTTTATATGAAAAAATTAAAAACCAAGAATCAATAGACAATGAAAATTCTGAAAGAGTGGTGAATGAAGGAAATATTATAGATTTAGATACTGCTAAACAACTTAGGTATAAATGGCATAAATAAGTTTACGTGTATAGGAGAATATCTTATACACCTCTTAAAGCTAATCTCAGAGAAAATAGGAAGGTTGGCTTTAAAAAGTGTATAAGGTATTCCAAAGAATTATGAGTCGGAGGGATATATATGAATCTAACTGGAACAATCATAACTTTAGCTAGTGCTGGTGTTGTAAGTGCATTTGCAGAAGGAATATGTGAAAAGGTTAATAAGCCCGATTATGCTCAGTTTGTTAGAATAGGTGGATTTGCAATAGCAGGAAGTACAATTGTAGCATCTGTAGTTACATTTTTCAAAACTCTCAATGAATTATAGAGAGAGGGTGAGTATATGACATTGGCAATATTATGTGGCAATATAATAAGAACAGGAGCAGTGACTTTACTAGGTGATATAGCAATGCAGGCATTAGACCAAAAAGACTATTCACGTTTAATTAAATTCACAGGCGTAAGTGCAGTTACTGTTGATGTGGTAGCTTATATAAAATACTTAGAACAAAATCCTCCATTGCTATTTAAATTAATTGCAAAAATGGGAGAGGGGATTGGTGCAATATTAGATTTCTTTAGTTAATTTAGAAATATATAAGGAAGTGTATTATACTTTGGAATATATGGGCGATATGATTATTAGAAGGGCTGAATTAGAAAAGTTAAGTAATAATGTTAGAGATGTTACAAACATAGTGTTATATGGTGGATTAAGTGCAATGATAGCAGGTAATATAATATCTGAAACCATTGTAGCTGAGATTATAGTAATTGGAATAGTAAATAAGAGCGTAAAGTATTTGATGAGAAATAGAAAAAAATTAATTAGCAATATTAAGACAAAGTTAAATATAAAAGAAATGATAGTAAATCAATGAAGTTTTTATTAGTTGAGATTATGGGTAGAGATTATGATTAAGTTAATTATAAGTCTCTGCCTATCTTTTTTCATATAATTGGACATGCTTAAATTTAGACAAGCTATCATAGGTACGAGTGAGGTGTTTCGATAGGGGGTGAGTAGAGAGTATTTTTGGAGTGGTTTTAGATAGGCTAGTCCTATTGTAAAATGAGTTTTGAGATAGGGGAGAGTAATTGGTCGGATAAGGTGTTGAGAGCTTGTATCGTGTTAATGTAGGAGCTGTAATAGGTAAGGAGTTATAAGTGGGTGAATAGGGGTAAAATTGGGTTGATTTGAGGGTGAGTTTTGGTAGGGGTAGTAAGGGAATTTACGAAACGGTTTACGAGTGGGGAAATGCAGTCGTTGTGGGGTAGGTTTGTCATGTGAGATGAAGTGTTGAGGGTGTTAATTGACTATCATTATCAATAAGAAATGTAAATACACCCCCCATATTCCGACAAAATAAAACAAGTTAGGTGGATATAATTATATAGTTATACACACCTAATAATTACATTTTATGGAATAACTGACTATAGGTATAATTGAATGATATACCACACTAAAGGGTGTTTGTTACTATATATAATTTATGCAAGTTTTAGCAATGTGACTTGCAAGTATATTTTCGGAAAAAAGTGCAGGATTTTGAACAAACACTTTCATAATTAAATACGAATATTATTTCAAATATCAACACTAACATTCACAAAATTCCATACAAATATTTTACACCACTGAAAAATATCTACCTTCCAACCACCAAAAAATTCCATACCATTCCAACTCCATAACAATATAAAACACAAACATTCAAACCAAAACACAACCCAACATTCGCATTTTTATTTTTACATCTTCTTATGCTCATTCACTCACCAAGTCAATAAAAAAATACAACGACAAAAAAAGAGCATAAAAAAAGTTATGATTGGGATAAACTATTACTTTTAAAGTTTTGGGTACAAGTCATACCTTTACCTTTAAAACATAATTCAACTCTTTTTACACTCTCTTATAACATTATAGACATTCTTTTTTTTAATATACACTTCCATAGACTCCAAAATTTCCACTCTACAAAACCACACCTATTTAAAAGCACCCTAACACGCTCAACACAACTACAACAACACTTTTCTATATCAATTAAATACAACGCTTCAAAACGCTTATTATAACGTTTATAACCCATCCACAAATTTCACTAAAAAAATTCACAACTCACAATAAAAGTCAATAGTAATTGATTTAATATTTTTAATTTTATTTCTCCAAAACCATATAAAACATTTGTCAAATAGTGTATAATTATAAATGGAGGTGATAGGAAGATGTTAGAATATGAAACACTCCTAATACTTAAAACTCTTCTCGAAATATTACTAATTATAATTACCATTATAATAGCAATATACAACTTTATTATTAGCGGTAATAAAGATGAAGAGAACAAGTAAATAGTAGAGGTTAGGGTATTTAATACCCTTCCTTCCTACACCACCTTAAATACATTCTAACATCTTTTAATGCATATGAAAACATCTAAACGTAACTTAATTTATTTATTAACCTTATGTAATACTTTTATACTACTATTTACGTCTAATATTATCTTAAAGAGTATTACAACACTTATACTACTAATAGTATTCTTACTAACAAAAGACAAGGCTAAACATACAACAAAGGGCAAATAGACGTCATAAACTTAATATATAAGACCAGTGGATCAAATACTCACTGGTCTTCATTTTTTACATATACTACTATAATATGTATTACTGCTATTAATGAATCTAATACTATCTATTTAAAAGACGAATAGAAAAGATATTAAAAATATTAAATTAATACTTGTAATTTGTATTCATATGGGTTATACTAGTATTAACAGGTTAAGGGAAACAACAAAACCTTAACAACATCTACTTAACGCAAATAGGATATACTTTCTTCAATATTTTATTTGTAAACTAAAGATAAGGGCTAAACACATCAATAGCTCAATATATTAAAAATATTAAATTATTATTTCGTAACTTTAAATCTAAAATATTAGATTTTATACAATAACTTACAATTTAATGACTAGAATGTATTGGAAACAAATTCCGTATAGTGGTTTGTAATAGGAGGATACAAGCAACATACACTTAAATGCTCTTTGATAACTAAATATAGAGGTTTGATAAAAACCGTTTTTACATCCTTGTAAAGCAATGGCAACTATGCTTGTAACGTAGGCATTGAAGAGGGTGCAAAATTAGCTAAAACCGACTAATGTGGGTACAATTAAAAGTGGAGGTATAAAGGGTATGTATTGTAGAGAATTGACAACATGAACATAACATAAGTATTGTGGCGACCTTAAAATCCTAGGGATATTGAAATGAGTAGATTGTAAATAAATAGAATAGAATTAATAATATGTATATTGATTTTAAATACTGTTATTGACATAGCACAATAGACAGATTGCAAACATTCTTTTATATCTAATATAAAGTTTGTTAAATTGCAACTTGAAAAGCTATGTAAAATTAGATTTAAATTTATGCAATACAGTATTTAAAAATGAATATATATTTAGGAGGTCATAACAATGGTTTTAATACAATATAAAGGCGGTTACTCAGAAACCGTTACAAAGAAGATTTTTGAGGGAATAATGTTAACCAAGAAGGGGTTAATACATACATACAAATATATTTAAAATACCAAATTTAAAATATTAAATTAAGGAGGCATAAAGATGAAATTAGAAGATTTGAAAAGCTTTATAACTACAGTAATTATTGAAGTTGAGGGAGTTCAATTTCAAAGAGAGTTCACTGACAAAGAGTTTTTAAAAAGAGAGGCAGTTCTTGAAGCATTAGAAATTAAAGGGGTTAAACATTGGCTTGAGCCTGACCCAAGAGAAAAGGATTTAGATATACCATGGTAAGAGAATAGAAGTCGAAACTAGAGTCTAATAACTCTAGTTTTAACAAGATGGCAACTTGTTAACTGATGATGGCAAGCCAATCAAGCAATAAAAATATTAAATTAAAAGGTGGTAATTAATATGATAAACTATACATTTTATGTATTTACAAATAGAAAAACAACAAGCAATTTAACATTACATCAAGCTATAGAGTTATACAAAAACACTAACACTCAAAATTATAAAGCTCTAGGAGCAACAAAAGACAATACAAGTTGCGACCTTATAAACAATTTAGAAGGTAATAGAATAAGCAATGACTACAAACACTTAGAAAGTTTTAAAAGTGACAACATGGTAAAAGTAAACATACTAAATATCTTAAAAAGAGAATTTAACATATAGTAGGAGGTTTAAAGATGAAAAAATCATACTTCAACATAGATAACGAAAA
This sequence comes from Clostridium sp. UBA2485, assembly GCF_002341865.1. Lineage (GTDB taxonomy): Bacteria > Bacillota > Clostridia > Clostridiales > Clostridiaceae > Clostridium_J. Next base: position 44,411 of record NZ_DDOV01000081.1, on the reverse strand, counting down.
ACCATACTTAGGATACACAAATGGAGAAACATGGAATGGTTGGGAATGTCCATATTTCACAAAGCAAGAAGCTGACAAAATAATTAGCTACTGTGTAGAAAACGAAATAAAAGCCTATTTCGATATAAGTAGAGATACTTATTATATCGAAACATCTGACGTATTAGAAGCCTACAAAGGGCATGACATAGTATATAACAACAAAACATTACATGTTTATGGAATTGGTTCTTGTGTTTGGTGTTGGACTAAAGTAGAATAATAAAAATAAAAAAGGAAGTGTAATAAAAAATGAGTAATATATTTGAACAAATAGCCGATTACATAGTAAAGAACACACAACAAAATAGCGTAGAAAGTGGATTTCAATATATAACTTACTATTCAGAAATAGAGAAAAAATTCAATGTTAAAATAGATAAAAATATAAATAACAAAATATTAACTGCTCTTGAAGATAGGGAAGAAATAGCAGACGTACAGGAAGACATTAGCGGTTATGATGTGGTGCTATTTACTAGCTACGCACCAAATTATAATTCAAAAGAATTTGAGGAGGTTTAATAAATGGAAGTATATATAGTTACTGAGGAAACAATTTACATGGAGAACAATCATGAAATAAATTTTAGTGTAGAGGTATTTAGACAATTGGAAAAAGCCCAAGAGTGTAAAGAAAAAATGATTAATGAGGTAAAACAAACATTTGGAGAAGACGGAGAAATTACCATTAACAGTAATCAATGGAGAATTGAAAGTGGATATGATAGTATAACGATTGCTTTAATGCAACAAGAAATTTAATAGAGCTTAGATTTTATATTAACAGGAGGGTATGAAAAAATGAATAAAAATTTGTTTGAAGAAATAGCAAAATATCTTGTAAAAACAGTACAAGAAGAAAGTGACGGTTCAATGTCAGGATTTCAGTATATTATAAGTAATGCTGACATACAAGAAAAATTCGGAAAAGAAATTGAAGAATATATTAATAATAAAATAATGGATGCATCTTTTGAAAGAGAAGAAATTGCAGATATATGTATTGATACAGATGGATTCGACGTTGTGTTATATACAGATTTTGCACCAAATTATATAGAGGAACAATGGAATTAATGGAGGGTTTGAAAATGAAAATAGCAAACTTAAATGATTTTATGAAAATAGCTGAAGAAAAAGGTTTGAATCAAAATGGAAATATAACAATTGATGACTATAATTTTTTAAATAAAGAAGTTAAGACATTACAAGAAAAGGGGATAGCATACACGATATTTACTATAATACATGAGAATGGTAAATATTTAATAGTACAAGGCTTGCGTAGAATCAATAGAATAGGACATATGGTTATAAAAGAAAATATTGACATTCCAAATGAAGGATTTGTTTATTAAAATAAATTAATATCTTAGGAGAAATGAAAAAATGTTAAATTTAGACTACGACCAACAAGCTTTATTGTATGCGGAAAAATACGGTATAGTAGATTACATAATAAAAAACGACAAAATGATTTACTATGAGAATTTCAGAATGGAGCATACCACATATAAATGTGAAGTATGCCTTACAACATTCAAAGAAAAAAGAACTGAGCTTAAAAGATATTATAGTAAATACAATTAATTTAAATAGGAGGTATTTAAACATGAAAGAAAATCTTTATAAAGAGTTAAAACAAAAACATCAAGAAGAGGTAAATAATTTTCCTATGTTCTTTGCTTTTAGCCAAAACCAATTTGACGAAGGAATGAAAAAAATAGGTTTAGAAGCTAGTGATACAGATAAAATCTATAGTTTAGGTGGTGGAGGTTTTTATAAAAAGTCTGATGCAGAAGCATTACATGAAATGTTTGAAAGACATGAAAAGGAAATGGAAAGTAAAATTAAAACTGATACAACTGGCGAAGGCTTCATATATGATATGTTTAAGTATGAATTAAATAATCACGAATACAGTTATACAGGCGAAATTGGCGATACCTTAGATTGTTTAGGTTTAACTATAGAAGATGTTAACAGTAATAAAGACTTAATACATGGATTAAATAAAGCATGTAAAGACATTTCAAATATAGAATAAAAAAGATATTCTATCAATTAGTAATAAATAAAAATATTAAATAAAGAAAAGAGGAACTAATTATGAAAATATTAAACTACACACCACATACGGTAAACATTATTATTTCAGAATCAGGAGAGATTTACAATTTCCTTTCAGTAGGCAATGCTAGGTGTATTCAAACTACAGTTCAAGTAGGAGAAATAAACAATATTCCTATAACTTCTACAAAGTTTGGAGAAGTGGAAGGACTACCACAAGAGCAGGAAGGAATTTACTACATAGTAAGTAGGCTTATTCTTCAAGCTTTACCACAAAGAAAGGACTTGTTAGTTCCTAACGAGGTTGTTAGGGATGAAGAAGGAAAAATAATAGGATGTAAGAGCCTAGCGAATAATTAATAATGGAGTGAGAAAAATTAAGTATTGGATAATAAAAGGCAAAAGAGCCACATTAAAAAGATTAGTTAAATTAGACATAGGAGAAGATACAGAGACAGAATACATTTATAATTTAAATAGTGGTGGCATTAAGTATGTGTTACAGAATGATGAGCTAATAACAGACGATGAAAGAGAAGAATTATTAAACTATAAAAGTGGAGGTATTAGAAATGAAAGCTATAAATACTTTAGAAGCTATTAAATTCATAGTGAGCAATGGGGGTTCTGATTACTATAGTAATTTATTAGTTAATCAGAATACAATTAATTACAAAGATGAAATAGGAGATATAAAACATCTTTTTAAAATATGGTTAGACGAATTTCAATGGAGTACAGAAGAAAAAACTTTTATGAATAATTATATAGCTCAACAAAAAAAGATTTTCCATCAATTAAGAGAAATATTAAATAATTTTAAAAATAGGAGGAATAAAAAATGAAGAATACTTTAAGTTTAAAACAAGTTTTATTAAGAGAGGATATAAAAGAAAATTTATTGACAAACTTATTTGTTAATAAAACCGAATTAGAATTAGCTATTGAAAAAACAATAGAAGACAAGAAAGAAAATTCAATATCTATAGAAATTAATAGGGGCGAAGATACACTAGTATTTGAAAATGCACTACATGTAGACAATTCTAAAAGAATTTACTTATTAGAAAGCAGACTTTTTGACAAGGAAAAGGATCAAATGTTAAATGCATATTTGGAAATAATCAAAATGGATGGGACTATAATACAAGAATGTATTGATGATGTTTGGAGTTATGCAAATTGGGAAATTATATAAAAATATTAAATTAATCATAAAATAGGAGGGATGAAAAATGAATAAAATTGTTTGCATTATTAGAGGTGGAAATGTACAAAAAATATACTCTTCCAATGAGAAAACAGAAATAAAAATTATCGACCTCGATAATGAAGTTTTAACAGATGAAGAAATAAAAAAAGAAATAGAAAATTTAAATTGTGTTTATTAAAAGATTAATAATATAAATGCAAATCATTTAAGACTACAGAAAAAAATAACTGTAGTCTTAAATCTTTATATGAGTTATTAGGAAAATTAATAATTGATATAAAGATTTAATAAAAATAAATGGAGGTTTTGGAATTATGAAAAAAATAAATATTACAATAGGTCAAAAGGTTGCAGTTTTAAACGCTGGGGATTTAGTGCCAACTTTATATAAAGGTGTAGTAAGAGGTTTTTATTACTCAAAATATGCACAATATGAAAATGCTTTATATATCTACATTCAACGTCCAAGAGCCAAAAGAATTGATAGGCTTGTATTACTAGAAACTAATATATTCTTTATTTTCGATGGTTATAACTTTAAAGAGACATGGAGAAAAGAAATAATGAAAGACACTAAAGAAGTGACACACTCATTACTTCACAAATGGACATATGAAGATTTAAAGGATAATAAGGATTTGATTTATTCTCATAGGTATGGAGAAAAATTCAATGTTAATGATAACTTTGAACGTTTCGCAGATGTGACTTGTGATTATATGATGCAAAATAATATAAGGCATTATGAAGCAACGACAAATGAAAATTATATAAATTATATTAAAGAAGTTATTCAAAACTATAACATTGATAGTTTAATTAAATACACTAAAAGTGAAGGTTATGTAGTATTGGAGAACTGCTTGAAACTAGCAACAAACTATGATTGGTAATGTGGATATAAAGGCTATAGGAAAAATTGAAACCTATAGCCTTCGTTATAAAACATAAATTTTAACATGAGCTATTAAATTATTAAATTAATAATTGATGTTAAAATTTATAATTAATAAATGGAGGGTTAGAAATGAGTAGAAATTCAAAGTCGTGTAATTATTGTTGTGGTCATAGTGAATGTAATGATTGTTTTGAAAGAACGTTTGATGTTGTAGGATTTGAAATTCAATGTACTAAGGGGAGTTGTTCAGAGTGTCCTTGCTATGGATGCGGAGAAGATGAAGAATAATCAGTAAATAAAATAACTAATTTATTATAATATTAAAAATAATTAAAAGTGAGGATGTTTAACATGAAAAAAGAATATATAATTGAACAAATGGCGGAAACAAGATGGTTTTATACATTTACAGATACAAACAGGAAAGGAGAAAAATTAATAATTGAATTAGACAAGTGCGAAGATTGGAAAGAAAATAAAAAATCATTACCTAAATTATGGCACAAAAACGGTCATATTGATAGAGTGTTAGAAACTTATTGGGGTATTGAAACATATGTCAAAGATACTGAAGGTAATAGTTACGGCATGTATAACCCACAAACTAAAAGAGAAAATGGAAAAAATGTCATAAATTTTGATTGGATGTTTGAAGCTACTGAGGAAAATAAAGAAAAGCTAATTAATGAAGTTTATAGACTATTTTCAAATGCTAAAGGGTTAACAGCAACACAAGAAAAAAACAAGAAAATAAAAGAGTATGCAATAAAAAACAATATTGATATGTATAAAACAATTCCAAAAGGATGGGAAGTATTAGACAGTTGTTTAACAGCTCCAAGAGGTACAGTTTGGATAAGTAATATGGCATCATTTATGAGTGGAAACTTGAAAAGAGGTATATTGTTTACAGATTAGTTTTAGTTAATAAAATTTATATAAATAAATACATAAATAAAAGGGAGTTGTTTTAGTTATGAGTAAAAGAAATTTAGACCAAGGCTATTTTGAAAGAGTTTTAGAAATAAATAATGAGTTTTATGAAAGCATGTTAAAAAGAAGTGAGTTAATAAGCAAAAGTTTCAATATATTCTTAGATTTTACACAAAAGCATTTTGGAAAAATAGAAAATTTTAATGTATATACTGAATATGAATTTAAAGATGAATATTTAAATGAAGATGAAACATTAAACAAAAGTAGATTTGCATTTGAAGCCGAAAATTATGAATTAAAAGATAATAATAAAATATTAATACAATACCCAATAAGGAGTCTAATAAAAGATTATCTATCCTTTGAACAATGGAGCATAATATTTGATATTGTTTATGGTAACTTAACACTAGATCAATTTTTAAGTGACAAAGAAAATAAAGCTAAATGGATAAATGAATTAATATTATTTTATCATCAATATAAGGAATATGGAGATTATAAAGACGTTGTATCTTATGCGAAGAATAAAGAAATAGAATTTAACAAGTATTTAGTAGTTGGAGGTAATTAATATGAATAATAATCAATTGAATGAAATGAATAAGGCTATAAAAACAGGAAATGTCTTAAAAGAACTTGCTAAAATAGAACTAAAAGAAAATAGAATATTCAAAGATACAGAAATAAAAAGGATTGTAAAAGAGTGTGATATAGATAACATAGTTAGGAAAGAAATAGACTTTGAAAAGGTGCTATTACAGAATATAGAATATCAAAATGCACATAAAGAAATGTTGGAATTCTTTGATGTGTTTGAGAAAGATAAAACAGAAGAGAACAAAGAAAAATTACTTCAATTAGTAGAGAAAAAAGACAGTGTTTATGATAAATTAAAAGCTAATTTTGATTAATTGTAGCATAACAGCCCACATATTTTAAAGCAGGAGCAAAGCCGATTTGCTTAATAAAAAATAAAGGTTTAAAAAATAATATTAAAATTATTAAATAATTAGGAGGATTTTAGCTATGTTAGAGAATATAAATATATTAAAAGATTTTAAGGAAGGGCAATGCTTTATTATATGCAACGATGACGCACTATATGTTGAGGAAAGTACACTATTAAGACAGTATTTAGATACTGCGTGTGAAGGAGATTACGAGCCTCAAAGAACCGATGTTCCAGTTAAATATGAAAGTGAAATAGCGTATTGGATTGAAGACGAAACCATACGCTATGAAAATCCTAACAAACTATCTGAGGAAAAAACAAAGGTTAATTTTATAGATTTACAAGATATTTTATTTGCAAAAAAATTAAAAAACTTTTCTAATCACAAATGGGTTAAATATTATATAGACTTAGAAGGCGAACCCAATATCCAATTTGCAGAAGGTTGTCACTACAATGGAAAAGAAGACTTAGAAAAATTCGAAGAAAATGTTTTAGATAAGTATGGTAAAAATAAAAACAGTATTCAATATAAAACATATATGCTTATCGCGGATACACTAAGATTAAAGCTAAATTTATCTTATAGAACTACTGGTACAGTAATAAAAGTTTGTAACTTTAATCAGATATTAAAAGAGCAGCACTGTGTAATATCTAATTTTATAGAAGATTCAATTTCACAATTTAAGAGTACAGAGGATAAATATTACGTACCTAAAAACGTAATGTGGTTAATGTATTCACAAATAGACGAACAACAGGAATTTAAATATCTAAAAAATAGTAATACTAGCCAAGAAGATAATTACTACTATGATCTAATAACATTAAATTATTTAGATAATAATTTTGCAATACCTGTGCCGATTTTGGCAAAAATATTACAAGTAACGGAGGAAGATTTATACAATTGTTTTACAGAGGAAAAAATGGAATACAAAGATGAAGTAGATTTTATATAAAAGCAATTTAAAGAAAAAATAATTAAAATTATTAAATAGTTAGGAGGAATTTAGTCATGTCTATAGAAATATTAAATTTATATATGGGAATATGTAAGAAAAATAATGTTATAGGCACAATAGACGGGTTGAAAAGATTACATAAATTATTAAATATTAAATAAATATAATTAAAAAGGGAATTTAAATTCCCTTTCCTATAATGTAGCTATATCAAAATGAATATAACAGTTTTAAGCCTGTACAAATGCAGAGAATAGGAAAAATTTATTATAGTAGGTGAAAAAAATGAGTGGTAAAGAAGCTTTAATAGAGCTACTAAATGGCGGAACAGTGGAATTTGGAGAAAGATATTATAGATATAATCATTATAAAAATATAATAGAATGGGATGACTATAAGCAAGGAAACTGGAAAGTATCTTCAATTACGATAAACGACTTTTTAGCAGTGCAACTGTGGAATAGGTTAGAATAATTCAGGAGGTAGCTTATGAGCTGTAAATATGAATTAAGATGTACTATGAAAGATAGACACTGTAAAGAGTGTAAGCATAATCCAAAAGCAGAGCTACAAGATTATTTTCGAGATAGAGGTTACGTGCCATCATGTCCTCATGGGTATGATGATTGCATCCATGACCCTGCAAAATGTGGAAAAGAAGAAAAATGTAATTGTGATGATGGTTGTTGGTATGATGATGAAAATAAATAAAATAATAGTTTTATTAAGATTTTGGAGGAAGTATTATGAGTGAAAAATTTAAAAAACTATCAAATTCTAGTAAAAGAGCGAAGATAAAATCTAATGTTGAATATTATTTTACAAAGAATTTTATAAATGATGATATTGTTAAAGAAGTAAATAAAAAAGTATATAATAATGGATCGTGGATAGAATACAAGGAATTTGAAGTTACAGATAAATTTACTGGAAAGAAGTACAAATATAATTTTTCATGTAAATATAAATTAGGTGATATTATAAAAGGAACTTCTAAACGGTTTATAGAGTGCTTATATGTAAGTAAATTTAAAGTGCTAATAACAGATATATAACGCAATAAAGATTGTATATTTAAGATTTTGGAGGACAACATGACATCAAAACAAATAAAATTCTTGAATGAAATAATTAGATACAGCTATAGTATAGATGAAGCATATGCTGAGATAATTAACAAGAAAAATAATCATGATTACTATGTAGAGTTAGAGAAAATTATTATTGATTACTATAGTGCAGATGGTGAAAACAATGTGATTTACAAATGTAAAAAATACATAGAGAATATGAGACATAACGGAGCTGAAATTTTACAATGGAAACTTACAAATAAAAGTTTGATAGTAACACAAAAAAAGAATAATTGGAAGTCTATTATTCCTTTAGATAGTTTAGATTAGGAGGGTTTAAAGATGTTTGAAATAAATGAAAGAGTTAGAATTTCAGGGAATATAAAATATGGGGATCAAGATATCAAAGTCAGTTCACAGGGTACTATAGTAGACGTAGAAAAAAATAGTTTTCTAGTTAGCATTGATATGATTGATGGAGATAGTAACGCATGGGTATATGTAAATAAAGATTGTATATTCAATATTTAGGAGGGTTTGAAATGTTAAAAAAGTATATAATGATATGGATTGAAGAAGAGGAAAGATGGTATTATTTTAAAGAATCTTTTGATAAAAATCAGTTCAAAAACGGCTATGTAGATTTTTATATTGCGACAGATGAAAATGACATAATAGTAGAGGACACCTATAGAAAAAGTAATAAAGGGAAAAAATTTAGTTTTACTTATGATACAGTCGAATGGGAAAAATAGATAAATAAAAGAGCAGTTATTTAAAATATAGGAGGTTAGAAAAATGTTAGAAAGAGTATGTAAAAAATGTGGTCATAAGGTTACAAAATCAGAATTAGAGGAATATCCATTTCAATGTAATAACTGTGATGAGGATTTATATTCATTTGAAACTGATATAATAAATGCTAAAGATGCAAAAATAGTTTCCATTATAAACGGAATTAACATTATTTATGAAGATAACAATGATATAATATCAGACGTAAATTGTAAGAAATGTGGAAAATTACTTAGATATGGGGAAGTAATAGACGATTATCAATGTTGTAGCGATTGTAGGCAAGAATAAGATAACAAAACAATTAATTAAAATTTAAATGAATTAAGGAGAATTAAAATGGATTTAGAATATATAAAAGAAAATAAATGTCCTATGTGTGGATGTAATGTAATAATAGAGGAAAGAGTTCAAGCAGCAAGAAATGAAATGGGTTATAGAACACATGCTCATGGTGGAAGGTGGGAAAGTAGAAAGTTTGCCTGTGGTCAAGAGTTAAATTATTGTCCTAATTTCTCTAAAGTGGAAATATCTCAATACAATATATGCCAGAAAAATGAAGAATATATAATTAAGCAACAAAAGAGAGAGCAAGCATTAAAAGAGATAAAAAAATTTATATTGACATTAGATGTTGACGAAGATTATAAGGAGCATTTAAGGGAAAAATATTAAATTATTAAATTAAAAGCATGATTTTAACATGAAATAATTATAAAATAGGAGCATTGAAAATGAATGATGTGGAATTAGTTTTCTTTTATGAATCAAGTCATAAAAATATATATGGTCAAAGAAAAATTGAGATAAAAAAAGGAACATACATAAGAGGAAAACAACCAATGATTGAAAAAATAAGAACTTGTAACACTAAAGAACTAGCAGAAAAATGGTGCTTAAAACAAGGTTGGGGAAAACATGGATATAAAAAGAATTTAATAACTAATGAAATAGAATTAATAAATTAAAGATAATAATATTTATAACTTTACTATAAAAAATGTATTTTATTTAAAATTCAGGGGGTATTAAAATGAAAAGATTATATAGTTATCAATTGGAGCAAATGTTTAAAAAGGACAAAAAAGAATTGGAATTATATCTCAAATCTACAGATAGTGAAACTGCTGCTAGAATAATTGAAGATATTTGTACCTACTTTAGTTTTATATATATAGAATCTAGTAAAAATAAAGAAGATCATTGTTGGAAATTTATCATAAAAGAATTATTAAAGAAATCAGTTGCACCTATAGATATATCTATAGTAAATAGAAATACAAAAGGAAACTCTATTCCAAATTGGGCAAAATCATTTTCTTTTATAGAATACTCTTTAACGTATTCTATAAAAGAAAATGATATAGTAATACCAAAAGATGAAATAGAAAAAATTATTCAGGATAACTCATATGGATTATTAGGTTTGTGTTGGAATAAAGATAATAAATTGGTTGTAATGCCTTGTATTACAACTGAATACGAATATTGCACTAAAAACATTATATCTCAATTAGGATACAGGTATATAGAAGATGTATTACCGCTTATACCTGAGCCGTATAGCAATGAATACGAAGGTGAAGACGAAAAAGAAAAATTAATGATACATTCGTGCTTAAAAGAGCTAGAAAAGAAAGAGAAAAATGGTTATTATTACTTCGAAAATATAAATTAAAAGGGGAATTAAAAATGAAATGGAGCGAAGAAAAAACTAAAAAAGAAATAATAAAGGTAGAAGAAAAAGAAAATTGTACATTTTTTGGATATTTTATAAAAGATGGATTTCCAGAATATATAATAGATTGGGAAGCAGGAGTTGTTAAAGAGCGACGTTTTTATGGGAAAGACACTGTTGACCCTTTCTCAAACTATGAGAGAGGTTTTTGGAGTGATGCAAGGGATAAAGTGACTCCTATAAAAAATTACGAAGTTGATTTATCTTTTTATTTATATTTATATCAACGGAATGTTCTGGAGAAATGGAAGGAACATGGAGGTAAAATAAATTTCAATGATGTTAATATGCGTTATGCAAGTGAGGAAAGTTTATTAGAGGATATAAACAATTCTAATAAAAGTGAATATTTGTGGGTACATTCATGGCTTTAACAAAAGAGTATTAACAATGTTAAAATGAAAGCAAAAGTAGAAGTTTACTTAGAAATGGAATAAAAGAGTTATTTTAAATTAAATATAGTTATAATTTGAAAAATATTGCGTCACTTGAAACAACAATTTTCATGTAAACTTTAGGAGGTGTGGAATATGGCGGGATGGAATAAGGCACGTTATATTATGGAATATGTAGAAAAGGGTAAAAGAAAACAGCATATTATATATGCAAATACTTTAAAAGAAGCAAAAATAAAAGCAAAAGCAATAGCAGAAAAGGATGATATAGGTATAACCTACGGACTTGAACTTGAACAAATGAAAGCTTGATTTGAAGTGACAGAGGGTTTAAACAGGTGCTAAGTCATGCAGTTTATAACCTATTAAAAGCAACATTTCATGTTTCGCATATCAAATACAAAATAAAATAAAATAAAAGATAAGTTCTATTTTGAAATATTAAATTATTAAGAGGTGGCTAATTTGAAAGGATGAAGTGTAAATATGTTTAAGTTAGTGAGGACAAAGAAAAAAATAACATTTGAATCAAATTGTTTATATGATGACATGTACAAAAGTGCAATATATTATCTATCAAGTTGCAATAATAGAATCTTTAAATACAAGACTGAAATATATAATCTTTTAGATAAACATATACGTAATTCAGGTATTTGTAATCCTGAAATACATCTCGGAAAAGGCAATCAAACATCAAAAACATTATTTAACAAATTAATAAAAGATGGATTTGTTAAATTAGAAAACAAAATTAAATAAGAGGTGTAGAGTATGAACTGGTATGAGCAAATGCTAATAAGTATTAATAGGCTAAAAAAAGCATTAGGTGTTAGAAAAAATATTAAAAGTATGTCACCAAGTGAGGTGATGAACTTTTATGAAACGCTATGTGACATGAAAGATAAATGGGAAGAGGATAATCAACAAGAATTAAGATACTAGACTTTTAAAGAAAAAAGAACTTAAATCGTCTTATGATTAAAACGTGGCTTATAAAATTTTAAGGAGTTGAGTAAAAATGATATTAAATAGAACCGAGCAAATAACATACATAAGTGTAGCCGAAGAAACTTATATTTATAATAAATTAAACAATATATTTACTTTTGTGGATGCCAATTTTGAAGTAACAGTTTATCAATTAGAGAGTAAAGAGGATTTCAAAGAACTGTATGAAAATCAAAAAGTAAATTTTGAAATAGTGGGTATCGAAATGCCTGGTGATTTAAATGAGTGGTTTATCGAGACTTATAATAAAATTAGATAATTAAGGAGTGTGGGAATAATATGTATAGAAATGAGTATTTAGAAAACTGCTTGGAAGAAAACCAAGGAAGTTATTATCTATTAAGAGGGTACATTCATACCCAAGAAAGAAAATACAATACGCTAGTAATCAATGACTTAGTGTTTATTGGGAATAAACCAGAAGAATTTAAAAGATTCAAAGATGAACTTATAAAGGCTAATATAAAAGAATTTGTGTTAACAGAATCAAGCTCAGGGTTGATGGCTAATATACATGCACTTGATTCTGTTGACATAAAGATAAAAGAAGTCATAAAAGTTAATTACATTAATAAATGGGATAGGGAAAAAATCTTTATAGAAGGATTAAAAATGGTAGTTGAATAGTATATAAGGTATAATAATAAATATTAAAATCATATAGAGAAGAGGCGAAAAAATGAAAATTCTTAAATTGTATTTTACATGGAAATTTGTTATACCATTTGTACTAATGTTGTCAATGCTAGTTATAGGGCTTTGTAATGTTATAAAATTTTATATCAATCTAAAATTCAAAAAAAATTGTTTTGAATGTAAATATTATAATTTGTATAATGTAGCTTCTGTTGGGAATCATTGCACTTACAAATGTCAAAAATTCAATAACATCAATGAACATAAAATAAATGATAAATATAACTTTATAAAATGTGAGTGTTATGAGACAAAGCACAATAAAATTTGAATTTTATAACTATTTTGAGTAAAAATTTATTGGTTAATACATGGTATAATGTATAATAAGTGATAGTAATTAATCAAGAGGAGAAAGTAAAATATGAAAGTTAAAGATATTGTTAATAAAATAAGATTAATAGGTACAGAAGTGGTAATAAAAGAAAAGTTTGTAGAATTAAGCACAAGCAAAGTACCACTAAGAGAATGTGAATACCTTGAAAGAACAGTACTATCTATTCAACCATTAGAAAATAAAATTGAAATAAATATAAAACCTTTAGATTAATGATAAATAAGGGGTGTTTGATATGAATAATGAGGAAGTAACGTTAAGGGAGCTTGAAGAATTATTGCATTATAGAAAATTAGATAAATCAGTAAAAATTAAAGTAGGAGAAAAAATTTATAATATAACAGGTATCACCGAAAATTCTAAAGACGAAATTTTTATAAATGGTGAGGAATCTTAAAAAATGTTGTAATTTTAAAAAGAATTGGAAGTATGGTAAAATAACTAAGAATGGAGGGGTAATATGAATAATAATCAAATTAAAGAAAGTATGAAATTTATTTTAGAAATCAGACAGGTACTTGAAAAGTATAATGATAAAAAAGAAAGCTTAATAAATCAAACTGAGGGTGTGTCACCAGAATTAAAGATGGTGAATGAAATAAGAGAAGATCTAAAAGGATTTTTAAATTCAGATTTTGTTAAAGTCACAGAGGAAAAATTTTCAGAAATTGAAGCATAATCTCCGAGGTTGCTCCTAAATGGAGGGTGGCAAGATTCCACCTGCAGGGCTACGTCCTGTACAACGCTTATAAGATTTATATTAACTACGTGGTAAGGGAGATAGTTCCCTAAATTAGATATGTATTGAAAGAGGTGCAATGATATGGCGGAATTAATGCTAGGTCAAAAAATACTAAGAGAGGTAGAAAAATTTGAAGATGATATTGAGAAATTAGTTAATCAAGACAAGAAATATAAGGTTGATATAATAGTAAAATATGAGTTTAAAATGGTCAATGGAAAAATAAGAGATACATTTTTATTAGATGCAACTTATGGTAGAAATGTAGATTTAGACTCATCATTTGCGTTTGAAACGAATTCTTTATCTATAGGTTACATTAATCAAATAGCAAAAGTGATAAGAGAACTTACAGATAAAGAGTTTAATACAAAAGAAGAATATTTTGATGAATTCGAAAAGCTATATCATCAAGAGACTGGATTCTATATTTTAACTTTGACATCTGTAAATATATATTAGTTATAATTAATATATAAGAAAAAAATGCAAAGTAGCTTAGGGTGTAGTTCTGAGCTACTTTTTATAAAAGAAACATTTTATAAATATTTGGCAGCTTATTAAAAATATAGGCTGTTTTTTATTTATAAAATGTCGAAATATTATTAAAATTGTTACAAATTTTCTCTTGCATAATAGTCGCTATCGAGTATATAATATAAATATACAATAGTCGTAAACGACTATCAGTTAAGGAGGCAATTACAATAATGAATGAAAATGAATTATTAGTTAAAGAATTAGTTAAGTTACAAATACTTTGTATGCGATGGGTAGAAAGACATACGAAGTTAAGATGTGTAACACATAGGGACATGGATAGAATATTAAAAGGTGGTAAACTCACAATTACTTATAAAGATGCAGTTAAAAACCTAAAAATGAATATACATAAATATTGTAAAAATGATTATTTAGCTGGATCTATTTTAAAGTTAGAAGAGGATATAAACAATAGTGAAATATGCAATTTAAGGTTTGGTGTAGAACCACAGAAAAAGTTCACAGAACTAGAGTACAAATTAGATAGCTTTATAATAAAAAGAACATTGTTTATGATAAATGAAATGGTAGGGATAAAGTATATAGTAGATAATGTAGCAAAAGATTTAAACATTACAGAAAGTGCAGTAAAACAAGCTTGTCAGCAGGAGAGACTTTTGAATACTAGAAAAATAGGTAACAACTGGATGGTTCATATTCCAGAGTGTAGGGCTTATTGGAATATACCAGATGAGGATGAAACACATTTATATAAAGATTGGAAGTATTAAAAAAAAATTTAAAAAAAAATAAAGATTTGGAGGGGAAATTATGTTAAGAAAAAGTATAGAAAATTTTATAAATGTATTAGAAGGAAAGGAAGTCATTATAAACTCTAAAAGTTACAAAATAGAAGATGGAAAAATAGTGAATGGAAATAATATATTAAACTTAAATATCATGAATGAATACGAACTAGAAGACCTACAAGACCAATTAGCTTCAGAGGTATTACTTTACTTGAAGGAAACTTATTTAGGAAAAGAAATAAAAATATTAGATTTAGACAATGAAATGTTAGAGTTAGTTCCAAGAGCAGATAGCGTTTTTGATTGCAACACTAGAGAAAAATTAGAATCTGATGGATTCTGTTATCAGTATGACTATGATAATCCATCAGGATTTAATTTTATATTTGAAATAATGCAGGATTCTGATGATATATTGCATATAGAAGTAAAAATCATAGATATAGGAAAAATATAAAGGTAAAAGGGTGAAAGCAATGTTAAAAGATTGTTTAGATATTTTTAGAGGTTTATATGAACAGCAAGGCGATAACTTAATTTTAAAAGATTATAAGCTAACACAAGGAGATTACATCCTTATTAATGATAATGGTGAGATAATTAAAAAAATGACAGTAAATAATAAAAATGATTACAACATAGAAGATTATAATTATTTTAAAGAACTTGACTATTTATCTAAGCTTATAAGTATGCAAAAACCTATAGACAGTAAAAAAGTTATACACAGTAATAGCCATTTAAGCTTCTTTGTTAGAAAAGAGAATATAAATAATGGCAAACTTTCACAAGAAATAATAGACAATTATTATAAGATGCTAAACAATGCAGAATTAAAATATAAGACAAAGGATAAAAGAGGGGCATTACTAATCTATAAAGAATTAGAAAAACAATACGGGAAAACAGATAGCAATTCAATAAACAAGAATAAACAATGGATCAAAGAAAATATCTTTTCTTTATTAAAAAAGCTGACATTAAAAGAAGATAATAACTACCTAAAGATATTTTTTAATGCTTCAATAGAAGATTATAGAAAAGAATCAGAAAAATATATATTTCCTAATGTATTTAATAATGTAGAACATAATGTAGATATAGAAGGAAATATATATGGAGTTTCAGGTAACAACACTACATTAAATTCCAAAAAACCTTTCTTATTAAACAAAACAAGAAAAAATACAATGCCATATTTAATAGAGCTAGAAGAAGCAGCATTACAGCAAAAATTCTTCGAGTTCTTGTTAAATAAAATTGAAGACGGTAGAAACATAATATATCTATCGGATAAAAAGCAATTTTATTTAAAAAATGATGAAGTGCTAAAAGAAAAATTTAATGGCTTATTTTTAAGGATAGAGAAAGGTTTAGAACCTAAAATTATGGATTTTACAGTGATACCTAACTACAATCCTAAGATTAACAGTATTGAAATAGATGGAAAGGTTGTTGAAAATAAAAGTGAATTATTAGATCTAATAGATGATGTTTATTTTGGTAAGCAACTAAAGAAGAATCTTTTTAGAGAAGCCAATGATATGAATATATCTAACTGGAAGTTTAAGGCGGTTATATTACGTTATAAAGAAGTGTTTATAGATTATTTCTATAGAGGAAATGAGTTACTATTAAAAAATATGTGGCATAAGATTTCAAAAGAAATAATAAAGCTATCTATAAGTAATGGGTATATTTTAAATGCAAGGCAACAAGAAAATCTACAAAGTATTTTGTTTAAATAAAAAATAAACAGGAAGTTGATTTTAAACTAACTTCCTGTTTGCTATAATAAAGTATATTTATTATAGATAATAATATTTAAATACATCGTATGTTATGGTTCAATTTTAGTAAAAAATACAAGGATATTTAAATACACCTTGTGTTAGTGTTAAGTATACACTAACATTAATTGGTGTATATGTCAAATATTTTGAGAGGTGAAATAAGTGAATATAGGAAAAATTATAGACAATAAAAGAGAAGAAAAGGGTTATCTTAAAAAAGATCTGGCAAATGTAGCCGATATTAATTATAAGTCTTTCTGTGATAAGCTAAATAGAAATAGTATTCAGTGGGATGAACTATTTAGACTATCTTACATACTAAACATCAATTTGGAAGAGCTTAAAGAAGAATACATAAAAGAACATATGATAAAGAATAGTGAAACTATAAGTTGGGATTTAGAGGACAATAAATATAGGAAAATAAAAACAGGAAGATTTTAATAGGGGGATATTCTTATATACTCTATTAACAATATATTTAAAATAAAGGGGTGAGAGGCATGACTCTATTTGCATTTATTATTTTTATAGGCGGTATACTTTTAAATGGAGGAAAATTTAAAAAATATTAAAATAATTTATACTACATCATAGGCTAGAGAGTGTAATTATCATTAACTTGGTGATTATATTTCTCTAGTCTTTTTTATTTTTTGTAAAATCATGTATAATAATCTGAGAGGTGAGGTTAGATGGAATTTAATATAATGCCTTTTTTAGCAGAAGCGTTTGCTATGAATGAGAGGACATATACTTTTATAGATAAAATATATAATGTAGATAGGTTGAAATTTATTAATGCTGCTAAAGATAGTGGGTTATATAATCATGATATTATAAAAGAGGGCAGTGTTCAGCAAGAATATTACTTTAAAAAATCGTTAGGTCTGTTAATAGTTTCTGCATATGATGAAGAGGTAAGAGATGGAGTTATAAAAATATGTGAAAAAGGATGGAAATATGCTTCAACATATATAAAAAGTAAGGATGAAATAGAATTATCATTATTTATTAAAAATTTTGTTAAGAAAAATAAAGGTATTGATAATATATCTGATGATGATTTCAATGGAAATATAACAGTTCTTATTTTCTTAGCAGCATTTTTGGAAAAAGAAATAGTGCAGGACGATCCATTTTATATAGATACCATTCAATCGTTAATGCAGCGATTTACATATTATGAAACAAAAGAAAAAATTAATCTTTCATTATTGGGCAGAAATAAGAAGAAAAAGTTACAAGAATTAGAGTTAAAAATAAAGAAAAAGTTTAAAATATATCCATTAAGCTGTGGGCATAATCTAAATAACAAATGTCTAGAAGATGGATTAACTCTTGATTTAGATAAAATTACTGAAGAGGACAAGGCTTATGCTCCATTTGGATATATATTTGATTCACATGATATAAGTTTGGCAGCAGTAGTTGGTAATGATTTTTTAAATTCTAAAGAGTTGCAAGAATTAATATATTATTATGCGACATTTTATAAAAATTGGGATGATATTGATGAGGAGAAATTGTATAATTATATATATCCTGCAATGCAAATACGATATTTAACTAAAGAATATAAAAAAGCAAAAGAATATTTCTTTGAAAATTTCAATGAAGAATTATATGAAGAAATTAGAAAAGCAGATTTAGAAGCAAAAGAAAGTAAAAAGAGTAATTTATTATTGCAAGATGAAAATGAAAGACTAAAAGAAGAAATTAAAAGATTAGAGAGAGAAAATAGAAGGCTAAATCAGCAGCTAGAAGAGAATAAGCTTAATAAGAATGAATTAATAGGGTTAAGAGAGTATATGTTTGCTAAGCAAGAAATGGAAACAGAGCAATATAATAAAGAAGATATATTTGTTGATTATAATAAACTAAGTGAATACAAATGCACTATATTTGGGGGTCATGATAATTGGCAGTTAAAAGTAAAAGAAAAAATAAAACAGTGGAATTATGTATCAAGAAAAACTCTTAATTTTGATACTGATTTAATAACTAATGTAGATTATATAATTATAAACTGTATGTCACATGCAATGTATTACAAAATAATAGAGAATGCAAAAGACCAAAAAATAATTTACATAAAGAACAATAATATAGATATATGTCTACGTGATATTGATGAAAATTTAGATTAGATGTATTTAATACATCTAATCTTTAGAAAAATATTAATTTAAAATATTAAATTAATGATTGACTAAATTAGTTATAAGTGGTAAAATTTAATTAATGAATATAAAGGAAGTGAATCTGATGTTAGAGCTAATTAATAAATATATAAAAACAATAGAGAACGAAAATACTAAAAAAAATTATAGAAGTGATTTAGAGTATTACCATAGATATTTATTAAAAGAGTATGGCGGTTCATCATTAGACATATTAAAAAAATTAAAACCAAGTGATGTGGATATTTATAAAATACACTTAACCCAAAAGGGATATGGTGCAGCGTCTGTAAATAGGATGATTTATGCTGTAGGGTGGTTATATAAAAAACTAATGGGAGATGATATACTAACTAAAGATATAACTGAAAACTACAAAAAGAAAGTAGTAAATAATAAGTTTGACGTATATTTAACAGAAGAAGAAGTCCAAAAGTTGATGACCTATATTGAGAATCTAAAACATATTAAACAAAAGGAAAAAACTTTTGAATTTATAAAACTTAGAGATTTATTATTTTTTAGAATTGCTTTTAGTACAGCATTGAGGTTTTCAGAAATATGCAATATAGAAATAAATGATGTTACAATAGATAACTATATAAAAATTTATGGAACTAAAAATGGAAAAGATCATATAGTTCCAATAAATGAAAAAGTGATGGAAACATGGGAAAAATATTTAAAAGAAAGAGCAAAAATAAACCCAAACCACGATTACTTGTTTATAACAACCAAAGGCGACCATTTTAAAAGGAATGATTTAATGAATAAAAAAATGAAGGAGTATTGTACAGCATGTGGTATTGAAAAAGATGGGGAAATTACGATTCATAAAACAAGACATACCGCTGCACACGTAATGGCAAAAAATAACGTAAGTCTTGTAAAGATACAAGAAATGCTAAATCATAACACTATCAGAACTACAATGAGGTATGTGCATGTGGGGAAAGAAGATTTAAAAGAAGTCCAAGAAAAATGTTTAAATTTTTAGAAAATAAATAGAAGGGACAATCATTCCCTTCTACATGCTCAACCAATATCTTTATTTTTGCATTTACAACAGTTACACTCAATGAGTTCAAGAGGGCATACATTTAAGCCTTCTGCAATCTTTTCTATAGTTCTCAAAGTTGGCGATTTTTGTCTGTCATCGGTTTCTAATGAGCTTAGATAAGATTGACTTACATCGGTGGAATCAGCCAATTCTTTTTGAGAGATATGTTGAGCAAGTCTTTTTTCTTTTATCTTCAATTTAAACATATTTTTCTCCTTTTAGAATAATTATAATAGAATTCAAAATATTTTGTAAAGGGGTAAAATATTACAAATATATGAATAGCATATAAAGCTAATAAAATATAAGAAAGTATCTTTTTCGACAGGAACATATGTTCTCATACAAGAAAATTGTCAGAAATATTTCTGTCAGAGATATGAAAATGTGTTAAAATAATATTAAACAAATTAAACGAAAAATTGGGAGGACAATTATATGGAGTTTACTAATTGTAGTTATATGGATTTTATAATCTTTTTAGAAGAAAATGAACCATACGGGCTAATAAAAAAAATGGGGAATGAAAGATTAGAACTTGACGTTGGTGAAATCTTAAATGATGAAAAATATGAATACAAGAATATTAAACGATTAGAATTTCTTGAACCTTATGCGATTAGAGTGGAAACAAAAGGGGGAGAAAGATTTGTTTTGAGTGAAATATAAAATACATATATAGTAATAATAAAATAAATATAATAAATAAATATAATAAAAGGAGTCACTCAACCTTAGAGTGGCTTTTTAATTTTATTTAATATTTTTATTAATGTTGTTGTACTTCTGATAGAAAATGGTTATAATAATATTAGAGAGGATATTAAAAAAATAAAATCAATGATGAGGAGCAATGTGAATGAATTCAAAAAATAAAGATACATTAGGATCAAGAAATCTGACAACACAAGATAAATTATCTGATATTTTTAAAGTGGTAACTGTTCAAGAAATCAATAATACAAAACTACAACGATACCTAAACAATTTTTTCACTAGCAAAGGTCTAAGTCAAAATACGGTTGCTTGCTTGTTTGATGGTACACAAAACCCAGAGGTTTTAGGGAAGATTGAGCGAATTGCATTTGCACAAGGATGTTACGATATATTAAAGTGGAAGGATTTAAAACCTGAACTTTATTTTAGCCCTGCAGAATTAAATGAATTTGATACATTTATTGTATCTGATGAAAATGAAAATATAAATAAGATTTTTATGAAGAATGTTAAAAAAATCAATGATTTCACATACCAATGTTATTCTACTGCTAAAGAGCTATATTTATATAGAAAAAATTCATTAGTAACATATAATAAAAATACTCAAAGAGCTTCAAAATATAAAACTATTGGAACAAATAATTTAAAAGTTCGAGAAGCTTCAGTTAATTATGATGCGGTAAAAAATATAGAAGCCGCAATACTTGAAAAAAAGTTTTTTACAAATGAAATATACTTTAATGTTTTAATTATGGAAGGTAAAGAACCAAAGTTTAAATATAAGAAAAACTTTGATAATATAGGTGACTTAACTATCGAGCCTTTTTATGATAGAAGTAGCAATAGGTTAACATATTGTAACATAATAGATGGATATCATAGATTTCTTGCTATGACTAATGCATATATAAAACACAAAGAAGAAACAGGTGAGGATCTAGAAATAGGGTTATGTGTTATGGTTACTTTGTTTAATGAAGATCAGGCAAAGCGATTCATTGCACAACAGTTTAAAAGAAGTGATACAGATGAAGAATATTTAAGGTCATTGGAAAGTAGCGATTTTGATGAGTTTGCGACTAAATTAGCACAAAAAATTAATGTTTTAGATAAAAATTTATCTGCAACGTATGACGAAATGAAATTTGAGGAGAAATTAACATATAGAACGTTATTAGGGGATGCAATTGAATTAACAGATATAGAAGTTAACCAGTTCCAAGAGAGAGTTTACACAACAGAAAAGATGGCAGTAATAATAAATGCTACTATTGAATGTTTAATGGCAAATAAAGAGTTTAAAACTATTAAAGATGTAAGAAAAAATAGTTATTTTTTAGATGCAAATATGTTTGTGGGTTACATTGCAATTGCTAATATACTAAAAAATTATGACTATGAAAAATATATAATTCCATTAGTAGAATCTTTATGCAATCTAAATGAAAAAGAAGTGTCACAGCTAAAATTGAATAATAAAGATTGCAGTGTTAAAAAAATATATGATTACTTTGAAAATATAGCTAAGGAGGTTGTGAAATAGATATGAGAATTAAAGAGTATTTAGGACGAATAGATCATGAAGAATTACAGGAACGAGCGGAGTATGATATTTTACAATCAAAAGGGCATAATGTTGAAAAGCTAAACGAGAAAGAATATAAAGACTTAACAAAAAAATATAAAAAAGAAATAAATAAAGATTATGATGAAAAGATAAAAAGTGAATTAGATAAATATACACTTTATCAAATAAACAAATTAAAATATTTAAATGAAGTCTATAAACTCAAATTAAATACAATGAACACCCTCTGGGATCTGTATAATAGCAATATTCACTATGATGAAGTGAATAAGAATAAAGACATATATGATTTTAGTCAATATGAAATAGAAACATTAATTAAAGCAATTCCGACAACTTCATATGCAACAAAAAACAACGTGTTCTATTTTATCAAACAATACTGTGAGTGGGCTGTAAATAGGGGTCTTATACTAGAGAATCCATGTGTGGGCATCGATAAAGATGTATATCAAACTGTAAACGTAAAAGCTTTGCAATCAGCGAGAGTAAAGCTAGAAGAGTTCCAAAATCAAATGAAACAATTAGTATTAAAAGATGGATTTAATTATATAAAAGCAATGATGGTTATAATGCCAAGATATGGAGTATTCGGTAAAAATGGAGCTTATGCCAGTAATTTAATGTGGGAAGATATAGATAAAGAAAACAAGGAAGTTAGAATAGTGGATCAGGAAACGGGTGAGCTGATAACCACACTTCCAGTAGACGATTTTTTCATTGATTGGGTAAATAAGTGTAAAGAATACAATGGGGAAGAGGATAATAGAAAAAAAGATGGTGAAAAAGATAATAAAAAACAAGAGAAATATATTGACAATGGCTATGTATTGAAACAAAGTAAAGTTACTAAAAAATCTAAAGATGCAACTGTAAGTTATGCAGTAATGACATTGAATATAAATGAAATTAACGATGAATTAGGCACAAATTTTACACCACGTAATTTAATAAAAGATAGAAAAATAGACTTATTATTAGAGTTAAGAAAGATTAGAAAATTGACTGCAGATGATTTTAAGGCGGTAACAAAACTATTTGATCCATCTTCAAGCAAAACTGCATACTTTCAGTTGAAAAAACAATATGAGGATTTAACAGGTGATGAAGTGGTAAATAGAAAGCCAGGAGCTAAGAAAAATCCTGAGTTTTATAATGAAGAAGGTAATTATGTGAGAAAAGAAAGAAGAGAAAGCTTGGAAGAATAGGTGAGAAGATACCTATTCTTCTTATTTTCTAATTAAATATTATTTATTAAAAATATAAATAATAAAATTATTAAATTAATTGTTGACAAAGGGTATTGTAGATGTTAATATATAGATGTGAGGTAAATAACTATAATAAATAAAAAATTAAATTAATTATTGACAAGCGAAAAGCAAAATGGTAGAATTTAGTTAAGGGTTAAAAAAGAGTAATAGTATGTGAAGGGGAGTATATAAGAATGAAAGAACTATATGCAGTACAAGTTAAAAGAGGAGACATATTTTGGGCTGACCTAGGAAACAGTGGAGGAGGCTGTGAACAAGGTGGAGTAAGACCTGTTGTAATACTTCAAAACAATATTGGAAATAGATATAGTCCTACAGTTATTGTGGCAGCCATTACTTCTCAGTCAAATAAAGCAAAGCTTCCAACGCATGTAGAAATTTCTTCTCAGGAGTATGGATTAAATAAAGACTCATTAATTTTGTTAGAACAAATAAGAACATTAGATAAAAGAAGACTTAAAGGTTATGTTTCTACATTATCTACAACAGATATGGAGAATGTAGATAGAGCATTGGGAGTTAGTATAGAAATCAATACTAAAGATCCAATTGCTTTAGAAAAAGTATATGAGATAAAAGGGATTAAAAAATTTATACAAATATGGTTAGAAAAATCAAGCGACTTAAAGGCAATAGAAGAGGATTTATTAAATTTAAAATTATTAACTAAAGAGTTAAAGGATTATTGCCTTATGAAAAAAATAAATATTGAGTATTATATAGACCTTGAAGAAATATATGGAAGTGGTTATAATTGTCATAGGGTACGGGCTGTTTAATTTTAAGTAATTGGGGGAAATTGAATGGAGTTAAGCAATGAAGAAAAAAATAATATACGTTTCTTAATAAGAAGTGGTACGTCAGATGGCATAGATAATATGTATAAGGAACTATTTTTAAATAATGCATACAAAGAATTATTTTTCTTATATAATAAAAGTTTAACAAATACAATAGATAAACATTTTGTAATATATAATATGGCTTGGGTATGTAAAAATCTAAGCAGGAATGAACTAGCTAAAAGATATCTAAATGAGATAAAGGAAATATTAGAACCACAAAAATCAAACTATAAAACACAAATGACAATGGTTTTATGGTTATATATAGAATTAAATCGAAGTGAACTAACAAAAGAGGAATTGTTGAAAATTTACAAAGAACTATATAAAGAAACAAAATGCTTAGGAGAAACAAATGATAAAGTTTTAGGTATAAAAGCGAATATAAGTTTATTAGAAGGAGACTATGAAGAGGTGATAAATATCTTTAAGATTTGCCTCGAAAATGAATACATAGATATGGCTTCTAATTTTACAAAAGACATAAAAAAGGAAGACAAAAATTTATATAATAAAATAAATAAAATATATAAACAATTTAACGTAGTTAACAACACCTTATCATAAGGTTTTGTTATAGATAAAATTAAAAATATTAAATACATAAGGAGGAGTTTTTAATGAAAAACAAAAAAATTGCAAAGGTTATGGTTGTAGCTTTAGTATTATTAGGAGGAATTGGTGGTTTTGCTAAATTTAAAATAGATCCACCAATAGCGTCAACAAAGACAATACATCCACAAATAATGCCACTAAGGGACATAGATCCACCAATAGCGTAGGCTACAAAGTAACAGCATGTAGGACAGAAAATATATTTCTGTCCTATCCCTTTTTAAGTAAAATTAATTATGAAAAATATTAAATTAATTATTGACAATGGTTAATTTAACTGGTAATATATAGATAATACATAAAGGAAGTGATGCAAAAATAATATAAAAGAGTATTAAAGAAAAGGATGATATACAGATGAGAAGAAACTATAGAGAAAATAACTTTATAACACTGTTAATAAAAGTAATAGGAGTAATCATATTTATAGTAGTAGTAACAATTTAACAGGAGTTGTAGGGGTTGTTAAAAGATAAAGATATAGTTATAGCTCAAGGAGTTGTAACCAAAATTTTCCCTAATGATATATATGAGGTGCAGTTAGAGAGTAATAGAACAGTTAAAGCAATGCAGAGCAAAGAGTTAAAGAATAGTTTAACTAAGCTAAGAGTGAGCGATAAAGTCTTAATTAAATTCTGTAAGTGCAGTGTAGCACCAAAGGCGAAGATTGCTAAGATTTTTAAGATAAAGAAATAGTTATAGAAATGGGTGAGAAAGTGGATAACTCAATGAAATCTTATTTTGATAAGGTTGAAAGTGCCTTAGATTCCATGGGCGATGAAGAGTTTGAAAAGTTGCTTATAAAATCAGGCATAAATGAATATGAAGCTAATGAATATAAAATGATACGTAGAAGAATAAAAGATATGGTAGATTTTGAAAATGAATTACTTGAATTAAGAATGTTAACAAATCGTACTCGTGAAGATGCTAAAGAGATTATAACAGAAATTGGCGAGGATAACATGGGATATCTTAATTCTTTAATAAAACAAGGATATAGCACTGAGTATGCTATTACTGTTATAAAAGAGTGTGAAAAAAATGAAATACCATTTGAGGTGCTTGAAGTAGTTTTAAGAAATTTTAAGAAGCAAGAGGAATAGATATGAAAGATAAAGCAAGTTTTCATAATAATACTGTAATTTTAAAAAGCAGAGTTGAGGAATTAAACCAAATGGTTAAGTGCTTAGACATGAATGAAGATGAATCATATAATGAATATGTTCTTATAGCTATAAATCAACTGACTAGAATGGTTAAGGCTCAAAGCGATAGAATGATAAGGAAATGTAAAGGGAGCGTTGAGAATGGTGAATTATATAAGTAAAGAAATGTTTCTTGAACAATCTGAGAAGGTGCAGGACGAGTTATTAAACTGGTGGAAACCTACAATTGGTGATTTATATTGTTGTACAAATAACGGAGTTTTGAAAGTTATTGATTGTGATACGTTCTCAGAATATGAAATACAAGGTAGTTTGAAGGAGACGATACATTGCTACAACTCTATATATGATAGAATTATACCTTTGTGCCAAATGCACCAGTTAGTTTATTTCATTGAAAATAAAACAACTTGTAGAGTAGATATGACTTATTATGATGAAATTGGATATGACATATTTTTATTGAAACATGGCGAAATTGCTTATCATTATGAAGATTTAGGGCAAGATATGTTAATGGCTTTATGGCAAGTAGCTTGTAAAGTAGCAGAGGTATTATAAGAATTAAGTAACAAATTTTAAATATGAAAGGTGGAATTTAAATGAATATAATAGAACAAATAAGATTAATGGAGAAATTAAGCCCACCAGCAGATGAAATTATAATTGCTTATAACGAAGGAAAAGAAAGCTTTGAACCAGCTAATAAAAATATGTTTGAACAATATTCTGATACTATCTTAGAAATAGTTGGTGGAGCAGGTATCAAAGCAAAATATGAAAACGGTAAAGTATTTGTTGAATTTAACTAGAGAGGAATTATTATGTGGGAAAGAATAGAAGAAACAGTTGATAGAGCTATTAGTGGAATGGTTTATGCTAGGTTTGGGGCAGTAGGATTTGAAACAAGTTATGACATTAATACTAAAGAAATACATTTAATAGTATATGATAAATCTTATAAATGTCCAAATAAAAATATAGTAATAGATAAGAAATTTAAGTATAACCTAGAGAACACTTATGAATTTAAGGCAAAACATGATGTAATAGGAATGATTGAGAAATACTTTATTGAAAATTATTAACATATAAAACAATTATATAAAGGATGGAATAGATATGAATTTAAAATTAAACGATGTTTTCGATTTTAGGTATAATGAGAAGTGGTTAGATAAGACATTTGAACCTTACCATTGTTTTGACGGACAATTGATTGTTAAGCAGAATAGGAATGGAGAATTATATCTAGAAGATACATATTGGACTAGTGATAATAAGACTTTTACTCTTGAACAAGCATTAGAGCGTGGATACTTAAAACTTAAATGTAACTTAAATGATGTTGAAGAATGTAGTAAATGTGATTTAAATTATTATGCAGATGAGGATTTATTTGATCTATCTTGTCAACATGGGTGCTATAAATCATTTTATAAAAAGAAAGATGCTAAGAGATCTAAAGAGAAGATGGAACGAGTTCTAAATGAAAAAATCTGTTCTATTGAAAGTAATATCAAATGGGAAAATAGCGAGCTTAGAAGAACAAAAGAAAAATTAGAGAAATTAAAGAATGGTGATATGAATATTTATATATAAAGAAAGTTGCATAAGTAGGCAATTAAAAACAATTATATAAAATTAACCTTTTAATCAAAAATATTAAATATATGAGGAGAGCTATTATGAACTTTATAGTATTGTGTAATGTTCCGCATGATGGTTGGGAAGTGCTTTTAGTTACAGACTCTATTGAAAAGGCAATTGATAAAATTAAATACACTCATGCCAATTGCATTGAAATATGGGAGGATGGTGAGCGTATAGATGACTATTCATTTTCTCAAAGATATGATTGGGATTCGGAAGAGCAATATAAACATGAACTAGCTAATGATATACATAGGTTTATGGAACTGATGAATAAAATCAACATAAGGAAGCTATCTGATATCGAACTAAAATATGGTAGAGAAGAACTAAATGAAAGCGGTAGAAAACTTAAAATAGGAATTGCTTTGAGGGATAGTGATGAGATAATTGAAAGATTTAATAATACAGTTTACAGTATCGTAAATGATATTAAAAAAATGCCCAGCAAAGAGGTACTAACGAAATATGGATATATAGAGACAGAAAATACAATATATGAATTAATAAAGGTTGATGAATATATACCTAGAGGTAAGAAATTTCATAAGATATATTTTGATAATTGTGATACTAAATTTGTAAATGAGGTTTTAAAGCCTATGACTACTGGAGGTTATATAGGTATATACACGACTACTGAAAATTTAGATGTTAAACGAGGAGCAGAAGAAAAAATACTTAATAGAATTGAAGCAGATGAAGCTCTTAAATCTGTGATTGAAAAGTTTAAAATTAGTATAGCTGAAATAGAAGATATGTTAGCAGCATTAAATGTACAAATTAAAGACAAGACTGGAAGATCGAGAAAGATGAATGATGTTTTAGATGAATTGTCAAATAAATATAAAAAATTGGATCAATGAGCATATAGAATAATTAATTATAAAATAAAGAAGTTGAAAAGAGATGATGTTATGGCAAAAATATTAATTTTAGAAACATGTTTTCATTGCAGATATTTTGAAGAAAATATGTATCATGGTTCATGTTGTTGGCATTCAAAAGTTGCTAAACCTCACCCAGAAGGAAAAATACCTAGAAAGATTAAAACAGATAAATTTAATGAGGAAATTGATATACCAAAATGGTGTCCATTATACGAATGGAATCCATTGGATGAGTTGTTAAAAGGTCTAAAAAGTTTAGAGGTAAACAATTAATTAAATTATAAAATAATTAATTAAAAGAAGGAATTTAATTAAAAATATTAAATAAATATTTGAAAGTGAGAGGGAGATAAAACATGAATAATTTGGAGAGTAACATAAAAGATTGCATATCAAAAGAATTAGAAAAAGGAATAATAGAAAAGGTAATTTCGGAGAAATTAGAAGAGTGTATAACTTCTGCACTAAAAGATATGTTTGGTTGGAGTGGTGAAATTAAAAAGGTAATAGAAGAAAAGATTAAGTCTGTTATGATTCCTTATTTGGAGGAGTATGATTATTCTAATTACATAACTAAACTTGATTCAGTGCTGGTCAATGTATTAAAGGATTCAGCTTTAGAAAATAAAAAACTTGTAGAGAATTTTAGTGTATTGTTAACTAGTGACAATGTACCAAAAAAAATTAATATAAGTGAAATTTATAAAAAGTGGTGCGATTACTGTAAAGATAAAATAGATAGAGATGAAATCGAAGGGTTCGACTATGAAGGTGGATATATAAATACTACACTATCAGTAGAAGAAGCTAGTAGCGACTGGAGCGATTTTGAAAAATACATAGTCAAATTTGAATGTGAGGAAGATGAAGATCTCAATATAGAATTTATGGTTAGTAGATGGAAGAAATACAATGATACTTACAGACTAGACTGGGAAAAGAAGAGTGATCTAAGGTCGTTAAGATGTTTAAATGAATTTGATATGTTTATGATGAAATTAGACCAAGCCTATTCAAAAATTATACTTGACACAGAATATGAAAGTGATGAAATATTTATTGAGTATGAAGAGTAGATAGGAGGGGGGGAGTGAAATAGACAATAAAAAAAGTAATAAAGAATTTTACAAGCTATATATGTGATTGGGTGGAAAATGAATATAAAAATAAAGGTAATACAAGTTTCATCTGTACTTTGCATAATGAAAAAATGTCTTACTTGATAGCAGACAAGGGAATAGAGAGAAGAATAGAGAAGCACCTATTCAAAAGATTAGGTCTAAAATCAAAAGTTGAATATACATTGAGTTCATCAATACATAGATTTTTAGATAGAGAATTAAGAATAAAATTATACGAATATACGATGTTACCTAAATTGAATTGGACTTTTAATGTTGATAATTTAGATTAATATATAATTTTAAGAATATTAAAATATAAAAATGATTAAGGAGGAATTATAAGTTGGATAAATCAAGATGTTTTGTAATTGTAAATAAGGAGACAGATGAAAAATACTTACTCAGCTTTAATGATTGGATAAGTCATGGTATTCCAAAAGGCTATGTAAGAACAACTAAATGTATACCATTATCAGAAGAATTTAGAGATTTACCAATATATGAATTCTATATGTATTATGAATTTACAACTAAGAATGGATTTGATTATTACGCTTTAATAAAAGCTAATCACAGAAATCAAGCACTAAAAGAGTATGAAGAACAGATAACAGAAATCTGCATAGATAAGGTTTATGGAATAAATGAATTAACGGAAGATGAAGTAATGAAAATTTACACAGAAAATGTAGAAGATGAAATTTATACAATAGAACAATTAAGAAATGAACCGATACCATCATTAATATTGATAGATGGAGCATTGTTATAGGAGGTTTTAAAATGAAGATAAGCGATCTAATTATAGAGCTACAGACAACAATGAGTGATTATGGTGATGTAGATGTTGTTCTAAACTGCGAATGTGAAATAGATGAAAGGATTGTAGCAAAGGCACAAGGTACAAATATAGAGTGGTTTGAAACATGGGGGAATAAAGAAGTGGTTGTTGAAATACATGATTAAAGAGGTGTGAGAAATGACGAAGAGTGAGAGAATAAAACTTTTAGGAAATATGATATTTGCACTGGAAGAGGAAAAGCAAGAAATAGAAAGTAGAATAGAAGCGTTACAAACAGAATTAGACGAGTTGGAGGGTTAAAAATGAGTGGTGTAATAGATATACTTGAAAAGGTTAGATTGCTAGAGGAGAAGGCAGAAAAAGTGTATAATCTACTTCAAGCTAGTCAACAATTTAACGCAGCTTTAGAAAATGAAAATGAGGAACTTAGAAATAAAGTGATACAGTTAGAAGGGGACATAGACGACTTAGGAAATGAAAATAGCATTTTAGAAGCTGAAATTGATTGTTTAAAAGAAACAATAGATGCTTATGAGTATGAGGGAGAATAGATAAATGGTGATTAATTCACACTTTGATTAAACTATGTGTCAATAAGGAGGAGTTTAAATGCTAGAAGAATATGAAATAAAAGCCGTAATAAGTTTATTAATTAAAAAGAATATTTTAACTGAGGATGAAATAAAACAGGAGCATGACAGACTCTTACGTGAGAAACGGAAAGCTGATGAAGAGGACAGAATGGAACGTCATTTATATAGATAAAATTTATGCTTAGTTCTTAATATAAAAATAAGGTGAAGGGAGCAGTCTTATGAAAGAAATAATGAAGGTTAATTTAGAAGTAAAGTTATTTAAATATTCTTCTGAAAAAGAAATGGAAATACATATAGGAACAATGATACAGAATGGCTGGAATTGTAAACGAAAAGGCAAATATATGTTTATTCCATCAAGTCTTATTAGCGATTATTGTAATGAAGATAATTGGGAATGGTCAGCAGAATTCAGTAGAGAAAATAAAGAGATTGCGACAGATAAGTCTATTTCTTATGATTCTGAAATTTATTATTTTATGATTTATGAATCAGAGGAAGAATAATTAGTAAAAGCGAGGAAAGAAGCAATGAATGATTTTTGTATTGAAAAACTGCTCTATAATTTTGAAATAGAATTAATTAAAAAGATGTGTGTTGCTTGTTTGCAAAGTGACAAATTCACTGATAAAGAAAAAGAAGATATAGAAAGCCTATTAGATAATACTTTTGTATAGTTTATAGTTTAAGAAAGAGAGAGTGGAAGTCAATGAGCTGGAGAGATGTGTTTGATGCCTTAAAATTAAAATTTAGAACTTATGATGAATGCAGAGAAGCTGTCAAAAAAGTTGGATATAATTATCTAGCTTTCAATGGATATGTATTTTCTGTTTATGATGTAGATATGGAACACCCTATATGTGCTGTAGAAGGTCTAAAATAAATATTGTTGGAAAGCATATAAAAAAATTAAATGAAATTAAATTTTTATGGAAATATCTTAAAAAGAGAATCAGAATTTGATTATTATGAGAAAGGGGGTTACTGAATGGGAAATTGGGGAATTGCAGAAACAGCAACACCAAAAGAAAAGATTAAGGCTGAAATGAATACATTTTTATGTGGGCTTAATTCGAATGGTGAAATAAATTATAAAGCATATTGCTTGATATATGATTTTTCAATGAATTTGCTTGATAAAATGTATGACTTAGAATAAATGAAATTAATTACAAAATGAAAATAATTGAAAGGATGCATATATGAAAAAGTTAATATGTTTATTGAAACATAATAAGCGATTAATGAAAATAAATGAATGCGAAAAAGAACAATTTGAAAATGATGATAGGGCAATAACTGTATATAAGTGCAAATATTGTGGAACAGATTTTTTTGTAAGAACAAGGTATTTAAAGGCACATTTCAAAAATCCCGAAGATATAGAATTTGATAAAGTAGAAGATTGTTTTTAGGTCATGAAGTAAATATAGGTCAGATATTAATTATAATACAAAGGACAGGGAGGAGAAGAATTGGATAAGTGGAAAATTGTAAAGTCAATAGAAGACTTATTGGATAGAGCGGTTAGTGATTTAAGCAGTAATGATGCTGATTGGGTTTTAATAAGGATAAAAGATACTATAGAAGAATTGTTAGAAGAATAATTCTCAATCTGATTATGTTATGAATCATAAGGAGGAATAAAGTTATGTTGAGTGGGCAAAAGAATACTACAATTTTAAAGGTGAATAATGGTGTTGTTAGGTTATGTAATGACACTGTAACAAAAAGTTACAGTATGGGGCTAAGAACAGACAAAGACATGGAGTTTAATTTCATAAGCAAAGAATTATACGATTTATTGATTAAAGAGCTTGTAGACCAAGTGGGTCAAAAATAGGTTAGCAAAACAAATAAATAGTGAATTTAAATCTAGGAGGAATCAATATGAAAAGGAATAGATTTGATTTATGTTTAGGTAATAACTGTACTGAATGTATTGGTATAGACATAAAGAGAATAGATAAAAACAGGTATTTATGCAAGCACACAGGATACACGTTAGTTTATTCCAGGAAGAGGGAAGCCTTAATTTATTGTGAAAAATAATTAGCAATACAAATATAGGTGAAGTTAGAAGGTGAAAATATAATTGGATAAAAGAAAAGAAAAAATAGCAAAGAAAATTATTAAATTCAAACATAATAATTCAATTTTTTATAAGTTTGATAAATATTTAAAACTTACAAAAGTAAAAGTAAATAAATTAGAATTAATTAAGGCTATAGAAGGTGGCAACCTTTATAGAGTGCATTATAAATATGGACTTAATAAATGGAATCCCTTTACATGGATAATATTTATAATCCCAACATTTTTAAGATACATGTATGAATCTATAAAAGAATTTTCAGAGGATTTTCAATCACTAAAGACAGATGAATATTCGGAAACAATTAAGATCAAAGATTATTAACAATTCAATATATTATGAATGGAGGAGAAAAGAAGAGATGAAAAATGCTTTAGAACTTAATATAGGTGGGATTAAGTGTGACAATCCAAATTGTGATTATAACAGCATGGATGTCAAAGTCGCTGAATATGATAAGTGGCTAAATAAACCATGCCCTAAATGTGGAGAAAGTTTACTTACAGAAGAAGATTATAAGAATGTTCAGTTCTTAATGAAGTTTGTAGATATGACTAATAAGATATTCCCTGAAATAGAAGATGATTCTGAAACTGTAGCTGCAAATATTAAAATGAATGGTACTGGAGAAGTTAATTTTAATATAAAAAAATAAATTGCTAAGGAGGCATAAAGATGCCTAGAGAAGATCACTTACTTGAAATATTCAAGAGAGAAAAAGAATATCAGCTTAAGAAATATCTTAATACAACAAACGAAAAAGAAAGAGAAAGCATAAAAAAGAAAATAAACTTTGTAGAGAATGAATTATATGGGCTGTGGTATAAATACGATATAAAATAAGGGAGGTGAAAGAATATATGTATATTTATGAAAGTTGTATGGGGGATTTGTTTTGGGAATTAGAACCTCTAACTTTGGAAGATAGGTATTGCGAAACCTGTGGGGGTTATGATAATTATATAGCTCGTGCTGATACCAAAGAGGAGGTGTGGAATCTTCTACAGGATAAAATTGACCGAGAATTAACGCCAGACGAAGAAGGTTATGGAGAGATTATAAATACTGGTGGTTATGATAAAGAATATGTAAAAGAGTTTATAGATTCTTTACCACCAAAAGCATAATAGGATAATTTTAGACTAATTATTTTTAAATATGGAGGAAATGGATATGAAAAATATAAAAACAACAGTAATTATTTTGGTTGGAGTCGTTTTGATAGGGATATTATCTGTATTTGTTGTTAATGGTGTTCAAAATAAGGCTATTGGGCTAGAGGAACAGATTAAAACAGCGGATTCAGATATAAAAGTACAAGAAAAAAGAAGAGTAGATTTAGTTTATAATCTAGTAGATACAGTAAAACAATATGATAAACATGAATATAACACGCTAAAAGATATAGTTGATGCTAGGAGTTCAGACAAAAAAGATATCAATAATATTATTACCATGCTTAATGCAACAGCAGAAGCTTATCCAGAATTAAAATCTAATACAAATTATAAACAATTAATGAATGAGTTAAGTATTACTGAAAATATGATTGCTGAGTATAGAAGCAATTACAATAAACAAATTAAAGAATACAATAGATATATTAAAAAATTTCCTAATAAGCAATTTCTTAATATTTTAGGTTATGAAGTTGTAAAATTTAATTATTTAGATTACAACGCACCAGTAGACGCTCCTCAAAACTTATTTGGAGAATAAGGCATGGAAATTACCAAGAGAGAAATTTTAGCGAGTATATCAATAATAGCTATTTTATTAATAATTGGTGTGCTTATATCTGAGAAAATTTCAGAGATACAAATGGATAAAAATGAAAAGTATAATAAAGCACTCAAAATTACAGATGTTGAACTCTTTAGATACGGCATGAATACTAACGTAGGAAATGCTTTTATATATGGAGAATTGGAAGCTGTTGATTCAGTAAGTTACCCAGAAATAGAAGAAAAATATTTACATATAGAAAAAGTAAAAGAAGAATATACACAACACACACGAGTAGTAACTTATACAGACTCTAATGGAAAAACTAGTACAACAACAGAAACTTATTGGACATGGGATAAGGTAGGTAGTGAAGAGCTAAAGTCTAAGGAAGTTACTTTTTTAGGTATCAAATTTAATACATCACAATTTGATATTCCTAATAGTGAATATATAAAAACCATTAAAGAATCATCAGAAATTAGGTATAAGTATTATGGATATCCTAGTAAAACAACAGTTACAATATTTACTTATTTAGCTAATGGAAATATAGAAAAAGAACGTATTCCTGTATATAAGAATAAAACAATAGAAGAAACTATCAATATCTTAGAATCTAATGTTGGATTGATAGTATTTTGGGTAGTGTGGATTCTATTTTCTGGCGGCATTGTATATGGTTTTTATTATTTAGATAATAAATGGCTGAATATTGATAAATAACAAAAAAAGGATATATAACAATAAAGAGAGGGATGAATATACGTTGTTAAGACAAGATGACCCTGTTTATTACAAAGTGAAATTACAAGAATTATTTAATCAAGCTCAAAGAAATGGACTTGAAATAGAATTAGGTATGAAGGAAGTTTCTTTTATTAATAATACTTCCAGTCAGGATAATAGTAGAGGAATATATTGCGACTGTGGCAATTTTATTGAATAAAATCTAAGGTAAAATATTAAATAATTAATTAAATATATGGAGGTAATATTTATGAGCAAATATTTATACGTAAAGGGTGAGGATTTTTCAGCGATGACCTTTGAAGAAAATTTTAATCCTCAAAAAGTATATGAAGAAATGATAGAGAAGGGAATAGATAGTGACTCATTTGAGTTTGACGGTACTTGGATAGAAGTGAAAATTAAAACTTTCAATGAAGTAAATCCAGAATTTGAATACTTTGTGAAGTCAGAATTATGCGACTATGATATGCTAAAGGATGTTAATTTATTTAGAGTGGATGAAGAAGAGTAATAAGAGGGGAGAATGAATATGAAAATGAATGCAAAACACTTTAGAAATGAACTCAAAGAATTACTGCTAAATGCTGACAAAAATGAAATTCACATTAAAATAGAAACATTTGATAATGGAGTTGTAAAAATCATATTTGAGGACGAAAACGAATTTTGCGGGTTAGAGCTAGTCAATAAGTAATGAAATAAACGGAGGGTGTAAATATGTTACAAGTATTAGAATTTATATTTAAAGATTTTTGGCATTTCATAGGTACTGTAATTCTTTTAGAAACAATATTTGGAGGGTTAACCAGCATGTTTTCAGTAAGAAGCGTGATGTCAAAATTTAAAAGATAAGGAAGTGATACGGAATGACCTTATGCAAGATATGTGTAGAGGAAAATTCAGAGTGCAAAAGATGTTGCAAACACTGTAAAAATGAATGTAATAAAAGATGTGTGTTTTTAAAAACGAGTTTAGATTGTGGGAACAAAATCAAAGGGGATTTACGCTGATGAATTTAAAGAAGATTAATACACATTTTGATTAAATTATGAATTAAATTCAAGGAGTGTAGAAATGAATAATTATTATATATTGTTGAAAGTAGACGAAGAAAAATATTTAACACATTATAATGAGTTCGGAAATGATATTCCTTCTTATTCAGTTCATGCTTATAAGGCAATAAAATTTATACACAAAAGTGATGTATTAAGAAGAAAGAAAGAGTTTGAACAAAAATATAATTGTCCGTTTAAAATTTGTGAAGTAATTTTAAACATTAAAATTTTAGAATAAGCTGTAATTTGATTATAAGGTGAAGGAGTGATTTAGTGAAAAGCACGTTAAAAGAATTGATTAATAAAATCGAAAACACAAGAGATTCTGAAATCCATTCTGAAATACATTCCATAAAAGAAAAGTATCAAAAACAGATTAATGAGTTAATAGGAAAGTGTAATCACACTGATGACAATGGAGTTAGTACACTTTCGGTAGCTGGACATCCATTTCATCCAGGATGGGATGTTTGTGGAATTTGTGGTAAGTATATTGAAACTAATAAATATGGTCGTGCTGAACGGTGATTCACAATTCAAATAAAATACGAATTTTAATACATATATTTTAAAATATTAAATCAATTATTGACATATTTTAATTTAGGCTGTAAGATTAAGGTATGTCAATAATATACAAATTGATGGAGGGGGGATAATAATGCATAAACTGTTAGAAATGAATGAAGAAGAGCGTAAAGCATACATAAGGAACAAAGCTACTAATAATGTACGGAAAAAGTTAAGAAAACAATTCAGTGAGAGGATGGATTTAGATGGAGCAATGTAATGCAGATAAAATTAAACAACTTGTAGAGAAGCTTAATAGATATGCGTTTGAATATTACACTTTAGATAATCCCAGTATATCAGACAAACAATATGACGAATTATATGATGAATTGGTTGATTTAGAGCAAGAAACAGGAATAATATTGAGCAATTCACCAACACAAAGGGTAGGAGATAGAATCCTTAATGGTTTTGAAAAGGTAAAACATAAAAACAAATTATGGTCTTTAGATAAATCTCATAGTTATGATGAGTTAAAGAAGTTCTACAATGATGTAGTTATATTTTGTAGCAAGAATAATTTACCTAACCCTGAGTTTGTAGTTATGCAAAAGTTTGATGGGCTTACTTTAAAATGTGAATACGATCAACAATTAATAAGAACATCAAGTAGAGGAACTGGTGAAATAGGGGAAGACTTAACAGAACAAAGCAAGACTATAGTTAACTTACCTTTGGAATTACCTTATTCAAATACAATACATGTACATGGAGAAGCTTTAATGACGAAACGTGCTTTTGAAGATTATAATAAAAAGGTGGAAATACCACTTAAAAATTTGAGAAATGGTGCTGCAGGAGCTTTAAGAAATCTAAATGTAAGTGAAACTGCAAAGCGAAAATTATCAATATTTTTTTATGGAATTAATTATATAGAAAATATGGAATTTGACACATACATAGAGCAATTAGAATTTATAAAGAAACTAGGACTTCCTATTGATGGATATAAACTATGTAAAAAATTCGGAGATATAGTACAGCAGATAGAAAATATAGAAAGCATAAGGAATGATCTACAATATGATATAGATGGAGTAGTAATTTCAGTTAATGACATAAAAACAAGAGAAATGATGGGATATACAATAAAATTTCCTAGATTCTCAAATGCATACAAGTTTAAAGCAAATGAAGATACAACAACTGTATTAGATGTTGAATTCAATACTGGACGTACTGGTAAAATCACTCCTAGAGCAATAGTAGAACCTATAGAATTGGGAGGGGTTACTGTTAGTTATGCAACGCTCAATAATATGGATGACATTAATAGAAAAGGTGTAAAAATAGGTAGCCAAGTGTTAATTCGTAGAAGTGGTGATGTAATTCCTGAAATATTAGAAGCAGTGGATGATGAAGGAGTAGAAATAGAAATGCCTAGTTACTGTAATGTATGTGGCGGTAAAATAATTAAAAATGGTGTTCATTATTTTTGTTCAAATACACTAGGATGTAAAGCACAAATGGTTAAAAGTATAGTCCATTATTGTCAACGTGAAGCTATGAATGTAGAAGGCTTCTCTGATAAGAGTGCGGAATCTTTTTTCGAAAATAACATAGTAACCTCTATTATTGATTTATATTTATTGGAAACGAAAAAAGAGCAAATTATTGACTTACCGAAATACGGATTGAAAAAATATAATAATCTTATTAGTAGCATAGACAAATCTAAAAAGTGTAAGTTATCATCATTCATATTTGGATTAGGAATAGAAGGTGTGGGCAGAAAAACTTCTAAAGATTTGGGAGAACGTTTTAAAACTATAGATAATCTTAAAAATGCAAGTATATTGGAGTTATTGGATGTTGAAGATGTAGGAGAAATTACTTCAAATTCAATATATCAATGGTTCAATAATGAAAAGAATATTAAATTATTAAATGAATTATTAAACCATATAACATTTATAGAGGATGAAGTAACGGAAGAAGCGTCAAAGGATACAAATAACCCACTATATAATGCTAAAGTTTATCCTACAGGTAAATTCGTAATGAAAAAAGAGGATTTAAAAAAGAAATTAGAGGATGTAGGAGCTATAGTTGAATCAGGCTATAAAAAAAGCTTAAACTACTTATTGTGCGGTGGCGACACCAGCAAGAGCGGAAAAGTGGATAAGGCTATAAATGACGGAGTTAAATTGATGTCAGAAGATGAAGTTATGAAGTATTTAAAATAGTATATAAATTAAAATATTAAATAAAATGTTAGTTCTAATACAAAATAAATTATATAAGGAGAATTATAAATGATATTAAGAATAAAGGATGTAGAAAGGTTGTTAGCTGTAGAAAAGCAAATCATAGAATTATTAGAAAAACGAATCCTAGAATTATCGCCAAAACAGTCTTATGAATTTAAGTGGGAGATGAATGCATCTAAGAAAGAAGTGTCTAAAATGTTGAAAAAGTTAGAGGAAAAGAAATAATAAATAACTATAACACATATTAGATTTATATGAAGAGGTGATACATATTGGAAAAGATAATATTGATATCAGGGAAAGCAAGACATGGCAAAGACCAGACTGCAATTATGCTAAAGGAACAATTGGAGCTAGAAGGTAAAAAGGTTCTTACTGTGGCATATGGAGATTATCTAAAGTATATATGTATAAAATATTTTGGATGGAATGGTCAAAAGGATGAAGAAGGGAGAGAATTACTACAATATGTTGGAACTGATTTAGTAAGGATTAAATTAAATAAACCTAATTTTTGGGTAAATCAAGTAAAAGACTTAATAAATGCAATAGGTGAATTATTTGATTATATATTAATAACTGATTGTAGATTCAAAAATGAAGTAGAAGTAATTAAAAGAGCTTTTAGACCAAAAGCAGTGTCATTAAGAGTCAATAGACCAAATTTTATTAGTAAGCTAACAAAAGAACAGAAACAACACGCTTCTGAGACTGAATTAGATAACTACAATTTTGATTATTATATAGAGAACAATGGGACTTTGGGAGATTTGAAGTGCAAAGCTATTGAAACTCTTAATGAAATTAAAGTAAATGATATTAGGAATATAGAAGATATCATACCAGTACCATCTAAAGTAAAAATATTAAAGATAAATAATCTTAACAAAGCAAAACATTTAGAAAAATATATTGAAAAGGAAGGATATGTTTTAACTAACCATCTTATTAAAAATGGAATGAGAAGATATAAAGTAATATTTAATTTTGGTGAAGATGATGCTGAAACAGCATACTTTAGATACGAAGAATTGGAGGTAGTTCAATGATATTTAAAATTTATTTAATAATGTGTATCTTAATATACATATTACATCTTGGCGTAATACAAAAGTTTAGAACGAATAAAGAATACATAGCTGAACATTTAAATATAGATATCGGAAGCAAAATAAATAAAAGAAGTGACAGATTGAGGTGGTCTATTAAGTTGACAATACTACTGATAGCTCCAGTAATACATATTTTCGTAATGATATTTATGATATATTTACTCTTTGTAGATATTGAGGCATTGGTAAACTTATTAAATAATAGATATTCAGAAGGTGATAGCAATGAGTAAGATTTTAAAAGATATATTAACTAACACTGTGTCTACATTATTAGTTATGGTAATTGTATTAATATTTAGCTTTATATTTCAAATTATAGCTGCACCTATAATATTGTGTATAGGTTATTTTATGGGATATACCCTTAAAGCAGGATCAGTACCAATATCTATAGCAGTATTTACCGCAGTATGGATATGGAACTGGAAAAAGCTTAAAACAGAATAAATACGTATATAAAATGACTAGAGTTAGCTTATTAATTTCTAGTCATTTTATATTTAAAATATTAAATTAATTATTGACAATAATATAGTAGAATGGTAGAATTAAATTATAGCAGGAAATGATTGTAAATACAGGGAGTTTAGGTGATAAAGAGAATTAAACTTATGATATAATATTGTAAGATATTATAAGCCACCTAATATTGAATAATAAAGGGGGAAATGTAAATGAGCATTCGATATTCAAGCTATACTAAACGCTTTATGGATTTGTCTAATTTTTATATTAAAGATGGAGAATTATTAAAAAATAGAGGAAATAAATTTACAAGTACAGAGAAAGAAGTAACTAATTATAACAATATAGTAATTGAACAAAATGGAGTTGTAAATATATATTGTAAAAGTGATAAAGTATCTTTTTACAAAGACGTAGTTAATTTTCTGGAAAAACATTATAGTGGGGTACAAGATAAGATAATAATTAATTGTAAAGATTGTTAGAATATCTGTTTTATTCAAAGTTGTGGATTGAATTTGAGGTGAGGTGGTTAGTTGAAAAAGCCGAAAAACAGGAAAGAAAGAATAGATTTTATAATTGCTAAACTAGGTAATGATATGGGTTTATTATTTCTGTCTTTAACAGATAGAGAAGTTAAAAAATTTATAGATGAAAATTATAATTGGCTAAAAGAAAAAGAAGATTATCAACAACCTATAAGTAGATGTATAAGGTGTAATGAAGAAGTAATACATCATACTGAATGTGGATGTGGATATGACAGAGCTATATTTAGTGAAGAAGATTGGAAAGATGATATAGAATCATTTGACGAAGCTTATAGATTTTCAAAAGATAAAGAATTTATTAGAAATGGATATAAGATGTTGGAGGATATAGAAAATGAAAATAGAAATGGAAGTTAAAAAAATAAATACAGAGTATACATGGAAAGAAACTTATAATATAGAAAGTGATATTGATCCTAAGTTATATGCAGAACAGTTAGTAGCTAATTTTAATGCCACATTAAGACCAAATGAAAGCCCTAGGGAATTAGTTCATGTTAAAATTATAGAACAGGATAGCGAAGTTATGCACCAGCATACTTGGGAGAAACAAAACCTTTTTACTTTAAAAAATATAAATGGTTACTATGATGTTATGAAGTGTTCCAGGTGTGAGGTTACTGGTAAAAGATATGGATTGAATGAATATGTAAAAAGAGATTCCAAATATAAAGCTAAATGTTATGAAACTTGTGAAGGGAGTATAAAACAATTAGCAAAGTTAAGGAAATAATGCATAACTTGATTATATTACGCAAAGAGGAAGGAGTAGTTATTAATGGAGGATAGAAAAATTACATTATTGAGAGCTTGTAGAGATTTATTGAAAAAGCAGGAAAATTCAAGTTATGTGCTTAATTTATTAGAAGAAACAGTATTTTATGATGCTGCTGATTGTGATGGTTATTGCTTACTTGATGATATTGAAACTGAATTAAAATATGAGGATTGAGTCGTGCTTTGATTATAATACGTCATAAGGTGGGTGAAATTATGAAGGTTTCAATATGGATTATAAATTTAGAAAATAAACCTTTTGAAGTTTCTAATACTGCTCAATCAGTAATTGATATTGGCAATAGTGTAACAAGTGAAAATTATGGTTTCCTTCAATTTGGCTATTGTAAAGAACACGACTTAATCCAATATGATGTTACACAAAAGGCATTTAACGAAACAACTCTCAAGGTGATTCATAGAGGAAATAGTGAGGATGAAATAAAGTTTGTTTTGGATTTTATTAAAAATAAGGTTCATGAAAAATCTGATTTAATGCATGAAATACAAGTGTTAAAGAAAATTAAATTTAAAGAAATTCAGCCATTAATTGATGAAATAAAAGCAAATGTTCATAAAAACTATTTTCAATTCAAAATCGCTGATATATTAAAGGAATACAAAGTTAGTTAAGCCACAATACAAATATATTATGAGTAAAAATCAAAAAGGAGTTTGAAAAAATATGAATATATATGAAAAGTATGAAGAATTGGGACTAACAGACTACAAACTAAGAACAGTAGAACAGGTGAAAAAACTTCATGGTACAGATATTGTTAAAATGGAAGGATTAAATTCTTTATCTAAAGAGGACAGAGAATTAGTTGTTAAGTTGTTTATTAACTACCTTAATGGTTGTGGTTGTGGTAATAGACAAGATATACCTATAAAGGTTCAAAAAATCAGCAATGACAAATTTAAAGTATGTTTTAATGATGGAGAATTTAGTTATTTTTATGCAGATGGAACAGTAGGCTAAAGTTAGTTATTCACATTACAAAGAAAGTAAACTTGGAGGATTGTAGAATGGATTATATTCAGAAAGTAGAAACAGAATATTTAAAGTTATCGGATAATCAGTATTCTGTACCAAT
Organism: Clostridium sp. UBA2485; assembly: GCF_002341865.1. Taxonomy (GTDB): domain Bacteria; phylum Bacillota; class Clostridia; order Clostridiales; family Clostridiaceae; genus Clostridium_J. Next base: position 519 of record NZ_DDOV01000081.1, on the reverse strand, counting down.
CCCATTAGGTGACTTTAAATTTAATAAGTGGGAAGAATTCATTAACTGTGATATTAGGTTCAAAGTTGAATTTTTAACATTGCCTTCATGGAGCGGTAATTTTAAATATTTAAAACTTAATGAGGAGTTTTATAGTCATATAAAAATAAAATCTAAATTAGATATAGAAAAATAAGCAATTAAGTTATCAATAAGGAGGAATTTACATGAAAAAATACGGAGTTTATGTACCAGTGGCAGGATATATTTATAAAGAGGTTGAAGCAGAAAGCAAAGAAGAAGCTTTAGATAAGGTATTTGATGAGGGGTATGAGGATGACGATATTCAAGAAATGGATATGTATGATATAGTTGTTGAAGGCAACGTATGTCATTTAAACACATCACGTGCTTATGCCGAAGAAATAGAAGATTAGTGTTATAAAATCAGATAACAATATCAATAAAAAGTTACTTTTATAAAGATTTTAAATTATCATAGAATTAGGAGTGAGGATAATGAATTGTAAAGATTGTATT